>NZ_CAKZOT010000111.1 GCF_937138205.1 uncultured Rhodospira sp. | reverse complement strand
GTCATGCCCCGGCCTCCCGCGCGCAACCCAAGGCGGGCGCCAGCCCGCCGACGGTGGTTGCGCGCAAAACAAAACAGATCGCCTATTCTGCCGGTTTTCTCGTGCGCTCGACAACCTTCGGGCTTCGCCCTCGGGTCGAGCGCGCGGGGCAGTCATGCCCCGGCCTCATTGACCCCTGGATGCGGAGGTGCTGCCGGTCGGGAGCAAGGCCGCCGCCCATTATGGACAGGTGCGCGCCGAACTGGAACGGGCCGGAACGGCGTGCGGTCCACACGACATGCAGATCGGCGCCCATGCCGGCAGCGAGGGGCTCATCGTCGTCACCAACAACATGCGGGAGTTTGTGCGTATGCCGGGCGTGAGGGTGGAGAACTGGCTGTAGGTCCGCTGCTGTCCGGCGTCGAAGGTCCCACGCGGCGCCCCTTCGCCTGCTTTCCCCGCGCTTCCCCGGTCCCGCGCAACGCGGAAAGGCGCCTCGGAGGCGCCCTTTAACAATTTGATTTATATTTGGAAAAATGGTGCCGCCGGGGTGAATTGAACACCCGACCCCACCCTTACCAAGGGTGTGCTCTACCCCTGAGCTACGGCGGCCCCGAACATCGTCACGGCGCGCTGGCCGGTGACAAAAAACCGGTCCCTCGGGATCCTCGATCCCGGGCGACCGTGAGGCGGGTTTTCTAGCCGCTGGGCCGGGGGTTTGCAACCCCTTTTCGGGCGCGTGGCCGAGCATGGCCGCCGCCGCGCCAGCGGGGGCTTCGCGCGTCCGCGACCGCGCGCCCATTGTGATGCGACGCAACAATGACTATGCTGTGCCGCAGCATCTCTGGCAGCCCTTTTTCGCCCCATCGCCACACGGAGCCGCGCCGCCCCATGTCCGATCCAGCGCGCCCGCGCGTCTATCTGGCCGGCCCGGAGGTGTTCCACCCCCAGGCCCGCGCCCTTGGCGCGCGCAAGAAGGCGGTGTGCGACCAGGCCGGCCTGGAGGGCGTGTTCCCGCTGGACGGCCTGCCCGAGGAGGAACCAGAGCCGACGCCGGAGGCCGGGTTCGCCCTGCAGCGCCATTGCGTGGGTCTGATGACCGCCTGCGACGCGCTGATCGCCAACATCACGCCGTTCCGCAGCCCCGCCGCCGACGTCGGCACGGCGGTCGAGATCGGCTTCATGCGCGGCCTGGACCGCCCGGTGTTCGCCTACAGCAACACCGCCCTGCCCTACATCCAGCGCGTCGCCGGCGCCCTGGGCGGCGAGCTGCCGCGGCGCGAGGACGGCACCCCGGTCGACCTGGAAGACATGGCGGTGGAGCCGTTCGGCCTGGCCGACACGCTGATGATCGACGGCAGCGTCACCCCCTGCCCCGGGGGAGGGCGGGGGGGACGGCGGGTCGTCACGCGCGACACACGATTCGTCTCGCGGTGGACAGACCTCACCGCCTTCACCGAGGTGGTGCGGATGGCCGCGACCGTCCTCGGCGTGCCCCCGTCGGGCGTGTCGTCAGGATGAGTGGCGGGGCGCCCCGCTCAGAAATCCGAGCAGCGGCCCTTGCGTTCCCAGTCGTTGTAGCGCGTCGGCTCCGGGCCACCCGGACCGCCCACCTCTGGCGAGGCAGCGTCGGCCGGGGCGTGGTCCCCGGCGGCGCGGCGGACCGCCTTGCGCGCCTGCGCGACATCGCCCGGACCGGCTCCGGATTCGGGGGTCAGCGGCAGGGGCAGGCTCTCGCCCCATCCGTTCGCGTGATCGGGTCTGGTGGTGTCTGTCATGGTCGTTTTCTCCCTGGTCCTGTGCGGTCGAATGCCGGTTTTGGCCCGGCTTCTGGTCATGTGGGGTGACCGCGATTTCACTTGAATGGCGCGGACCCGGACCTATCTCGATGGCGCTTGTCCGCACCATGGAGAGTCGCCCCATGTCCTTTGCCCGTGTCGCCCTCCTTCTGGCCGCGATGACCGGCCTGTTCCTGGCCGTCGGTTACCTGATCGGCGGTGCCGGCGGCATGACCATCGCGCTGTTGATCGCGCTCGGCATGAACGGCTTCGCCTACTGGAACTCCGACAAGGTGGTGCTGTCCATGCACGGCGCCCGGCAGGTGACGGAACGCGAGGCGCCCGAGTTCGTCGGCCTCGTGCGGGACCTGGCGCGCCGCGCCGACCTGCCCATGCCCAAGGTATACATCATCAACACGGCCCAGCCCAATGCCTTCGCGACCGGACGCGATCCACAAAACGCCGCCGTGGCGGCCACCACCGGCCTTCTCAACATGATGAACCGGGACGAGGTCGCCGGCGTCATGGCGCACGAACTGGCGCACATCAAGAACCGCGATACGCTGACGATGACGATCACGGCCACCATCGCCGGCGCCATCGGCATGTTGGCCAACTTCGCCTTCTTCTTCGGCGGCAACCGCGAGAGCCCGTTGGGCATGATCGGCGCCATCCTGGTCGCCATTCTGGCGCCGTTCGCCGCCATGATCGTACAAATGGCGATCTCGCGCCACAATGAATACGGCGCCGACGCCGAGGGCGCGCGCATCGCCGGCAATCCGGAATGGCTGGCCAGCGCCCTGCTAAAGCTGGAGCAGGGCAGCCGGAGCATCGACAATCACGCCGCCGAACGTAATCCGGCCACCGCGCACCTGTTCATCGTCAACCCGCTTCACGCCCACCGGCACGACAGCCTGTTCAGCACCCACCCCGCCACCGCCAACCGGGTGCGGGCGTTGCGAGAGCTTGCGGCCAGCGGCGCCGGCGCGCGCCGCCAAACCGGCCCGTGGGGATAATACCGGCCGACACCCGCAATGACCCGTCCAGCCGGGACGGCGGAACACCGAGGCGGAAGATCCCTCCGCCCCTTCCGGGGCGGTCGGGATGACAATTTATCCTAAATTCCGCATCTGCCGGTGCAGCTGTGCCGCCGGGCGGTAAGATTTTCGACCTGGAGTCTCGGGTTCGGCTCAGGCCGGGAGCAGACCCGGCGGGGTCTTGGGGTGCGTCCGTGCAGGTACGGGGCCAGGGCGCGGCCCAGGATGGCGCACCAGCGCTCGACCGGGGTCAACTGCGGCGCGGTTGTTCGCAGCCGCGAGAGAAAGGCGGCCCCGGCCGCCTGCCAGCCGTGGCCGGCGTCGCGCCAGCCCAGCTGTCCCGCCATCCGTTCGATCAGCTTTCGCACATTGGCCGTCACCCGCAGCTTGAACAGATAGTCCTGGCCGCGCGCCTCCAGCGCCGCCATCACCGGATCGGTGCCGTAGTCCGCGTCCCCCCGTACCAGGTCGGGACGCTCCTCGGGGCGCATCCCGTCCAGCAAACGCAGCAGCCCGCCACCAGAGGGTCGAACAGGCCCGCCTGCTTCAGATAGTCGATGAAGAAGGGCAGTTGCCCCAGCGGCCCGAGATGGCTCCGGCGGTAGGATTCGAACCTACAACCCTGCGGTTAACAGCCGCATGCTCTACCGTTGAGCTACGCCGGATCAGCCATGGCGCGGCGGCGGTGTCGCGCTGCCGCCGTCTGGAGGCCGGGGCCGGAATCGAACCGACGTACGGGGATTTGCAGTCCCCTGCATGACCACTCTGCCACCCGGCCCCTTGGGTCCGTTCGCGGCGCCCGAGGGGGGACCGCGTCGTCGGAAGGCCGGCTTTATAGTCAAACGCCGGGAACGGGTCAAGCGTCTGTCGAGGCCCCGCGTCGCTTTTCTGGTGTCGCTTTTCCGGTCCCGCCGTCCGCCGCCTCTTCCCAAAACCCGATCGGCGGGAGGAGGATATTGTGCCGGGCGGGAACCGTGGGTATAACCTCGGCGGTTCGGAGTCCGGATCGCTTGTCGCAGACGAACCGGATGGTCCCGGCGACCGGCCCCCCACTCTGGCGAGAGGTTGCGATGGATTTCGACAAGGCCCGCTTCAACATGGTGGAAAACCAGGTCCGTGCCAACCGGGTGACCGACCCGGCCGTGCTTGAGGCCATGGAAACGGTGCCGCGCGAGCTGTTCGTGCCCAAGGCGCTGCGCGGGTACGCCTATGTCGATTCCAGCCTGGCGCTGGATGACACGCGCCACCTGCTGGAACCCCTGGTGATGGCGCGCATGATCCAGGCGGCCATGGTCCTGCCGCGCGACGTGGTGCTCGATATCGGCTGCGCGTCCGGATACTCAACCGCCATCCTCGCGCACATGGCCAGCACGGTCGTCGCCCTGGAAGTGGATACCGACCTGGCCACCCGGGCCACCCGCACGCTGACGGACCTCGGGCTTGACAACGCGGTGGTGGTGAGCGGCCCCTTGAACGAGGGCTATCCGCGCCAGGCGCCCTATGACGTCATCATGATCGAGGGGGCCGTTCCGGAGATCCCGGACGGCGTGCGCAGGCAGTTGGCCGATGGGGGCCGGCTTCTGGCCGTGGTCGGCGATGGCGCCTGGAACAGCAAGCTGACGGTCGTCGAACGGCACGGCGACAGCTTCGGGCACCGCATTGTGTTCGATGCCGCGGCGCCGCGCCTGCCGGGCTTCGAAAAGGCCGAGGCCTTCGTCTTCTGAGACGGTTGCTGGCGCTGGTCCGCGCCGGGTGCTCCGATCTGGCGTTCCGATCGATGCCCGCGTTTGTAAGAGGTTCCAGAGCCTGCGGGGACGTGTTAAAGTAGAATTGTAAGTGCCGCTTGCCTGAGGCTCCACACCGCCGCGACGGCGGGAGACGGCGCATTGTCAGCGGGGTGGATGCCCGGTAAGGTGCGCCCGCGCGGTCGCTGTGGCGGCTCTCGGCGCGGCGCCGGAGTGCGTGAGGTCGAAAACGGCGCGAGACGTTTTGTCGCGCGGGCATGTGTTGGTGGGCCGGAGACCGAGCCGGCGTCCCTTTGTGGCGAATGGTGAGCGTGGCATGACGACTGTTCAGAACCTTGTGGTCCGTGCGGTGTCCCTCGGCGTAATGCTGTGTGCCCTCGGGTGGGCGCCCGCCCACGCCCAGTCGCTGGACGATGCCCTGGCCGCCGCCTACGCGAACAATCCGCAGCTTCAGGCCCGGCGGGCGCAACTGCGCGCCGTCGACCAGGGCGTTCCCCTCGCCAAATCGGGCTGGCGTCCGCAGGTCTCGGTGAACGGCGAGACCGGCTGGCAGTCGACGGAACGGGACCTCGGCATGGGATCGGCCACCCGCACCAACACCAACCCCAGCTCCCTGACGGTGAGCATCTCGCAGCCGATCTTTCGCGGCTTCCGCACCGGGGCGCAGGTCGACCGGGCCGAGAACAACGTCATGGCCGAGCGGGCCAATCTGGTCTCGGTGGAACAGCAGGTGCTACTCGACGCGGCAAAAGCCTACCTCAACGTCGTTCGTGACACCGCCGTCCTCGACCTGAACCGCAACAACGAAGACGTTCTGACGCGGCAGCTGGAGGCGACCCAGGACCGGTTCCGCGTCGGCGAGATCACGCGCACCGACGTCGCGCAGTCCGAGGCGCGCCTGTCCGGCGCTTACGCCGATACCGCCGAGGCGCTGGCGTCGCTGGAAAGCTCCGAGGCGAACTTCGTGCGGGTCACCGGCGTGACGCCCGATGCCCTGTTGGCGCCGGAGCGCGTCGCGAACCTGCCGCAATCGTTGGACGACGCCGTGGCGCTGGCGCTGGACCGCAACCCCCAGATCCTGGCCGCCGAGTATGCGTGGCGGGCCGCGCAGGACGAAATCCGCAACCAGCGGGGCCGCCTGCTGCCCGAGGTCACGGTGTCGGGGTCCTTTTTCAAGGGCTGGGAGCAGAGCAACGTCGAGGACTCCGAGGTTGAAACGCTTGCCGCCACGCTCGGCGTGACCGTGCCCATCTACCAGGGCGGCGCCGTCTATGCCGAACTGCGCCAGGCCAAGCACACCGCCGGTCAGCGGCGTCTGGAACTGGACGAGGCGGAAACGGCGGTGCGTGAACAGGCCCAGCAGGCGTGGGAACAGATGGTCGCCACGCGGGCCAGGATCGAGTCTCTCGAGGATCAGATCGAGGCGGCCGAGATCGCCCTTGAGGGTGTGCGCCGCGAGGCCCAAGTGGGCTCCCGCACGGTGCTGGATGTCCTGGACGCGGAGCAGGAGCTTCTCAACGCGCGCGTCAACCTGGTGCGAGCCCAACGCGATGAACTGGTGGCCGGCTTCACGTTGCTGTCCGCCGTCGGTGGGCTGACCGCCGGCGACCTCGAACTGCCCGTGCAGCCCTATGATCCGACCGAGAACTACGAGGCCGTCAACGATCAGTGGTTCGGCGGGTCGGCCGCCGCCGATAGCGACGCGGCCCTTGGCCTCGATGGCGCCACCACGCCGACGAACTGACACCCTGCCGTGGGCCTTTCGCGCCGGCTTCGGAGGCGCCCACGGCAACCGTGAGGGATACCGCGGGCCATGAGCGAAAAGGACGCCCAACAGCAAGAACCCTCGATGGAGGACATTCTCGCCTCGATCCGGAAAATCCTGTCCGAGGACGAGGAAGAGGAAGAGGACGTCAAGCCGCAGCCCGAGCCCGAGCCCGAGCCTCCGCCACCTCCGCCGCCACCTCCGCCACCTCCTCCGCCGCCGCCGCCGCCGCCCGAGCCGGAACCGGAGCCCTTGGAGGATATCCTCGAACTGACGGACGACATGGTCGATCAGGAAGAGGAGGCGCCGCCGCCACCACCCCCGCCTCCGCCGGCTCCCGACCCGTCGCCGGCTCCCGACGACGAAGACACGCCCCTGGTCGCGCCGGACATCGCCGAGATGTCCTCCCGGATGCTCAGCGAGCTGACGGGCACGGTGCAGAGCCGCGATGTCGTCATCGGTGACGGCTCGATCACCCTGGAGGCGCTGGTCCGCCAGATCACGCGCGAACTGGTCAAGGAGTGGCTGGACGCCAACCTGCCGGACATGACCGAACGGCTGGTCCAGCGCGAGATCGAACGGCTGGCCAAGCGCGCCGGAAATCGCTAGAAAGCGCGGGCCGTCGTGCCCCGCCATCCGCCGGTCGGGCGCGCGCCCGACCGGTTTTTTCTCGTCCTGATCTGCAAGAGGGAAGCGGTTCAGCCATGCTGGACAAGACATACGACGCCCAGGCCGTCGAGGATCGGCTTTATCAGCGGTGGGAGGAGTCCGGCGTGTTCGGGTGCCGCCCCGACTCGAACGCGCCCCCTTACACCATCATGATGCCGCCACCCAACGTGACCGGCAGCCTGCACATGGGCCACGCGCTGACCTTCACGCTTCAGGACGTGCTGATCCGCTATTTCCGCATGAAGGGCCGCGATGCCCTGTGGCAGCCGGGCACCGACCACGCCGGGATCGCCACCCAGATGGTGGTCGAGCGCAACCTGGCCGCCGAGGGCAAGACCCGCCACGATCTCGGCCGCGAGGCGTTTGTCGACCGGGTGTGGGAGTGGCGGGCGCAGTCCGGCGGCACCATCCAGCGCCAGTTGCGCCGCCTGGGTGCCTCGGCCGACTGGCCGCGTGAGCGCTTCACCATGGACGACGGGCTGTCGCGCGCGGTCACCAAGGTCTTCGTGCGGCTCCACAAGCAGGGCCTGATGTATCGCGACAAGCGGCTGGTCAACTGGGACCCCAAGCTGCACACCGCGATTTCGGACCTGGAGGTCGAGCAACGGCCCACCGACGGCAAGATGTGGTACTTCAAGTACCCGGTGCAGGGCGAGCCGGACCGCTTCGTCGTGGTCGGCACCACCCGTCCCGAGACCATGCTGGGTGATACGGGGGTGGCCGTGCATCCCGAGGACGAGCGCTACACCGATCTGGTGGGCAAGACCGTCATCCTGCCCATCGTCGACCGCCCGATCCCCGTCGTGGCGGACGACTACGCCGATCCGGAAAAGGGCTCGGGCGCCGTCAAGATCACGCCCGCGCACGACTTCAACGACTTCGAGGTCGGCCGCCGCTGTGGCCTGGAGATGATCAACGTCCTCGACCGCGACGCCCGCCTGAACGAGAACGCGCCGGCCGAGTTCCAGGGCCTGGACCGGTTCGAGGCGCGCGACCGCGTCATCGAGCGCATGGAAAGCCTGGGCCTGCTGGAGAAGGTCGAGCCCAACCCGATGACCGTGCCCTACGGCGACCGCTCGGGCGTAGTGATCGAGCCGTGGCTGACCGACCAGTGGTTCGTCGACGCCGCCGAACTGGCGCAGGAGCCGATCAAGGCGGTCGAGGAGGGACGCACCCGCTTCGTGCCCGCCCACTGGGCCAACACCTTCTTCGAATGGATGCGCAACATCCAGCCGTGGTGCGTCAGCCGCCAGATCTGGTGGGGCCACCGCATCCCGGCGTGGTACGGGCCGGACGGCGCCATCTTCGTCGAGGAGACGGAGGCCGAGGCCCGGGCCGCCGCCGAGGCGCACTATGGGGAACGCGTTGACCTGACCCGCGACAACGACGTGCTCGACACGTGGTTCTCGTCGGCGCTGTGGCCGTTCTCGACGCTGGGCTGGCCGGAGGAGACGCCGGAACTGGCGCGCTACTACCCCGGCGATGTCCTGGTCACCGGCTTCGACATCATTTTCTTCTGGGTCGCCCGCATGATGATGATGGGCCACCACTTCATGGGCGACGTGCCGTTCCGCGACGTCTATATCCACGCCCTGGTCCGCGACGAGAAGGGCCAGAAGATGTCGAAGTCCAAGGGCAACGTCATCGACCCGCTGGACCTGATCGAGCAGTACGGCACCGATGCCCTGCGCTTCACCCTGACGGCCATGGCCGCCCAGGGCCGCGACATCAAGATGAGCGAAAGCCGGGTGCAGGGGTACCGCAACTTCGCCACCAAGCTGTGGAACGCCGCCCGCTTCTGCCAGATGAACGAGTGCGTCGCGGTGGACGGGTTCGACCCGGCCGGCGTCACCAGCACCCTGAACCGCTGGATCGTCGCCCGCATGGCGGACACCGCGCGCCGCGTCGGCGAGGCCATCGAGGCCTACCGCTTCAACGAGGCCGCCCAGGTCGTCTATCAGTTCACCTGGAACACCTTCTGCGACTGGTTCCTGGAGTTCGCCAAGCCGGTCTTCAACGGCACGGACGAGGCCGCGAAGGCCGAAACCCGGGCCACCGCTGCCTGGGTGCTCGACCAAATCCTGATCGTGCTGCATCCGGTCATGCCCTACGTGACCGAGGAACTGTGGGGGGCGCTGGCGGAGTCGCGCGACCGTGCCCTGATCGTCGCGCCCTGGCCGGATCGGAGCGATCTGGCGGCGCCGGAGGCCGAGGCCGAAATGGACTGGCTGGTGCGCCTGATCACCGCCATCCGCTCGGTGCGGTCCGAGATGAACGTACCGCCGGCCGCCCGTCTGGCGCTGCTGGTCAAGGATGCCGGCGCGGTCACGCGGACGCGGCTGGAGACGCACCACGCGCTGGTCGGCACGCTGGCGCGCGTCGACGCCATCGACCACGTGACCGAGGCGCCGGGCACGGGCTCTGCCCAGATCATCGTCGACGAGGCCACGCTGATCCTGCCTCTGGCCGACGTCATCGATCTGGACGCTGAACGGGCGCGCCTGTCGCGCGACATCGCCAAACAGGACGGCGACATCGACAAGCTGTCCAAGAAGCTGTCAAATGAGGGCTTTTTGGAGAAGGCGCCCGCCGAGGTGGTGGCCGAAAACCGCGAGCGCCTCGCCGACCTGGAGGCCACGCGCGACCGGCTGAAGGAGGCGTTGGCAAGGATCGGGTAGGGGCGACACCGGAAACGGGGTTGGGGGGAGCCGAAGGGGGCGGCCGTCGTTGGGGGATCAGCGATCGACGAGGCTCTCGGGCAGGTCGCACACGGTCTCCCAGTGATCGTATCCCCGAGGCGTGAACGCCGTCGTCGGTTCGAGAAGACCGGTCTCGCCGAAGTACAGCCGGTTGTCGCACCAGGCTTTCAGGGCATCGTGGTCTGGGGAGTAGGGGCCGCCACGTGCAAGCGTGAAGGTCCCACGATAGTACAGCCAGGGCACGTTTTCGTCGAAAATGCACGCCCTGTAGGGTCCGGTCGGGTTGGCGGGACTGCGCCGAATCAGTACATACACGCTGCGGTCAGGTCCTTCGACCCGTTGGGCTGCTCTCGGTACATGAGGTGGCCACGGATCGCGATCTTCTTGCGTGCCCGGTAAGGCGACGATCACGAAATATAAAGAGCCAAACGTTACAAAATAAGTGATTAAGAAATTCACCGCAGCAATTTTTGAAAGATGCCTCCTGGTCGCCATTGGCGGACGTCCTTTCTAGATTTCATTTTCTAGATGTGTGTTCGAGGTCTTTTTTTGTTTTGGACTTAAGGTGCCGGAACAACTCGGCCAACGCCGCTTACCGGCCGGTCGGAATCGTGGCGGGGTCGCACTCTCGTGGCGTGAAGTTGTCCCACGCCGGCGTGAACGCGGTCACGGCTTCGAGAATGCCCTCCTCGCCCGTTTCATGATCCGGACGGGCGAAATAGAGCGCGGCACCATCCCACCCCGTCAGCAGATCATGCCCGGGCATATAGGGGCCACCACGTGCGAGGGAAAAAACGCCCCGATACTGAAGCCTGGTCGCCGTGTCGTCATACACGCATCCCCGAAAGAGCCCGGGTGGATCCTCGGCAAACCGCCGGATCAGGACATAGGTGTCGCCTTTGAGCCCCTCGATGACGTCGGCCTCGTTCGGCACGTGCGGTGGCCACACCCGCTCGGTGCTTTCGCCGAAAGCCACAATGGCGTAAATCGTGAAGGAAACCGCCGCAAAGACGACGGCAAGAACATTGATGCCAAGAAAAAAGACGAAATTTTTAGACTTGCTCATTCATCAACACCTTCAAGAGTGACCCTGTCGTCCCTGAAGCTATATTCCAGGTCGTCAAAAGTCCAGCGAAGCAGTGCCGTGTAAGAACGTGGAGGATTCGTAATAAGTGGCCGCGTCCTTCAGGGCAAGACGGTCATCCCGGGTCACAGGCACTGGAGGGATGATTCGGGTCTCGGATTTGAATGGCCACGCGCGACGATCATTGGTATTTCGTAGGCCAAGGTTTTTCCCATTCCCAGCCCCCACGAGCCGCAATGACTGTTGACCAGAAAGACCGACCTGGTGAGACGTCCGTTTCGGGCCGCCTGACGCACCTGCAGCGCCTTGAGGCCGAAAGCATCCACATCATCCGCGAGGTGGTGGCCGAGGTGCGCAAGCCGGTGATGCTCTATTCCATCGGCAAGGACTCGTCGGTGATGCTGCATCTGGCGCGCAAGGCGTTCGCACCGGGGCCGTTGCCGTTCCCGTTGATGCACATCGACACGACGTGGAAGTTCCGCGAGATGATCACCTTCCGCGATGCGACGGCGCGGGAGCTGGGGCTCGACCTGATCGTGCACATCAACGAGGACGGCGTGCGCGAGGGCGTCGGCCCGATCAGCCACGGCTCGGGCGTTCACACCGACGTCATGAAGACGCAGGCGCTGAAGCAGGCGCTGACCAGGCATGGCTTCGATGCCGCGTTCGGCGGCGCCCGGCGCGACGAGGAAGCCAGCCGCGCCAAGGAGCGCGTGTTCTCCTTCCGCACCGGCACCCATAAGTGGGACCCGCGCAACCAACGCCCGGAACTATGGTCGCTCTACAACGGCCGCATCAAGACCGGCGAGAGCATCCGCGCCTTCCCGCTGTCCAACTGGACCGAACTGGACGTCTGGCAGTACATCCTGCAAGAGAACATTCCGGTCGTGCCGTTGTACTTCGCCAAGCCGCGCCCGGTGATCCAGTACAACGGCATGTGGATCATGGTCGATGATGACCGCTTGCCCATACCCGACGGCGCCGCGCCGGCAATGAAGAGCGTGCGCTTTCGCACCCTGGGCTGCTATCCGTTGACGGGCGCGGTGGAAAGCAAGGCGTCCACCGTGGCCGAGGTGGTGGCGGAGATGCTGAACTCGCGCACCTCGGAACGCGCCGGGCGGGCCATCGACCACGACCAGGCCGGCTCCATGGAACTCAAGAAGCGGGATGGGTACTTCTGATGGCCGACGACGGACGGACGTTCGACGCCGCCGCCACCGAGGCGGTGCTCAGCGGGAAGGCGGCGCAACGCGACCTGCTGCGGTTCCTGACCTGCGGCAGTGTCGATGACGGCAAGAGCACGCTGATCGGCCGGATCCTTTACGACTCCAAGCTGATCTTCGAGGATCAGCTGAAGAGCCTGGAACGCGACAGCAAGGCGCGCGGAAGGGCGGGGGGGGCGTTGGATCTGTCCCTGCTGGTGGATGGCCTGCAGGCCGAGCGCGAACAAGGCATCACCATCGACGTGGCGTGGCGCTACTTCACCACCGACCGGCGCAAGTTCATCGTCGCCGACACGCCAGGCCACGAGCAGTACACGCGCAACATGGCCACCGGCGCGTCCAACGCCGAGTTGGCCGTGCTGTTGGTGGACGCGCGCAAGGGCGTGCTGGTGCAGACGCGCCGTCATGCCACCATCGCCCGGCTGATGGGCCTGCGCCATGTGGTGCTGGCGGTCAACAAGATGGACCTGGTGGGCTATGATCAGGCCACGTTCGAGGCCATCCGCGCGGACTTCGTGGACTTCGCCCGGCGCATCGACCTGCCGGAGCCGGTGTGCATTCCGGTCTCGGCGCTGATGGGCGACAACGTGGTCAACCGGGGCGACGGGATGCCTTGGTACGACGGCCCGACCCTGCTGCCGTACCTGGAAGAGGTGGATGTCGTTCAGGACAGCGTGAGCGCTCCGTTCCGCTTTCCGGTGCAGTGGGTCAACCGGCCGAACCTGGATTTTCGCGGCTACTGCGGCACCGTGGCCTCGGGCGTGGTGCGCCCCGGCGACCGAATCGTCGTCAACCCGTCGGGTCGGCCGACCACGGTGGCCCGCGTGGTGGACTTTTCCGGCGATCGGGAGCAGGCGGCGGCGGGCGAGTCCGTCACCCTGACCCTGGCCGACGAGGTGGACGTCGCGCGCGGGGATGTCATCAGCCCCGCCGACGCGCGCCCGCAGGTGGCCGACCAGGTGGCGGCGCACATCGTCTGGATGTCCGAGGAGCCGTTGTACCCGGAGCGGGGCTATCTGCTCAAGATCGGCCATGCCACGGTTCCGGCGCAGGTGACCGAGATCAAGCACCGGCTCGACGTCAACACCCAGGCCAAGCTGGCGGCCAAGCGGCTGGACCTGAACGAGGTGGCATACTGCAACCTGTCGCTGGGCCGCCCGGTGCCGTTCGACCCCTATGAGGACAACCGCACCACCGGCGGCTTCATCCTCATCGACCGGGCCACCAACCACACCGTTGGCTGCGGCATGATCGCCTTCGGTCTGCGCCGCGCCGCCAACATCCACTGGCAGGCGCTGGAGGTGGACAAGGCCGCCCGCGCCCACCAGAAGCACCAGCGGCCGTGCGTGCTGTGGTTCACCGGCCTGTCGGGCGCCGGCAAGTCGACCGTCGCCAACCTGGTGGAAAAGCGCCTGCTGGCCATGGGCCATCACAGCTACATCCTGGACGGCGACAATGTGCGCCATGGCCTGAACCGCGATCTGGGCTTCACGCCGGAGGACCGCGTCGAGAACATCCGCCGCGTCGCCGAGGTGGCGCGCCTGTTCGTCGATGCCGGGCTGATCGTGCTGGTCTCGTTCATCTCGCCCTACCGGGCCGAGCGGCAGTTGGCGCGCGAAAAGGTCGCCGACGGCGAGTTCCTGGAGGTGTTCGTGGACGCGCCGCTGGCCGTGTGCGAACAGCGCGATCCCAAGGGCCTGTACCGCAAGGCGCGGGCCGGCCAGATCAAGAACTTCACGGGCATCGACTCAGATTACGAGCCGCCCGAGGCGCCCGAACTGCACTTGCGCACCGATCAGGCCAGCCCGGACGAACTGGCCGACGAGATCGTGCAGGCTTTGCGCGCGCGGGGGATGCTTAAGTAATACTGATCGGCGATAGAATGGACTCGTCCGTTCTATCGCCTCCGCCGCTTCCCGGCGCCGGTGCCGCATAAGGACGGACTGGACCGCCGGGCCGGATAGCCGGACCGCCCCTACCCCGCCATCACCGTGTTGACGCAGCCCACCCGCCAGCCGGCCGTGGGCGCGCCGTCCAGCCAGTCCAGCCGGGTCAGCGACAGCGGATCGACGGCGAAGCGCAGCGCCTGGGCCGGATCCAGGTCCAGCGCCACGGCCAGCGCCGCGCGCACCGTGCCGGCATGGACCACGGCAACGATGTCGCGCCCGGCATGGTCTCGGCTCAGGCGCTCCAGCGCCGCCCTGACCCGCGCCGTGACGGCAGCGAAGCTCTCGCCCTCCGGCGGCGCCCGGTGCGCCGGATCGGCCCAGAACGCCGCCAACGCCGGGTCGGGCGGGTCTTCGCTGGCCAGCCCGCCCCAGGTCAGGCCCTCCCAGGCGCCGAAGTGCTGCTCCTGCAGGTCGGGTTCCTCGATCGCGCGGGGCAGCCGCAACCCGGCCGCCACCAGCGCCCGCGCCGTCTGCCCCGTGCGGCGCAGCGGCGTCGTCAGCAGCACGGCGCGCGGCGGCAGCAGGCGGGCCAGCGCCTCCAGGTCGGCGACGTCGCCGGTGTGGGCGTCCGGATCCAGGCGGCCGGTGATGCGGCCGTTGGTGTCCGGCACCGGCGCGTGGCGCACCAGCCACCAGCGCGTGGCCCCGAGGTCGGCGGCCGGAGTGGGGGTCGGCGTCATCGGCGCCTCACTGCCACGCCATGGCGATCGCCGCGACCGCCGTGCATTCGGTCAGCAGCATGGCGCAACCGATGACATCGCCCGTGATGCCGCCCAGCCGGCGCCGGGCCAGCCAGCCCAGCCAGACCAGCGGCAGCAACGCCAGCGGCAGCGCCGGCCACGCCCCCAGAAGCAGACCGGCCAGCAGCGGCAACGCCAGCCCCACCGCGACGCCGGCCGTGTCGGGCCGGCCGGCGGCGGCTCCGACGCCGTCCTCGCGGGCCGGCGGCAGGGCGGCCGTGAACAGCGGCCCGGCGGCGCGCCCCAGGGCGGCGGCCAGCACAAACGCCGGCAAGGCGGTCCCCAGCGGACCGGCGTCGAGCAACGCGGCCAGCGCCGTGACGCGCGCCAGCATGGCGACGATCAAGGCCAGAACACCGTAGGCGCCGATGACCGAATCCCTCAGGATCTCCAGCGACCGCTCGCGATCGCGGCCGCTGCCGATGCCGTCGGCGGTGTCGGCCAGCCCATCCTCGTGCAGGGCGCCGGTGAACAGAACCGCCGCCGCCACGCCGAGCGTCGCCGCCAGCAGGGACGGCGCGCCGAACAGCATCGCCAGCGCCGCGACAGCCCCGCCGGTCAGCCCCACCAACGCCCCCGCCACGGGAAAGGCCCAGGCGGCGCTCATCAGCGGCCGTGACCAGTCGGTGCGCACCCACGACAGACGGGTCAGGAACACGAGCGCCAGGTTGATCTCGCCCAGGCGGCGCCCTACCCAGGCGACGCGGGGGGTGGGACCGTTCGGTTCCGTTTCCATGGGGTGATTTCTCCGCTCGGTTCAGGTATGGCAGGGGCTGCTTACCCAAAACACCAGGAAATCGCCATGGCCAAGTCCGTCCTGCCGCCGATCACCTCCCTCGATGCCCTGCGCGCCCTGGCCCGCGACCTGCCCGGCCCGGACGAAACGGCGGCGGCGGCGGCGGCGGCACGGGAGCCGACGCTGACCAAGCCGGCCGGCTCGCTCGGCCGGCTGGAGTCGATCGCCGCCTGGATGGCCGCCTGGCAGGGGCGGCACCCGCCGCGCCTGGAGCGCGCCCGGTGTGTCGTGTTCGCCGGCAACCACGGCATCGCCCAACGCGGTGTGTCGGCCTTTCCGGCCGAGGTCACGGTGCAGATGGTGGCCAACTTCCAGGCCGGCGGCGCGGCCATCAACCAGCTTTGTGCCACCAACGGCGCCGACCTGGACGTGATCTCGCTGGACCTGGACCGGCCGACCCAGCCGTTCGACACCGCGCCCGCCATGACCGAGGCCGAGCTGCTGGAGGCGCTGAACGCCGGCCTGACGCTCGACCTGACGGACACCGACCTGCTGATCGTCGGCGAGATGGGCATCGCCAACACCACCGCCGCCGCCGCCCTGGCCCTGGCCCTGTTCGGCGGGACGGAAACCGAGTGGGTGGGGCGCGGCACCGGCGTCACCGATGCGGGGCTGGCGCGCAAGGCGGCGGTGATCAAGGCCGCCATGGCCCACCACGGGGCCGGGCTGGCCGACCCGCTGGAGGCGCTGCGCCGCGTGGGGGGGCGCGAACTGGCGGCCATGGCCGGCGGCATTCTGGCGGCCCGGCTGGCGCGGGTGCCGGTGCTGCTGGACGGTTTCATCTGCTGCGCCGCCGCCGGTGTCTGGCACGCCCTGACGCCGGGCGGACTGGACCACGCCATGGCCGGCCACGTCTCGCGCGAATCGGGCCACATGCGCCTGCTGGCGGTGCTGGACAAGGACCCCCTGCTCGATCTGGGCCTGCGCCTGGGCGAGGGCAGCGGCGCCGCCGTGGCCCTGAGCGTGGTGCGCAGCGCCGTCGCCTGTCATGCCGGCATGGCCACGTTCGCCGACGCGGGCGTGGCGAGCGCCGGGAACGGCGCGCCGTGAGCCAGCCGGAGCGGTCGAGTTGGGGACCGCTGACCCGCGTGGCGGACTGGCCCTATCTGCTGCTCGTCCTGACCATCACCTTCTGGTCGGGCAACGCCGTCATCGGCCGCGCGGTCAGCGGCCACGTGCCGCCGGTCGGCCTGGCGTTCTGGCGCTGGACCCTGGCCGGGCTGATCGTGCTGGCCTTCACCTGGCCCCGCCTGCGCGCGGACTGGCCCGAGATCCGCCGGCACTGGCGCATCGTGCTGCTGCTGTCGTTCCTGGGCATCGCCATTTTCAACACCTTTCTGTACATCGGCCTTCAGGATACCCAGGCGATCAATGCCCTGCTGATCCAGACAGCGATGCCGGTCCTGATCATCGTCTGGACGTTCCTCATCTTCGGCGAGCGGGTGACCGGACGGCAGGCGGCGGGGGTGCTGGTCTCGCTGGCCGGCGCCGCCACGGTCATCAGCCGGGGGGACCCCACGGTGCTGCTCGGCTTGCAGTGGAACGTGGGCGACGTGTGGGTGTTGGCGGCCGTCGCCTGTTATGCCGGCTACGCGGCGCTGTTGCGCCTGCGGCCGACGGTCTCGCCCTTCGTCTTCCTGGCCGTCATTTTCCTGGCGGGGGCGGCCATGCTGCTGCCCGTCTATCTGTGGGAACTCCTGAGCCAGGGCCGGACCCTGCCGCTCGACCTGCCCGCGCTGGGGGCCGTGGCCTATGTGGCGGTGTTCCCGTCGATCCTGGCCTATGCCTGCTTCAATCGGGGGGTGGCGCTGGTCGGCGCCAGCGTGGCCGGCCAGGTTCTCTACCTGATGCCCCTGGTGGGCGGGCTGATGTCGGTGGTCTTCTTGGGCGAGCAACTGCTGTGGGCGCATGGGGCCGGGCTGGTGCTGATCGTCGGCGGCCTGTGGCTGGCGGCGCGCACGCCGGCACCGCGACTCAAGGGCCTCAAGGATTGATCCCGTTCGGCCCCACCGCCAGCCGGAAGCGCACCTCGTACCGAGCGGCGTCGCGGTCCATGATCGCCGGATTGGCGTACACCGGCTCGTCGGCCGGCGTGCGCAGCGGGATGCCGGTGCCGTCCCGCGCCTGAAGCAGAGCCGGAAACGTCAGGCCGTCATAGCCCCGATCCGGATGCGCCCAGACCTGGAACCGCATCCGACCGTCCAGGCACCCCACGGCCAGCCACCAGTAGTCTTGCGAAAACAGTTCGGTCCCGGCCGGGGCCGGCTGGCCCAGGCCGTCGCGGGCCAGGGCCGTGCGCACCGCCGCCACGTCCGCCGGGCCGAGCGTGACACGGCTGACCTGCCCGGCCCAGGGGGCGAACAGGCTCGACGGGTCGCCGAACTCCACCAGCCATTCGCTCGTCGTGTCGCCAATGACCCGGGTCATCAGCCGCATGGCCCCGGACGGCGCGGCCCCCGGCAACGCCGGACTGGCGGCCACCAGTTCGTGGACCCTCACGCGACGGCTGTAGTTGGCATTGTGCACGAGCCTGAGATGGTCGGGCGCACCCGCCTGACAGGTGGTACGAATATCGTAACCGTTCAGAAAGGAAAACCATGTGACCTTACGCACAACCGGGTTCGATATATCCCCCGTCGAGGTACAGGCCCCGAGGGCCACCGCGACAAGGCCGGCACACAGGCGCAGTAGCCCCGCCCGGACGCGACCCCCCAAACCTGGGCGGGCAACCGGCCCGAGCAACCAGGGTTCGCGGATGCGCGCAATGCCATGCATGGTCTCACCTCCCGGGAACAGGCCAGACCGCGCGGTGCGATCAGCCCGATGCGATTCTTTGTTTAAAACGAAACGCCTATGGACAACCACTCACCGATTTTCTATGCTGACGACAGTTGCTCCTTGAATCATTTCTTAAAGTTGGTTCGCATTTGGAGCCAATGTCGCGCGTGGATCCAGGGGGGAACAGGCCCGCGCCGGCAGCCGGACCGCCGAGACGACAGGAGGCACGCCGTGTCCAGCCCTCTGCCCAACCCGTCGCCCTGTCGGGACCCGGCTCGCCCCAGGCGCGCCGCCTGGCGCCTGATCCTGGCCCGCCTGAGCGCCATGCTCGCGCTGGTCCTGGTTTTGGGCACCATCATGCCCTCCGACGCCGCCGCGCGCTATGCCGCGATCGTGGTCGACGCCACGTCGGGCCGTATTCTGCACGGCCGCCACATCGACACCCAGCGCTATCCGGCGTCGCTGACCAAGATGATGACGCTTTATATGCTATTCGAGGCCATCGACACCGGCCGGGTGTCGATGGAGACGCGCCTGCGTGTCTCCACCCGGGCGGCCGGGCAACCGGCCTCGAAGCTGGGCCTGCGGGCGGGCTCGACGATCACCGTGCGCGACGCCATCCGCGCGCTGGTCACCAAGTCGGCCAACGACGTCGCCACCGTGGTGGCCGAGGCCCTGGGTGACACCGAGATCGGCTTCGCGCGCCTGATGACGGAGAAGGCCCACCAGCTCGGGATGCGCAGTACGTCCTTCCGCAACGCGTCGGGTCTGCCGAACTCAGGGCAGAAGAGCACGGCGCGGGACATGGCCACTCTGTCGCTGTCGCTGCTGCGGCACTTTCCGCATCACTACCACTTTTTCTCGACGACGTCGTTCCGCTATCAGGGTCACATCTACACCGGGCACAATCACCTGATGAAGCGCTACGCCGGCGCCGACGGGCTCAAAACCGGCTATATCAGCGCCTCGGGGTTCAATCTGGCCTTCTCGGCCACGCGCCACGGGCGCCGGCTGGTCGGCGTCGTCTACGGCGGCCGCACCGCGCGCAGCCGCGACGATCACATGGCCGAGTTGATGGACAAGGGCTTCCAGGTGGTCGCCCAGGCGGGCTACAGCCCCTTTACCGGCCAGGACCGGATCCGGGTGGTGGCCCGGCCGGACCTACCGTCCGGCGCGCCGCCACCGCGCCCGCCCATGCTGCCGCCCGGCAAGGCGCCGGTGCCGCAGGTGGCCAGCGTGGCCGACGTGCTGCCGCGCGTCATTGAACGGCTGCTGTCCGCGCCGAAACCGAGCGTTGACGCAACCGAAGCGGCCGTTCCCTCCGGCTCCGCCCCGCCGCAACCGGCCTCCGACGGCACATGGGGCGTACAGGTTGGCGCCTTCAGCGCGCTCGGTCCCGCCGAACGGGCCGCGCACGACGCCGCCAAGCTGCTCGGCCCGCGGTTCGAGGCCATCCGCGTGCGGGTCATCCCCCATGCCGTGGCGGACGGGCACCTGTACCGCGCCCGCGTCGTCGGAATGCCCAACGAGGCGAAGGCGCGGGCGGCGTGCCGCGACCTGCGCGCGCAGCAGCGCTCGTGCCTGGTGGTGGTGCCGACCGGCTGGACCGTGGCGGCGCGGTAAGGACCGAGGCGCGAACCGTTTACCGAACGGTCGGCGGCCTTCCCTCCGCGATGAACGGAGCCAGGGCATCGACGTTCCCGATCGGGCGCAATTCGCGCACACTTTCATTCCATTCTTCGGCGCGCCTTTTTCCACAATACAAAACATCGTCATTGCGAGGAGCGGAGCGACGAAGCAATCCAGGGCGAAAATTGGTTTTTTCCGCTCTGGATTGCTTCACCCTCGTCTTGCGACGAGGGTTCGCAATGACGGGTTATGGAACCACACCAGGTTCCGCCCAATTTCCGCCATGCCGAATGGGCAGGGTGCAGGCCCTTCCGCCCTGTCCTCAGCCGCCCGCCGGAGCCCGTGCATGGTCGTCGCCCATCCCTTTCGCCGCCCCAGCCGCCGCGCGGTCCTGGCCGCCGCCGTTGCCCTCTTCGTCACCGCCGCCGCGCCCCCTGCCCGCGCCGCCGTCGACGAGGACGCCGCGACGGCTCTGATCCGCGACTACCAGAACGCCCTGCTGTCGGTCATGAAACGCGCCGAATCGGTCGACGCGGCGGGCCGCGTCGACGCCCTGGACGCACCCATCCGCGCCACCTTTGACTTCGCCCGCATGGCCCGGGCCGCCGCCGGCAAGGCGTGGCGGGCCGCCGAGCCC
>NZ_CAKZOT010000110.1 GCF_937138205.1 uncultured Rhodospira sp. | reverse complement strand
AAGACGAGGGTGAAGCAATCCAGGGCGTAAAACGCAAATATCCGCCCTGGATTGCCCAATTGTTGATTTTTGGGCTTCGCTCCTCGCAATGACGAGAAAGAGTAAAGATATGTGAATCTGATAGCCGTGTAGGGGAAGGCCGGGCTGGGGTTCTTGTCCGGTCTTCCCGTCAACATGCCGGAGCTCATCGGAATGACAACGCCCGTGCATCTGGGCATCACGCCCCTGGCGACGGCAACGCGCCGCGCGCCCGGACGACCCCGCCGGGCCGCGCCCGACGGTGACGCGCGCACCCTGCACGTGCGCTGCGGCTCGGACATCTTCGAATCGCTGGCGCAGGCCGGCTTCCAGGGTGACTTTCTGGAGGTCAGCGACCCGGTGATTCAGGGGCCGGTGCCGGAGGTGCGGAGCCTCGACGCCTACCACGAGACGCGCGCCGCCTTCATCGCCGACGCCTATGGTGTGACCCTGGCGGAGGCGCGGGCGCGCCTGACCGGGCAATGGGCCGGCCTGATGACCGCTGATCGGTATGACCGCGTCGTCCTGTGGTTCGAACACGACGCCTACGACCAGACCATCCTCGCCCGGGTGCTGGATGCTCTCCACGGACGGCGCGGCGTCGAGGGGCGAGCGGAACTCGTGCTGTACGATCCGGCGCGGGACGGGGCGGCCGTGGGGCGCGTGCGTGGCCTGGGCGAACTCAAGCCGGAGCACCTGCTGCGCCTGTGGACGCGACGCCGGCCCGTCACCCGGACCCTGACCGCGCAGGGCGTGCGCGTGTGGGCGGCCCTCCGCCAGTCCGATCCGCGCGGGCTGGCCCGGCTGGCCGGCGGGACGGTGCCCGGCCTGTCGACCATGGCGCCGGCGCTGCGCCGCTGGCTGCGGGACCTGCCGTGGACCACCGACGGCCTGGGCCTGACCGAACGGGGCATCCTGGAGGTCTTGACCGCGCGCGGCGGCGCGGCGTCGACCGGGGTCCTGTTCGGCGCTTACCTGGACGACGACCCGCAGCCGACCCTGGGCGACGCGATGTTCGTGGTCGTCCTGCGTGGCCTCGCGGGCGGGCCGGCGCCGGCCGTGACGCGCGACGACGCCGAGGCCGACCGCCTGGCGACCTGGACGTTCACCGAGACAGGCCGCCGCCTGCTGGACGGCACGGCCGACTGGGTGCCCCTGGGCGGCCTGGACCGGTGGATGGGCGGCACGCGGCTGCTGTCGGGCCAGCCGGTCTGGCGATGGGATCCGGAGGTTGGCTTGGTGATGGACGATCAGTCGTAGTCGTAGGGCGGATTCGCCCCGCGACAGCGGGGCAATCCGCCGCCGGCCGAACCGCATTCGGCGGCTTGCGTCCCTGTCGGGCCGCGAAGCCGCCCTACGATCTGGACTGGCGATGGGATCCGGAGACGTCTACGCCATCGGCAGCGTGAAACGGATCGTGCAGCCCTGGGTCTCGCCGGGGGACTCGGCCCAGATTCGGCCGCCGTGGTGTTCGATCGCCTTCTTGCAGATGGCGAGACCGATCCCGGTGCCGCCGCCGAACGCGTCCTGGGGGTGCAGCCGTTGGAACAGGCGGAAGATTCGGTCCTCCTGGCCTTCGCCCGGGGGCAGGCCGATGCCGTTGTCGCGCACGAACACCTGGCACATCGGCACCCCGCAACTCGTGGTGTCCGGCATTCGTTCGCCGCCGATCTCCACCCGCAGGGGTTGGTCGGGCCGGCGGTATTTGACGGCGTTGCCGAGGATGTTGATGAACACGCGCAGCAACTCGTCGGCGTGGCCGAAGACCGTTGGCAGGTCTTCGGCGACTGTGATCTCGGCGCCGGCCGCGTCGATGGCGGGGCGCAGGTCGGCGATGGCATCGGTCACGATCCCCGCCAGGGCAACGGCCGAGCGTGCCTTGTCCGAGCGGCCGACGCGGGCGAAGTCCAACAGATCGCTGATCAGGGCGTCCATGCGCGCCACACCCTGGTTGATATAGGCGACGAACTCGGCCTCCTCGTCGGTCAGACGGTCCTGTGTCCGCCGGCGCAACAGGGTGGCGTACGAGGCAATGGTGCGCAGCGGCTCGCGCAGGTCATGGGCGGCGACATGGGCGAAGGATTCCAGTTCGGCGTTCGACCGTTCCAGTTCCTCGTTCTTGCGGGCCAGCGCCTCCTCGGACGCGTTGCGTTCGGTGAGGTCGACCATGCTCACCGGCACGATCCGGGCTTGTGCGAGGGTCCTCGGCACCGGCATGGAAAACAGCACCGTGCGTTCGTTGCCGCGCGCCGTGCGGATGCGGCTTTCCAGCCGGAACTGAGGCTCGGCGTTCCACAGGGCGCAAACCTTATCAATGAATCGGTCCCACGTGGTGGCCACGAAGTGGTCGGCAATGTTTGGGACCGTCGGCGTGTCCGGATCAAGGTCAAGCAGCTTCATGGTGGCCGGGTTGGTCTCGATCACCCGCACGCGGGCCGCCAGATCCTGGAGGCGGTCGGGATCGGCCTGCAGATGGGCGCGCAGGTCCTGGATCCCCTCGGCCCGCCATTGTTCCAGCGTGGCCATGACGCCAGAGAGGTCTTCGTTGCAGATGGCCACCTCGGCGTTCTGGAACAGGCTGCGGAAACGGTTCTCGGCGTCGGCCAGTTCCGACACCTGCCGCTGCTGCTGGGCCTGGGCGGCGCGCAGTCGGGCGACCATCTCGTTGAACGTTCGGGCGAGCGCGCCGATCTCGTCGGTGCCGCGTTCCGGCAGGGTGCGCGGCAGGTCCCCGCGGCCCACGGCGGTGGCCGCGTCCGCCACCTCCGCCAGCGGTGCCAGGGCGCGGCGGATCAACACCGTGGCCACGATCGCGATGGCGGCCACCGCCAGAGCGGTCAGGATCAGGGTCCGCACGTTGGCGGGGACGACGGGCGCCTGGTGCGCGGCGACGGGAACGACGGTGGCGATGAGCCACGACAGGCCCCTGGGGTCCTCGTAGGGGGTCACGCCGACGACGTGGGCCTCGCCGGCCACGGTCGCCCGGCCCACCCGAGGCACGGCCATGCCCGACCCGCTGGCACTGGGGTCCGGCTCGGCGCCGTTGGACAGGGTGCCCGCCAGGATCTGGCGGGCGCTTTCGGCCACCTCCGGCAGGGCGCTGTCCGCCGCCGACAGCCGGTCTGTCGGCGTGCCCGTGGCGTCGACTTGGAACGGTCGCTCGCCGGTGGAGGACGCCACCAGCAGCCCAGAGGGTTCCATGATATAGGTCACGCCCACGGTCCTGGTGTGCAGGTCGGCCAGGAAGCCGCTGAGCGATGAGACGAACAGATCGACGCCCAGCACACCGATCAGACGTCCGTCGTGATCGCGCACGGCGCGGCTGGCCGGCAGGGCCAGATCCTGCCGGGTGAACAGCACGTACAGCCCATTCCAGGCACCGTTGTCGCGCGTCAGGGCGTCCTTGAACCAGGGCCGTTCGCGGGCGTCGTAGCCGGGAAGGGCCGCCACCACCTCGCCCCGCGTCCCGTCATGGCTGGCCTCGATCTTCTGGAACGGCCCGGCCGTGAAGCCCCGCGTGCCGGTGGTGTAGAACGTTCGCCGGTCCCCTTCATGCCCGGCGCCGGCCAGCCCCCCCCGCGTGTTGCCGAAGTACAGGCTGGTGGCCGCCGAGGGAACCGCCACCTGCTCCAGGAACAGGGTCTGCAAGGCCGCCTGATCGTCCGTGTCCACAATCCCGGCGGTGATGAGGCGACCGTTCTGCTCAAGCAGGTGCTGCGGCCGGTCCAGAAAGGCCCGCAGGTGGCTGACGACCTGGGCGGACACTTCCCGATGCAGCGCGGCCGTGACCGATGTCACGGCGATGGTCGCGTTGAGCGTTGTGAGGTAGCCGACGGCGCCGCCCGTGATCAGGATGAGCACAACGGCCGAGACGACAAAGACGGTTCGCAGCGAGAGTTGTTTCATGATCCCGTATACGGTTGCCGCGCGTCCCGCACCCATTCGGAGCGCTCACGTCCGCTCTATCCCACGACAACAAGGTGCCCGCAATCCAACGTCCAGTAAAAACACTTCATCCTGAATAAGCATTCAGGCTCCCGCGTCGCGCCGTTTCCGAGTGTGCGCTCGATGACCTTGGAAGTCGTTGACAAGATTACCAACGATTCCAAAAACGCGCCAGTGACATTTGATATAACGACCGAATGATACGGTGCCGCCACGACGCTTGCAGCGGCCAGCCGCGCCCCGTACCCTGTTGTGGGAACGAACCAGAAACGGGCCGGCCGGTTGAAGCGCTTGGCTCCGTCGGAGGTCAGCGCCGTGACATCGTCCCTGCTGGCCCCCGCCGTCGGGCGGCGGGCCCTCGTCGACAGCGACACCGCCGCCATGACCCGTGGCCTGACGCGGGGCGTCTGCCGCCATCTGGCGGAGACAGGCCACGCCGTGTTGACCGAGTTCAAGCTGCCCAACCGGCGGCGCGCGGACGTCGTGGCGCTGGACGCCGACGGCCGGGTGCTGATCGTCGAGGTCAAAAGCGCCCTGGCCGACTACCGGGCCGACGGCAAGTGGCGCGAATACCTGCCGTACTGTGACGCTTTCGCCTTCGCCGTGGGCGAGTCCTTTCCCCGTGACGTGCTGCCGCCCGACTGCGGCCTGATGATCGCCGACCCCTGGGGCGCCGAGGTGGTGCGGCTGATGACGCTCGCCCCGCTGCATCCCGCGCGCCGGCGGGGGCTGACCCTGCGGTTCGCGCGCGCCGCCGGCGAGCGCCTGCAGCGGCTGGTCGATCCGCCGGTGTGACCGAGTCGCCTTGGCACCTGCTTCCGAGCCGCGCACGGATGTTGCGCGTTCCGCCAGCGTCGCGACATCTCGGCCGTCGGACAAATCCGCCAGTCATTCTTATATTGCCCTGATATATATCGGGTTGACATATCGTCCGGCCAGGGGGCATAAAGTTGACAAAACCGGATGGATTCTATCCGGGTCAGACACCGTCGGCGGTCCCGCCATTGACCGCCCGCACACCCGAAAGACCGCGTCATGCCCCTGGATGCCAGAACCCTGTGCCTGGGCGCCCTGGATGCCGGGTTCAACACCGGCTACGACATTCGCAAGGCGTTCGAGGAAGGCCCGTTCCGCTACTACCAGAGCCTCAGCTATGGCTCGATCTATCCGGCGCTCAACGCCCTGCTGGCGGACGGGCTGGTGACATGCACGGCACACAGCCAGGACGGCCGTCCCGACAAGAAGGTCTACACCATCACCGAGGCTGGCCGCGCCGCGCTGCGGGTGGCGCTGCTGCAACCGCTGGAGTTCGACCGGTTCCGGTCGGGCTTCATGTTCGCCATCGCCTTCGCGCATCGCATGGCGCCGGGGGAGCTTTCGCGCCTGCTCGATGACTATATCCGGGGTCACTATGATCTGGCCGACGAACTGGCCCGCATCGAGGGTGTCACCCTTCCCGGCGACCGTTTCCTGATCCGCATGGGCGAGGAGATGTGCAAGGCCGGAGCGCGATGGATCGAAGAAAACAGGGCCGCGCTGGAAAACGAGATCGAGACCAACAGAGCCGTCGCCGCCCCGCTCAGGGATGGCACCCATGACTGATCCACCCGACTGATCCGACGGCGCAGCTCCACCGTCTCAGGACACGACCCGATCACACGGGTCTCACGGACGAAGCAAAACCATGAAGTCATCGTATCTCATCGCCGCGTTCATCACCGTGGCTACCGTCGGCTGGGTGGCGTCCGGGATGCTGGCCGCTCCCGAGAACCCCGGCGAGACCGAGGAGGCCCTGCGCCCGCCCATGGCGCTGGAGCACGAGGCGGCGGTGCCGCAGGTGCGCGTGCGCCGCGCCCAGGCCGAAGAGCGCGTCAACACCCTGGTCGTTCTGGGCGAGACCCAGGCGTCACGCACGGTCGAGGTCAAGGCCGAGACCGGCGGGCGGGTGGTCGAGACCGGCGCCGAGGAGGGCGCCACCGTCGACGACGAGACGCTGCTGGTGCGCCTCGCCATGGACGACCGCCTGGACCGCCTGAGCCGCGCCGAGGCCACCGTGGCGCGCTGGGAAGACCGCTACCGGGCCGACCAGCGGCTCGCCGACCGGGACTTCACCAGCCGCCAGCGCGTGCTGGAGTCCAAGGCGGCGCTGGAGGACGCCCGCGCCAGCTTGGCCGCCATCCTGCTGGACATCGACCGCACCAAGATCGCGGCCCCGTTCTCCGGCGTGCTGGCGACGCGGCTGGTGGAGGAGGGCGACTACGTGGGGATCGGCGATCCGGTCGCCCGCGTTGTCGATCTCGATCCGCTGGAGGTTGTGGTCAAGGTGGCCGAGGCCGATATCGGGCGCCTGAGCCTGGGCCAGTCCGGCCGCGCGACGCTGGTCACCGGGCGGGAGATGACGGGCACCGTCAGCTACATCGCCCCGGTGGCCGATGGCGTGACCCGTACCTTCGCCGTCAAGCTGGCCCTGCCCAACCCCGATGCCGATGTGCCCGAGGGCATGACGGCGGAGGTGCGCCTGCCCACGGCGCGCACCCGGGCTCATCGCATCTCGTCGGCCCTGCTGGCGCTGGACGCGGAGGGCCGCGTCGGTGTGAAGGTCGTGGACGGGGACGACCGTGTGGCCTTTCACCCCATCTCGGTCACCGGTGATGGCAGCGACGGCCTGTGGGTCGAGGGCCTGCCCGATCCCGCCACCCTGATTGTCGTCGGTCAGGAGTTCGTGCGCGCGGGGCAAAAGGTCAAACCCGTCGACGGGGACACCATCGAGGCCAACACCAAGGCCCTGGCCGCCGCCGACCAGGAGACCCTGGCCGACGGACACGCCCCGGCGGCGACCATCGACTCCGTGACCGGGGCCGCCGACGCTGCCGCCTCGGGAGAGGGACAAGACCCATGACGCCGGTGATCGACTTCGCGCTGGACCGCTCGCGCACGGTGCTGGCGACCTTCCTGCTGGTGCTGATCGCCGGCACCGTGGCGTTCGTCGAGATTCCCAAGGAAAGCTCGCCGGATATCCCGATCCCCATCATCTACGTCGCCCTGTCGCACCGGGGCATCTCGCCCGAGGACGCCGAACGCCTGCTGGTGCGGCCGATGGAGCAGGAGTTGCAGGGCATCGAGGGCGTCAAGGAGATGCGCTCGACCGCCTACGAAGGCGGGGCCAACATCCTGCTGGAGTTCGAGGCCGGCTTTGACAACGAAAAGGCCAAGCGCGACGTGCAAGACCAGGTAGACGTCGCCAAGGTCGACCTGCCCGAAGAGACCGACGAACCGTCGGTCAATGAGGTCAATATCAGCCTGTTCCCGATCGTCGTCATCACCCTGGCCGGGGATATCCCGGAACGCGCGCTGTTGCGCATCGCCGACGATCTGGCCGACGACCTGGAGCAGATCCCCGCCGTGCTGGAGGTGGACATCGGCGGCGACCGCGAACAGCAGGTCGAGATCGTGGTCGACCCGGTTCGGTTGCAGAGCTACGGCCTGGCCAACGCCGATGTGGCCGAGGTGATCGCCCGCTTCAATCGCCTGGTGGCCGCCGGCACCCTGGACACGGGCGAGGGCCGCTTCGCCATCAAGGTTCCGGGCCTGTACGAGGACGTCGCCGACATCCTCAACCAGCCGGTCAAGTTCACCGAGGACTCCGTCGTCCGCCTGCGCGATTTCGCCTCGGTCCGCGCCACCTACAAGGACCCGCAGGGCTTCGCCCGCGTCAACGGCCAGCTGGCGGTGACCCTGGAGGTCAAGAAGCGGGTCGGCGAGAACGTGATCGACACGGTCGACGCCGTGCGCGCGGTGGTCGAACGCGAGCGTCAGGCTTGGCCCGAGGGCATGGAGGTGAATATCATCCAGGACCAGTCGGATGAGATCAAGACCATGCTGTCCGAGTTGCAGAACAGCGTGATCGCGGCCATCCTGCTGGTGATGATCGTGGTGGTGGCGGCGCTGGGGTTGCGCTCCGGTCTGCTGGTGGGCATCGCCATTCCCGGCTCGTTCCTGATGGCCATCCTGCTGCTGTCGGCGATGGGCCTGACCGTGAACATGATCGTGCTGTTCGCGTTGATCCTGGCTGTCGGGATGCTGGTGGACGGGGCCATCGTCGTCACCGAGTACGCCGACCGCAAAATGACCGAGGGCCTGCACCGGCGCGAGGCCTACGGACTGGCCGCCAAGCGCATGGCCGGGCCGGTCATCGCCTCGACCGCCACCACCCTGGCCGCCTTCCTGCCGCTGCTGTTCTGGACCGGTGTTGTGGGCGAGTTCATGAAGTTCCTGCCCATCACCCTGGTCGCCACGCTGTCGGCGTCGCTGCTGATGGCGCTGATCTTCGTGCCGACCCTGGGCTCGCATGTGGGCAAGGCGGGCGCCGCCAATCCCGACACCATGAAGGCGCTGTCGGCCAGCGAGCACGGCGACGTCACCACGCTGCCCGGCCTGACCGGGATGTACGCGCGCGGGCTGGGCGCCGCCCTGCGCCGGCCGGGCTTGGTCGTGGTGCTGGCCGTGGTCGGGCTCGTGAGCAGTTGGGTGCTCTACGCCACCTATGGCCGGGGCGTCGAGTTCTTCCCCGAGGTGGAACCGCGACAGGCTCAGATCCTGGTCCATGCGCGCGGCAACCTGTCCATCCACGAAAAGGACGAGTTGGTCCGGCAGGTGGAATCGCGCGTCCTCGCGCTGCCGGACTTCGAGGCGGTCTACGCCCGCACCTTCAACCGCGCGCCCCGCGACGCCGCCGAGGACGTCATCGGCATCATCGGCCTGACCTACAAGGACTGGCAGGAGCGCCGCCCGTCCAACCAGGTGCTGGACCTGATCCGCGCCCGCACCACCGACCTGGCGGGCGTTCATGTGGAACCGAACGTCCCCGACGAGGGGCCGCCCGTCGGCAAGCCGATCCAGGTGCAGATGACGGCGCGCGACCCGGCGGTGCTGCCCGAGGCGGTCGAGGTCGTGCGCGCCGCGCTGGAGGAGATCGGCGGCTTCATCGACATCGAGGACAGCCGCCCCGTGCCCGGCATCCAATGGGACCTGGAGGTCGACATGGGCCAGGCCGCGAAAATGGGCGGCGACGTGGCCAGCGTCGGCAACCTGGTGCAGTTGGTGACCAGCGGCCTGAAGGTGTCGTCGTTCCGGCCCGACACGGCCAAGGACGAGGTGGATATCGTCGTCCGCTATCCCGAGGCATACCGGTCCATGGAGGAACTGGATCGCCTGCGCCTGAACACGCCGCAGGGGCTGGTGCCGCTGTCCGCCTTCGTCACCCGCACCCCCAACCCGAAGATCAGCCAGATCGAGCGGGTCGACGGCCGGCGCGTCATGACCGTCAAGGCCGACGTGGCCCGCGACCTGCTGCCGGCCGACAAGATGGAGGAGATCCGCGCCTGGATGGCCGAGAACCGGGACCGCTTGCCGCGCGGCCTGGACATCGAGTTCAAGGGCGAGGACGAGGAGCAGAAGGAAAGCCAGGCCTTCCTGTCGCAGGCCTTCATGGTCGCCCTGTTCATCATGGCCATCATCCTGGTGACCCAGTTCAACAGCTTCTATTCCGCCTTCCTGATCCTGTCGGCCGTGGTCATGTCCACCGTCGGCGTCATGCTGGGCCTGCTCATCACCAACCAGGCGTTCGGGATCATCATGACGGGGGTGGGCGTGATCGCGCTGGCCGGTATCGTGGTGAACAACAACATCGTGCTGATCGACACCTATGACCGCCTGAAGAAGGAGTTCACGGACCCGCGCGAGGCCATCCTGCACACCGGCGTGCAACGCCTGCGGCCGGTCATGCTGACCTCGATCACCACCACGCTGGGGCTGCTGCCGATGATGCTGATGCTCAACATCGACTTCATCAACCGCACGGTGACCTACGGCGCGCCGTCGATGCAATGGTGGACCCAGCTCGCCTCGGCCGTGGTGGTCGGCCTGCTGTTCGCCACCGTGCTGACCTTGGTGGTCACGCCGAGCGCCCTGATGGCGCAGGCGCGCGTCAAGGCCTGGGCCGGGCGTCGCCGCGAACGGCGTCAGGCGAAGCGGGCGCGGCGGGCGGCGCGGGGTGGTCCGGCGGATGCGCCGGAGGCGGTGTAAGGTCCTGACTTCTGTTCTCTGTTGTATCGACGGCCGATCAGAACACGCTGGAGACGGACGACTTGCCGCTTTGCGCAGGCGGTGGGGTGCGTTCCTCGCGCTGCATGGGGCCGACGTACTTTTCCGTCCGCACGAACGGGCGCGGGTAAAGAAGCGTGTGTTCGATCCGCTTGTACAAGGTATCGGCGGACACTGGCTTGCCGAGGAACTCGTTGACCCCGGCATCGCGGGCTTCACGCACGTGCGCCAAGTCTGAATAGCCCGAGATCATGATGATCGGGATTTCCGGATTGCCGATCGACGGGTCGCGGCGCACCAGCCGCGCGAACTCGGCGCCGTTCAGCGGCGTCATTTCGTAGTCGAGCAGGACCATGTGAATGGCTTCCTGCTGCAGACACTTCAGGCCCTCGACGCCGTCCGCGCGTTCCACCACGTCACGAATGCCGTACGAGGCGAGTTGGGTGACCAACAACGACCGGGAGAACTTGTTGTCGTCAATGATGAGAACCCGCAACGCCGGCAGGCGCTCGCGCAGTTTCTCTCGCATTTTTTCGTCGTTTTCGACCAAGATCCACCTCTCATGGCCGCTGCAGGGAATGTCCTCTGGAGTTCGGAGCATCTGACGCCGCTTCCGTTGTAGTCCTGACGGGGTGCGCACGGCAACCGGCCCCCGCTGGTTGGCGACTCGGGGGCCGCGAGGGCGCGCCGCGTACACAGATCGTCTGAACCGACCGCCCCATCGGCGACGGCCGCGCCTCCGCGGACCCGGCACCTTCCCTGGTTAACACAAACAAACAAACCGCCGGACCCGACGCGACATGAGTGACAGGTCGCCCAGGCGGCCCAACAGGCGCGAATCGCCACCGACGGCGAGTATGTGTGTTGGGTCCGCCGCTGTAAACGGGCCAAAGGTCTTATGCCGCCCGAGGAAAAGGTTGACCGTTCTTGGTGGTCTTCCATCACACCGCAGCTTGAGATCCATCGGCTCGCTTCGTTCGCTCATGGTGACAGATGTGCTTGTTTCATCTGATAAATGTCATCCCGACCGCCCCGGAAGGGGCGGAGGGACCTCGTGAAAAGGCAAGAAATGGGTCCGGTCACCGAGTCAACCCAGATGCCTGCCGGTCTTAACCCGCCGCCGGTGGCGGCCCGGCCCGTGGACCGTGGGGTGCAACACGCCATTCGTAATGGACGCTTTTGCCGGGACGTCGGGCCACGGCACTGGGAGCGTCCAAGCGGGCCTCATCCGCCGTCGGGCGGCGTCATCCCGCCCGCACGCTGTCCAGGAACCGGTCCACCGCCGTCGACAGATCGCTGGCGTGGTGGCTGAGTTCCCCGGCGGCGCCGAGCACCTGCTGCGCCGCACCGCCGGTTTCCTCGGCCGCCTCGGTGACGGCGCCGATGGACTGGCTGACCTCCTGGGTGCCGCTGGCGGCCTCGGCAGTGTTGCGGCTGACCTCGCTGATGGCCGCGTTCTGCTGTTCCACGGCGGCGGCGACGGCGGTGGAGATCTCGCCGATCCGGTTCACGGTCTGGGCGAAGTGCTCGATGGCCGAGACGGCCTTGTGGGTGTTTGTTTGCACCTCGCCGATGTGCTGGCCGATTTCCTCGGTGGCGCGCGCGGTCTGCCCGGCCAGGGCCTTGACCTCGTTGGCGACCACGGCGAAGCCCTTGCCGGCGTCGCCGGCGCGCGCGGCCTCGATCGTGGCATTCAGCGCCAGCAGGTTGGTCTGGCTGGCGATGTCGGTGATCAGGCTGATCACCTCGCCGATGCGGCCGGCGGCCTGATCCAGCGCCCGGACCTGTTCCGTGGTTCGCTGCGCCTCGGTGACCGCGTCGTCGGCCGTGGCGCGGGCCTGCTCGACCTGGCGGGCGATTTCGTGGATCGACGCGGCCAACTCCTCGGTCGCGGTAGCCACCGTCTGCACGTTGCCCGAGGTCTGTTCGGCCGCCCCGGCGACGGTGGTGGCGCGTTGGCTGGCCCGTTCGGCGGTCCCGGCGAGGGCCTGCGCGGCGCTTTCCATCTCGGTGGCGGCGCTGGTCACGGCGCTCACGACGCCGGAGACGTCCTTTTCGAAGGTGTCCGCCATCTCCAGCAGGCCGCGCCGCCGCGCCGCCTCGGCCTCTTTCCGTTCGCGTTCCTGGGCTGCCTTCAGATCCTCCATCTCCTGGAAGTGCTGCTTAAAGATCTCCATGGCGTGCGACATGTCGCCCAGTTCGTCCTGCCGTTCGGTGGCCGGAATGTCCACCGTCAGATCGCCGTCCGCGAGCTTCCCCATGGTCCGGGTCATGGCCGCCAGAGGGGTCGTGATGGTGCGGGCGAACACGGTCCCCACCAGGGCAACCACGACCAGAATCGCCAGTCCGGCGAGGACCAGGAACCATTGCAGGCGGGTCACCGGGGCCAGCACCTCGGCGACGTCGACCTCGGTGAGCACGGCCCAGCGCACGCCCTGGAACTCGATCGGGCCGAACGCGGACAGGACGGGTACGCCACGATAGTCCGGCACCTCGCCGACCCCTTGGTCGCCGGCCAGGGCGGCGCGGGCGGTCTCGGTGTCCACCGAGCGCGCGAGGATCGTGGACTCCTCCGAGAACCGGGAGTCGCTGCGCATCAGCCTGTCGTCGCCAACCAGATAGGCCTCGCCGGTCTCGCCCATGCCGGCCTCGATCTGCATGATGGCGTTGATGCGCCCGATGGGCATCTGATAGGCGAGCACACCGATGAAACCGCCCCGGTCATCGAACACGGCGCGGGCGATGAAGCTGGCCGGGTCGCCGTTGGACGGCGCGTACGCGGCGAAATCGTCAAAGGCCACCGTCTCGGGGTCCGGGGCGTCGGCGATGGTCTGGTACACCCGGGCGAGGCCGGAGTCCGCCCACTGTCCGTCCCTCAGGTTGGTGGCGAAGTCCCTTTCCTTGAAGACCGAGTAGATCAGGTCGCCGGCCGGCGAAATCAGAAAGACGTCGTAATAGCCGCGGACTTGCTGGAGGTCGCGGAACCATGGGTGGTAGAGGGCGTGCTGCTCGTCGTACCAACTGCCGGTCCGCGCCGTGTCGAGCCGGTGTTTCTCGCCCGGCGGATTCGGGTTGTCGTCGATGTAGTCGGTCTGCAGGGCCGCGACGACGTCGCCGCCGGGCGCGTTACGCCGCGCGGCGTCGAAGCCGAGGCCGAAGTCATTGAGCGCGTCGGCCACGACGCTGCTGGCGGCGACGACCATCAGGTCGCCCTCGATGCTGTCCAGGTAATCCCCCAGGGCGCTGGTGCGTCCCTCGCGCAGGGCGCGCAGCTTCTCCTCGGTCTGGGCGGTCAGGTCGGCGGCGCCCCGCTGATGGGCCAGGATGCCCGTGACGGCGATGGCGATCAACGCGACCAGCGCGATCAGAACGGGCAGGACGACGGCGATGCGAAACCGGGAGACGACGCGGGACATGATCTGACCCCCCAAACAGGACTGGCGATACCCACAGGTGACATCGGGTCCGATCACGATTCGGGCACTGGTCGCGGAGCCAGTCGACTATGATGCCACTATAGGCAAGAGACGCTATCCACTTTTTCTAATCTTTGAGCATACTCCTGTTTTCAATTCAGTGACATATGCGTTTCGACGGTGCATTTTGAACGATGGGCGTATGGCCCGGGCGAGGCCCATCCCACCAGCGGAGGATATCGCCTGGAAGACACTCCCTCGAACGGCCCGCGACCCCGCCTTTCGTGCGGCGACGGTGCGTCGTTCGGCGCACGCGGCCCAACACTGGCATCGCCGCGGCGTCTGGTGTAATCGAGGGGACTTCCAGGATTCCCGACAGACCGAGGACCCGAGGCGACCATGGCCGGCCATTCCCAGTTCAAGAACATCATGTACCGCAAGGGCGGGCAGGACGCGAAACGCGCCAAGCTGTTCACCAAGCTGGCGCGCGAGATCACGGTGTCGTGCAAGGTGGGCTCGCCCGATCCGGACGCCAACCCGCGCCTGCGCGCGGCCATCGCCGCCGCCAAGCAGGCCTCGATGCCCAAGGACAACATCGAGCGGGCGATGGCCAAGGCCACCTCGACCGCCGACGCCGACACGCTGGAGGAGTTGCGCTACGAGGGCTATGGCCCCGGCCAGGTGGCGGTGATCGTCGAATGCCTGTCCGACAACCGCAACCGCACCGCCGCCGAGGTGCGTGCCGCGTTCAACAAGAACGGCGGCACCATGGGTGAGACCAACTCGGTGGCCTTCAACTTCGAGCGCGTGGGCCTGGTGCGCTATCCGGCCGAGGCCGGCGGCGCCGACGAGATGCTGGAGGCGGCCATCGAGGCCGGCGCCGACGACGTGGTCAGCGACGAGACCGGGCACGACATCTATTGCCAGCCGGACGACCTGAACGCCGTGCGCGAGGCGTTGACGGCGGCCAAGGGCGAGCCCGAGGCGGCGCGCCTGGACTGGCGGCCCAACAGCACCGTGCCGGTGGACGAGGACACGGCCAGGACGCTGCTGAAGTTCCTGGACGTGCTGGACGACAACGACGATGTGCAGCGCGTGGCGGCGAACTACGAGATCGCCGACGAGGTCATGGAAAAGCTGAGCGCGTAGCGGGGCCGTAGGGTGCGTTCGACGGCCGCGAATGCGGCCGGCAACGCACCGGACCTTAAGCGAATGGTGCGTTGCGCCCCGGCTCCTGTCGCCCCGGATGGTCCTATCCGGTCGGCCTGAGACAACATCGACGCAACGGTGAGCCGGGGCGCGAACGCACCCTACGGGGCACCGCGAAGGACATATGATGCGCATCCTGGGGCTGGATCCGGGCCTGCGGGTCACCGGCTGGGGCATCGTGGAGGCGGCGGGCAACCACCTCTCGCACGTCGCCGACGGCGTGGTGACCAGCGACGAAAAGGACCCGCTGGCCGACCGGCTGGCGCAGCTGCATGACGCGATCATGGCCATCATCGCGCAGTATCACCCGGCCGAGGCGGCGGTGGAGGAGACCTTCGTCAACCGCAACCCGCTCAGCACCCTGAAACTCGGGCAGGCACGCGGCGTGGTGATGCTGGCGCCGGCGCGGTGCGGGCTGCCGGTGGCCGAGTACACGCCGAACGCGGTCAAGAAGGCCGTGGTCGGGCGCGGCCACGCCGAGAAGGCGCAAATCGCGCTGATGGTCCGGATGCTTCTGCCCGGCGCGGCGCCGGAGCGGCCGGACGCCGCCGACGCGCTCGCCGTGGCCATCTGCCACGCTCACCGGCGGGCCGGGCTGGCGGCGCTGGCGGGGGTCGGGGCAGGGGAGGGAGGCGCGCCGCGATGATCGCCAAGCTGCGCGGACTGGTGGACAGTGTGGACGCCGAGGGCGCCGTGATCGACGTGCACGGCGTCGGCTACCTGGTGTTCTGTTCAGGGCGCACGCTGGCGCGGCTGCCGGCGCCGGGCGGCGAGGCGGCGCTGGTCATCGAGACCCACGTGCGCGAGGACCACATCCACCTGTACGGCTTCGCCGACGTCCTGGAGCGGGACTGCTTCCGCCTGCTGGGCACGGTGCAGGGCGTGGGCGCGCGGGTGGCGCTGGCCATCCTGACCGTGGTGCCGGCCGAGCAGATGGGGCGCGTGCTGGCGGCGCAGGACAAGGCCATGCTGACCCGCGCCGCCGGCGTCGGGCCGAAACTCGCGGGGCGCATCGTCGCCGAGCTGAAGGACAAGGCGGCCGGCCTGGGTGCCCCGCCTGTGGCGCGGCCGACCGGGGTGGCGGTGGCGGGCGAGGCGCCGGCCGTGGCGGGCGCCGGCGTGGTGGACGACGCCACCTCCGCCCTGGTCAACCTGGGTTACGCCCGCGCCGAGGCGTGGACGGCAGCCTCCGAGGCGGCAACGGGGCTGGGCGATGCGGCGACGGTCGAAGCCGTGCTGGGCGAGGCGCTGAGGGTGTTGGGGCGGGGGACGTAGGGACGTAGGGTGCGTTTGACCGCCTCGACGAGGCGGGCAACGCACCGCCACAAAGTCGTTGCTGCGGCGCGGGGTCGTGCGCGCCCGTGGTGCGTCGCGCCTTCGGCGCAGACGCACCCTACTGGGCGCCCCGCCCGCCGCGCCTCAGCCCTGGGCGGCGGCGGTCTGCACGACACGGGGTTGCGAGCCGACCTCGGCCAGGATGTGGGCGGTGACCCAGGCGCGCAGGAACTCGGCCATGTCCTCGGTGAACCGGGACGGCCGCGACCCGGACAAATGGCGACGGCGGAAGTCCGCCATGTCCTTCATCCACTGCCAGCGGTAGGACGACAGCGCGTCGTTGGGGCCGTGCCCGCCGCGGGTGTCTTCCTGGTCCAGGTGCATGACGGCGGCGGCCATCAGGCGGTCGAACAGCCGGGTCACCTCGTCCCGGCCCGCGTTGGCGGCCCAGCGGTCATGGAGTGAGTTGGTCATGGAGACCAGTTCTCGGTGTTCGGCGTCGGCCTCCTCGTGCCCGGTGGCGTAGGCGGCGCGCCAGCGCAGCAACGGGCCGACCGGGCGTTCCGGCTCGGCGACGACGGCGATGGTGTCGGCCTGCAGTCCCTTCGGTCCGTCGCTGACGGTCATGCTCACCACCTGGCCCTCGGTCAGGTCGAACAGCCCGCACTGTTCGAGGGTGCGGACATGCACGAACACGTCGGCCTGGTCGCAGTCCCGCGTGACGAAGCCAAAGCCCTTGTAGGCGTTGAAGAACTTGACGACGCCCGCGATCCCCTCGGGCAGCGCCTCCGGAGCCGGGGCGCGGCAGGGTTCGGGAACCTCAAGCACCGCGTCGATGCTCTGGACTTCCCAGCCCTTGGGTCCCTCGATCAGGGTGCAATCGAGCCGGGTGCCCTCTGGCAGCCGGTCCAGGCCGCGCGCCTCGACCGCCGAGACGTGCAAAAACGCGTCCGGCAGGCCCCCGTCCGGACGAACGAACCCGAACCCCTTCTTTGGGTTATACCATTTGATTGCAACCTCGGTCATCCCTGTCCCCTCCGCCCAAAAAACATGCGTTGCCGATCCAAACGCACAGCAAGTTTGCAAGGCCGACGGGGCCGATGGCAAGCCTGCACACGACATATACCCAGGTTTTTGTTCGGGGCACTCCGACGGAAGCAGGGGATGGGCAGCGCGGCGGCCCGCGACAATCAAAGGAATCGTCCGTCTTTTGGCGCGGATGGGACCGTCTTTGGACGGAGGCTGGCGTCCCGGTCCGTCCCTTTGACTCGGTGGGTGTCGTGCCAAACGCGCACAATATTCAGGGATGTTTTCGCGTCTTGGGTGCGGCGTGGCGAATCGGAGGGTGGTCGCGCGGCCGTTGAAACGCCAACCGCCCCGGCCGGCGTGGCGCGGGGCGGTCAGGATGGGGCGGACCGGTGTGACGCGAAGCTATTCGCGCCCGGCGGTGCTGGCGAGTTCCGTCTGGTTACGCAGGCGCGCGTACAGGGTGTCGACGGCCTGACGCTCGCTCTGGAAGCGCTCCAGGTCTGCGCCAGCCAGCTCGATTGCCGGCTGGAAGCGGACACCCATGGGGTTCACCTTCGCGCCGTTGCGAATGATCTCGTAGTGCAGGTGCGGGCCGGTGGACATGCCGGTCGAGCCGACACGGCCGATCACCTCGCCTTGCTCCACGCGCTCGCCGGCGCGCACCTGGATGCGGCTCATGTGGGCGTAGGCGGTGGAGAACTCGCTGTTGTGGCGGATGCGGACGTACTTGCCATAGCCGCCCTTGCGCCCGGCGTAGTCAACAACGCCGTCGCCGGCGGCGTAGATGGGGGTGCCGGTGGGGGCGGCGAAGTCGACGCCGGTGTGCATCCGCGAATAGCCGAGGATGGGGTGTTTGCGCATCCCGTAATTGGAGGACAGCCGGGCGCCGTCGATCGGCGTGCGCATCAGGGGCTTGCGCACGCCCTGGCCCTTTTCATTGAAGTAGTCCAGGTGGCCGTCCGCCATTTCGAACGCATACGCCGTCATCCGGTGGCCGCCGTTGGTCAACGCCGTGAACAGGATCCGGCCGTCGCGCACGTGGCGGCCGTCTTCCGTATTAAAGCGCTCGTACAGCACTTCGAAGGTGTCGTCCTTCTGGATGTCGCGCTGGAAATCGATGTCATACGACAGGATGCGGACCATCTCGCTCAGGGCCTGGTCCGACACGCCGGCGTCCACCGCCGCTTGGTACAGGCTGAGAGTGATGGGGCCGCCGAAGCGGACCACCTCGCGCACCAGTTCGGCCTGCTGCTGTTCGGCGCTGAAGCCGTACTCGGCGTCGGCGTCCGGGGCCACGATCACCTGGGTCCCGGTGCTGGGCTCGAAATCGAAGCCCAGGAAGGCCAGCGTGTCGTCGACCGGTTCGGCGAAGCGGATGTTGACCCTGTGGCCCGGGCGCAGGCGTCGCGGATCGAAGACCTCTTGCAGGGCCTTGACCGCCTTGTGGGCCTCGACGCGGTCGACCCCGGCGTCGATGAGCAGCCCGATCAGGGTGTCGCCGCGATCGACGCGGGCGGTGATGGCGACCGGCGCGCTGGTGGAGGCGGGGACAGGGGGCGCGTTGGCTGGGGTCAGCATGGCCACGGCGCTGGCGGCGGGCGCCGCTTCGGGAGAGGCGCCGGCCGCCTCCGCCGTGATGGCCTCCGGCTTGCGCGGCGGCAGCGGCGCCGCCGCGCCGTCCAGCGCGGCGACGACGGCGAGGTCGGTGGCGTCCCCGTCGGTGGCGAGGGCCTGCGCCGGTACGACAAGGCTCGCCATGGCGGCCATGGCGAGCCCCGCGATCACGTCTTTGGCCCGGATCGGCGACGGGCGGTGTCGCGCCCCGTCGATGGTTCCGGTGGTGGTCGGTGTCCGTTCAACGCGCGGACTGTTCATCCCGTCCTCTCCATCCTTTTTTCTTCGCCGGCCGCGTGGGGCGGACGTCGGGTTTGGCCTCAGGGGGGCGCGGCGCGCGCCATTGCCCCGATTTTTCTGGCGGCTTTCTTGTTCTGCGCGCTGACTTGGGCGCCGGGGCACCATGGCAGCATGAGGGGTGCGACTCGGAATGTCAACCGAAGAGTCTTTGGAATCAAAGTTCTCTGCCGTGTTGTTTGAGTCACGCATCACGCATCTTCGCTAACATCGTGTTGCTGATTTATCACGAGTCAAGCTTTGATGAGGGGGGGGCGGCGAGGACTCTCGACGCGGGTGAGGGCCCGTTCCGGCCCTGGAGCCTGCGCCGGCTCGTGCCGGGGCGGACCCTGGGGCCGGCCTTCATGAATGTGATGTGCCGACGGGACCGCCGGCTCTGTCCGAAAGGATGCCGCCGTTTGTTCCAAATCGCGCAGCTTTCGGCAAGAATTTTATGGCCTATCCGGACGGGGCGCGGTTCCTGTCGGTGGGAGCTTCGTGGCGGAATGAAGGGGCGGGGGAGGGGTGCGTTGCACTCCACGTTGCACTCCAAAAGGCGGGACGAGCACAAGCGCGGTGGGCGCTAAGGGGAGACTTGGCATGAGACAACGGTGGGCATCGGGACTGGCGGTCGCACTGCTGGGCGTCGGACTGAACGCCGCTTGGACCGAGGCGGCGGAACGGGGCGCACGGCACGCGGAGGCCGGGATGACGGAGACAGAAATGGAGACGGCGGGCGCGACGATCCACGCCGTGACGGGCCTGGACCTGCCCGAGGGCGCCGAGGTGCTGGGCCTGCGGGAAGGCGGGGCGATCGATTCGTCGCTGTCCGCCAAGGTCGTGTTCCCCCCGACGGCGCTCGACCGGTTCGTGGCCGACCTCGGCCTGCGGCCGGCCGACTTCGGCGAGACGCGCCGGTACCTTCTCGGCACGAACGACGGATGGTGGGACCCGGAGGCGCCGCCCCGGCTGCCGACGGCGCACGTGGAGATGGCGCCGGGGCGGGTGCTGAACCTGGGCCTTGATCAGCGCGATCCCGACCGCCCGGTGGTCTATCTGTTCTGGCACACGACCTGAGCGGCGCGCGGGCAGAGTCGAGGGCGGGCCGGTGCGACGGCATCGTCGGACCGCAACCCCATCCGGCACCGGGCCGCATCAGCCCTGGCCGCGCCGGTGTAACGCGTTGATATTCCATGCTTTGCGTCGCCGCCGCGCCAAATGACGCCGATCCGTCATTTTTCTGTTGACCGGGTTGGTGTGTGTGAGTAGAACCCGGGCTCCCGACGCGACGGGGCGGGCCGAGAGGGGCGCGCGACGCGGTGTCGGGGGATCAGACTTGAAAGATCAGACAGGGGACGGGCGACCCGGGGTGCTGGGCCGAGAGAGGCGCGCACCGCAGGGGAGTTTGTTCCGGGGCTGATTGGGCCGGGTGTTCCGGCAGCGGAATTTGGCGGATCGGATGGTCCGGTTCGCGGTTTGGCGAGCCAGCTCTGTTGGTTTGCTGTTCGACCGGCCAACTCTGTTGGCCATGCTGTTTGACCAACGGACTTTGTCCGTTTGCTGTTTGACCGGCCAACTCTGTTGGCCATGCTCTTTGACATTGTAGATGTGACGAAAGAGATGCGCGGGCGGCGGTTTCGGTC
>NZ_CAKZOT010000109.1 GCF_937138205.1 uncultured Rhodospira sp. | reverse complement strand
GTGCGGGCCTGATCCGTCCAAGGTTTTTGTTGTGCGCGGTTCCGCCCAGGGGCGGTCCCGCGCGGGGGTTGGACCCAGGGCAGGCGCCCGGCCCCACCGGGTCCGGCCCTGTGCCGGACCCGGCTTGTTCAAGCCATCGGCGATGATGCGGTCGGTGATCTCGGAATACAGGTTGGCGCGGTCGCCCGTGGACCGTCGTGCGGGTGCGCGGGACATGGCGTGTCTCCCCGACGGGCGGCCACGCGGCGCCCGGCTGGCGCCGCGCTTGTGAAACGGTCAGGCCACTCCCTCCACCATCCAGACCCGTCGCGGATCCCCCACCGGCCCTCCACCTCCGAAGGCTGGCGGTCACCGCAGAAGGTCAAGGGTGCCGCCGCCGACCATGCGGTCGCCGGCCCGCACCAAGCGTTGCACACGCAGCCGCAGATAATCCGAGGACCCGGCCCAGTCTTCGTGCACCCGTTCCGGGCCGAACAGGGCGGCGGCGATGTCCCGGTGAGAGGCCCCCGCAAGCCGGGCATCGTGCGCGCGCAGCATGTCGGCCCAGCGGAGCGCGCGCCGTTCGGGCCGGTAAAGCTGATCGGGCAGCGCGCCAGTGGCGCGCAGGTGCAGGAACCGGCGCAGGGCGAGCACGCGCGGTTCGTCCTCCAGCGGTGGCCACACCGGAATGAGCAGCCGGACCGGATCGCGCGACAACCGGGTCGCCACGACCTCGATCTGCAGGCGGCGCGGGCCGTCCAGGATCAGCAGGTGCAGGCGCCCGTCCGGCTGGCGCAGCATCGCGATGGGCAGGGCCAACCGGCGCAGGTCCAGGGTCTCCGGACCGCTGGCCTGGGCCTCGCTGGCCATGGTGGTCAGCACGATGGGCGCGTCGACACTCGACCAGAACACCAGATCCTCGGTCTCGTCCGCGAAACAGGACACCCCAGCGGGGGTCCAGCAGCGGCGTCGGCGTCACCGCCATGCGGGGCGCCGGATGCGGCCCCGGCAAACGGCGGACGCGACGGCGGCCCTGGCGGGCTGATGCAACAAACTCGGGATTGCGTTTCAGCCACTGCCAGGCCCAGGCGGCGCGGTCGAGGGACAGCAGGGGGTGATACGTCTTGGCGTTGCGCCAGCCGGGTGGCGGGAAGGGCCGTGGGGGAAAGCGTCTCGTCTCCAACATGGAACAGTCCTCCTTGCGATCCGGACCAGAGTCCGCCCTGCCCGGCGCGGCGATGCGCGCAAGGGGTCGAAAGCAGCGGAGAGTCTTGGGGTGCGGCCGTTCTTGCCTGATGCGGCCCTATCGATAGTTTTCTATAGGGTCGTCAAGGATGGCTTCCACGAAACGCTGGTCTCTTGCCCCTTTCGCGGCGAATCGATACGGCACTCCAAAACGAAGCAAGCGTTCCATTCAAATATACGAAAATATACATAAAATACGAAGTCAACGCGACTTGCCATATGTCAATGGACATGGCCGCTCTTCATGCCAACATCAAAGAAGGAAACGATGCCGGTTCGCAACTGGCGTCAAGGTGTGTCGGCTTGTGGCGCGAAAAAGGCCGACGAGGGAGGGGCATCGACCACCTGTGCTTTGGAGGCGAGTGCCATGTCCGAGAGTGTGCTCATCGATCTGGAAGAAAAGCCGTCGGCCTTATGCGACAGCACGGCCGAACGTTTGGTCGGCGACGGCCTGATTGTTTGTCGGTGCCGGTTCCCACCGCAACAGGAAGCCTGGATTTCGGTTCGCCAGACGATGGTGGTGCGTCCGGCAGCGGCCGTGACCGCACGGTGGCGCCAAGTACAGGATGAAGCCGACAACGCGGTTCGCATGACACGCCAAGCGCTGCATTTGATTCCTCCAGGATCAGCGATCCGGATCGAATGGGTTGGGGGTGACCGGGCGCTGGTGTTGGGTCTGACGGGAACGTTCCTGGACACGCATGTTGCCCCTGTATTCGATGGCCGAGTGCCGCGCCTCGCGCCCCAGGCCATGATCCGGGATGCCGCGCTGGCGGAGATGATGTCCTGGTTCGAGGCCGCGCTGGACGGATCGGCAGCCGCAGGTGTCCGCTCTCTTGAGCTTGCAGGGATAACCTTCGGCCTTCGGCTGTTCGAGGTTTACGGCGAGGAAGAAAGAAGCGGCGGCGGATACGCGACGGGCGGCTTGGGCGCCTCGCGACAAAGGCGCATTACAACCTTCATCGACGGCAACCTGGATAGGCGGGTGTCATTAAACGAAATGGCGGGCGTCGTCGGCCTGGGGTCGTCGCATTTTCGGACTGTGTTCCGCGCGACGTTCGGCCAGTCGCCATCCCGGTACCTGCATGAACGCCGGATCGAGAAGGCCAAGACGCTGCTGCTCGATCCGAACCGCACCATCGTCGACATCGCCCTGGAGGTCGGATACTCCAGCCACGGTCACTTCACCACCGTGTTCCGCAAGGTGACCGGGACGACGCCGTCGCGGTTCCGACTGGACCGACTGTGAGCCAGAGGCTTATCGGGATGTCCCAGTAGCGCCTTGACGACGCAGCTCGCGCCGGCCTTCTATTGGGGGCATCGGTGGCCAGCAGACCCCTCGCAAGGGAACCCGTATGTCACGCCGGGCCGTTCGCCGCAGAAAAACTGTCGATGGAATACGGTCGGATAGCGAAGGCGCCAAAACGCTGCTCTGAGCCGCGTGCTGGGACATCGCAATAAGCCACGTGAGTCAAACGCGTAGATCTGATGAACGCCAACCAGGGGAAAGACAAGAATTTTTGCGAATTATCATTACATCTCCTGTGCATTGGTCCTTGTTGAGGGGTTCTTTTATGAAAACGCATTCGTCTATCTTGGGCTTAAGATTTCTTATAGGTGCTTTGGGCGAGCGTCATAACAATGAGTGGTGGGACTCGTCATTTAAAGATAAGTCCAGCGAATCCTTCCTTTCCCCTATATTCATGGATGGCGCATGCCTTGCGCAAATGACTGGAATAATTGAAGCGGCCCAGCGTGTGCACGACGAAGCGGTGGGTGTGGGGCAGGCTTTTCATCTTTTTCGGTTGCCCGAGAAAATGGAGCAAGCTTTTTTTACCGAGGCTCGTTCATGTAAGTTGGAGAAATCGGGCGTCTCCTATATTGAAGACCTAAAAACGATATCGCCACATACGGTAGCGGCCCAGCCTGGCCCCATTCACATTGGTTCCGCCGACTTGTTGGAACGCGACACCTGGATTCCGGTGGTCGCCAGCCATTACTACGCGGCATTCACAAACGGAATCAAAAGCTTTCCCTACTTCTCGGCCTGAGCATGACCAATCTTAATTTTTATACGCCTCGGCTCAATGCCGGGCTCGGATTGATTCCCGAGAGTGGGCGTCTTCTTGACCTGTGGCACCCGGGGATGGATGCGCCAAGCCTGCTCAAGGTTGCTTTGGAGTCGGGCACCTTCCCCGCTCTTTCGGCACGCCGATTGCGCAATATGGTGGTCGAAGCCTTTGCGCCGCGGTTCCTGGTGGAAGGTGGGCAGCCCGCCCGCCTGCTCAAGATGGTTCAAGGCCGCCTCAGCACCAACGACTTTCGCCACCTCCTGTTCGTGTATACCTGCCGAGCGAATCCGGTGTTGGGGGATTTCATCCGAGAGGTTTATTGGGAGCGGTACGCCGCAGGTGGCCGATCCGTCACCAAGGACGACGCCCATGCTTTCGTGAGCCGCGCGGTTTTTGACGGGCGGACGCGGACACGCTGGTCGGACACGACGATCCTGCGTGTGTCTCAATACGTGCTGGGGGCCTGCGCCGACTTCGGGCTTGTGGGGCGCATGCACGCAGGGGGGCGAGAAATCCTCCCCTTCCGCATCACGCGAGTGGTTTCGAGTTTTCTGGCCCACGATCTTCATTTTCGAGGG
>NZ_CAKZOT010000108.1 GCF_937138205.1 uncultured Rhodospira sp. | reverse complement strand
GCAACAGAGCTTAATCTCCCAATCCGACTGTCTCAAAGTCGTTGACACGTTCCGGTTGACCCCGACGACGGACACGGACACGGACGTTGGCGAAGGCTTCGGTCACCGGTGGGTCGTGGGCGAGATCCCCGTCGCCACCGTAACGCCCGCCGTTGTCTCCGCGACGGCGGCCATCTTAGGGTCGACTTAACTTGACCGAACCGCGAGCGACGAGACGTCGACAATCGCCCCCTCCGGTGTTCGTTCCTCACCCTCGCACTGGCCGATATCGACGCAATGGGTCCGGCCGCCCGGACCATCGACGATCAGGTACTGGCGGTGGCGGATCTCGCAGGACAGGCCACGGGTGACCACCCACCCCACAGCATGGGTGGCGAGGGCACCCAAATATTGGAGCACGATCTTGCCAGAATCGGGGGCGCGGTCGCGTTCGTCCCGCGGCCGGTTCGGGGCCATGATGATGTCGCCGCGTTCGCCCTCGCAGGCAACGCCGTTGCAGTCGCGACTGATCAGCGCGGCGATCGGAGCGCCGGTCCGGTTGATGGCTGCCGCCACCCGAGGGGCACAGCGCTTGGCGCTCTTTCCGCCGCGTGACTACGGTTCGCCCAGCTTCGGCTCGACATTGTCATCGGCCATGGCGGCCTCCCGGAAATCCACGGACAATCAGCACTCTACAGGAAAAACCCTCCGCGCCTTCTGGCAGCCTCCTCAAAAAAAGATGTGCAGACAATAGGATAGTCGACATCGGAGGCTCTCTTTTATCTTGCCTTACGTCCCAATCCTGTCTTTCTCTGCGCTCTAGTACGCTCCCTTACGATCTCTGTCATTTCCTCTTATCAGAACAATAACCTGCGCGGACCGACTTTATGCTTCCAATTCCGATGAGTCAGTGCTGTCGCCGACGGTCTTGAGAGGGGCAACCGGGCCGCTATGCAACGCCAAAACCCCCGCGTGGGACGCCGCTCTGAGCGTGAAGAATAGGCCGTCTACCACCGGAATCTGGGTGGTTTCCGTGAGCCTGGGAAGCGCATTCGGCTGGCTGTTGGAGCCGTCCGGCGACGCCGTTTCGGCGATAATTTTGGTGACACGTGCGACGAGGACGCGGGTCTCGGCGGTCGACGTTCAACCGAAGCGCAACGCTCTGGGTAACACAATCCCTTCAGGATCGGTCACCGATCCCACGAAGCGGGTTCTTCCACCGGCCATCTCGCGCCGAAACACGTCGCGGCCATGCTGTCGGGTGGGTTGTAGACGACCGTTTCCGCTGGTCCCGAGGCCTTCGCAGGGAAGCTGCCGGTGGTGGCAGAACGGCACGTTTTCCTGCGCTGAAATGCAATCACCAGCCGCAAACGGGCCGCCGTTTCACTCTGTTTCTGGCTCATGGTATGGTCGACCCAATAGGCGAATGGACGCCGTTGGAGAGGAGGGGCGCATGGGCGATCGGACCGTCAGCATCGGGGGCAACGCCACCGGCAACAGCATCGTCACCGGCGATCACAACGCCGTCAGCACACAGTTTCAGGGCGCTCTCCCGTCCCCGGACCAAGTCGACATAAGCGCCGAGATCGCGGCCCTTCGAGAACGTCTCGCCGGACTGCAGGCCCCCGACCAAAGCAAGCTCCTGCGCGCGCTCGCCGATACCGAAGAAGAAGCCGCCAAACCAGACCCCGACCCGGATGAGATCGGTGCGGCAATGGACCGGGCGATCGGCTACGCAAAAAAGGCCAACGGTTTCGCGGACCAAGCGTCGAAACTCCTGCCGCATTTGAAGGCCGTTTGCGGCTGGCTTGGCGACAACTGGCACAGGTTGCTCGTCACCGCAGGGTTCGGGAGCTCTTAGCAGGGGCCCTCGAGAATGAACGAACGCAGCGTCAAGATCGTCGGAAACGCGGTTGGAAATGTGATCATACCCGGCGACGGAAACGTCGTTTCGGTGCATGTCGATACGCTCAGCAAGACTGCGCTGAGTATGCCCGGGGACGCGCCCCAGCAGCGTCCGGATACCGAGCTTGTTGGCATGGCCTCGACCGAGGAATGCGACTGGTCTGGCGCGGTTGCAGATGAGCTTAGAGCCGCATCATCGGACCTTTTGTCCTGGCCGAAAACGCTTCCGGACGGTCAGTGGCTTGAGCGCCCGGAATTCAGCGTTCTCAAAGAAAAAGTCGAAGGCACTGACCAATCTGCTTCCGTGCTACTCGGGCTACCGGGCGCCGGCAAATCCGCCCTGCTGGCGGCGCTCGCGCACCACTACGTCGATCTCGGCTGGCCCGTGCTCGCGATCAAGGCGGACGCCCTCGACCCGGACATTGCCAATGAAGCAGATCTGCAGGCACGGCTGGGGCTGTCGGCGCCCCCGAGCGAGGTGATCAAGCGCATCGCCCGCGTCCGAGCGGTCCTGCTCGTCATTGATCAACTCGACGCCCTCGCCGGCTATCTCGATATCCGAACGGCGCGGCTCAGCATCTTGTTGAACTTGGTGCGGCAGGTCGGACGGATCGACAATATCCACATTATCGCCTCGGCTCGCACGTTCGAATTCAACCACGATACCCGCCTTCGCTCGATTGATGCCGAGCCTGTCGATCTCGCGTTGCCGGCATTGAGCACCGTGATCGAGCTTCTCGAAAAGAAAGGGGTGAAGGCGAGCGGTTGGCCTCCAGACGCCCAAGAGGTGATCCGAACACCACAAGCGTTATCGCTTTACCTCAAGCTCGATAACCGCAGGAAAGGCGAGACATTCACAGCCTATCAGGTCATGGTTGAGCAACTCTGGCGCGACCGTATCCTCGTTGGGAACGACGGCCCGCGCAGGGCCAAACTGATTGAAGACATTGCGAACCACATGGCCGAGGAGGAAAGCCTTCGGCTCGCAACCGTTCGCTTTGAGGACCATCGCCAGGATCTCCAGGCGATCGAAGCCGCTGGCATCCTTATCGAAACCGATGGTGGCATCGGATTCACACACCAGACCGTTTTTGACTTTGCCCTGGCGCGGAACTTCGCGCGGGGGGCGGGGCGCCTGTCTCGGTATGTTCTCGACCGGCTGGACTCCCTATTCCTGAGGCCGAAGCTTTGGACCGGGTTGACCTACCTACGCGGGGTCGATCCCCATGCTTACCATCGCGAGCTCGAAGCAATCTGGAACGCCCTCGATCTACGAAAGCACCTGCGCTTTCTCCTCATCGATTTCCTGGGACAGCAGAGGGAGCCGACCGACCGTGAGGCGCTGCTGATGGAGCTGGCGCTTCAGGCCGCGCAAGACCGCTGGCGCGCGTTTCAGGCGCTGTCCGGAAGTCCGGGATGGTTTCGGCGGTTCGGCCGCAGCTTCATCCGACAAGCAATGTGCGGCGACGACAACGCGGCCAACCGCATGATCGGGGTGCTCTCCCAGGCATGGCCGTTCGCGGCCGACGATGTCGCCGATCTGGTCGAAACCACATGGCTACCGGACGCCAAGAATGATGACCGGATCTGGGTGACGGTGGACCGCGCTCGGACTTGGACCGACAAAACCTTGGAGATCGCAGAACGTTTGATTGCCAGAACGGATATTTCCGCACCTCAGGTCGATGGGATCATCGCGATGATCGGCGCCGACCAGCCCGACGTGGCGGCACGGCTATTGGTCGCGTCACTCAACCGCATGCTGACGGCAGCGGAAGCGGAGGCGCGGGAACGCAGCAAGTTGGCACCGCCTGCGCCGGACGATTATTCGGACTATTTCGTATGGCATGCTCGGTATAGCCCAACGGACCCGATCAAAAAGGTCATCGAAGAGTCGAGAGAATGGGACAGCATCCAAGCGCTCGCGGAGCAGTCCCCGCAGTTCTTCCTCGATCACGTTTGGCCCTGGTATCTGACCGCACTGGATCGGCTGCATGAGTTCGACGAGCATGACCGCAACGGCCTTGGTTACCCGGTTGCCTATCTGGTCAACTACCGGTTCGCTGCGGAGGACGAAACCAGCTTGCCCGAGCCCGCGATCCCTGGGGCCTTGCGAACCGCCATCGAGCATTTTGCGCAGCAGCAACCGGATGAGTTTCTGACTTGGGCGGCCGACCAAGCACGTATCGAACTGGCGCCGGTCCACCAACTCCTCGCGCACGCCTTCCAATCCGCGCCCGAGCGCTTCGCCGGTCATGCCTCGGACTACCTGCTGGCGGATCATCGGCGTTTTTATCTCGGAACCGGATTAGACATGACAAGCACCACGACCCGGTTGATCCGGGCGGTCAGCCCGCAATGGGACGCTAGCCAGACCGCAGCATTCGAGGACGCGGTTCGGCGCTACAATCCGCCGCTCGACGATGTGGAGGACCCAGGCGCACGGCGGGCGCGGCGCAACACCGTTCGCCGGATTAAGCTTGATCTGCTGCGATCGCTGCCCAAGAACGCGATGAGCGCCGCCAGTCGCCGTCACGTTCAGGAAGAAGAGCGCAGGTTCGGCCCGCCGCGACCCTCGTTGGGGGGTACATTCTTCAGAGAAATCCTCTCCCCCATGAGCGCGGCGGACATGCTGAAGGCGCGTGACGACGATATCGTCGGCGCCTTTGAAGCGTTGCCCGACGCAACCGGATGGGATCACCCCCGCAGACGCATAGCCGGCGGCAATATCCAGCTTTCGCGTGAATTCGCTACATTCGCGGCGCAGGACCCGATCCGGGCGCAACGTATCATCGCCCGTCTGTCTTCGGACAATGGCACGCGGGCGGCGGGCTACGCGATCGACGCCCTCGGCAAGGAAGCGGATCCGTCCCTCGTCTACGAACTTCTCATGAGTGTCGTTTCGCGCGGCTTCGATGGTGAGGAATTTCGCGGCGCCGCCGCTCACGGCATCGAAGAGCTTATACGTCGCAAGGAGCAGATTCCCGACAGCATCCTCGACCTTTTCGAGACGTGGCTCAGAGAGGCAGCCCCTGAAACAGCTGGCGAGGACGCGGAGCCAGAAGGTGCGGACGAACCGGAGATCGACACCGCGACCGAGGACGCGCCCGCCGAAACGGATCGCATGGACGAGAGCTTGCTCTGGGGCTATGGGGGCTTCGCGATCCTGCCGCACGGAGACTATCCCGTGCTCCAGGCGCTCACGCACGCCAGACTTGAACGTGATGAGAGCGATCGACTTATTGACACGCTTTCTTGGTATCTTGGCCGCAATACAGAGCCTGCCATTTGGCAGCACCTCCTCCGGTTCTTGCCATACATCAAACCGGCAGTGCCCGACGAATTGGCGTCGTTTATCCGGAAGCTGTTCGAGGCCGTCCCTGGACTGGTAGGGACACGGGAAGCAGCCCACTATCTCGCCAGAACTCATTGGCGGAGCCCCGATCTCGTTGAGGAGCTACTGCCCGTCTGGCGGATCGGGGAAAAGGCGCCGACGAGAATGGCCTATGGGGAAATCGTCACGCTCATGGCTGTGCTGCGCCCAGAACGCCCATGGCCGGCGGATCGATTGTCCGACATTCTTGCGAAGGATGCATTGGAGGCTGAGCGGGTCGGCGCCGCGAACAGCGCCGTCCATCTTTGGATTGAGGACGAGTATCGTGACACCGCCAATCCCATTCTGCTGCGGTTGCTGGCAACCGGCCCTCACGACGTTTGGAACGCCATTTTCGACCTGTTCCGCCTCGTCGATCATCTGTCGCCCGATGACCAGACGGTCGCCTTGCTGACGGCGATCGCCGACCACATCGGGGACGCGCCCAAGCGCGATCCGACATTTGTTGTCGAGAAACTGGCGGCCCTGCTTCCGCATCAGGCACCGTTGGTTGGCCGGCTGTCTCGTGCGTTGATCGAGGGCTGGAAAAAGGATCTCGGCGACATTCGCACCAGCGCTGCCATGGCCGCCGTCGAGTTGGTCAATGTGGCCGTCACCCTGCATCGGCTGGGGCCGGAGACGCGGGACCTTGGCACCACCCTTTTCGAGCTCCTTCTCGAGATCGAGTCCTACGCGGCGCGCGAGACCTTGGAAGAACTGGACAGCCGTTTCCGGGATCGGCCGGCCTCTCCTCGGCGTCAGCTCAAGCGGCGATCTCGACAGCAGCCACGCAGGAAGGCAGCAGCTCACTCAGCAGGAAATGGAAAATAGGTCTCATGCGGGACGTGTCACAGTTTGAAGGGCTGGATCGTGGTGAAGCAGCTCTCAAGACCGCGCCGCCGCATCTTGTCGAGAAAATCCATAACGCGGGGGATATCCTGTTCATTTTCTTGCAATAGACTGTCAAGTACAAGGGCAAATTCCTGGTCGATCCGAGTCGCAAAGACGCCCGGATCATCCGTGTTCACTGTCAGGCGAACGCGACCCTCACTCATTCGCGAGATGCTATGCATCGGGTGTTCTGTCATGAATTGGACGTGCCCGGTTACCAGATTGCTTGACGGATTTATTTCAATATAAATACCTTTTCGCGCGATTTTATCGCAAAGATGTTTCTGCACATCCCGTAGGATGGGGATCTGTTTGTCCAAGAGGTCTACGTACTCCGAGTCCGCAAGCATGACCATGCGATTGGAGACCGCCTGATTCCAGCACTCTAACTGGACGATTTCGCGTGCCGGGCTCAGGTCGGCCGCGTCAATTCGTGGCGGGAACTTCCTGCGCTCCAGCGCCGCGTCCTGTAGATCGGCCAGAGACACGTTCATGCCGTGAATCTGCCGGGATAGACGCAAGGCCGCCCGTTCCAACTCGTCCGCGTCGCCGGGCCGCAAGGCGTTGACCTCACGCCCGACCTGCCGGATCCAAACCAGATCGTCCAAGGCGACACCGTTTTGAACCTGCACCCGGCCTTGATTGCGTGTCAGCCAAAGGTTCGGATCCAATCCTAGCGCGAGGCCGTGTCCGATCCGGTCGCGCGCCTGTAAAACAGAGTCGATCAGCACATCGATGTGACGCAGGCCGGTCACCAGATGAAAGAAGTCCTCCCCGGCGTGATAGGTCTGGCGCAAACGCGGCAGGCTGAAAGCGTGCGTGTGCAGTCCACGTGCTTTAAGACGGTCCCAGTATTCCAGCGGCATCCGATCCGAATCATCCAGGAGCGAAAAGTCCCCCTGAAGAACCTTTAGGAACGGAATCATGACTGACGGCGGACACCCCCGTTCCAGGTTGGCAACGTCGAGCCCCACGATCCAGCGTGCCAAAGGCGCCCGTGGGACATCATCCGGGGCCGCACTCCCGTCCGACATGGGGGCAGCTTTTCCAACCCGCCGACCGGCGCCGAATACTTCCGAAAGCGCCGCTTCGCGTTGATCCTCGTGACGGAAAAGATGCAGCAGGGCGGTGCGCCGGTCCATCTGCTTGCGCAAAGCCCAATATTGGGGCTGATCGCCTCGTATTTTGGCATCTCTTATAAAATGAACGATGAATCTAATATCCTCTTCGCGACGCCCCAATTGTTCATACGCTGATTCCCAAACTTTGAAAAAGCGCACCCAGTCCTTAAAGGTTTTTCGGGGGGCAATGCGAAGCTCAAGGCGGCGCAGATGGGGACACTCCAACGCCATCGTGGCCTGACGAACCAACCGAGCGCGCATGAAACTGATGGAGCGGTTGGATCCGCGCTTTTCCGACAGCGGCTCCCCTCGGTCCAGGTATTGGCGAAACCGCTGCAATCCACCGCCGGACTCGGGAAACTGGGTCTGTTCCCTGAGAAACCGGCTTTTGGCGTAAAGATACTGGTCGAAGTTGGCTTGGAAAGCCGCGTCTAGAGCGCCGTCATTTTGTTTGAGCGAACGCCAGCATGTCAGCAAGAAAAGCCGTTCTTCCCGCAAGAGGTCCAGGCTCCGCCACGTTCTTTGGTCCAGACTTGGGGGCATGATCGAGCTGAAGACGTCGGAACCGCTCCTGATAACGTCGCTTCGCCACTCCAGCGCACGTCGGATGGCGCACAATTCCTCTAGGCGCTTGTCCCGACGCTCTGTGTTGTCCTTGATGCCCTCAAGTTCCTTGTAGGAATACCGCGGAACATGCTCCAAGGCGACATCCCCGATCACCAGCCGTGACCACAGAACCGGGATTGGATCGCTGGCCTCAAGGTGAACATGGGTGTCCGCGACACCCCGGGCCACCAGCACGTCCAGATCCGGGTGGGCGATGGCCGGGAAGACCCGCCAGTTCTCCAGTTCCTTCAGAAGATCGCGGGAGCCATGCGGCGAGCCTGGCGCCTGATCCGCGATGGCCAACGTCAACAGAGCATCCGGATCAAGACGTGACATCGCGAACCGCCAGACACGAAGGCGATCAAGCGGGATGCGTGGCTCGGCGTTAAAAATCTCTACTCGAATGTCGGCCGACGCCAACACGCCACGCCACCATTGAACATAATTCTCATTATCCTTGAAAAACTGCTCAACAGTGTCTTCCAAGACACCCAGATTTTGCGTGCGATCCAAGTGGAGAAGCCAATTGGCGAAGTGTTTCTGCCAACCCATGTTGGGTTTCGCAATGATACTCTGACGTCCCGTTCCGTCCTCCCCCTTCATCCGCTGAGGCCAGCACAGAAACTCGATCGGGACGCGAAAAGCGACGTGACCAGAGCCGATGTTCATGTCGGGTCTGACGCCTGTTCGGCGGAACCGGGATGCGGATCAAGGTTTCGCAGGTTTTTCAGGATTTCATTGGCCGGAACAGGGCCGATCTGAAGTGCCTCCGCAATCGCGAGAATGGCCTGGCCGTCGGGAGAGTCCGTTGTCAGTGTATTGTATGTTGATTCGTAGGCTTCCATCGACTCTTTGAGATGTCGGATAGCACCCTTGATATCGTTTTTGATGCTTGGGGAGTTGTGCTTGTTGCCGAAAAGGTCTTCATCGGAGAAATCCGCGAAACACCAGTAGCGGACGTCTATTGGATCGATTAAGCCTTCGGGCGTTGTCCGATCTTCGACTGGCTGGTTCCCGTTCGCAACGTTTTCCCGAATTGTCGTTAACGTGGCCGTCATCGGAACCGTGGCTTTCCGGGGTTTCATGCGCAGCAGCATCACAAACGCCTGTTGCAGGAAATCGCGGACGTCCTCCCATGCCTTTCTTGCCCTGCTGTCCTGTGAGACGGCCCAATAAGTGCCGGTTCTCCCATTCGGTCCCTTTGTGCCTGTGGGGCGAACAAGGTCGATGTTGGCGTCGTCCACCTTGGCAAGCCCATGCACGATCGGCACCAGGCTCCAGGCGTGGAGGATGACCGTGCGCCGGCTGCGGTTGTCTGCGATCAGGTCGAGGGCGTGTTTGGCCAAACGTTCCATGCGACTGACGGCGGGGGGGCGTTCGGCGTCATCGATCTGATAGCTGATATCTCCTTGCGGGTTGGGTGCAGACCGGAAGAACGCTATAGAGTCAAAGTCATTGCCCAGTGACGCCAGACGCGCTGCGGAGACCCACATGGACATGTAGTGACGTCTGCAGTCTTCTTGGGAGCGAGCCAGGTAAAATAATTCTTTCAAAAATTGTATTAAATGAGATCCCGTGTTAGGCTGCGGTGGGTTCTCCTGCTGGAAAGACGTTGACCAGCTCTCTTCCAAAGCATCGAAAACATCAAAAACGCTGCTGTAGTACGCAAAATTCCTGCCATTCTCAATAAAATTCAGCAAACTATCTTGAATATCTTTTTCATTTGCCCGAGAATCCCACAATATCGATAATAACTTGCTATATAACTCCAGTGAAGCAACAAGAGCACGACCAAAATTTATGACTGAATTATTCTTCACAAAATCGACGTCTGAATCGGCGTTCATTCGCCCCTTTGTATAGTTCATAGGTGCGTTCAAGGCCCTCCATTGACTCGTGTCTGTTGCTCCCCTCATGGCTTTTCTGATTCTGCGCTTGGCATTTCTTGTCGCCAAGAAGTCCTGTGCGATGGCGAACTGATCCGACATGTCCTCCGGATCGTCCCACATGCTGTTGTAGTTGCCACCTACCTCGGCTTCTTCCACGCAGGAATCCAGGTGACGTAGTTGATAGACATAAAGGCAGGACCAGGGCAGCGGGTGATCGGGATAAAAGGCTGCGACTCCCAGACGGGCTCGGGTGCGATCCGTGCCCCTTAAATCGCGGCCACCCCAGTGATAGGGAAGCCACAGTTCGGCAACCCCCCAGTCTGGCTCCAAGTATGCGGCGGCAAGGCGGACGTCGAACCAGTAATCGACCATGCGGCTTTCAGTCCGCGCACCCTCCCCTGTGAGCGGGTCGTCGTCCTCAACCCGCCACCCGCGCAGCACCTCTCTGTCGGCCACAGCCTGCAAAAGGCCGCGATCTCCGGTCCCGTGTCGCGCCAAAACCGGGCCCTGATGGTATCGGAACAACACCGTCAATGCGCTTTCGGCCCCCGCCCTTGGAAATCTATCCGTGAGACCCGAGAAATCTGGCATGTTGCCCGACCGGTCCGGACCGAAGTAAAGGGCGTATGTGAACCGTACAATGGCGCGGATATTGCCCAGGAACAAGGCGCTGTAGGCAGCGTTCGCGAACCACCATTGCAGGGCGTTCTTGCGACTTTCTTGTTGCTGTGCCGTGTTGTTCCCGGATGCCTCCGGGGCCGCGCCCTGCTTTACGTCCTCGGCATCCCCTGTGGCCTCCGCCTCCGAAGTTTGGGACGGTTTTGAAAACACCTTGCCGTCCACCGCTTCCCGAGCATATTGGCCGACAAAAAGCTCGGAGAGGGTCGGGCCCGTACCATCCGACAGCACGAACAGACGTTCCAGGTCCTTGCGGCCGTCCGTTTCCAAACGAAATCGCGAGGGCAACAGCTTCTGGAACAGCCCGCGCAGCTTGACGTCCACGTCTTCTGCCAATAGACGGAAGATCTCGTCCATGCCCTCTTTGTTGGTCACCAACTTTCCGACCGTGCGCGTATAGGTGTCGTGCTGGGCAAGCGTCTGACGAATCAGGGTCCGACGCATCATCTGGACGTCGGCAGCCAAAATGACCACGATACGTGCGTGAGATAGGTAAAGACGGATATCTTCCAACGTCTTTCGGCCCGCGTCCGGGTCAAGGTCCGTGTCGTCGAAAATCAGGGCCAGAAGTGGTTTTTCATGAACCTCTTTCAGCCAATCCTTGATAAAGCTGTGCCACGCATCGACGCGTCCGTACCCCTGTACATTGTACTTTGCTCTGGCTCTTACGTAATCCGTGAAGTCCAGCGTGTCGTTCAACAGAGCGGTTCGCCCCTCGCCATGCGCCAGCGTCCAGCCCACGTGCACGTCCTGCCGCAAGCGATCAAGAAACCTCTCGAGCGTTGCTCGTCGATCATCGTCCTTGGCGTTCTTCCGGCGCAGGGTCAGATCCCGTTCGATTTCCGCCAGGATCGCTTCCATCGGGCGCTCCTGGTCCAGCAAGGAATCCGGAACTTCTATGACAACGGCATCGTTTTTTATGAGCTCCTGAATAGTGTGCAAAGCGGTGCTCTTACCTGATCCGCGGGCGCCATCCAGAACGAAGACATGGCGTTGCATGTCCTGGCGGCCTTCGTCAGGGTTCGGCTGACCACGATCCACTGGATTGGACCGCTGGCCGGAGGCCTCCATTTCCAGGTCCTGTTTGCGCGTTGCCTTCACCATGTCGTCGGCGCGGCTTGCGTGCATTGCTAGATGCCTGATTGCTTCCGCGATGCTTCTGGCTGCATGACGCTGCTGCCTGTAAAGGCGACCGACGGGAAGGTGCGGCTGGCTGGCCTGCCCAAGGAATTCCAGTTCTTCGAGCCAATCGGTATTCTGGTTGGTGTTGTCGGAGACGGTGGAGCGAACCATGTCGGGATCCTCGGGGCGGATGCTGGATAACGGTGCGGACGGAAGGGTAGCGAACTTCACGCATGGTGGAAACTACCGAGTGATGGGAATCGCCCCGATAGCGCCACGGAATTGCAACGTGGGTGGACATTTGTGGTTCGTTGACGGAGCACGCCCAATATGTTGGTATAAGCTTGTGCGCGACTCGAAGATCATGTATCCATAAGTAAGGTGGCTGAGCGAACTCCACGCGCGAGGTGATAGGATGGCGGGTCTGGCGAGCGTCTCGCAACCGAAGTGGCGTCGCGCCGCTGCCCCCGTTGGTCCCCGGTGCGGTCGACAGGTAGGGCCAGCACTTATCGGTGCCACAAGGTTTTGCGCTGCCTACCCAGCCATCGGCACGGACCAAGATATCTGTTATGATAAGGGCGTAGGCTGCCTCAGCGGCTTGTCGCGCCGTGCCGGGACGTCTAAACTCCGCCGGCTTCTGACGGACCACGCTCGCCCGAAGATGGGTGGGCGTGGACCGTTGTTTGTTGGCCTTATCGACGGGATGACATGCGATGCTTGGATCGGAATTGGCCGATGCGACGCGGGTTCTGGTTGTCAGCGAACGACCGAACCGGCTCCGATCCCTTGTTGACTCTCTTCGAAATAGTAGTAATCAAACCGTGAAGGCATATGCCCTGGCTGAGCCATTGCGGCTGGCGCATGCCGTCTCCCAGATCAATCCTGACGTGATTGTTACGGACGCGTGGTATGATCGTTCTCGGGCTGACTTTTGGCGCTATCTGAAGCCGATCAAGGATGCGCGCCCCGATACCAAGATCATCATTCTGGAAAACGAAGGCGGTGTGCCGGGTCGTAAACCTGGGGGCCAATCGGCTCGTGTTCTTCGGCTGGACGATAAGACCATTATCCCCCGCCAGAAAATTCGGGACGGTGGTGTCGTGGCCGAGGAAGTGGCCCGATACGGTCAGGAAGCTAGCCAGCGCGTGTCCGGACGTATGCGGCGTGCATACGCATTAGTCGCCGGATAGGGGATTGTTCGGTTCCGGCGGAGGCTTGATTGGCGCCCTTCTCCCGTTGCGCCCCGTCCACCCGCCCCTCACGGCACGATCAGCCGGTTCCGCCGCGCCCGCACGGCCCGGGTCACGCTGTCCGGGATGAACGCGGGGAAATCCATCGGCAGGCCGGCCTCGGTGTCCGCCAGCGCCTTTTCCGCGCTCTCGGCGATCTCCGTCAGAACAGCCCGAGCGGCCGGCAGCGGCAGGCCCGCCCGTGCCGCCGTCTGCAGAAAGTGCCGCCCGGTGATGTCGTCGATGCGGTAATGGTTTCGGTCCCCGACCGCCATGGCCAGCTTCATCGCCTTCTTCTGGATGGTGCCGTCATCAAGGCTGGGTTGGGCCGTCAGCACGTCATACAGCGGGGTCAGGGCGTACCGCCCTCCGGGGGTCAGAAACACCGAAACGTTCTTCGCGTGGCCGTCGGTGGCGCCGATCAGCCAGAAGAGGACCTGCGCCTTGAACACCGTGAGGGGATCGTCGAGGGGACGGTCGCTGCCCTTCAGCAGGCGGACGAGATCGGTCAGGCCGGGTCCACCCTGGTTCTGGTATTTCAGCGTCGACGGGATACCGAGGGCCTGACAGCAATCCTCCTGCGGCAATCGCAGCAGGCGTCCGTCCCGCGTCCAGCGACGGTCGAAGCGGGTCAGCACGAGCGCGCGGACATCGCCGAACGTCTCGATCCGGGCTTCGGCCACCGGAACCCCGAAAGCGCCAAGTAGGCGCAGGCCATAGAACTCGTTCTCCACGCTGTTCGACAGGTCGATCCCGTTCGACAGACGACCGATCTGCGGCTTGAGAATGTGGGTGGTCGCCGTGGTGCCCAGGGGTTTGTGCCACCGTCCGTCCCGATACAGGAAGGCGGTCTTTTCCTGCGCCCCGGCAATCGACAAACGAAAGTCGTCTTCATTCCCCAGGCCAAGCGGGGCTCGCGCAAGGTTGCGCAGGATATCGGCGATCGCGTCCTCATCGATCGCAACCCCTCTGACCGCTCCGGCGGTGCCGCTCATGATGTCCGGTGCCGCCGCCTCCGACACGATCTGAAGCGCGCCGACACAGTCCCGGCCGATGGCCTCCAGCAGGCTGTAGACATCCGTCCCCCGCGCGCCCACCCGTTCGGCGACGCGGCGCCGGAGGACAGGGGAGTCCGGCAATAGGTTATCGAACACGGCCTCGACGCGCGCCCCTCGATAGGTCTCCTCCGTGAGCGGCAGGGACAGCGAGATCGGCAGCCGGTGGCCCCACGCCAACCAGGCGGCATCGTAAACGAAACTGATCGCGCCGCCGCTGTCCTTTCGAAGGTGCCCGACCAGACGGTTGTTCAGATACACCTGGAGGGGATCGTGGGCCCGGGGCCGCGCCATCAGAAGATGTCCTCGATGTCGGCGGCCGAGCCCTTGCTCCGGGGGCCGATGGTGAGGTCCAAGTCAAGGGCGGCCAGAAGGTCGAACAGGGTTTCCAGCTTGGTCGCGCCATTCCCGTTTTCGATGCGCGAGACGGTCTCCTGCCAAAGCCCGGCCCGCTCGCCGAGGGCCGCCTGCGTCAGCCCGGCCGCGCGGCGAGCGCGGCGGATGACGGCCCCGAGGTGTTTCGGCGTGCGGGCAATGTCGCTCATGATGGAAGCCCCTTCCCCCGCGATATGCGATCTGGATCATATCTCGGCAGTATGATCCATTCGTTATTTTCTAAGTTTATGCCGCTTGAATCATAAAGGCAACATATGACAGAGAGATCATGATCCGGACCGCGCTATGCCTATGGATCCGGTCCATTCGGCCAATTCCGGCTCAGTCTTGAGGGGGTGTTGCGGCCGGCAGGGTGTCCACCAGGGATAGCACATGGCTCGCCCACAGGGTCAGGGCCTCGCGGCGCTCTGGGAGGTATTCCGCATGGTTGTAGACACCGGCGATGCCGCCCCGTGTGCCGCTGACATGGTTCAACGTGGCTTCGATCACGTGCGGTGCCACGCCCAGGGAATGGAGGCCGGTCGCCACCGTGTGGCGCAGGCTGTGCCAGACCCACGGCGGGAGAGGCGGCAGACCCTCCGCATTCCGGGCCGCGTCAATGGCCGCATCGACCTGCGTCTTGGCTTTCGAAAAGCCGGTGACGCTGGTCCGCCCGGTGACCGTGAACAGGAAGTCACTGGCCTCGACATGGGGCCTGGACCGCACCAGGGCCGCCGCCATGGGGCAAAGCGGAACCACATGCCGCCGGCCATTCTTGGTTCGTTCGGGGGGCAAGTCGATGAACGGGCCGCTTCCCTCCAGGCCATGGACCTCCGACCAGCGCAGGGCCGCGATTTCGTTGCGCCGCTGGCCGGTCAGCAGGCAAAGCTGAAACAGAGGACCGAACGGCGGGCCGACGGCGTCGAGCCCCCGCCAGACCCAGGGGATTTCCGCGTCGCTCAGGAACCGATGGCGATGTTCCTCACGTTTCGGCTTGCGGACACGATCGGTGGGAACGGCGTCGATGATTTCGCGCTCGGCACACCAGCCGAAGAACTTGCTGGCGTAGGCAAGCCAGCGGTTGGCCCCCGTTTCCGCACCCCGCGCCACGATGCCGTCGACCACGGCAAGGACATCACGTTTGGTGATGGTGCTGATCGGCCGGTCCTGCCAGGAGGCGACGCCGGGTTCATGCAGCAACGCGCGGCGATACTCGCGGACGGTCCCGGGACGGGTGTTGCGCTCGGCGTAGCTGGCGATGAACTCGGCGGCGGCAACAGCAAACGTATTGCGCCGCGCCGCGCGGCGGGCTTCAAGTGCCTCGCGGTGGTGCTGGCGGGGGTCCTAGCCGGCGGCAATCTGTTCCATCTGCGTTTTCCACGACGATCCGGACACCGATTCCGCCAACATCCGGACACCGGTTCCACGACGATCCGGACACCGATTCCGCCAACATCCGGACACCGGTTCCACGAACATCCGGACACCGGTTCCACGAACATCCGGACACCGATTCCACGGGCATCCGGACACCCTTGAAGGGGGTGGAGCGAGGCAACTCTAGGCTGCCTATCCTGGGTTCGCGGTGGCTGGACAGACGTGCTGAAAAGCGGCGCTTTTTCAGGCG
>NZ_CAKZOT010000107.1 GCF_937138205.1 uncultured Rhodospira sp. | reverse complement strand
AAGGCGGAGATTCACGACGTCCGCAGCGGTCTGGCGAGCGAGATCAAGGACACGCACGCCGGCCTGCAGACCGAAATCAAGGACGTTCGGACCGACTTGACGGCGGAGGCTCAAACCATGCGCGCCGAATGGCGGGCGACAGTACCGGCCCTGGCAACCAATGCGGAGGTTCAGGAACTCAGGGCCGAGCTGATCGGCAAGCTGGCCGAAAAGCCCAACCGGGCGTTCATCGTCGGCACCGTGGCCACCATCATTGGTCTGTGCATCGCCTCCGCCGCCGGCACGGTGGCCGGCCTTCAGTACATCCAGCCGCCCGAGTAAGGTGGCGCCATCGTTCTTTCGTCCTGTCGGTCGGACCTTCGATCCGTCCCGGTCTGAAGCTGCTGAGAAGAGCCCGCCATGCCCACCGTCCGCATCGTCACCGAGGCCGACCTGCGTTCCGCCGTGGCGCTCGATCTCGATGCCGTCGCCTGCGTCGAGCAGGCGTTCGCCGCCCTGGCCGGCGGCGGCGTGGTCATGCCGCCGATCCTGCGCCTGGACATCCACGACGCCAACGGCGAGGTGGACGTCAAGACCGCCTATGTGCCCGGCATCGACAGCTTCGCCATCAAGATTAGCCCCGGGTTCTTCGACAATCCCAAGCTCGGCCTGCCCAGCGTCAACGGCCTGATGACCCTGTTCAGCGCCAAGACCGGCCTGCTGGAGGCCGTGCTGCTGGACAACGGCTATCTGACCGACGTGCGCACCGCCGCCGCCGGCGCCGTCGCCGCGAAACACTTGGCCCGCCCGGAGGCCCGCCGCGCCGCCGTGATCGGCGCCGGGGTGCAGGCGCGCCTGCAACTGGAGGCGCTGGCCCTGGTGCGGCCGCTGGAGAGCGCCACCGTCTGGGCGCGCGACGCCGACAAGGCCGCCTTGTGCGCCGCCGAGCAGTCGGTGCGGCTGGGATTTCCGGTGTCGGTGGCGCCGTCCGCCGAGGCCGCCGTCGCCGAGGCCGATGTCGTGGTCCTCACCACGCCCAGCCCCCAACCCCTGTTGATGGCCGACTGGCTGCGGCCGGGCCAGCACGTCACCGCCATGGGCTCGGACGCCGAGCACAAGAACGAGCTGGACCCGGCCGTTCTGGCACGGCCCGACGTCCGCTACGTGGCCGACAGCCTGGCGCAGACGCGGCGGCTGGGGGAACTGCATCACGCCATCGCCGCCGGTTTGGTGGGCGCGGACGACGTCTTCCCCGAACTGGGCGCGGTGGTGACGGGCACCGCGCCGGGCCGCGCCAACGCGGACCAGATCACCGTTGCCGACCTGACGGGCACCGGGGTACAGGACACGGCCATCGCCACGCTGGCACTGGCGCGGGTGACCCAGGCCGGCGCGGGGACCTCTTTTGACTCTTGATCGCCCATGACCTGCGGTGTCAGGTCATGGGGCTCCGCCGCTTCGCGGCGCCGGCCCCAGTCTGAAAAAGCTGGCGTCGCGACGCGAGGCCAGAGCCGCGCCGGGATGCGCCTTTGCCTCGGGAACACCTGTCCATGCAGCATGAAAACGACCTGCGTTTTTCCCTCGCGGAGTACGGTCAGCGCCTGACCAAGACCAGGGCTGCCATGGAGGCCGCCGGGCTCGACCTGCTGATTGTCACCGACCCGTCCAACATGAACTGGCTGACCGGCTATGACGGCTGGTCGTTTTATGTCCATCAGGCCGTCGTGCTGCCCGTCGACGACGATCCGATCTGGTGGGGACGCGGCCAGGACGGCAACGGCGCCCGCCAGACCGTGTGGATGCCCGAGGCGGGCATCCAGACCTACCCTGACCACTACGTGCAGTCGGTGGTCCGTCATCCCATGGAGGTCCTGGCGGCCATCATCACGGATCGCGGCTGGGGCAGCCGCCGAATCGGCGTCGAGATGGACAACTACTATTTCTCGGCCGCTGCCTATCAAACCCTCTTGCGCGAGCTGCCCAACGCGCGCTTTCAGGACGCCACGGCGCTGGTCAACTGGCAGCGCGCGGTCAAGTCGGAGACCGAACTGACCTACATGCGCCGCGCCGCGCGCATCGTCGACGCCATGCACGCCCGCATCCGCGACGTGGTCGAACCGGGAATGCGCAAGTGCGATCTGGTCGCCGAGATCCAGGACGCCGCCCTGCGCGGCACGGCGGAGTTCGGCGGCGACTATGCCGCCATCGTCCCGCTGGTCGCCTCCGGCCCGGAGGCCGCGGCGCCACACCTGACCTGGACGGACAAGCCACTGCGGAAAGGCGAGGGTACTTTCTTCGAAATCGCCGGCTGCTATCACCGCTATCACTGCCCGTTGTCGCGCACGGTCTTCCTGGGTAAGCCCGACCACCGGTTCCTGGACGCCGAAAAGGCGGTGCTGGAGGGCATGGAGGCGGGCCTGGACCAGGCGCTGCCCGGCAACACCTGCGAGGATGTGGCACGGGCCTTCTTCGCCGTCCTGCGCAAGTACGGGATCGAGAAGGACAATCGCGCCGGCTATCCCATCGGTGTCAGCTACCCCCCGGACTGGGGCGAACGGACCATGAGTTTCCGGTCCGGCGACCGCTCGGTCCTGCAGCCGAACATGACGTTCCATTTCATGACCGGCCTGTGGCTCGACACGTGGGGGTTTGAAATTACAGAGAGCTTCGTGATTCGCGAGAAGGCTCCGGAAATCCTGGCCAACACACCGCGTGAACTGGTGGTCAAGCCGTGATATCCAGGGCGGAGAGGGTCAACCCGTCGGCCTTCGGATTCCCCATGGCATGTCTCTGATGTACGAAAAACCGACACCGATCGACCCGACCGTCGATTTCGACGCCGACGGCCGGCAGCATGGATTCCTGCGCCTGCCCTTCAGCCGCGACGACAGCGCCTGGGGCAACCTGATGATTCCCGTTTGTGTGATCAAGAACGGGATCGGCCCGTCCGTGCTGCTGACCGGCGCCAACCACGGCGACGAGTACGAGGGACCGCTGGCCCTTCTGGACCTCGCGCTGCACCTGGACCCGGCCCAGGTCTCCGGGCGCATCATCATGCTGCCATTCCTGAACTACCCGGCCTTCCGGGCGGGCCGGCGCACCTCGCCCATCGACAGCGGCAACCTCAACCGCCTGTTCCCGGGCGCGCCCGACGGAACCGTGACGCAGAAGATCGCGGACTATGTCCAGCGCTACTTGCTGCCCATGAGCGATCTGGTCATGGACATCCACGCCGGCGGCTCGACATTGGACTTCGTGCCGTTCGCCGCCTCGCACGTGCTGCCGGACAAGACGCAGGAGGCCCGCTGCGAGGCCGCCGCCGTCGCCTTCAACGCGCCCTACACGGCAAAGATGCTGGAGATTGATGCCGCCGGCCTGTTCGACACCGCCGCCGAGGAAGCCGGCAAGACGTTCGTCAGCACCGAGCTCCGCGGAGGCGGCACCTCCACCGCCGCCAGTGCCCGAATCGCCCGCAAGGGCGTGCGCAACGTGCTGATCCATGCCGGCGTGCTGGAGGGCGAGCCGGTGATGGAGCCGTCCCTGTCGCTCGACATGCCGTCGATGGACTGCTTCACCTTCGCCGATGTCGACGGAATGCTGGAGATGGGCGTCGATCTGGGCGAGACGGTGCGCGAGGGCGACCTGCTGGCCCGCATCTGGCCGGTGGACCGGACCGGCATCGCGCCGCGCGACTACCGCGCCAAGCTGGACGGGATGCTGATCGGCCGCCACTTCCCGGGCGTGGCCAAGACCGGGGACTGCATCGCCGTATTGGGCGCGATCGGCGGCGACCATACGCCACTGTCGTTCCGCCCCGAGGGCAGCGGCGTCGCCGGCTGACGCGAGCACGCTTGGTCTGATGGCCGATCCGTGTTCCAGCGCGTGCGTTTTTACCTCACATGGGTGATGCGAGGCCCGGTGTGTTCGGCGTACACGGGACCATAGAGGGTGGGACCGGCGCACGAGCCCGGTGTCCTCCCGCGAGACGGCACACTAGGCCCAGCGGACCAGCGCGGCGCCGGCGGATCAGAAGGAGACAACCATGGTCGACTCAACGACGAGCACTCCCACCGACACCACCTCCGGGCCGTCCGATGATGTGACGCCGTCCGGGGTCCAACTCGCGCAGGCCGATCCGGCCGCGCCGCCGGCCCCTGCGCCGGCCCCGGCCGCCGATGCCATCGTCCTGGCGCCGCCGCCGGCGGGCCAGACGGCTGAGGAATTCGTCATTCCCGGCCAGACCTACGCCGTCGACGCCGACCCCGACCGCGTGTCGATCGCCCAGGACGGCGCCAACCTCGTTCTGTCGTTCGAGAATGGCGGCAGCATCGTCCTGTCCGACTTCCTGACCTTCGCCGCGCCGGAGTCCGGCGCCCTGGCGCCGATCCTGACGCTGGCCGACGGCACGGCCATCACCTCTGATCTGCTGATGGCCGACCACGGCATCGATTTCAACGACCTGGCGCCGGCCGCCGGCACGCCGGCCGCCGGTACACCGGGGGCCCCGGCCGCCGACGGCGGCGGCGGCGCCGGCTTCAACCCGTATGACATCGGCGCCATCGGCGAGGGCATCAATCCGCTCGACCTGTTGGGCAACCTGAACTTCCTGTTCGACTTCGTGGCCGAGGACGAACTGGTCGGCGATCTGGATGACGCGCCGGGCGCCGCCACGGGTGGGCCGGCCGCGTTCGATGACGGCCTCGCCGATGACGTCCCCGACGAGGGCGACGATGGTGGCCCCGACGATGGCCCCGGCGATGGCCCCGACGAAGGGGATGACGTCGACCTCGCCGCGCTCTCGGGAGACGCGGTCACCCCCGAAGGCGAGACGACCATCACCGGCAACGTGCTCGACAACGACGTCACTGGCGACAACCCGCCGATCACGGTCACCGCCTTCACCTACACCGACGAGGCCGGTGTCACGCAGGACGGCGTGTTCGGCGTCGAACTCGATACCCAGTACGGCACGCTGGTCGTCAACGCCGACGGCACCTGGACCTACACCTCCGACCCGCGCGAGGACCACGCGGCGGGGGCGGGCCTGCTGGATCCGTTCGACTATACCATCACCGACGCGATCGGCCTGACCGCCTCTGCGACGCAGTTCATCGCCGTCACCGACACCGGCCCGGTGGCGCTGGACGACGCGGCGCAGTCGGTCGTGGAAGGGTCCGAGGATGCCCTGACCGGCAACGTCCTGACCAACGACCTGGCGAGCCAGGACACCCCGAACACGGTCGTTTCCTTCACCTACACGGACGAGGCCGGCGCCAGCCAGACGGCGGCCGCGGGCAGCACGGTGGACACCCAGTACGGCACGCTGACCGTCAACGCCGACGGCTCGTGGACCTACACGGCCGACGCGACCGAGGACCATTCGGAAAGTGACGCGCTGGCCGACGACTTCACCTACACCATCGCCGACGCCGATGGCAGCACCAGCGGCGCCACGCAGGGCATCCTGGTGACCGACGGCGTGCCCGAGGCGGTGGACGACGACCTCGTCTCCGTCACGGCCGGCGCCGATCCGGTCACCGGCAACGTGCGCGACAACGACGATCAAGGGCCGGACGTCGAGGCGGTGGTCGTGTCCTTCACCTACACCGACGCGGACGGCGACGAGCAGACGGCGGACGCCGGCGACACCGTCACCACCGAATACGGCGAGTTGACCGTCGAGAGCGACGGCAGCTGGACCTTCACCCCGGCCGCCGCCGTCAGCGGCACCACGGCCTTCACCTACACGCTGGAAGACACCGACGGCGACCAGTCGATGGCCGAACAGCCGATCCGGGTGACGTTCACCCCGCCGCCGCCGCCGCCCCCGCCGCCGCCGCCGCAGGAGGAGTCCGACATCGTCGTCGACGAGGATGGGCTTGGCGGCGAGACCGAGTACGGTTACTGGCCGCATGACGGCAACCCGGGCGGGCGCGGCGACGACGTCGTGCCGAATACGGATGGCGACGACAACGAGGCCACCGCTAACGGCACCCTGAACGGTGTTGACGCCAATGGGTCAGTGGCGTTCCTGACCGACGGCTTGTTGGCCCTTGGCCTCAATCGGGCCGACGGCGAACCGCTGCAGTGGCAAACGATCAGTGGCGGGGGTGTGCAAGCTTACGTTGGGGGACAACAAGAGGGCGATCAATACAGCTATCAAGAGCCCGTATTGACGATCTGGCCGACCGGCGCGACCGGTGGAGACTACCAGGTCGTCCTCCACCAAGCGCTGGAACACGGCCAGAGTGGTACCGAAGACAACATCAATATCCCAGTGAGTTACACCGTCGACGGCGAACGTGCCGGCACGCTGAACGTATCGGTTGACGACGACACGCCCGTCGCCAAGTCGGTCACCGTCACCAACTGGGGCGGCGAAGCATATTGGCACAACAGCCTCGGCTACTATGTCAAAGATTCAGACGGCGAGCCCGAGGGTGGCAAGGGCACGATCATTTGGGGCAACGCGCCCAGTGCGAACTACGGCGAGTCCTATACAATCGAGGGTTACGCCGCCGATCAGATTGGCTTCTTTGTCATCCCGCGAGGAAACGGGGATAAGGGGAATCCGCAAAACAACTTCGAGCAGGACGACGAGTTGACGTTCAAGGACGGATCTGGCGGAAATGTTGTTGTTACCGTTGGTACTAGAGACTACCGGGTGCTTTTTGACAACGAAGGATATGCAAAGAGTGCCGACGACATTGCCCAGGATACCCCGAATGGTTTCGCGGGCTACATCCCGTCAGACGCCAATGGCGACCGTTTGTATTTTGGCGATGACAAGGGCGATAGCGACTTCGACGACGTCCAGATCACCATCAACAACAACACCGTTGGCCAGGACAAGGTGGATGAGGACGGCATTGAGGGCGGCATTGCGACGGTAACCGCCGCCATTCTGCCTGACAACGTGGACGGCAAAGAGGCCGTGGACTACGGGGCCGACGGGCCGGAGTCGTCTGACGGGCCGATCTACCGAATCGCCGAGGGCATTGACGGTCCGGGTCTTACCAACCTGAAAGGGTTGGGCACCGATGGCGGGTACCACGACATCACCCTGGTGCGTGATCCGAGCGGCATGGTCTTGAACGGCGTCGTCGACACGGGCGCGCCCGACCCGACGCCCATCTTCACCCTGACCTTGAATGGGGACGGGACCTACACATTCGAGCTTGAGGGTGCGGTGGAACATCCGGACTCGGCGTTCCAGGGCGTTGACAGTGAGGCCGAGGACATCAACGAAAACGTCGTTGACCTGCATATCGCCGGCGCCATCGAGACGTACGACGATGATCTCGACCCGGTGGCGCTGGACTTCAGCATCCGGATCGAGGACGACGTGCCGGAGGCGGAGGATGAAATCGTGTCCGAGTTCGATGAGGGCAACACCTTCGTCCTTGCTGTTGACGGCGGGGCTGATGGGATCGCCTCCATCGAAGCCGACGGCGTCGAGGGGCATGGTTCAGTCTCGTTCGACGTGGAGGCCGGGACCATCACCTACACCGCTGGCGAGGGCTATGAAAAGGGCGCAACCTTCAACTACACGGTCACGGACAACGACGGCGACACCGCCACCGCCACGGTGACGATAAACGCGGAGACGGACGATCAGGCGGCGCAACCGCCGAGTGAAGCTCCTATCATGTGATGTGCGATCCAGCCTCCACCTCCTGATCCTGGCCACAGGATCAGGGGGCGGAAAGGCGGGGCCGGGTGCATAGTCAACTAAGCTTGCCGCGCAACGCAAGACGGCGGATGAGGCCACCCCTCATCCGCCGTTTGGCGTATGCGACCGCCGGAGTCGCGGATTGGACTGCCGCCACGGCGTGGAGCCACCAATGCGAACACATCCTGGGCGGACGGACGCGCCACCCGCCCGCGCCTGACGCCCCCGCGCACGTGGTCGCGCAATGCCTTGAAACGGTGCCGAATTCCACCCGCCCGGGCCGTCACGACACCGCCATGCGGCGGGCGCGCATCTCGTTCGCGACAGACGGCGTGCGGTCGAATTCCCCCTTAAATGTCATGTTAACGGACCGGTCCGCACGATAGGCGTCCGCGTAGACAGAGGGCCGTTGCCCGCCCCCGCCGGCACTGCTGCCCCGGTCGGGCCATGGGCGCGTGGCACGGCTCTTCGCTCTGCCGGGAAACGCGCGGGCCGATTGGTCCGAAATCATGGAGCACGCGCCCCCGGGTCGTTATGGAGGTCGCAAGATCATGCGAATGTTCGACAGTGTGCGTGGCCGTGTCGGTCTGGTTCTGGCCGTGTCCTCGGTCGTGATCGCCGTCCTTGTGGCCGTCTATATTGCCCGCTTTTTGCTGATCGACCGAACGTACGAGGCGGCCGAAGACACCGCCATGACGGGCATCGCCCGGTCGGCCGAGATGTTCATGGTCTCGACGCGGGAGTTCTACACGGCCCTTCAGGCGGCCGCGACACCCGAGGTGGAAAGCCAGGTCCGCGCCGACTGGAACCGGACCATCCGCGCCGTCGACGAGGCGGTGATCCATGACTTCGGCGAGGACACGCTGCGCGTGCTCCTGATCGGCGACCTGGACCTGACCGGCCAGCCGCCCATGGGTGGGGCCAGCACGGCGATCGAGCGTCCGTTCGAGCGCGAGGCGTTGCGGCGCATGGTCAACGACGGCGAGTCCATGGTCCGCGCCGAGGAGGACGGTCTGTTGCGCATCGCCGTTCCGCTGACGGCGGACATTCATCCCGGCTGCGCGGCGTGCCACAACCTGGAGGTCGGCTCGCCGGCCATTCTCGGCTCCCTGAATGCCTACGTCCCGCTCGCGGCGCCGTTGGACAAGGCCTGGCGGGAATCGCTCCAGTCCGGCGGCCTGGTGTTCCTGGCCATGGTGCTGGCGGGGATCGCCCTGTACGTCGTCCTGTCCAAGGTGCTCGTGAATCCGCTGGTGGTCATCACCGGGCGGATGCGGCGGGTGGCCGAGGGCGACAGCTCGGTCGACATTCCCTATACCGGCAAGAAGGACGAAATCGGCGCCATGGCCGAGGCCATCCAGGTCTTCAAGGACAACGCCCAGGAAGTGCAGCGCCTGCAAGCGGAACAGTCGACGGAACAGCGCCGCAACGCGCGCCGCATCCAGGCGGAAATGCTGGCCCTGACCAACGCCCTCGACGAGGAGGTCAAGGGCGCCATCGCCCAGGTGCTGTCCCAGACGACCGGAATGCACGAGGCCGCCGTCGCCATGAGCCAGAGCATGGCGGATCTGGATGAGGGCTCCACGGCCGCCGCCGCCGCGTCGCGCGATGCGTCCGGCAACGTCGATGCCGTCGCCGCCGCCTCCGAACAGCTCTCCAACTCCATCGCCGAGATCGGCGGTCAGGTGTCCAACGCCGCCGACGTCGCCCGCCGCGCCGCCGAGGAAGCGGCGTCGACCACCGAGCGGATCAACGGGCTGGTCGAGGCCGCCGACAAGATCGGCGAGGTGGTCAACCTGATCAGCGACATCGCCAAGCAGACCAACCTGCTGGCGCTGAACGCGACGATCGAGGCGGCGCGCGCCGGCGAGGCGGGCAAGGGTTTCGCCGTCGTGGCCAACGAGGTCAAAACCCTGGCCAACCAGACCGCCAAGGCCACCGAGAACATCGCCGACCAGATCGGCGGGATGCAATCGGCCACCCACCAGGCCGTGGAGGCGATCCAGGGCATCACGCACGTCATCGAACAGCTCAACGAGATCGCCACCGCCATCTCCGCCGCGGTCGAGGAACAGACGGCGGCCACCGGCGAGATCAGCCACAACGCCCAGCTCGCCGCCCGCAGCACGCAACACTCGTCGGACAACATCGGCAAGGTCTCGGCCAGCAGCGAAACCAGCAGCCACCATGCCGGAACCGTTCGCGAGTCCGCCGATCAGGTGCGCAGCCACGTGGAGGCCATGCGCGCCGCCCTGGAACGCATCATCCGCTCGACCGCCGACGAGGACCGCGAGGCCAACCGTCTGCGCACGATCAACGTGGCGGTCACCCTGACGTTCCCGGGCGGCCAGAGTGAGTCCTGCCTGCTCCAGGACCTGTCGTTCGCCGGGGTCGGCACCCTGAACCGGGCGCTGAAGGACGTCCGCGAGCCATCGTTCCAGGCCTCGGTGCCTGAACTCGGCACCGTGCCGGGCCACATCGTCACCACCACCGACGCCTCCAGCCACATCCGTCTGGAGATCGACGAGAGCGACATGAAGGGCTTCCGGGCGTTCGTCAGCCGGCATGAACGGGGTGTCCGGTGATCGCGTCTCGCGCCTTGGGTCCTGTTTTGGCGACGGCACCGTGACGACCGCGCCCGTCCTGCTGTGGCTGCGCCGCGACCTGCGGCTGACGGATCACCCCGCCCTTGTCGCCGCCTTGGCGGCGGGGCGGCCGGTCGTGCCGGTGTCCATCCTGGACGACACGGGCGAGGACGCCCGTGCCTTGGGCGGGGCCGCGCGCTGGTGGCTGCACGGCTCGCTGACCAGCCTGGCCCGTGATCTGGACGCGCGCGGCTCGGGTCTGATCCTGCGGCGCGGTGGGGCGCGGCGCGTGCTGTCCGATCTGGCGCGCGAGACCGGCGCCGACACCGTGGTCTGGACCCGTCAGCCGGGCCGGGACGAAGCCCCGCTGGCTGAGCACCTGACCGCCCAGGGTGTGACGGTGCGGCGCTACGGCGGCGCCCTGCTGTACGAGCCGGAGGCCGTGCGCACTCGCCAGGGCCAGCCCTTCCGCGTCTTCACCCCGTTCTGGCGTCAGGTCCTGAGCCTCGATCCGCCGCCGCGCCCGGCGCCCGCGCCCGAACACATCCCCGCGCCGGACGTCTGGCCAAACAGCGACGCGCTGGAGGACTGGGGCCTGTTGCCCACCCGGCCGGACTGGGCCGGCGGTCTGCGCGCCACCTGGGTCCCCGGCGAGGCGGCGGCGGTGGCCCTGCTGGAGGCCTTCGTGGACGGGGCGATCGGCCACTACGACGCGCGCCGCGACCAGTTGGGCGCGGAGGCCACGTCGATGCTGTCGCCCCACCTGCGTTTCGGCGAGATCGGGCCGCGCCGGATCTGGCACGCCGTGCGTGACCGCGCGGCGTCGGCCGGGGCCGAGACGTTCCTGCGCGAACTGGGCTGGCGCGAGTTCTGCCACCACCTGCTGCACCAGCATCCGGCCCTGCACGAGATCCCGCTGCAGGACCGCTTCGCCGCGTTTCCGTGGCGGGACGACGCCGACCACCTGGCCGCTTGGCAGGGTGGGCGCACGGGATACCCGGTGGTGGACGCGGCCATGCGCCAGTTGTGGCAAACGGGGTGGATGCACAACCGTGCGCGCATGATCACCGCCTCGTTCCTGGTCAAGGACCTGCGCCTCGACTGGCGCGCGGGCGAGCGCTGGTTCTGGGATACCCTGGTGGACGCCTGCCCGGCCAACAACCCGGGGTCGTGGCAGTGGGTGGCGGGCTGCGGCGCCGACGCCGCGCCTTACTTCCGGGTGTTCAACCCGGTGCTCCAGGGCGAAAAGTTCGACCCGGAGGGCGCTTTCGTCCGGCGCTGGGTGCCGGAACTGGCCCGGCTGCCCACCCGCTGGATTCATGCGCCGTGGCGGGCACCGGCCGAGGCGCTGGACCAGGCCGGTGTCGCCCTGGGCGACACCTACCCTCGCCCCCTCGTCGACCACGCCGAGGCACGCAAGGCGGCGCTGGAGGCGTTCCGGGCGACGGGTGCGGATTAGTCCTCCGGCCAAACAGTGCGCACCAGCCGGTGGCGCGGGCCGACCAGACCATAGGCGTCGCGCAGCACGCGCTCGGCCTCGGCCGTGGTCGCCTCGGTCAGGGTGTGCGTGCCGCCGCCGGGGAAGTGCAGCGTGGTGCCCTCCAGGCGGTAGCCGGCCTGGAACCGCTGACCGCAGGCGTCCTGAAAGACCGGCGTACGCCCCTCTGTCTTCAACGGCAGGTCCTGCGGCCGGGGGCAGTCGGCGCCCGAGGCCGGCGCGACGCCCAGCGGCGCCACGAAGGTCAAGGCCAGCATCGTGGCCGGAACGGTGGAGCGCATGAGGCGTCTCCTCTGTCTGATGGCGATGCCCAACAGATGATGGGTCACGCTCGTCATGACAATGTGCCGGACACGCGTGCGCCCCGACGCGGGCCTTTCGCTCAGTGCGTGTGTTTCAGTCGATCCTTCAACCGATGCAGCTCCTCGGGGCTCAGACCCTTCACGACGTCCTCAGCGCTGAACCGCTTCAGCACATCCTCCGGATCAAGACCCTTCAGACGGTCCTCCGGGGCCAGCCCCTCGATCAATCGCCGGCGCTCGTCGGGCGTCAGGTCGTTCAGCAACGCCGCCCGTTCTTCGCGCAGGAAGTCTTCCATCGTGTAGGCCATGTCCGGGTCCTCCAACTGGTACACCCGATAGCGAACATCAACGGGCGGCATGGGGCAAGCGGTCCAGCGAAGGCAAAACGCGAGGCTGCAACAGGACAAGCCAGCACCGCAACCCAGCTAGGCAGCAGCCGTCAGTGCATCCGGTCCAGGCGGTCCTTCAGGCGGCGCAGTTCGTCGGGGCCAAACCCCCGCAACACGTCATCAGGGCTCAGACCCTTCAGACGGTCCTCCGGTGACAGCCCCTCGATCAATCGCTGGCGCTCCTCGGGCGTCAGATCGTCCAGCAGCGCCGCCCGTTCCTCGCGCAGGAAGTCTTCCATCGTGTAGGCCATGTCCGGGTCCTCCAACTGGTACGCCTGATGCAGCGCCCGAAGCAGCGCCATCGCGCTTCGTCGACGCGCCCGGTATCCCATCACCCCGTCACGAAGGCGATCCTGCTCGGCGCTGAACAGTTCCCAGGGCGCGTTCCGGGGATGCCGCGCGATCCTGCGCAGCACCACAAGACGGATATGGCGCGCGCCCCACGGAACGTCAAACACCCCTTCCGGCCCGGCCGGCTTCAGGGTCACCTCTCGCGCCAGCCCCTCCGGAAAGCGCGTCGCCACCGCGAACAGCCCGAACGCCGCCTCCGGGATCAGCGCATCCTTCGGGCTCGTCAGCTTGCGATACGAAACATAGTGCCCGATCAGTTCATCCAAAGTCCACGCCGTCAGCGCCTCGTGCTGGGACTTGTAGGTCAGCAGATTGTGCGCCCGCAGACCATCCAGGCCGTCCGGCAGACCCTCCGGCACCGCCGGGGCCTCCCCCGGCCCCTCGATGATCGCCACGTCCAGAAGCTGGCTCTTGAGCGCCAGTTCCTTCTCCAGCTCAACCCGCCACGACGTGTCCGCGAACAGGTCGGTCAGGGCGATGCCGAACAGGCGGTGCCAGCGGCGGATGTCAACGGGCGGCATGGGGCAAACGGTCCAACGGAGGGCACAGGACCACGCTGCAACACGTCATCCCCATCCCGCAAGAGCCGGACACAGCGCCCGACGCGGGCTACCCGTGCTCGCGCACCCATTCCCGCAGGGCCGCGTTCATCCGCCCGCGCCATCCGGGACCCGTGGCCCGGAACGCCGCCACAATGTCCGTGTCGATCCCCAGCACCACCGGAGTACGCCGCGACCCCGCACGCCCGGCCCGCCCGGCCAGGTCCGCTTCCACGGCGGCCCGCATCTCTGCCTCGGATGCTGGACGGTCGTCCTCGTCCGCGCCATCCCAGACAAAGTCGTCCTCGGCGGGCAACCGTGCCACCGCCGCCCGGACCGCCTCAAGGGTCATGGTGTTCGCTGTCGAGCCAGACACGATACATCTCCCGTTCCACGACGCTCGCCCGGCGAAAGCTGATGATCCGAGCTGTCCCATCGCGCGGGACATGAACCACCGTCAGAACCGCCATCACGCCCAGAGCATACGCCAGGGATTGAACCCGCTGTTCCCCGCCTCGGACCACCGGGACATCCAGCCGATAGCGCGAGTCCAGAACGACCACCGCATCGGCAAAGTCCAGACCATGTTTGGCCAGGTTGAGCCGACGTTTGCTCTCGTCCCATGTCAGGCGCGATGCCATGAGGAGAGGATAGGGCGGCCGAACGCGGGCGGCAAGCGCAGCGCAGGGCGGGGCCGCGCCGCCCGCGCACCGCCGCACCCCAAGAAAAAGGGCGAGGCCCAAAGGCCGCGCCGAGGGGTGGCGTTCGCCGATGGTTTTCCGCATCAGGCGGAGTGCCGCGTCGCCGCGACTCCGCCCGACGCGGGCTACAGCACCAGCCGGGCCTCGACCTCGGCGAAGGGGGCGATGACCCGATCCCCGGCGCGTTCCAGTAGCCCCATCCGGGCCAGGGTCTCGACGTCGCCGTCCACGGAGACCACGTCGCGGTGCAGGTCATCCGCCAGACCGCGCACCGTCGCCTCCGCGTGGCGCCGCGCGGCGCGCAGCAGATCAATGCGGCCGGGTGTCAGGGTCTCCAGAAGCGCCTCCAGGTCCGGCACGGTCACATGGGTCTCGCGGACCGCCTCGCCCCGCGCCGCCCGCTCCCAAGCCGAAACGAACCGCCGCCCCATGTCCTCCGGAGTTCCGACATGCACGTTGATCCGGTCCGTCATGTCTCGCCTCGCGCCCGTCGCACGTCGTCCAGAAAGTCAGCGACCAGGGCCGACACCGTCGTGAAACGGTAGGGCACCTCCTGGCCGTCCCGGTGGCAATGGTCGCCCTTGCCCCGTTCGTTATCATACCCCACCACCCGACGCCCCGGATAGCCATAGAAAAGGCTGTACTTCAGGTCGTGCCCGCTGCCCGGCACGGCCACCGGCACGCGCCAGATCTTCATTTCAAGAATGGCCCCGTCGGGATACCGGAACCGGTCGTGAAAGAGCAGGTCAGCCATAGCGGAAACCATGCCCCATCGTCGGTCCACCGTCGATGCCCCAACGGCAATCGCCCCGGACAGGCCGCCACCAAGCGGAAACCGCCACCCGGCGGCAGGCGCCCCCAAAGAAAAAAGGCGAGGCCCGAAGGCCCCGCCGAGGTTGGCTTTCGCCGATGGTTTTCCGCATCAGGCGGAGTGCGGCTCCGCCGCGACTCCGCCTACCGCGGGCCTTTCGCTCAGTGCATCCGGTCCAGGCGGTCCTTCAGCCGACGCAGTTCGTCGGGGCTCAGGCCCTTTACCACGTCATCCGCGCTGTACCGCCTAAGGACATCCTCCGGGGCCAGCCCCTCGATCAATCGCTGGCGCTCCTCGGGCGTCAGGTCGTTCAGCAACGCCGCACGCTCTTCCCGCAGGAAGTCTTCCATCGTGTACGCCATGTCCGGGTCCTCCAACTGGTACGCCTGATACAGCGCCCGCAGCAGCGCCATCGCGCTTCGTCGACGCGCCCGGTATCCCATCACCCCGTCGCGAAGCCGGTCCTGCTCGGCGCTGAACAGCTCCCAGGGCGCGTTCCGGGGATGCCGCGCGATCCTGCGCAGCACCACAAGACGGATATGGCGCGCGCCCCACGGAACGTCAAACACCCCTTCCGGCCCGGCCGGCTTCAGGGTCACCTCTCGCGCCAGCCCCTCCGGAAAGCGCGTCGCCACCGCGAACAGCCCGAACGCCGCCTCCGGGATCAGCGCATCCTTCGGGCTCGTCAGCTTGCGATACGAAACATAGTGCCCGATCAGTTCATCCAAAGTCCACGCCGTCAGCGCCTCGTGCTGGGACTTGTAGGTCAGCAGATTGTGCGCCCGCAGACCATCCAGGCCGTCCGGCAGACCCTCCGGCACCGCCGGGGCCTCCCCCGGCCCCTCGATGATCGCCACGTCCAGAAGCTGGCTCTTGAGCGCCAGTTCCTTCTCCAGCTCAACCCGCCACGACGTGTCCGCGAACAGGTCGGTCAGGGCGATGCCGAACAGGCGGTGCCAGCGGCGGATGTCAACGGGCGGCATGGGGCAAACGGTCCAACGGAGGGCAAAGGACCACGCTGCAACACGTCATCCCCACCCCGCAAGAGCCGAGACCAGCGCCCGAAGGCCCCGCCCAGGTTGGCTTTCGCCGATGGTTTTCCGCATCAGGCGGCCTTGTGAGCGCGGGTGGTCTGGTCTCCGCGCCCGGCCAGGATGCCGTCGACCGAAATGTCTTCGTCGAGCGCCTCCCAGTGCATCCCGCGCCGACTCAATGCGTAGTCCTCGCGCTGTGCGGGCGAGGCGTGAAGCAGGCGCGGGAACCAGGCCAGGGGCACCCCGATGGTGCGGCCGTCGCTCAGATCAACCCACATGTTGTCGTCGTCGAAACGGACCGCTTCAGGCGAAATGCTCATGCCATGCCCTTTCCAAACGGGTTCGGTGTTGCTCGACCAACTTTTGGACCCGGTTCAGCGCTCGGGCATCCAAGCCCTCATTGTAGGCCAGACAGACATTCGGCTGTAGCCAGAATTTGGCTTCGTTCCGTCCCTGCCGGACATGGATGTGCGGTGGCTCCCGGGGATGACCCTCGTCACTGTAGAAAAAGAACCGATAGCCATCGACACGCAGAGCCGTTGGCATCGGGTGTCCTCCCTGTCCTTCAGGTCATGCCCGCTGCCCGGGACGGGGACCGGGACGCGCCAGATCTTCATGTCAAGACTGGCCCCGTCGGGATACCGGAATCGGTTGTGGAACAGCAGATGGGCCGTCATGCCCGCCACCATGCCCGACCCCGGTGCCGCCGTCGATAAAAACAACGCCTTAGGGCGGGTTCGCGCCGCAGGCGCACCCCGCCACCCGGCGGCAGGCGCCCGACGAAAAAAGGCGAGGCCCGAAGGCCCCGCCCAGTTTGGCTTTCGCCGATGGTTTTCCGCATCAGGCGGAGTGCGGCGTCGCCGCGAATCCGCCTACGCGGGCTCCAACGGAACAGAGCGGTCGTACAACGTTTCCGGGGCGATATCGATGTTCCCCGGCCACACGACCGTCCCGTAGTCAACTCGCGCACCAAAGAAAGAGCCCGACTCCTTCAGGCGCGAGAAGGGTTTCTTGTCCAAAAGCGGCGCCATATTAAAGACGCGCACCTCGCCATTCTCGAATTCCAACTCCAACCGATAATCCGCTTTGACGGCAACCGCGACCACATCGAGCAATTCATTCATGGCCGACCTCTATTGCAAAGGGGCAATACGGAAAGGCTCTTCGCCAGGGTCACACATGCGACCCAGGTGCGGGCGGCGACCGATCTTCCAGACGGGGAAGCGCCGCGATCTCGGCCCCGACTTCGCCTTCCGCGCGGCGCAGCTCGAAAAGCTGCTGAAGGTTCATCCAGAAGGCCGGCGCGATCCCGAACCAGTGACCCAGGCGCAAGGCGGTGTCGGCGGTGATGCTCGTCTGACCGTCGATGAGTCCGGTCACGCGATGAACCGGCACGTCGATCTCGCGGGCCAGGTCCGCAGTCGACATCCCGAGAACACGCAACTCCTCAGCGAGGTGCTTTCCAGGGTGAATAGGTGTGCGCACCATGTGTCTCCTGATCAGTGGTAGTCAACGATCTCCACGTTAACGGGACCGGGCGATTCGTCGGGCCACTCGAAACAAACCCGCCATTGATCGTTGATCCGGATCGAGAACTGTCCGGCGCGATCCCCTTTCAACGCCTCCAGCCGGTTTCCAGGCAATGCCCTCAAGTCGTTCAATTCGGTCGCCGCGTCCAGACGATCCAGGCGAACCTCGGCCTGACGCGCAAAGCCGGAGAATGCGCGAACATACGCACCCTCCGCGAACGCTGCTGTCCGCTTGTCCCTGTAGCTGACGATCATGAGCTTCCGACTCAAGGGCGGCTGGCGACGGGCGTCAAGAGAAATCGTGCGCGATCAATACTATCACGCCTTTCGGTTTCGCGCCTCGCACACGCCACCACGCACACAAAAAAAGGCGAGGCCCGAAGGCCCCGCCCAAAGTTGGCTTTCGCCGATGGTTTTCCGCATCAGGCGGATTGCGGCTTCGCCGCGAATCCGCCGTACGCGGTAGGGCGGGTTCGCGCCGCAGGCGCAACCCGCCACAAAGCCGAAGGCGCACCCCATGAAAAAAGGCGAGGCCCGAAGGCCCCGCCCAGGTTGGCTTTCGCCGATGGTTTTCCTCAGGTGGCGGAGTGCCGCTTCGCGGCGAATCCGCCCTACGCGGGCTACGCGGGCTTACGCCGTCTGGGAGACGTCGTCAGCGCCCAACACGTAACCGTTCACAACGCCAACCAACGTGGTTTCACCCGCGTCGATCGTGGTGTCGCCAGCTTCGACAACTTCGTAGATGTAGCTGTTCGTTCCATCGTTCAGCACGAAGAAGAACTCCTCCGTGGTGGCAATGTCGAACGCTTCCTCAAGGTAGGCCGCGACATCCGTCGTGTCGGTGAAGTCCGAGATGGTCTCGGAACCGCCGGTCAGAACGGAGGTCGTGGAGGCGTTGATTGTCACGATCTGCGTGGTCAACGTCGTCGGGTCTTCCGCAGCTGCCTGGGCTGCGGTGATGACGTTCTCGCCGTCTTTACCACTGGCTTCTTCGATATCCACGACATCGCCACTGGCGAAACCATCGATCGTAACGACACCCGTCACGGTCGAGATGTCGACAATATCATTGCCACCAGCCGTCAGGGTAACCGTATCGTTGCCGCCGGCACCGTCGATGGTGTCGTTGCCGGAGCCACCCGTGATTTCGTCGGCTGACGCGCTGCCGGTGAAGCCGAGTTTGCCGGTGAACGACGACGCATTCGCGACGATCGAGTTGACGCTGCTGGAGATGGTGAGGCCGAAGCTACCCGAAATGGTCAAGGTCGCCCCGCTCGCGGCGTCGACGGCGGCGACGGTGTTGGTCGTGTCCCCCGTGTCCTCACCCGACGACGTCAGGTTGATGGTCTCGTAAGCGCTGCTGCCGGAGGCATTGCCAAGCTCACCAGCCAAGTCGGCGTCGTCCAGTTCGACGATCAGGATATTGCTGAGATCGTCCGTGACGACAACGGGCGCCAAGTCGGTCGCGTCGACCGTCAGGATGTGGGTAAACGTGTCCTTGTTCTTGGTGGACACGTGCGTGCCGGTAACGTTGTAGACGAAGGTGCTGAAGCCGGCGCTTTCCAGAACCGAAAGATCCTGGTCGACGTCGGCGTCGAACCGGGCCCGCTCGAAATTCGACACGTTCGTCAGCGCGGCCGAGGTAAACGCGGCCGAGGCGGCGATCGTATCGGTACCGTCACCACCATCGGCGGTGTCGTTGGTGGTCAGGTTGCCGCCGAAGATGACGGTGTCATTGCCCGCGCCACCGTTCACGGTGTCGTTGCCGGCGCCAGTGGTGAAGGAGTCGTTGCCATCACCACCCGTCAGCGTATCGTTGCCGCCGCTGGTGGTGCCAGTGAAGTCGAGGGCGCCGGTGACGGTCACGGTAATGCCGTCGTTGTTCGCGTCCAGGGCATCGGTCAACGTCAGAGAGCCGGTGCCTGTGGCGGTGACGGTGCTGAGGTCTTCAGCGTTGCCGGCACCATCAAGGAGGGTGGCAACAGTGCTGGTGCCAGTGTTCGTGAACGCCCAGGTTTCGAACTCTTCGGTACCCGTCGACTCACCGACATCCAGATCGTCGATGCTCGCGGAGGTCGTCACGACACTCAGAGTGTCCGAAGAGCCGGACAGCACTGATGACGAGAACTGAACATTGAAGTCCGAGTTCGCGCCAGCACCCTCGTTCAGGCCGACGGTGGCCAATGCCGCAACGCCCGTGACGTCCATGTCCTGGGTGCCTCGATCGTACCAAATCTGAGACACGCCACTCCAACCGCTCGCGTCAATCGCCGTGCCAGAGTTAGTGTTCCGCAGGTAGACCTGCTCGACGCTCGTCAGGTCCACAAGATCAGTTTCCGCGGCCGTGGTCGTCAGGTTCAGGCGATCCGTTCCGCCACCGCCGTTGACAGAGTCGCCGGTGTTGTAGGTGGCATTGGCCGCAATGAAGGTATCGTCGCCCTCGGTGCCGGTCACGGCTTCGACATTATCAGTGAGCGGGATCGTCGAGCCCGGCGTTCCGGTATCGCCCGGCGAACCGCCAGAGTTCGTCGTCGGCGTGATCGTCTGGCCACCCGTCGTCTGCGCGGCGCGGCCCTCGAACTGGCCGTGCAGGATGTAGTGCTGGTAGGCCGAGGCGAAGGTGCCGGCGTCCACGGCATCGGAGACGTCGGAGTTGGCAGCCAGGTAGGCGTCGGCGTCGAAATTGCCCGCCGCCGGGATGGAGCCGTTCGGTGCGCGGCCTTCGGTCAGGCCATACGCCTGGAAGTGCGAGAACGGGTTGATGCCGGCGGCCAGCACGTCGGAGTTGCTGGACAGGTAAGCCGAGGTGTCGAACGTGCTGTTCGGGTCGCGGCGCTCGGCCCAGCCGTGCATGTTGAAGTGGTACTGGGCGATGTCGAAGTTGTCGACGTCGCCGTCGCCGTCCAGGTCGGTGTTGAAGCCGGCGCCGAAGGTGCCGCCGACGATGGCGGTCAGGACGTCGCTGTACTGATTGAGGTAATAGGCCCCATCAAAGGTCGCGGACATGGGATTGCCTCTCTGTCGTTTCAGGGTTCGGTATCATGCCGATCGATCGGCTTCCCTTACCAGGAAAGCCCTTTGAAGCGGCGGGCTGGCCGCTCCCGGGGCGGTCGGTCGCGCGACGGCCCGGGGAGGGGTCAGGAGAGGTCAGCATCGGGCCGATGCGCGGCCGGGTTCGTCCGTATGGTACAGCAGCATCAATACAGGGTGCGTCTTGTCAAGGGGCGCGTCTTTGCAAGGGGGCACTGTCAAGGGCTCCGTCCGCGCGGGGCCACGCGCGGCCGTCAGCCGGTTCCGGCCGTGTCGTGGATCGACACGGCGGGTGAGGCGGGGGCGTTGGTGGCGGCGTTGGCGGCGGCGGCGGCGATCTGGCGGCCCTGGGCCTGCAGCAGGTCGCCGGTCGCCTTGGGCCCCAGGATGGAACTGAGAAAGGCGGCCTGGGTGTTGATCAGGGCATCGACGACATCGGCGGTGGTCAGGGCCTTCGCCTCGGCCGTGGCGGCCAGGGTCGTCAGCGCGGGCATAACGGACTCCCGCGCGAAGGCATCGGAGGCGGGCGTCGAGCCCAGGGACGGTCCGTTCGGACCGGCGTGATCGGACGGCGGTGTGCTGTGGTCGTTTCCGGCGGTCATTCCGGGCCTTTCGTGCGCGGTGACATCCTGTACGGCGCGTTATGCAGTGACTACTACACTTGCCATGCGCAAACAAGGGGGCTGAGATCGCCTGTCGGGTTCCGATGGCCGGCGGTCCGGTCGTGTTGCGGCAAGGCCGCAGTCGGTGACTCCGCTGGTCGGGTTGTATAGTAACAGCCACACCCGGGGCGTCAAGGGCTTTCGTGGCGGGCGATGCGGCGGGTTGCGGCCGTCGCGGCCACCCGGTGCGTCGTCGGCGGCGTCGCCGCCTCCAGACGCACCCTACGACGGCTGCGAACAGGACCATGACTCGTCATTGCGAACCCTCGTCGTAAGACCAAGCGACGGAAATCGTGACACGTATTTCCGGACCGTCGGCACGCCACCTTGGGAGATCCCTCGCGTCCTGACGGACGCTTCGGGATGACGGATAAGTTTATAAAAAACAAAAACATACGTCATCCCGAGCGAGCGACAGCGAGCCGAGGGATCTCCCGCCTCGGCACCGCGCCCGGCGAATGGGGACGAGTCATTCCTATCGTCGCCCGGTATAAGACAAGGTTGAAGCAATCCAGGGCGTAAAACGCAGATATCCGCCCTGGATTGCCCCAGTTTTGGTTTTTGGGCTTCGCTCCTCGCAATGACGAGCAAGAGTAAAGTTGTGTGAATCAGATAGCCGACGGGGGGAGGAACCGGCCAACGCCAACCGAACCGGAACGAATCAAGCGGACTTCGTATGACAGGTCTGCGTTAGGCTGGCGCGCGGGCCATGACGGCGACGAAGAACCCATCCGTATCGTGCGCTGTCGGCGACAGGCGTAGGGCCGTCGCGCCCTCCGGCGCCGGGCACGGCCCGGTCACGGTGCCCGCCTGCCGCGCCTCGGCCCAGGCGTCGGTCACCGGCACGGGGGTGAACGCGGCCCCCGCCGTGCCGCCAAGAAACGCCGCCACGCGCTCCTCGTTCTCGGCGCGCAGGAGCGAACAGGTCACATAAACCAGCCGTCCCCCCGGCTTGACCAGCCGCGCGGCGCGGGCCAGGATGGCGTCCTGCTCACCCGTCAGCCGCGACAGGTCCTCCGACACCAGCCGCCAGCGCGCGTCCGGATTGCGCCGCCAGGCCCCGGTGCCGGTGCAGGGCGCGTCCACCAGAACGCGGTCGAACCCGCCGGCTTGGCGCTTCAGCCACTTGCGGGACGACTCGTCGAGCGCGCGCAGGACGGCGTTGTGCACCCCCGCCCGGCGCAGCCGCACCCGCGCCCGGTCCAGCCGCGTCGCCGAGACGTCGCAGGCCAGCAGGCGGCCGGTGTTCCCCATGGCGCCGGCCAGGGCCAGCGTCTTGCCGCCGGCGCCGGCGCAGAAGTCGCACACCGCCAGGCCCGGCGCGGCGCCGACCAGGGCGGCGGCCACCTGCGAGCCGACGTCCTGCACCTCGACCAGCCCGTCGCGGAACGCCGCCGTCGCCGCCAGCGCCACACGCCCCCGCACGCGCAGCGCCAGCGCCGCCAACGGCCCGTCCTCGGCGACAATCCCGGCCTCGGCCAGCGCCGCGCGGGCGCCGTCGCGATCGGCCTTGAGGGCGTTGGCGCGCAGGTCGAGCGGCGCCTCGCCGTTCAGGGCGGCGACCACTGCGCGCCAGTCCTCCCCCAGGCTGTCCGCCAGCAGCGGCGCCAGCCACTCGGGCAGCTCCAGCCGCGCCGCCTCGGGCATCTCGGGGGGTTCCAGCGGTTGCCCGAACAGGCGCCGTGCCAGCGCCCGCTCGTCGTCCGTCAGCGGCGCGGGATCGTGGCCCTTGCCGGTGAACAGCGCTTTCAGCGCCGCGGCATCAAGGCCGTCGGTCAACACCAGATCGGCGATCAGGCGCTCGCGCGGGGTCCCCTCCCCCGTCCACCAGCCCAGGCGGGCGTGCCGGCGCAGCACGCCATAGACCCGCTCGGTCACCGCGCGCCGATCGCCGCCGCCCATGTAGCGCCGCCCGCGCAGATACGCCTGCACCACGGCGTCGGCGGGACGGGGCGAGGCGGCGATCTCGCCCAGCAGATCGAGGGCGGCATGAAGACGGGATCCGGGAGTCATCGTGAACCTGGCCAGAGCGAACGGGGTCCCCGGTCTACCCCACCCGCGCGGCTTCGGCCAGCCGTTCGGGGCGAGGGTCTGGTCCGGCGCTGTCCTTTCGATATATATCGAAATAACTCGTGACGCCCGCCCTCATTTCGATTATATTCGAAACATGAAACCGAACCTGATCGCAGACCTCATGGCCGCCCTGGCCGCCGAACCCCGCGTCCGCGCCGTGCAGGCGATGGTCCTGGCCGGCAGCAAGGGCGTCCCCGCCGGAGATTTGGCGGCGCTGTGCGGCGTGTCGCCGTCCACCATGTCGTTTCATCTCAGCCAGTTGCGCGAGGCGGGACTGGTGGAGAGCCGGCGGGAGGGGCGGACGCTGCACTACATCGCCAACCTCATCGCACTGGAGGCCCTGGGCCAAAACGTGACGAGGGGGTTTTGCCCAGCCATCGCGACCGGCGGCGCGCCACAGGACATCGCCACCCTGCCCGGAGGCTTCAGTATGACGAGCAACGATGTGACCCCGAAAAACGTTCTGTTCCTGTGTACCGGCAACTCGGCCCGCAGCCAGATCGCCGAGGCGATCCTGAACCACGAGGGCCAGGGCCGGTTCCGCGCCTATTCCGCCGGCTCCTTCCCGAAGGACGCGGTGCATCCCCGCGCCCTCGCCGTGCTCAAGAGGGACGGGTATCCGGTAGAGGGCCTGCGGCCGAAAAGCTGGGACGAATTCGCCGGCCCGGATGCGCCGCACATGGATTTCGTCTTCACGGTCTGCGATGACGCCGCCGGCGAGACGTGCCCGATCTGGCCCGGCCAGCCCATGACCGCCCACTGGGGGGTGCCCGATCCGGCGGCGTTCGAGGGCAGCGAGGCGGCAACGGCGGCCGTGTTCAACGACGCCATACGGATGCTCTACAACCGGATCGCGATCTTCGTCAGCCTGCCGCTCTCATCGCTCGACCGCCTGAGCCTGAAAAAGCGGGTCGATGCCATCGGCGCCATGGCTCGGGACCCCGCCGTCACCACCACCCCGGACGTGCCGGCCTGACGCCACCCGGCCAGCGCGCAAGGCGGGAGAAGCCCGCCGCCCCGCGCCGTTTACGCGGCGCGGGGCGGGCCGCGTTGTCGACCAATATCAAATTAGTACAAAACGCTTTTTCGGATTTTTGCGCACCGGGTGCGCTTTTTCTATTGCGCTCGAGGACCGGCGTCGTTACATTAAAGACATCGACGTTGGGCGTCGAAACGGCTCACACCCAGAAAGGGAGGACGCGGTCATGTTGCGCTTCCTTGTTTTTTTCCGGTACGCCATGGCGTTCCACGGACCCCGTGTGGATGACCATGTCGCTGAAGAGATGAAGGCGTTCGAACAACGCCTCGCCAAAGTGGTTCCGGCGGTGTCCGGAACACCGAAAGCGGCCGTGTAAACAGGAGGAACGGGATCCCATGGTGGATCGCGATCGAGGGTGAAGGCTGGCAGGCCAAAGGCACGTGACGAACGGGCTGGCGGACTGCCAGCTTTTTTTGTGTCGCGCAGCCTCTGGCGTTACCAGTTGGAGCCGGGAAGACGAGCCCTGAGTTGCGCTCGCGTCGTTTCCGAGAACGTTGTGCAAATCTCAGGTGGGATCTTCATCAGAATATCCTTGTGAACATTTGCATAGACATCAATGAGCTGCCCGCGATCGAGCATCACGCTTTCCGACTTTTCCGACATTTCGACGACATTCAAGAGGAAAAATACATACTGGTAGTAAATTTTCGTCTGTTCGGAATTAAGCTCGCCCACGCGCTCCGGTTCCCAGTTCAGAACATAGGGGTGGTCAATGCCGATCTGAATGGAATCGAGGTGCGCCCGATACACCAGCATGGTGGTATCCCGGCGTTGCCGCTTCAGAAAAAGGAATATGGACACCGAAAGTGACAAGACAGCAATGATCGCACTGACGATCGAAACAATGACGATCGAAACAATGATCGATGCCATTTTTCACCTCAAGGAGCAACGTGCGGCGAGCCCCGTTTCCATCGCGTCGGCTGTGCCTGCGGCGTGGATCGGCTCGTTCGGTTGCAGGCGCTCGCTCACTGCAACGCAAAGGCTATCGCTTGGGGACGTGAACCCCGCAAACGCCCCGAAAATATAAGGGGGGCCAGCGGCGTCCGCAATGCGATGGTCGCCTGCATTCGAAACGCCGCCAGCCCCTGGTATTGGCCTCCGACGGACGGCGTCAGATTGGCCCCTCGACGCGCAGTACGACGGGCCGAAACCCGACCGCCCCCTCCGGCCCGGCCGGACCGACCACCGCCCACGCCGTCAGGTCCGGTGCCGGGTCGTCCCCACCGCGCAACCCAATGATCAGCCACACCAGGTCCGGTTCATAGGCCGCCCGGCGGTCGGTTTCGCTGGGCACCGGATCGCTCCCGGGGTGGGAATGGAAATGGCCCACGATCCGGCACGGACCGCCGCGTAGCGCCCGCGTCAGCGCGATGCGGGCGGCCGGGTCCACCTCGAAGCGATCGGGCCGCCCGCTGGTGTCAACGTTGGCGGTCGGATGCGCGGCCTCGACTCGCACGGTCCCGTCGGGCCGGTCGCGACCACTCAACAGCCCGCAGGCCTCGGCGGGCCACCCGGCGCGGACATGGTCCAGGATCACCGCCCGGACCTCGGCCGGCATCAGCACCGCGCGCGGATGCGCCTCGCTCACCGGTCCGCCGGCCCGGTGACGAGCACCGTTCCCAAATGGCGCCCGTCGGCCAGGTCGACCACCGCCACGCGGTCGGGTCGGCCACCCCCGGTCAGCCCCAGCAGCAGACGCCCCGCGCCGTCCGTGCGCATGTGGGCAATGCGCGTGCCCTCCGGCTCGTCCAGGGCGGCCGGCCCGAACGTCGCCTCACGATTGTCTTCGTGTTGGCGCATTTTGTCGGATTGCTGGATCATGCCGTACCCTAACAACCCGAGCCCCAGGACGAGCAGAACGCCCATGAAGACGACCAGACTCTTGACAGCGACCATGCGGCGAATCCTCGGTGTGGTGGGGACGGATGACAGCGATCATCCGCCCCAGGTTTAAGGGACTCCCATGACCGAGGGCAACGACTCCCCCGCGTCTCCGCCCCCCTTCGTCGCCACCGTCCCGGCCGACGCGGCCGGTCAGCGCCTGGATCGCTGGCTGGCGGGAACCCACAGCGGCCATTCGCGTTCTCGACTCAAGGTCTTGATCGAAGGGGGTGCCTTGACCATGGACGGCGTGGTGGTGACAGAGCCGGGACGGCGCCTGAAGGCGGGCGAGGTGGTGCGCCTGGCCGAACCGCCGCCGGTCGACCCGACGCCGCGCCCCAGCGCCATGCCGCTGACGGTGGCGTTCGAGGACGCGCACCTCGTCGTCGTCGACAAGCCAGCCGGCATGGTGGTGCACCCGGCCCCGGGCAACGCGGACAACACCCTGGTCAACGCCCTCCTGGCGCACTGCGGCGACAGCCTGTCGGGAATCGGCGGCGTGCGCCGCCCGGGCATCGTCCACCGCCTGGACAAGGAGACTAGCGGACTCATGGTGGTCGCCAAGACCGACCGGGCGCATCGGACGCTTGCCGCACAATTTGCTGACCGGACCCTGCATCGGGTGTATCATGCATTGGTGTGGGGTGTGCCCAGCCCGGCGGCGGGCGAGATCGAGGGCGCCATCGGCCGGCACCCGACCCAGCGGACCCGCATGGCCGTCGTTGCCGAGGGCGGCAAGCCGGCGTTGACCCGCTATCGGACGCTGCGGGCGTGGGGCACGGCGCTGTCCCTGGTGGAATGCCGCCTGGCGACCGGCCGGACCCATCAGATTCGCGTGCACATGACCCACATTGGTCACCCCCTGGTCGGCGACGCGACATATGGTCGGCCGCCCCGCCGGCCGCCGCTGCCGCCCGAGGTCATGGCGCCCCTGATCGCCCTGCCCCGGCAGGCGCTGCACGCCGTGGCGATCGGGTTCCGCCATCCGGAGACTGGTGAACCGATGACGTTCGAGTCCCGTATGCCGGATGTGATCACCGACATCCTGACCCGCCTGAACGCGATGTAACCTTGGCGGCCTCATTTCTGACCAATTCGGTACAGTATGATTGGACTCGGGCATGGAGGCAGGTTAGGATCACTCCAACAAGTTCGGCAGGGCTTCTCGGTCCCGCCGAGACAGGCACCAAGCCCCCGTCCAACGCGCGGGGCCGGAAACAAGGAGAGCGACTCATGGCGAACGCACCCGGCGGCCTCCTTGGCCTCGAACCGGAAAGCAATCTGTCGCGGTACCTCCAGAACATCCGCAAGTACCCGATGCTGGCCCCGGATGAGGAGTACATGCTGGCCAAGCGCTATCGGGACACCGAGGACAGCGACGCCGCGCACCGGCTGGTCTCCAGCCACCTGCGCTTGGTGGCCAAGATCGCCATGGGCTATCGTGGCTATGGGCTGCCGATGGGCGAGGTGATCTCCGAAGGCAACGTCGGCCTGATGCAGGCGGTCAAGCGCTTCGATCCGGACCGGGGCTTCCGGCTGGCCACCTATGCCATGTGGTGGATTCGCGCCTCGATCCAGGAATACATCCTGCATTCCTGGTCGCTGGTGAAGATGGGCACCACGGCCGCGCAGAAGAAGCTGTTCTTCAACCTGCGCAAGATGAAGGGCCAGCTCCAGCTCATGGAGGACGGCGACCTGCCGTTCGAGAGCGTCACCGAGATCGCCACCAAGCTGGGCGTGCCGGAACAGGACGTGGTCAACATGAACCGCCGCCTGGGCAGCCCCGACCACTCGCTGAACGCGCCGGTCCGCATGGACGGCGAGGGCGAGTGGCAGGATTGGTTGGTCGATGACGGCGAGAGCCAGGAGTCGATGCTGGCCGACCACGAGGAACTGGGCCAGCGCCGCGACCTGCTGGCCCGGGCGATGGACACCCTGAACCAGCGCGAGCGCCATATCCTGACCGAGCGGCGCCTGAGCGAGGAGCCGATGACGCTGGAGGACCTCTCCCGCGAATACGGCATCTCGCGCGAGCGGGTGCGCCAGATCGAGGTGCGCGCGTTCGAGAAGCTGCAACAGTGGATGCACCGCGCCGCTCCCGGCGGTGGCTCCGACGCCGCCTCGCGCGAGCCCATGCCGGCGATGGCGTGACGCGCCCCGTGTAATACCGGCCGACGAATGAAGTCAGTTCATTCTTCGGCCGGTGTAACTCATTGAAATACAGTTTTTTGACGAATGACCCCGTGCCGATCGTAGGTCATTTGGCCAGGTCGGTTCACAGTCGGAGGCCTGTCATGGCCGGGTCTACAACTCGGCCATCACGAGGTGGCGGCAGGTCACGTACAGCGCCACGGCGAACCCACTGTTGACCTTACCCCGAAAAAGTGGACACCGGTTTGTGCGGCACGACGCTCGGCCTGCTCTGGTGTGATGTAGCCGAGCGCAGAGTGCAGGCGCCGACGATTGTAATAGCCTTCGATGGAGGCGAACAGGTCGCGCTTGGCCCAGCCGACCACGTTGTGGCTGAACAGGTCGAGGACCACAGAGGTGGCCGGAGTCGTCGAGACAGCGTTTGGCGGATTTTTAGTGGAACGCCTGCGGTGGGTGAACCGCCCCCGGGGCCCCTGCACGGAGGGCGGAGCCCGACCGGAAGGGGCCCAAGGGGCGGCGGTAATCATCATGCGGCCATGGCCTCCGGGATCGTCGCCCCATAGGCCGCGTCCGGCGTCCGGCCGCCGACGGAAGAATGCGGCCGGCGGCTGTTGTAGAAGAACAGATACTGGCCGATCTTCGCGTGCAGTTCCTTGACGTCCACGGCCGGGGCGGAGCCGCCCGCCGCCGGGTCGCCGAACACGCCCACAGCCCCCTCCAGAAGCTGGGCGCGTCACGCCGTGATCTGGTTCGGGTGGACGTCGAACTGCGGCGCCGGCTCGGCCAGCGTGTTCTCGCCCTTGATGGCCGCAAGGGCTACCTTCGCCTTGAAAGCCGGCGCGTGGTTCCGGCGCGGTCGTCTCGCCATAAGATGTCTCATGTCTCGGCATCGTCGCCGATTTCAGGCAGGAGATCCACTGACCGCCGTGTCCAAATTTCCCCGACCAGCTCTGTCCTTGCCGGCCTTGGCGGACCGCGCCGATCAGCCGTTCAAGAAAAACCCGCGCAGCGCCGCCAGAGTCTCGGCCGGGCGCTCCTCGGCAAGGAAATGGCCGGCGTCCACGGTCTGTCCGGTGACGTCCGTCGCTTTTTCACGCCAAGTCTCCAACACGTCATAGGTCTTCTCCATCACGCCCCGCCCGCCCCACAGCACGAGCAGGGGGCAGCGGACGCGCGCGGTCAGGTCGGCCTCGTCGTGGACAAGGTCGATGGTGGCGGCGGCGCGGTAGTCCTCGCAGGTGGCGTGAATGCAGGCCGGATCACGGAAGGCGCGGCGGTATTCCGCGAGAGCCTCGGGCGCGAAGGCGTCTAGGCCGGTGCCCCAGGCTCCCAGCTTCCAGTCGAGGTAGAAGTCAGGATCGCTGCCAATCAGCCGCTCCGGCAGCGGTGTCGGCTGCGCCAGGAACGTCCAGTGATAGTAACTCATGGCGATGGCGCTCTGGAACCGGGTGAACATGGTGTGCGTCGGCACGATGTCGAGCACCGCCGCGCGGGTGACCCGGTCCGCGTGGTCGAGACACAGCCGGTGTGTGACGCGTGCGCCACGGTCGTGACCAGCGACGGCGAAAGTCTCGTACCCCAGGGCCGTCATTAATGCCGCCATGTCGGCCGCCATGGTGCGCTTGCTGTAGGTGAGGTGTTGTGCGTCGCCAACGGGCTTTTCACTGTCGCCATAGCCGCGCAGGTCCGGGCAAACCAGGGTGAAGCGATCGGCCAGGCCCGGTGCGACGCGGTGCCACATGGCGTGGGTCTGCGGGTACCCGTGCAGCAACAGCAGGGGGGCGCCGTCACCGCCCATCCAGACGGCCACTTCGACGCCGTTGGCCGTGATCTGATGGCGTGAGAATCCCTCGAACATGAAGGTCTCCTCCTTGGCGGCGCAGCGCTCTCGGCGCTTTACCCCCCGTACAGGCCCTCCAGGCGGGGGCCGTAGACGGCCTTCAGGATATGCCGGCGGACCTTCATGGTCGGCGTCATCTGGTCGTTGTCGACGGTGAACGGCTCCGGCGCGATCATGAACTTGCGCACCTTCTCGATCTGCCCGAGCTTGCCGTTGACGCGGCCCACGGCCTCGGCCATGGCCTTGCGCAGGTCCGGATCCTCGGCCAGGTCGGCCAGGCCACCGTCCTTGCCGGCCTGGGCGGACCAGGACCGCAGCCAGTCCTCGTCCGGCACCAGCAGCCCCACCAGGTGCGGCCGGCGGTCGCCGTAGACCATGGCCTGGCCGATCTCCGGTTCCAGGCACAGCAGCCCCTCGACCCGTTGCGGCGAGACGTTGTCCCCGCCCGAATTGACGATGATGTCCTTCTTGCGGTCGGTGATCTGGATGCAGCCGTGTTCGTCGATCAGGCCGACGTCGCCGGTGTGCAGCCAGCCCTCGGCGTCCACGGTCTCGCGGGTGGCCTTGTCGTTGTTCCAGTAGCCCTTCATGACGAGGTCGCCCTTGACCAGGATCTCCCCGTCCTCGGCGATGCGCACGGCCGTGTCCCGCAGCGGTGGGCCGACGGTGTGCATCCGCACCTGCCCCGGGATGTTGCAACTGATGACGGGGGAGGATTCCGTCTGGCCGTAGCCTTGCAGGATGGGGACGCCGAGGGCGTGGAAGAACAGGCCGACGTCGACGTTGAGCGGCCCGCCGCCGGAGACCATGGCCTTCAGGCGCCCGCCGAAGCGCTTGGCGACCTTCTTGCGCACCAGGAGGCCGAGCACGCTGTTCATGATCCGCTCGCCCAGGGTCATCTGCTCGGGGGTGTGGTACGTCTTCAGGCCCAGGTCCAGCGCCCGCTGGAACAGCTTGCGCTTGCCCTCGCTCTGGCTTTCCAGCCCGCGCAGCACGCGCGTGCGCATGGTCTCGTACAGGCGCGGCACGGCGGTCATGATGGTCGGTCGTGCCTCGACCATGTTGACGGCGAGGCGGTCGATCCCCTCGGCGAACCAGATCTCGGCGCCGATGGAGATGGGGAAGTGCATCCCCGCCGTGTGCTCGTACGAATGCGACAGCGGCAGGAAGGACAGGAACACCTCGCGGCCCAGGCCGATCCGCTTCAGCACCGTGTAGGCGCCTCGGCAGTTGTGCAGGATGTTGCGGTGGCTGAGCATGACGCCCTTGGGCGCGCCGCCGGTGCCGCTGGTGTAGATGATGGTGGCCAGGTCGTCGGGCTCGATGGCCGCCAGCGTGGGCGGGCGCGGCCGGTCGGCGTGGCGGGTGACCAGGGCGTCCCAGGCCACCACGTCGATGCCGGTGTGCTGGTGCAGGTGCGGGTCCTCGATGGCGATGGCCCACGGCGTCACCCGCGCCTGGGCGGCCGCCTCAAGGGCTCGCTTGGCGAGCTTGGGCGTGGAGACGACCATCGCCTTGGACCCCGAATCGTCGAGGACGTGCAAGTGATCGGCCACCGTGTTGGTGACGTAGCAGGGGACGACCACGGCCCCGGCCATCAGGATGGCCAGATCGGCGATGAACCATTCCGGCCGATTCTCGGAGATCAGCGCCACCCGGTCACCGGGCTCGATCCCCTGGTCGAGCAGGGCGTTGGCCAGGGCCAGCGCCTCGCGCTGCACGCTGCGCCACGAGACCGGCAGGTACTTGCCGTCCACCTTGCGCCGCAGCAGCGGCTGGTCCTTGAAACGGGCGGCTTGGGTCAGGAAGACGTCGATCAGGTCGGAGGCGGACTCAAAATCGACGGCGCGGCGGCTGTCGGATGGCACGGACGTTGCTCCCCCGTTTAACTCGTCTCGGGCGCCCCCCCGGGTCCCGGGCGCGGGCGGACCGCGTTGTCATTGTTTTGTGTTTTTCGATTTTGCCGTCCTTTCTTCTCCGGCTGGCCCCTGGAACGCAAGCGAGAAGTGAACGAGTCGGGACAGCGGATGCCGGCGGAGTGGATCCCGTCCCTGGCCGACCCCATATCGGCAACGGACGAAGGAGATTGCGCATGACTGGAACCCCCTTGATGACCCCGCCCGACACGATCCCGCCGCGCCTGCCGGAAGGGGGCGCCGCCGCCTCGCCCACAGCGGAGTCGTCGCCGTCGGCGTCGCTGCCCGCCTGGGACCTGAGCGACCTTTACGCCGGTCCGGACGATCCGCGTTTGCACGCGGACCTGGACCAGGCGGCCACCGCCGCCGAGGCCTTCCGCAAGCAGCACGTGGACCGGGTGGGCGACCTGTCCGGCGCCGACCTGGGCACGGCCATCGCCGCGTTCGAGCGCATCAGCGAGACCCTGTACCGGGTCATGTCCTTCGCCCAACTGCTGCACGCCGTTGATCAGACCGACGCCGAGATCGGGCGGTTCTATCAGGGGATGCAGGAGCGGGTGACCGAGATTTCCTCGCACCTGCTGTTCTTCACGCTGGAGATCAACCAGCTTGCCGACGACGCCCTGGCGGCGCGGCTGACCGCCCCCGAAACGGCCCACTATGCCCCGTGGCTGCGCGACGTGCGGGCCTTCCGCGAGCATGAGCTGCCCGAGGCCATGGAGCGCCTGCTGCACGAGAAGGACGTCGCGGGCCGCTCCGCCTGGGTGCGGCTGTTCGACGAGACGATGGCCCACCTGCGGTTCGACATCGACGGGCGCGCCTGCACGGTGACCGAGGCGCTGGACCAGTTGTCCGACAGCGACCGCGCCCGCCGCGAAAAGGCCGCCCGCGCCATCGGCGCCGGCCTGTCGGCCAACAGCCGCCTGTTCGCGCACGTCACCAACACGCTGGCCAAGGACAAGCAGATCGAGGACCAGTGGCGCCGCTACGACCATCCCATGGCCGCGCGCAACCTGGCCAACCATGTCGAGGACGAGGTGGTCGACGCCCTGGTGACGGCGGTCAAGGACACCTACGCCGACACGGCGCATCGCTACTATGCCCTCAAGGCGCGCTGGTTCGGGCAGGAGAAGCTGGCGACCTGGGACCGCAACGCTCCCCTGCCCGACGCCGAGGACCGGCGGTTCACCTGGGACCAGGCGCGCCAGACCGTGCTGGACGCCTACGGCGCGTTCAGCCCGCGCCTGGCCGATCTCGGCCGGCGTTTCTTCGACAACCCGTGGATCGACGTGCCGCCGCGCCCGGGCAAGACGTCCGGGGCGTTCGCCCACCCGACCGTGCCGTCGGCGCACCCGTACCTGCTGCTGAACTACATGGGGCGGACGCGCGACGTGATGACGCTGGCGCACGAGTTGGGCCACGGCGTCCACCAACTGCTGGCCGCGCCCAAGGGCGTGCTGATGGCCGACACGCCGCTGACTCTGGCCGAGACCGCGTCGGTGTTCGGCGAGATGCTGACCTTCCGCGCCATGCTGGATGCCGAGACCGACCCGCGCCGCCGCCGCACCATGCTGGCCGGCAAGGTCGAGGACATGTTGAACACCGTGGTCCGCCAGATCGCCTTCCACGAATTCGAACGCCGGGTGCACACCGAACGCCGCGAGGGCGCCTTGTCGGAAGAGCGGCTCAACACCATCTGGCTGGACGTGCAGGCCGAAAGCCTGGGGCCGGCGTTCGACTTCGACGACGGGTACAAGGTGTTCTGGGCATATATCCCACATTTCGTGCACACCCCGTTCTACGTCTACGCCTACGCTTTCGGCGACTGTCTTGTGAACAGCCTCTACGCCGTTCACCAGGCCGGCACGGTCCCCGGGTTCCAGGACAAGTACCTGGAGATGCTGGCCGCCGGCGGGACGGTGCGGCACCGCGAGTTGCTGGCGCCGTTCGGGCTGGACGCCGGCGATCCGGGCTTCTGGCGCCAGGGGCTGGGCGTGTTGACGGGGTTCATCGACGAACTGGAACAGGTGGCCTGACCGATGGCAGAGAACGACAGGCGTGAATCCAACAACCTGGGCGGCCGCGTCCGCCGCTACGCCCAGGTTTCGACGAGCATGGGCGGATTCGCCGCCCGTGCCGCCGGCGAACGCTATCTGGGCATGAAGTTCGACAAGTCCCGGCAGGCGGAGGAGTTGCGCGCGGCCTTGGGCGGGCTGAAGGGACCGCTCATGAAGGTGGCGCAGCTGCTGTCCTCCATCCCCGAGGCCTTGCCCGAGGAGTTCACGCGGGAGCTGTCGCAGTTGCAGTCCGACGCGCCGCACATGGGCGGACCGTTCGTGCGCCGGCGCATGAAGACGGAACTGGGCGCGGACTGGCAGGCCCGATTCGGCTCGTTCGAACCGACGGCCGCCGCCGCCGCTTCGCTGGGCCAAGTGCACCGCGCGACGCTGCACGACGGCACGCCGCTGGCCTGCAAGCTGCAGTACCCGGACATGGCGTCGGTGGTCGAGGCCGACCTGAGCCAGCTCAAGTGGATCATCACCCTGGCGCGGCGTTACAAGACCGGCATCGACCCCAGCGAGGTCCATGCGGAACTGAGCGAACGCCTGCGCGAGGAACTGGACTACGCGCGCGAGGCGCGCAACATGGCGCTGTACGAGCACATGCTGAAGGACGTGCCCACCGTGCAGGTGCCGCGCGTGATCCCCGAGCTGTCCACCCGCCGGCTGCTGACCATGACCTGGCTGGAGGGCCGGCGGCTGTTGGACTTCGTCGATGCGCCGGCCGAGGTGCGCAACCAGATCGCCATGAACATGTTCCACGCGTGGTACGTGCCATTCTACGAATTCGGTGTCATCCACGGCGATCCGCACCTGGGCAATTACACGGTCCGCGAGGACAACAGCATCAATCTCATGGACTTCGGCGGCATCCGCGTGTTCCGGCCGCGCTTCGTCAAGGGCGTCATCGACCTGTTCTTCGCGTTGCGCGACGACGACATGGACCGCGCGGTCGAGGCCTACAAGGACTGGGGCTTCGTCGATGTCGACCGGGAGATGATCGAGATCCTGAACATCTGGGCCCGGTTCCTCTATGGTCCGTTGATGGACGACCGCGCGCGCCGAATCCAGGAGGAACGAAGCGGCGGCCCCGTGAGCCGACAAGTCGCCGAAGGAATGCACGAAAAGCTGCGCCAGTCGGGCGGGGTCAAGGTCCCGCGCGAATTCGTGCTGATGCACCGCGCGGCCATTGGCCTGGGATCGGTCTTCACGCATCTGAAGGCGGAGATCAACTGGCACCAGCTGTTCCGCAATCTGATCGACGACTTCGATGTGGACGCCCTTGAGGCCCGCCAGAAGGCGGCGCTGGAGGCCGCAAGCCTCCATCTGGCCGACGAACCGGCGGAGGATGCGCGGCCACGGTCAGCCTGACGTCGAAAACGGGTCTCAGCCTGGCGATGCGTGTGTTTCGGGTCGGTTTACCCGACCTTATGACTTGACCAAGCGCGCCGATTTGGCGTTCAGTGATGAAACGAGATCGATTCAAATTCCGCCGTCCGTCGTGAGAGTCACTTGCCAAAGTTGTTTCTCGGGCCGTTGTGCACGGGGCGGCCTGTGAGGCGGGGGCGGGGGCTTGGCAGACGGTGCCACAACACCGAACGGGACCATGACTGCGCCGGACGCCCTGAAGTGCCTCCTGATCGAGGACAACGTCGCGGACGCCCGCCTGATCCAGTATCTGCTGGAGGACGCGGACGGCCCGACGTTGTCGTTCGTTCATGCCTCGTCGCTGGCGGATGCGCTTCGCCTGCTGGCGCGGGAGTCCTATGACATCATCCTTCTCGATCTGTCCCTGCCCGATTCCAGCGGGCTGGTGACCCTGGACACGGTGCATCAGGCCCGCGCCGACATCGCCGTTGTCGTCCTGACTGGCACCGACGCCACCGACATCGCCATCGGTGCCGTGCAGCGCGGCGCCCAGGACTATCTGGTCAAGGGGCGCGGGGATGGCCAGCTCATCAAGCGGGCCATCCTGTACGCGGTCGAGCGCCACCGCGCCAACCAGCGCCTGCTGCTGGCCGAGGCCGCATTCCGCAACATCGACACCGGCATCATGGTCACCGACGCCACCGGCAAGGTGGTGCGGGTCAACGCCGCCTTCACCGCCGTCACCGGCTACGACAGCGCCGAGGTGGTCGGCCGCCAGCCGAACATCCTGCGGTCGGGGGTGCATGAGGCGTCGTTCTATCAGAGCCTGTGGCGCCAGTTGCGCGAGACCGGGGCGTGGGAAGGCGAGATCTGGAACCGACGCAAGGACGGCAAGGTCTATCCGGAATGGCTGCGCATCAATGTGGTGACCGACGACAGCGGCGGCATCGCCGGCTATGTCGCGATCTTCAGCGACATCACCTTCCGGCGCCGGGCGGAGCAGGAGCTGCTGCGCCAGGCCACCACCGATCCCCTGACGGGGCTGGCGAACCGCCAGTTGTTCAACCGCTTGCTCACCAGCACCGTCGAGCAGGCGACGCGCTATCAACGCGATGCCGCGCTGCTGTTCATCGACCTTGACGGCTTCAAGGACATCAACGACACCGCCGGGCACACGGCGGGGGACGCCGTCCTGCGCGAGATCGGGAGCCGGCTGCGCGGCGCGGTGCGCATTTCCGATGAGGTGGCGCGCCTGGGGGGGGACGAGTTCGTGGTCATCCTGCCCGAGGTCAGGGGGCGTGAGGCCACGGCCGCCGTCGCCGAAAAACTATTGCAAGAAATCTCCCGGCCGTTTTCGCCTGAATACGGTGCAGCGGCGCTGACCGCCAGCATAGGCATTGCCATGGTGCCGGATGACGGCGTCAGCTACGAAAGCTTGCTCCATGCGGCCGATGCAGCCATGTACCAAGCGAAACGATCCGGCAAGAACGCGATCATGTTCTTCTCTGGACAGGCCGCCGCGTGCTAGCATTCTTCGTAAGGTTATTTGCAGCCCGGTCCGAGGCTGCCAGGGTGAAGGCAGGTCGGGTTGGTTCGACCGGCGACCGGAGGCCGGCCGCGTGTGGGTCGTGTGGGTCGTGCCCACCCTCGCGGTTGCAGCGCTCGGGGAAACAACGGTTTTCTGGGGTACGTCGAATTGATGGATATCTTGCTGGTCGAGGATAACCCGGGCGACGCACGCCTTGCGTCGGAGGCCTTCAAGGAAGGCGGATCCCAGACCCGATTGCATGTCGTGGCCGATGGAATCGAGGCCATGGCCTTCATGCGGGGCGAGGGCCGCTATGCCGATCTGCCGCGCCCCGACCTGGTGCTGCTGGACCTCAACCTGCCGCGCAAGGACGGCCGCGAGGTCCTGGCCGAGATCAAGCAGGACATCAAGCTGAAGCGCACGCCGGTCATCGTGCTGACGACATCCCAGGCGGAATCGGATGTCATGCACGGCTACGAACTGCACGCCAATTGCTACATCGTCAAGCCGGTGGACTTCGACCGGTTCATCGAGGTGGTCAAGGGCATCGAAAGCTTCTGGCGCAACATGGTCCGCCTGCCGCCGCATTGAGTGGGACCGTGCCCCATCCCCTGTCCGCCAAGTCCTGAGCGACCGCCCTTCGGTTCCACCGAAGGCAATGGCTGTGGACGATACAACAGAACCGACCGCTCCGCGCTTGGCGATCCCGGAAGACACTGAGGACCTCTCCCCCATGACCGAGCTTTCGCCCCGGGACCCTGCGGAGTGTGTCGCCGCCCATGCGGCACCGCCGGACCTCTCCGTCGTCGTACCCATGTACAACGAGGAAGAGGCCGTGGCGCCGTTCTTCGCGGAGGTTGTTCCGGAGTTGGAGCGCCTCGGGGTGTCGTGGGAGATCATTTGCGTCAACGACGGCAGCCGCGACAGAACCCTGGACTGCCTTCTCGACCATCGGGCGCGCGACAAGCGTATCGTTGTCCTTGATCTGAGCCGAAACTTCGGCAAGGAGGCGGCCCTGACGGCGGGCCTCGAACATGCGACGGGCCGCGCCGTCGTGCCGATGGACGTCGATCTCCAGGACCCGCCGGCCCTTCTTGGGGAGATGCTGGCGAAATGGCGCGAGGGCTACGACGTTGTCTTCGGCGTGCGGATATCGCGCGACTCCGACACCTGGGCCAAGAAACTGACGGCTCTCGGCTTCTATCGCCTGATCAACAGCATCAGCGCGTTCAAGATTCCAGAGAACGCGGGGGACTTCCGGCTGATGGACGCGCGCGTGGTGGCCGACGTCAATCGGCTGCGTGAACGCACGCGCTTCATGAAAGGGCTGTTCGCGTGGGTCGGGTACCGGCAGACAGCAGTGACCTACAGCCGCGAACCGCGCACGGCTGGAACCAGCAAATGGAACTACTGGAAGCTCTGGAATTTCGCGCTGGACGGCATCACGTCGTTCACCACCGCGCCGCTACGGATCTGGACCTACATTGGCTTGAGCGTCGCCGCACTCTCGTTTCTGTATGGGTTTTATCTGATTGTGCGAACGCTGTTCACAGGTGCGGATGTTCCCGGTTACGCGTCGCTGATGGTCGCCATTCTTTTCCTCAACGGCCTGCAAATGGTGTCGCTCGGGATTCTCGGGGAGTATGTGGGCCGCCTTTTCCATGAGGCGAAACAGCGCCCCGTCTATCTGCTGCGCGAGACCCACGGCGTGCCACGGCGAGAGTCCACACAATGACCGCCCGATCCCGATCCCTCTTGGACATCACCGGGGAAATCGCGCGCTTCGGCATCGTCGGCGTGACGGCCACGGCCGTTCACTACGGCGTCGCCTACGCCGTCGCCGCCGTGTTCGGGTATTATATCGGCAACGTCTTCGGCTACCTCGCGGCGGTCGGGGTTTCCTACCTCGGGCATCAACGGTGGACCTTCAAGACCGAGCGGATCGATCATCGCCGCCAGCTGCCGCGCTTCATCGCCACATCCCTTGGGGCCGTCGCCGCCAGCCAGGGTGTGCTGTTCGTCGCTCTGTCCCTGTTCGCCTGGCCCGATCCGTTGGCGCTGGCGGCGGCGGTCGCCACGGTCCCGCCCATCACGTTCCTGTTGACACGGTTCTGGGTGTTCCGGTGAGGCCGGCCACGACGGCCTGACCTTACTCCCCTTTGCCGGCAAAGACGTCGATGGTGCCGACCTCGATCGCACGCCGGTCCCAGTGGATGCGAACCACGTTGAACCCGCGCCGGTTGAGCGCCAGCTGGCGCCCGGCCGTGCTGATCGAGGCCCAGCTGCCAGCGGCATTGCCGGCGCTTTCGACGGTGAAACGCAGACCGCCAAGGGTTGCGGCCAGCGAGACGGGGGCGTCGCTTGCGAGATCCTCGGCCAACACCGCACCGTCGTGCAGAATCGCCGCGTAGGACTGCCGCCAGCCCAGTTCACCGATCAACCGGCTGCCGCGTTGCGACATCGCCTGGATGAAGGCGCTCGGCAGGTTCGTGGATGCCTCGTCCTTGACCGCCAGGATCAGCGAGCAGTCGGCCGCGCACCCCGCCACCAAAGACGCCAGCGACGGCGCGTCGAGCAGCATGACCCGATCGAACGGGAAGGCCGGCGCCGCCGGCAACGGCCGGCCGTCATTCCCTTCGGGCGGGAGGACGAACAGGCCGTCCAACAGGCCGAGGCGGTCGACATGGGGCGCCGACAGGAGGGAGAGGGCGGCGCCTCCAGATTCGGCCGTCGCGTCCTGGACGTACAGGGTGTCCGGGTCGGTGTCCCCACGCACGATGGCCTCGATCAGGCGCGCATTCGCGGCCGTCAACCGCGCGTGGTCGCGACGCGCGACGTAGGCGGCGGTGATCGGAACGCCCGCCCGGGCCGCCAGATGGGTCAGGGGATACAGAACCTCGGTGGCCATGGTGTCCGACGGGACTACCGACACGACCCGCGCCGCGTCCACCAGCTCGGCCCAGCGGTCGTCCTCCAGCCTCGACGGGTGCGCGGCGGGCGGCGGTCCCGTCAGCACGCCATGACGGACGTCGATCCATTGCAGGACAAGACAAACCGCGATAACCGCCAGCGCCCACCGGCGCGGCACCATCCGGTGCAGCAGTACGACGGCTCCGGCGAGGGCCGCCAACGGTACTGGCCACCACAACCGCCCTGACGAGCGCACCATGCTGGTGAGGGAGTCAGGCAGATTGTAGGTGAACAGAACGGTCTCGTCCCATGTAACGGTGTCCGACACGGCCAGGACCGTCAAGGTCGCCAGCGCCGCCAGCAGCCACCAACGGCGCCTTTGCCAGACCGGTCGCCGGTCCGGCGTGACACGCGCCCAGGCGTGCCGGGGATTGCTCGCGACAAGTCCGGCCGCGACCAGCAGCAGGGCCATGATCCCCACGCCCAGATACTGGAACCCTTCGTACTGGCCGGGTCCAACCGGACGGTGCGGAACGAGGGTTGACCAGTGCTCACCGACAGGGTTCAGTGGCGCGTTCAGGTTCATCGAGTAGTGACCGAACCCCCCGCCGGCGGCGCTGTCGACGGCAATCACGAAGTAACCCGCCAACCACATGACGCCGACCACGCCGGCCAGCACGCCCGCCGCCCGGCCGGCCGATAACGTCGCACCCCGTACCGTCCTCTCGCTCAGGACGCCCGGCGCCACCCAGGCCGCCCACAGGGCCAGCGCCATGAACAGCAGATAGAAATGCACCAGGGCGGCCACGATCAGGACGGCGAGGAAGTGCAGGTCCGTCGCCGCCGTGCGCGGCCGTGTCACGACGACCAGCGCCCACAGCAGGATCCATTGCGCGACCAGCGTGTCGTGACCGATGCGCGCCGTCATGCTGGGAATCAGCAGAAAGAGAAGCGCGCCAGCGCAGGCCGTCAGGTGATCCACCGACACCCGGCGCAGGAGAACGAAGGCCATCACCGGCTGCAGCACCCAGGCGGTGAACATCCACAGGCCGTTGAACTGAAACGACGCCGGCAGCACGCCGTCGAACAGCTTCAGGGGGATGGCCAGCAATGGCAGCGAATCCGTGTAGACGATGGATGTTCCCATCGGCCACAGCAGCATCGGATTGTACCCGAGCGGCAGGCTCCAGGGCGCCTGCCGGAAGGTGGCCCATCCCAGGTAGTGCTGGCCCCAGTCCCCAGGCCCGAACAGCCAGTCCACCGCCGTCGGATCGACGACCCCAGGGCCCAGTCCCCCCGCCAGGAACAGGACGGCTCCCGTCAGGCCAAGGACGAGAACGGCGGCGGCGGTCTTCATGCACACGGATCCTTTGGAGGGACATCGCCGGGCCGGGCGACCCGGCAAACGCCGCGTCGCCACGGGACGCGGCGTCCGCCCCGGCCCGCATGGTCAAGACCATCCGGACGGCACCCCTGTCAACTCCGCAATTCCTCCCGATCCGCGAACTGGTCCAGCGCCTCTGGGTTGGCCAGTGCCTCCTTGTTCTTGACCGGGCGGCCGTGCACCACCTCGCGCACCGCCAGTTCGACGATCTTGTTGGACTTGGTGCGCGGGATGTCGGTCACCTGCACCACCTTGGCCGGCACATGGCGCGGCGTGCAGTTCTGGCGGATCTGCTTCTTGATCTTGTCGGCCAGCGCCTCGTCCAGGTCCAGGCCCTCGCGCAGGCGCACGAACAGCACGACCCGCACGTCGTTATCCCAGTCCTGGCCGATCACCAGCGCCTCCACCACCTCGTCGAGCAGTTCCACCTGTCGGTAGATCTCGGCGGTGCCGATGCGCACGCCGCCCGGGTTCAGCGTGGCGTCGGAGCGGCCCATGACCAGCAGGCCGCCGGTCTCGGTCAACTCCACCCAGTCGCCGTGGGTCCAGATGCCGGGGAAGCGCTCGAAGTAGGCGGCGAGGAACTTCTTGTCTTCCGGGTCGTTCCAGAAACCGACCGGGGTGGACGGGAACGCCTGGGTACAGACCAGTTCGCCCTTCTTGCCGACGACGGAGGTTCCGTCCTCGTCGTAGACCTCGGTCTTCATGCCCAGGCCGCGCTTTTGGATCTCGCCGCGATAGACGGGGCTGATGGGGCTGCCCAGCATGAAGCACGACAGCAGGTCGGTGCCGCCGGAAATGGAGGACAACTGCACGTCCGGCTTCACGTCCTCATAGACGTAGTCGAACGACTCCGGCACCAGCGGCGAGCCGGTCGAGGTCATCACCCGCACGGTCTTGAGCGAATGGGTCTCGCGCGGTTTCAGGCCGGCCTTCTTGATGGCGTCGATCCACTTGGCCGAGGTGCCGAATAGGGTCATGCCCTCGGCGTCGGCGTAGTCGAACAGGATGGCGCCCGACGGATAGCCCGGGCTGCCGTCGTACAGCAGCAGGGTGGCGCGGGAGGCCAGTCCGGCCACCAGCCAGTTCCACATCATCCAGCCGCAGGTGGTGAAGTAGAACACGCGGTCGCCCGGCTTCACGTCGCAGTGCAGGACGTGCTCCTTGGCCTGCTGGATCAGGGTGCCGCCCTGGCCGTGGACGATGCACTTGGGCACGCCCGTCGTCCCCGACGAGTACATGATATACAGCGGCGTATCAAACGGCAGGTCGTCGAAGCGGATGTTCCCGGCGGTGTACGGGGCGACAAAGTCATCCCACCAGACGGCCTCGCGCACGGCGGAGAGATCGGCGTCGTCGCGGGTGTAGGGCACGATGACGGTGCGCTCGACGCTGGGCATCCGCTCGACGATGGCGGCGATCTTCTCCAGGCCGTCGTGTGCCTTGCCGTTGTAGAAATAGCCCTCGGCGGCGATCAGCACCCTGGGCTCGATCTGGCCGAAGCGGTCCACCACGCCCTGCACGCCGAAGTCCGGCGAGGCGGTGGACCAGATGGCGCCGATGCCGGCGCAGGCCAGCATTCCGATGATGGTTTCCGGCATGTTCGGGATATAGCCGGCCACACGGTCGCCCTTCTGAACGCCCATGGCGATGAGCGCCTGTTGAAAGCGTGAGACGGCGTCCCACAGGTCCTGATAGCTCAGGCGGCGCTTGACGGCGGTTTCCCCCCAGAACACCAGGGCGTCGGCGCTCGGGTCCCAGTCCGGCCGCAGCAGGTTACGGGCGAAGTTGATGTGACCGTTGGGGAACCACTTGGCGCCGGGCATCTTTTTCGGGTCATCGACGACCACGTCACCCTTTTCGCCGATCAGGCCGCAGAAGTCCCACACCGCCGACCAGAACGCGGCCGGTTGATCCACGGACCACTGCCACAGCGAATCGTAGTCGCCCAGGCTCAGGCCGTGCTTGGCGTTCACCTGTGTCATGAAGGCGGTCATGTTGCTGGCGGCGACGGCCTCGGCGGTCGGGGTCCACAGGGGTTCGGTCACGGTCGTCCTCCCGGTTTCGCGGTCCGCCGCCGGGTTCGCGCGCCGGCGGCCTGTTTCGTTTCGGTCCGCATTGTGCCCGATGGTCCGGGAGGGGCCAAGGGGCTGCGGCCACACCCGTCCACACGCCGTCGGGTGGCATCTTTCCCGGCGCGCCCACCGCGGCTACATTACACGGACAAGCCCCGACCGACGATGCACGAAAGGCCCGACGCCCCATGCCCGAACCCGCCCCCATCGCCCCGGAGGACCGGGAGCCCCTGACTCTCCTGGAGTTTCGGGTCGGCCGCCTGGAAGCGGACATGACGGACGTCAAGGCGACGCTGGCCCGACTCGAACCGCTCATCGTGCGGATCGACGAGCAGCTTCGCAGCACGCTGCCCCATCTGGCCACCAAGGCCGAGGTGCAAACCCTGCGCGCCGACATGGAAAGCCGGTTCGGCGACATGGAGGGCCGGTTCGCCGGCATGGAGGTCAAACTCGCCGAAAAGCCCGGCAAGGCGTACATGTGGGGGGTGATCGGAGTCATGACGGCCGCCATTTTCGGTGCGGTCGTTCTGGGGGCCGCGCTGACCTGACGGCCACCCAGCCCCCCTCCTGAAAAAAACCCCGGCGATGGGCTCGCCGGGGGGAAGGATGCCGGGGCCAGACGGGACCGGCCCGGCAACGGGGAGGGGAAACAGGGGTCTACTCTGACTTGCAGGTCTTGATGCCGAACGGCAGGTAGGCCGGGCAGACCCGTAGCAGCCCGGTGGCGGCCAGGATGGCGCCGATGATATAGCCCCAGGGGCTCAGTGCCGGCACCAGGGCCGTCACAACGATCAACGCCGCGCCGATCGCGATGCGCAGGATGCGGTCCATGCCGCCGACGTTCTTGGTCATGGTCATGACTCCCTCTCGATGAAACTTGAAACGACGAGGCATCTCCCCGACGGCGGATGTCCCCGGTCGTGCGAGGGATACACCGGCGCGGCCCCATGGATCGGTAACTTAGTCACAGAACCGGAGGGCGGAGTCGCGTTCGGCGAAACCAGACCATCGGAAGTCGGGACAGACGCCCCAGACACCAAACCCCCGACGGTTGGGCCGCCGGGGGTCTGGGGGTCGGAACGACGTCATGAACCGCGTTGCGGTCGGGCCCCTACTTGGAGGCCGGCTCGCAGGTGTTCATGCCCGTCATCTTGTAGAACGGGCAGATGCGCAGGACGCCGGTGGCCAGGGGAATCACCCCGATCCAGCCAACCATCGCGCCCGGTGCCCCCGAAAAGAGCGCGAGGAAAATCAGGGCACCCCCCACGCCGATGCGCGCGTAGCTGTCGACCTTGCCGACGTTCTTCTCGGTGTTGTCAATGCGGGCCTTCACCTTTTCCGCGCCCTGCTCAGCGGCTTTCTTGGCTTCCATGGTCGTACTCCCATTGTTTCATGCCGAACCGCGACGACCAAGCCAACTTGGCCGGTCGTCGTAAACTGACCTTTCCAGTTCAAGAAACTCGTGCCGACGCCATTCGTTCCGGATCGCGCCGCCGAAACATCACTGGGGGCCACGGTCACACGCGGACGGTCGTGGTAAGGCCCGGAACGCTGGCCCGCGCTGAGAGAGGGGGAGTGGCGTGGGAGACGGGCGCAAAAAGTACGAGCGCCACCGGCAGGGATATGCCGGTGGCGCGCAACGTCGGATCCCCGGCCAGGGATTGGCCGGGACCCAATGGAGTGGGACGAGCCGAATGGGCCTTACTTCTTCGCGGTGTCGGTGCTGCAGGTGTTCATGCCGATCGCCTTGTAGAACGGGCAGAAACCCACAATGCCGGTGAACAGCGGGATGAAGCCGATCCAGCCGATCCAGTCACCCTTGCTGTCTCCGTAAAACGCCGCCATGGAAATCAGCAGGATGCCGCCACCGATCCGGGCGAGGCTTTCAAAGAGACCCACGTTCCGTTCCACGGGAATCAAAAAGTTGAACATGTCGTGCTCCTTCTCAGTCATGGGGCGGGTGGGGTATGCGACCACCTCCGCCTGACTCCTGTGTTGTTGCCCCCATCCGGACCCCACCGCCGGCACGGCCGTCCGGTCCTTGATCGCCACCACGGAGTCGGTCCAGGGCCGCCGCGTCGGTCACCCGCACCTGACCGCGCGTGGCGGTCACCCAGTGCCGACGCTCGAACTCCTTGAGCTGGCGACTAATGACCTCGCGCGCCGAACCCAGCTCCATCGCCAGATCCAGATGAGTGGCCACAACAATTCCGCTGTTATCGGCCCGGGTCAAGAGTACGTGCGCAAGGCGCGCGTCGATCCGGCCGAAAGCGACCTCGTCGATCAAAAGAAGGAGATCCGAAATGCGGGCCGCGTACGCCGAAAAGACGAAGCGGCGGAACACGGCCGAGCAGCCGAGCAGCGCCTGGAACGTGCTCGCCGGCAGCACGGCGGCGCGCACGTCGGTCTCCGCCACACCCTCGGCACCGTAGGGAAGGTCGGTCATCAGTGCATTGGTGGTCAGCACGCAGGTCTGCCCCGGCTCGACGCGGTACAGCACGATCTGCCGCCCGCTTTCCGAGACCTTCTGCACCCGCACGCAGCCCTCCAGGATCAGGGTGTAGGCCTGACAGGAGTCGCCGTCGCGAAACACCACGGCGCCAGCGGGAAGGGTGACTTGCCGCACCCCCTGCGCGAGCAGGCGGCGCGCCTCCGGCTCCAGGCCGCCCAGGGGCTCGAACCCGGACAGGAGTCGGTCGATCAGCGGCGGCGCGGGGGCGGTCGGCATGGCAGGGGCGAGTGTGCCGTCGGGCGCGCGGGTTGTGAAGGGAAAGCAGAGGCGCAGGTCCCTGATCCGGCCGGGCCGGGACGCCCGTGGCCGATCGGCATATGTCGGAAGAGTGCTCGCAACCCGAGGCCGTCGGGGCTACACATTATTGCAAGCGTCCTGTGGATATCCACAATGAAAGGGGTGCCATCCGGTGTCTTCACGCCTTTTGAGCCGGGATTTGGACCCTTCCGCCTGGGACCCTGTCATGAGCCTGAACACGGACAGGAGAGGCCGGTGCCTCTTCGCCGTTACGGAGCAACCGGTCACCGCCGACCGCTCGGCGCTGCTGTTCAAGGCGCACGGGGTCATGACGTCGGATGCCTTCGCCGACTTCCTCGACTCCCTGCGCCGGGCCGGGCAGCTCCAACGCCACGCCCTGATGATCCTTGACTCCCGCAACGTCGTCGATCGGCACACCGATGCCCATGCCATGTACCGGCAGGCCGAGGTGCTGCTCCGCGCGGGGGTGCGCTCGCTGCACGCTTGCGACCTGTCGGACGGGGAGGCGACGCGCGCCTACGCCGTCATGCTGACGGACATCTACCGGCAAGCGGGCATCCGGGCGGAGGTCCGTGTCTGTCCGTCGCTGGACGACGCCGTGGCCTGGTTGAGGGAGCACGCCTGACGGCCAGCCGAACCACCGTCACGTCCGGCTGGCGGTGGCCAACAGCCCGCCGATGCCGATGAAGGTCGAGCCGGTCACCCTGTTGAACCAGCGCCCAAAGCGCGCAAACCAGGGCGCAAGCCGCTGCGCCGTGCCGGCCAGCAGCACCTGGTAGCTGAACTCGACCGCCGAGACGGTTCCGCCCAACACCAGGAACTGCAGCCAGAACCCGGCGCCCGGCGTCATGAACTGCGGCAGAACGGCGGCGAAGGCGATCAGCACCTTGGGATTCGACACGGCGACCATGAACCCCTGGCCGAAAAGGCGTGCCGGGTGGCGGGCGCGGAGATCCACAGTTGGCGTGTCGTCCACGCTCGGCGGCGGCGCCCGCCACAGGCGAATCCCCAGATAGATCAGGTAGGCGCCGCCGATCCATTTCGCAGCGGTGAACGCCTGCTCAGACGCGGCCATCAAGGCCCCCAGCCCGGCCAGAGACAGGGCTATGAGCAGCAGAAACCCGGTGATCGCCCCGGCCGCCGTGAACACGGCGCGGCCCAGCCCGAACCGCACCCCGTGGGTCAGCGCCAACAGGCCGTTGGGGCCGGGCGTCAGGCTCAGGCCGACGCAGGCGATCAGATACACGAACCACAGGTCCAGGGGCATGGGGGGCTGTCCCGTGCGATCAGGAGGGGGCCGCCAGAATATCCTCGGCGCGGCGAACCGCGTCTCGAACCTCTCGGAGCGTCACCGGGGCGCCAAGCGCGTAGTCCGCACGGACCCGCAGTTCGCGCAGACGTCGCATCGACTGCTTCATGCGATACAGGCGAGCCGACCCGACATATGATTTTTCAACCCTCTCGAGAACTGCTTGGTGTCGGGCCATTGCGTAGTCGTTGGCGGGGTCAAGCCCAAGCGTCTGACAGGCCAAATGATAGACGCTGTAATACGCTTGATGCGCGGCCGCGCGCCAGTGTCGTTCCTCGGGCATCGCTGCAAGGTCCCAGGCCGTGTCCAGCAACTCACGCGGCGTCATCGGCGTCGCGCCACTGAATCGCGGTCCAGCCCACAAGGTCCGGGTCCCAAGCTTCAACCTCGGCGTCAATCGCGTTTTCGAGAGCCAACCGCCCGTCCTGGTCGTTGGCAAGCTCAACGGGCAGAACCGCCTCGATCACAGGCATGGCGTCGCCCTCCGGAAAGATCGTGAGGTCTCGGCCCACCACCGGAATGTTTCTGGTCCACAGAACCATTTCATACTGCCGTCGGGACAGCGACTCTCGTGTTGGGGCCCGTGACATGCACCGAAGACCCAAGCATTCCTTGCGCAGGCGACTGGCCAAGCCTTTTGTGGCCAGAGTCGCGTCATCGAGCACGGCCTTCAGCGCGGCGACGGCGCGGGGCGCGGAAGGACCTCCCCGACCAACCAATCGCGCCCGCTCCGACTCCTGCGCGATCAACCAAGCCATGCGGTCAAGCCGTTGCTCATGGATTGGATCGGGTTCGGCCCATTGGCTGGCATCCGCCACGCGTTGAAGGTCATTCAGTTGGATTTGGACACCGTGTTCCGCTTCGGCGCCAACCCTTCCAAGGCCAACTCTCACGGCGTCAATTTCATTCATCAGCCCGGGGCCATCCGCCTCCCGATCCGCGCGCGCAAGCACTGCCCTTGCCCGGGCCAATGACGCCTCGAGCACTGTCGCATCGCCATCATGAGTATCAACAGCCGCGTGTGCCATGCGTCAAGAGTGCCCCTCGCCCCGATCCCTGTCAACGCGCCGCCGAATCCCGTGAAACCGCCCAGTGCCCATCCGCGCGATCGAACGCCTGGGTGGACACGGCCTCGAATCCGGCGCCGGTCCAGGCCCGCGTGTCCACCTCCAGGCGCGGCGGCCGTGCCCCAAGCCGGATCACGTTATAGCCGTTGGCCTCGTCGCGCAGCCGGGTGGATGTGGCACTGCCCGCCTGGGCGACGATCATCGACCACGCCGGCGCGCCGGGCCGTGCCGCCGGCACGGCGGACACGGCCGCGTGCGTGCGGTGCAGGTGACCGCTCAGCAGCAGGTCGACGCGGCTGGCGGCAAAGCTGCTCAAGGCCCGCTCGGCGTGGAACAGCATCCGGCCGTCGCGGTGCCCCGGGGGCAGCACGGCCGGATGATGCGTCACGATGATCCGCACGCGGTTGCCGCCATGCGCGGCCAGATCGTTCGTTGCCCGCGCCAGTTGGCGCCGGTTGATGCTGCCCAGCGCCCAGTTCCAGTGCCGCACCAGCCGCCGGGCCGTGTTCAGGCCCAGCACCGCCATCTCGTCGTCCGTCACCAATGGGAACAGGTCGGACGTGATGTGGCGGGAAAAGCGGCGGTAGGGTCGCAGGAAGCGCACCGCCAGATTGAATCCCGGCACGTCGTGATTGCCGGGCACCACCAGCACCGGCCGGTCCAGGCGATCCAGGAAGGCCCGCGCCGCGCGGAACTCGCGGCGGCGGCCGCGCTGGGTCAGGTCGCCGCTAACGACGACCAGATCGGGTGCGACGGCGGCAAGGTCGGCCTCCAGCGCGGCGACCACCGCCGGATCGACGGCGCCGAAATGCAGGTCGGAAACATGGGCCAGGGTCCGCACGGGGCACTCCGCAAGACGGTTCTCAGGGTGACTCGTCCCGGTATGTGGGCGCACCGGTGGGCGACGCCAACAGGTCGAGCGCCGATCCGTCGACCCGCGCCAAGACTGACGCCGCCTCGGCCGGCACCCACACCGACAGCGCCGCCGGCTCCACCCGGAACCGCAGGCGCGGCGGCAACAGGACCACCTCGCCGTCTACGGTGGCGCGGATGACGCGCCGCCGCACCACCACGTTCAACCGCCGCACGTCCTCGGTCAGAAGGTCGGCGTCGCGCTGCCACGTGCCGGCGACCATCAGGCCCAGCACCAGCCGCAGCCACTGCCATAGCGACCGGTGGCGCAAGACGTAAAGGGCCAGGGCGCCGTGCCCCAGGCTGTCGCGGCGCAGCCACAGCCCGGGCCGCGCGGCATAGGCGTTGTCGGCCACCACCATGGCGTGGGTCCTGACCCGCACCGCCCCCTTTTCCGTCATCAGCACGGCCCGCAAGCGCGGCCAGCGCCGTACCGCCGTCACCAGCCGCCACACGAGCCGCCCCCACAGCAGCGGCGTCATGGCGTGGCGGAACCGTTCCCGCTGGCGCGCGACGTTGGCGAACAGACCCAGGATCACACTGTTCAGAAACACCCGGCCGTTGATCCGGCCCACATCGATGCGGCCGACGACGCCCTCGACCAGCGCGGCGACGGCGGCCTCCGGGTCCTCGGGCATACAGAGGTCGCGCGCCAGCAGATTGGCGGTGCCGACCGGAAACACGGCCATCGGCGGCACCGGCACCGGACTCGCGCACAGCGCCTGGGCGACCGAGGCCAACGTGCCGTCGCCCCCGGCGACCACCAGCGCCCGCGCGCCGGCGCGGCTGGCCGTCTCGGCGGCGACCGCGAGGTCGGGGCCGCGCGCCAGATGGGACATTGCCGGCCAGCCGAGCCGGTCGAAGGCGGCGACCAGGGTGTCGGCCATCTCCCGGGCCGCGTCGGGCCGGCCGACGAACGCGCCGGCGCCACTGTTGATCAGGACGACCACGCGGTCCCGGGCCTCATCCTCCAGACTCATACGCGGTCTCCTGTTTCAAAGGGACGTGCTCGGTCCGCTCACTACGATCCGGCGTCAAGTGGTGCTCGAACGCGTTGGCCGCGTCCTCCACCCAGTCCATGAAGGCGACCACCGCCGGGTCGTCCGCCAGCGCCTCCGGTGTGACGGCGTAGTAGGTGAAATCCGCCGGCCGCGACACGGCGAACGGCCGCACCAGACGACCGGCCTCCAGGGCGTCGAACACCAGCGCCGAGCGCCCCAGCATCACCCCCAGGCCGTGCACGGCCGCCTGGATCTGGACGTCCGCGTCGGTGAACCGGGGGCCGCGCGTGCAATCCACGTCCGGCACGCCCAGCCACTGCAGCCAGGGCCGCCACAACAGCCATCGTTCGCGTTCCAGCACGGTGCTGTCATGGATCAGCACATGGTGCCGCAGGTCCTCGGGCGCGCGCAGCGGCCTCGGCCCGGTCACCAGGGCGGGCGCGCAGACCGGAAAGACCGTCTCGTCCATCAGCCGGCGCACGTGCAGTCCCGGATAGTGTCCGGCGCCGTAGCGGATGCCAATGTGCATGGAGTCGCGGCCGTCAAAGCGGACGGTGGCTTGGCGCAGGTCCACGTCGAGATCGATCTCGGGGTACTGCTCGCGGAACCGGACCAGGCGCGGCGCCAGCCACATCATGCCGAACGAGGGCAACACCGAGACCCGCAGCACGCCGGCGAGCCGTTGCCCGGGCAGTCGGGCGACGGCGCGGGCCATGTCGTCCAGGCCGCGTGTCAGCCCCGGCACCAATGTGCGGCCATGGTCGGTCAGGCGCAGACCGCGCGGCAGGCGCTCGAACAGGGCGACGCCAAGATGGTCCTCCAACTGGCGCACCTGATGGCTGACCGCCGTCGGTGTCACGGCCAGTTCGTCGGCGGCGTGGGCGAACGAGCCGTGGCGCGCGGCGGCCTCGAAGGCGCGAAGGGCGTTCAGCGGGGGCAGACGGCGGACCATGGCTCGAGACCGGGTTCAGGTGACGTGACTTGGAAAGCGAACCGGGTCACCTTAACACTGCCCGGAGAGGTGCGCGCCGTCTTTGGCTAGCTCCCGGCGCCACGATCGTCGTCACACGTCGCCGCCAGCGTCCGCGCGAGCCGACGGGCCGGCGCAAGACCCCAACGCAACCGTCCCCGTTTACTGCTATCGCATTCAAACATCTTGACTCTTTCTCGTCATTGCGAGAAGCGAAGCGACGAAGCAATCCAGGGCGAATATTTTCGTTTTACGCCCTGGAGTGCTTCACCCTCGTCTTACGCCGAGGGTTCGCAATGACGAGTCAAATTGCCGTCCGAGAGGAGAGCCGCCGCTGCGGCGGAAAGAAGTGTGAAGACGATAGCCGTAAACGGGGAGGGAGTCCGGGCGGAACCCTTTTTGCGGTCAGTTCTCCAGCCTACTGGAAGGCGCTTGCCGGACTCCTCCCCCATTTATGGGGGAGGTTGGGTGGGGGTTCAGGCGGGAGGCGCCGGCCAAGGCGGCGGAGAGATCCTGGCCAACCGTCCTTCCCGGTTTGGGCCTATCGTGCCCACACGTCTCAGCCGAGGCCCGCGCCCGCGCGCCACGGGGCGGCCTGGGTTCCCCCGGGCCGCCCCGCGTCATCAGGCTGCGTTCCGTGATCAGGCCGCCGCCTGGCTCTGCTCCGTCGTCAGCGCGCCGGGCGCCTGCACGCCGCCCAGGCCGTCGGCCGCCGCCACGGCGCGGCGCATCCAGTCCAGCGCCTTGGTGCTGTCGCCGGACTCGCCTTCCTCGATGCGGGCCATCAGCAGGCAGGTGCGCAGGTCCGGGTGCTCGGTGATCAGCGGCCGCAGCTGTGTGCGCGCCTGCGCCCACTGCTTGGCCTCAACCGCGCCCTCGGCGACCGCCAGGCGGCTTTCGGCGTGCTGCGGGTTGAGCGCCGCCAGGGTCTGCATCCGGCTGGCCAGGGCGTTGGCGTCCTTGACGCCGCCCAGGTCGCGCCAGGTGCTGGCCAGCACAGCGGCCGGGGCGCGGCGCCAGGCGTCCTGAATGACCTGTTCGGCCTTGCGCACCTTGCCGTCGGCGGCCAGCAGGCGGGCCAGCTTGTTGACCACCATGGCCGAGTCGGGGGTCAGGTCGAGCGCCTGACGGCACAGGGTGACGGCATCGCCGGTCTTGCCGGCGGCCTCGGCCGCCTCGACGCGCTTCAGGAAGGCCTCGGCGCGCATCCGGCGCATCTCGTCGGGGTTGGCCTGGCCGGACTGCTCCAGCACCTGCAGGGGCTTTTCGACGTCGTCCAGACGACCGGTGCGCAAGGCCAACTCCAGCGCCGGCCGGGCGGCCCACACCGGGTTGTCCACCTTGAAGAAGGCGCGCTCGGTGTACTCGCGGATGGCCTCGTCGTTGCCCTCGGCCACCGCCAGGTCCAGCATCCCGCGAATGGCGGCGCCTTCGGTGTCGGGGTTGTCGAGCAGCTGGTTGTACAGGCCGCGCGCGGTCTCCGCGTCCCCGGCCATGGCGTAGCCGTCGGCCTCCATCAGCGTGGCGGGGCACTTGGCCGGATTCCGATAGGCGCGACGGGCGCGGTGGGCATCCGCCCGGGCCTGACCGCCCTGGCCGACGCGCAACGCCGCATAGGCCTCGCCCATGCCCTTGGCGGCCGAGACGAGGTTGCCGCGGGTCTTGACCCCGCGCAGGCCAAGCATGGTGCCGATTGCGAGCACCAGCTTCACGAGGACCCAAAACAATGCGAACAGGATCAGCAGGCCGATCAGGCCGAACATCATGTTGGTTTCGATCTGCCAACCCAACCAGTCGGCACTCACGGTTCCGGGATTGGCCGCGAACCACAGGCCGCCAGCGACCAGCGCGACCCCCAGGATGATAATCAGGGCAAGCACGTACATGGGGTTACTCCGTCGTCTGGGCCGCGCCGACACGTTCCAGGGCGGCCGCGTTCAGATTGGCAAGGGCGGCATTGACCGACGCCAGCGCCCGGGCATCAACCAGCCAGTCGGCGACCGCATTGGCCGGGTCGCCCTCAAGGGTAGACAAGGCGTCAATCGCCGTCTCCAGGTCGTTCTCAGCGAGGTGCGTCTCCGCCGCCGACAGGGCCGACAGCGCGCTTCCGGCGACGACCTCGTCCTTGCGGCGCACTGTCAGGCCGGACATGAGCGAGGACACGGTGTCCGTCCACCAGCCCTCGCCCTCGGGGACGATGACACGACGGGCCGCCACCCTCGAGACCTCGGCGTAGCGCCACCGCAGTTCGGGAAGGGTCGGAACGCCGGTCTGGGCGTGGGCGGCGAGGGCCGCCAGGTCGTCCTCGAAGTCGGTTTCCGAGGCAAGGGAGCGGACGGCGTCCAGCGCCGCGCCGTACGGTTTTCCGATGGCCACACGGTCGCGCAACTGGCCGACGGCCAGCACCAAGCCAACGCTGCGGGGTTCCGTGTCATCGACCATCGATTCCAGAGCCGCCACGCGCTCGCTCAGGTCGCCGAAGTCGGCGTCCAGGCCATCGATGGTCTGCTCCAGATCCGCCAGGCGCGCATCGATGTCGGCCAGCAGAGCCTGCGCGGCCTCGGCGGCCGCCGCCGAATCGGTGCCCCCGGCACTGGCCACGGTCTGCCCGTCGACGCGGTCTTCCAGGTCGGACAGCCGCTCACGCAGGGCGTCGAGCGCGGCGGAGTCCACGCCCGCGCCGGCGCCGGACGCCGTATCGGGCGCGGACTGCGCCGTCTCCAGCGCCTCGCCCGCGACCTTGGCGGCTTCGTCCGCCTGGGCGCGCACGTCCGCGAGGGCGCTGTCGAGGCTGGCGATCCGCTCGCGCAACTCGACCACCGCCGGCGGGTCCGGCGCTGCCGGCAGGTCCGGCAGCCAGGCCTGGAAAGGCGCCGGCACAGAGGCGCGCCACCACGGCATGGTGCCGAAGCCCACGGCCACCAGGAGAATGAGAACCACGGTCCACCGCACCAGCGAGCGGAGCGTGCGGTGGTCCGCCTGCTCCTCCTCTGTGGGGCCCCGGGGGCTCTCGCGGTGCGCCGAGGCATTGCCGGCGGACCCACCATAGATGCCCTCGCCGTCGTCGAGGTTTTTGTCAGTCGTGTCGTCGTGCGCGGACTCGGAGGCGTCGGAACCGTCGGCGGCGTCCGTGCGCGACTCGTCCTCGGCCCCCGGTTGCGCGGCGGCGTCCGTGCTCTCCGGCCCGTCGGTGGCGGTGTCCTGCCGATCCTTGGACCAAGGCCCCTGGCTGGCCGCGTCGGCGCTGTCCGGCGCGGCCGGCGCCGGCTTATCGTCTGTTGCGCCCGGCGGCGGCCCGGTGGGCGCGTCGTCCGTGGAGTCCTCGGTGCGGTCGGTCGGCGTGCCCTTGTCGGCGTTTTGCGGCTGTTTCAGGGGAGCCTCCTTCACATCGGCTGTAAACACGTCCAGCAGGGCGTCTTGTGTCGGCTGCGCGGCGACGCGCACGCGGCCCGGGAATAGCGGGTCCAGTTCGCGCGCCACGGCAGGCGACAGGGCATACGCCGTCATGCGACCCAGTTTGCCCTGAAGCCCCGCCTTTCGCACGTGGTCAACGAACGTGCGCGCGGTGCGGGGCGAATAAAAGAAGGCGACGTCGATCTCGCCCCGCTCCAACGCGCCCCGCACGGCGGCGGACAGGGCCGCAGTCGGCCGAGCATCGTACAGGCGGGCCAAGCGGACGTCGAATCCGTCGGCCTCCAACGCGCCGGCCAGATCGCCGGCCCTCGCCGCGCCGGCCGCGTGCACCAGTGGTCCCCGTGCCGGGTTCAGCGTCCGCCGCACCAGGGCGGCCAGGGTCTCGACGTCGCCACCGGCGCTGGTGACGCTGACGAAGCCCACCTCGCGCGCGGCCCGCGCGGTCTGGTCGCCGACGGCATAGACGGGGACGTCCCGTCGCTCGACGGCCGTCGCCAGGGCGCGGGCGCCGTTGGCGCTGGTCATCAGCACGGCCTGAACGCCGGTCAGGTCCACGTTCGGCCCGGCCACCGGAACGATGACAAGAAGCGGCTCGCAGACCACGTCCACGCCCATCGCGCGCAGCGGCGCGGCAATTCTTTCGGCGTCGTCCCGTGGCCGACTGACCAATGCGCGCATTGCCGTCCCAGCCCTTCCGTGCATCCTTGTCCTTGCCGCGCGTGGGCTCCCGCCTGCCACGCGGGATGCAATCCGAAATAGAGGTCCTACAGTCCGCCGCCCGCCGCGACCTCGCCCCGATAGGCCGGCAGGGCGTCCCCGGCCTTCTCGACCAGTTCGCTCGCCGCGTCGTCACCCATGGCCTCGGCGTCGGCGGTGGTCACCACGTCCCAGGTCCGTTCGGTGGCCAGGGGATCGCGTCCATCGGGGCGGACGATCAGCCCGCGCAGCCTCATGCGGTCGGACCCGATCCATTCGGCCAGGGCAGCGATGGGTGTCCGGCACGAGCCGTCCAAACGGGCCAGGAACGCGCGTTCCGCCGCCACGCGGATACTCGACGCGCGGCAGTCCAGCGCCCGCACCCAGTCGATGGTTCGGATGTCGTCGGCGCGGCAGGTGATCCCCACCGCGCCCTGGGCGACGGCCGGCAGCATCTCCTCCGGCTCCAGCGGCGCGGTGGCCACATGGGCCATGTCCATGCGGTTGAGCCCGGCCATGGCCAGCATGGTGGCATCGGCCACGCCCTCGTTCAGCTTGCGCAGGCGCGTTTGCAGGTTGCCGCGAAAGTTGATGACCTTCAGGTGCGGATAGCGGCCGAGGATCTGGGCGCCCCGGCGCAGCGACGCCGAGCCGATCACCGCGCCCTCGGGCAGGTCGGCGAAGCTCTTGTAGCGGGTGGAGATGAAGGCGTCGCGCGGATCCTCGCGCGGCATGATGCAGGCCAGCGTCAGGCCGTCCTCCAGCACCGTGGGGACGTCCTTCATGCTGTGCACGGCGATGTCGATGGTGCCGGCGAGCTGGGCGTCATCGATCTCGCGGGTGAACAGCCCCTTGCCGCCGATTTCCGACAGCGGCCGGTCCTGGACCGAATCCCCCGTGGTCTTGATGACGACAATCTCCAGCGCGCCCGGTTCGGACAGCGCGGGGTGGGCGGCGGCGAGCGCGTCGCGGGCGGCGTGGGCCTGGGCCAGCGCGAGCGGGCTGCCGCGCGTTCCGATCTTGAGAAGTGGTGTGTTGCTCATGGGCCCAGGTTTGTAAGGGGTGATCTTCGCTGTGCAAAGCCCTATTTCTAGGCGCCATGATCGTTCTCGGCCTCGAAACCAGTTGCGACGAAACGGCCGCCGCCGTGGTGGACGACGGGCGGCGCGTGCGCGCCCAGACGCTGCTGTCGCAGCACGACGCCCATCGTCCGTATGGCGGGGTGGTTCCCGAAATCGCCGCGCGCGCGCACCTGGACCACCTGGACCGGCTGGTGGCCGAGGCGGTGGAGGAAGCCGGGATTCGCCTGGCGGACCTGGACGGCGTGGCGGCCACCGGCGGTCCCGGCCTGATCGGCGGCGTCATCGTCGGCGTCATGACGGCCAAGGCGCTGGCGCTGGCCACGGGCACGCCCTTCCTGGCCGTCAACCACCTGGAGGCGCACGCCCTGACCGCGCGGCTGACGGACGCCGTGCCGTTCCCCTATCTGTTGCTGCTGGTCTCGGGGGGACACTGCCAGCTTCTGGCGGTGCGGGGCGTGGGCCAGTACCGGCGCCTGGGCACCACCGTCGACGACGCGGCCGGCGAGTGCTTTGACAAGACGGCCAAGATGATGGGCCTGGGCCATCCCGGCGGCCCGGCGCTGGAGCGCGCGGCCAAGGGCGGCGATCCGGCGCGCTTCGCGCTGCCCAGGCCCATGGTCGGCCGGCCGGGCTGCGACTTTTCGTTCTCGGGCCTGAAGACGGCGACGCGGCAGGTACTGGAGACACTGCCGCCGGGGCCGCTGTCGGATCGGGATCTGGCTGATCTGGCGGCGGGCGTGCAGGACGCGGTGGCCGACGTGCTGGCCGACCGGACCCGGCGCGCCATGGCGCTGATGGAGGAAAGCGGCGACTCGGGGGCGCCGCCGACGCTGGTGGTGGCCGGCGGAGTCGCTGCCAACGAAACGCTGCGGGCGGCGCTGACCGCCCTGTGCGCGGGCCGGGGCTGGCGGTTCGTCGCGCCGCCGCCGGGGCTGTGTACCGACAACGCCGCCATGGTCGCCTGGGCGGGCCTGGAACGGCTGCGCCTGGGGCTGACCGATCCGCTCGATTTCAAGCCGCGCCCGCGCTGGCCGCTGGATCCCGACGCCCCCAAACGCGCCGGTGCGGGGGTGAAGGCGTAGGAGCCAAAGCGTTCGAAACCGGCACCGCACGATGAGTCCGAAATGGACCCTGAAACCGTCGATGCTCCCCCATCGTGCTAAAAGATGTCACGAGCGACACCCCCCGGGCATGGGAACCAGCTCCCGCCTCAATCAGTCGGCTTCACGCGTTAACGTCTGATTAGCGTCACGTGTTGTTAGATTCAGGGATTTGGAAGCGGCGGTCTCGATGGGTTTGATCCGAGAACGAATGAAGACGGCGAGGGAAACATGGCGCTCGATTATTTTGAGGGGGGGGAGGCGCGTGAATTCTCAATTGTCCCCTATTTCTACTACCACATCCCAAAGTCCGGCGGCATGACCATAAGGTGGTCCGTTGGATGGGGTTTTGAAGCTTTGAAGAAGCTGTGCTCCGCTGAGTCGCGCCAACTTCTAAGCAGTATTTTGTGTGATCGCGTTGACGACAGGAGCATTCTGCAAAGGGCTGATGGCTGCGTTTCGCAGAAGTGCATTTTTTTGGCGTCACACTTGCCCTTTGGGGTTCATAGAAAATTCACTCAGAGCTTTAGGCTGGTTACCGTTTTGAGGGAGCCTTGGTCCCGCGCCCAATCAAATTATTTCTACAAAAAGATGCGGGCCTCGGAACAGGCGAGCAAGGCTGAGTTTGATGCCTTTTTGGCACAGGTGGAAAACTGCAACGTCATGACAAAGCAACTTGGCGGCATCCTGCCGGAACAGTCGATTGGCCAGGATGTTTTTGAGCGTGCCTGTCAGAACCTTCTGGATCGATTCCACGCCTTTGGTGTTGAGCAAGATATTCCGTCGATCATATCCGACATCTTAAAGACAAACTGTTGCCCCAATGTGATATCGGAGCGCATAAACCGGACGAGCGCCAAATATATACTTGAGTGTGAGGAGACAGATCAATTCAGAGACGCGAACGAATGGGATTACCGCCTGTATGATTTTGTTAAGAAATACAGGCGCATTCCACAATCACTTTCTAAAAAGCCAAGTAAATACAGCATCTTGATCCGAGAGGCAGGCAACGATTCCTATTCCTCCGCCAAGGCAGATGTATTGGAGGTCGATGTCTCGAACTTCGCAAATGGCGCTAAGATTCAAGAAGATGAATTGCCTGTTGCGTGAGGGTCTTTTATAAATCGGGACAACATGGCTTCAGTAATAAGAGCGCCATTCCGCATGGTCCGGAGGCTGCACAGGAAGGTTTATTCATTTGGCTCCGGCAGAGGCGCGGTCTGGCCCCCTGGGACAGATCTCTAGCACAGCATATTGAGTTTGCCGGAGCCAAGTGAATAATACCGCCCGACGATTGGATTGACTTGTCAGGCTGGTCGCTTCGGGGCGCCGGTGACGCCGAGTCTTTGTTTTTTCGCCGCAGCGCCCCTTCGGGGCACTGCGGCTCCGCGGCCCCGGCCGCCCAAAGGGCGGCCAAACTTTGTCGGCGCCGCGAAGCGGCGCCGTGGGCACCGGCCCCGTTTTGGTAAAAGCTGGCATCGCGAAGCGATGCCAGAGGCGCACCGGCCGTCCGACGAATGAAGTCGGCTCATTCGTCGGACGGTATCAAGCCAAATGTCGGCCCGAATAAGCCGGTGTTCCGGATGCGATTCGGTAGAATCGCATGATCCTGAATCAAAACGCCAGGGCGTATCGCGGCGTGCAGCAATTCTCAGAGCCCGTCCGGAAAGTCTCGAAGGCCACAATATGTGGGGTGCCGGTCCCCAGAACGAGCACCGTCCGTGGTACCCATAAGGGCTTTCCGGACAGACTCTCAGGATGGAGGGAGAACAGCGGTTGCGGCCGGTGCCGGCCTGTTCTCCTCCCCCTACGGGCTAACTGATTCACACAACTTTGTTTCCGTTTGTCATTGCGAGGAGCGAAGCCCAAATTAAAGAAATGGGGCAATCCAGGGCAGATACTTGCGTTTTTCGCCCTGGATTGCTTCACCCTCGTCTTGCGACGAGGGTTCGCAATGACGAGTCACGTCATCTCACGAGCGAGGTGCCGCCGCTTCGGCGGAAAGAAGTGTGAATATGATAGCCCCCTCCGGGGGGAGGTCGGGAGGGGGGAACCAGATGTCGGAAGACAGAGGTCAGAGGACAGAAGCACTCCGCATGGAATGGCGTTCCGCCGGCGGGCTTCTGACTTCTGACTTCTGTCCTCTGGTTCCCACCCCAGCCCTCCCCTATCCAGGGGAGGGTGTCAGGCCCGCGCCTGGAGCTCCCGGCAGTTCATTTCGGAAGCCGCGCGGCCAAAATGAGAACTGCTGCGCGGCGTGCCTAGGGCAGAGTCACGTGAATCTGCCCTAAGACAAATATTTTGGGCGGAGTCATGTTCGAAATCGGCCCCACCACTGTGGTTCCGAATTCGAGCGATTCGGCGCTACAGCGCCGCCGCCACCTCTTCCAGTTCAAAGCACTCGATGAAGTCGCCCACCTGGATGTCGTTGTAGTTTTCGAACGACATGCCGCACTCGTAGCCCTCGCGCACCTCGCGGACATCGTCCTTGAAGCGCTTGAGCTGACCCAGGCTGCCCTCGTGGATGACCACGTCGTCGCGCAGCAGGCGCACCTTGGCGCCGCGCTTGACCATGCCCTCGGTCACCATGCAGCCGGCCACCTTGCCGACCTTGGTGATGTTGAAGACATCGCGGATCTCGGCGTAGCCTAGCAGGCTTTCCTTGTAGGTCGGCTCCAGCATCCCGGTCAGCAGCGCCCGCACGTCGTCGGCGACGTTGTAGATGATGCTGTAGTACCGGATCTCGACGCCGTCGCGGCGGGCCATCTCGCGCGCCTGTGGGTTGGCGCGAACATTAAAGCCGATGACCAGCGCGTCCGACGCCTTGGCCAGCGTGATGTCGCTTTCGTTGATGCCGCCGACGGCCGCGTGAAGAACGCGCGGCTTGACCTCGTCGGTGCCCATCTTCTCCAGGGTGCCGATGAGCGCCTCGACCGAGCCCTGCACGTCGCCCTTGATGACCACGGGCAGTTCCTTGGCCTCGCCGGTCTGGATGCGCTCGAACATCTGCTCCATGGAGCCGCGCGCCGACTTGACGAACTGGCTCTCGCGCTCCTTGCGTTGGCGATACCCGGCGACCTCGCGCGCCTTGGTCTCGTCCTCGACGACGATGAAGTCGTCGCCGGCCTCGGGCGTGCCGTTGAAGCCGAGCACCTCCACGGGCACGGCGGGGCCGGCCTCCTCCAGGCGCTCGTCGCGCTCGTTGACCAGGGCGCGCACGCGGCCCCACTCCTTGCCGCAGACGAACGTGTCGCCGACGCGCAGGGTGCCGCGCTGCACCAGCACGGTGGCCACCGAGCCGCGCCCGCGTTCCATCTTGGCCTCGACCACCGCGCCCTCGGCGACGCGGTCCGGATTGGCCTTCAGGTCGAGCAGTTCGGCCTGCAGCAGGATGGCCTCTTCCAGCTTTTCCAGGTTCATCCGCTTCTTGGCCGAAACCTCGACGGTCTGGACGTCGCCGCCCATTTCCTCGACCACCACGTCGTGCTGCAGCAGTTCGGTGCGCACCCGGTTGGGGTCGGCCTCGGGCAGGTCGATCTTGTTGATGGCCACGACCATGGGCACCTTGGCGGCCTGGGCGTGGCGGATGGCCTCGATGGTTTGCGGCATGATGCCGTCGTTGGCGGCCACCACCAGAACGACGATGTCGGTCACCTCGGCACCGCGCGCGCGCATGGCGGTAAACGCGGCGTGGCCCGGCGTGTCGATGAAGGTGATGCGCTCGCCCGAGGCCAACTGCACCTGATAGGCGCCGATGTGCTGCGTGATGCCGCCGGCCTCGCCGGAGACGACATCGGCCTCCCGCATGGCGTCGAGCAGCGAGGTCTTTCCGTGGTCGACGTGGCCCATCACGGTCACCACCGGCGGCCGCGTGACCATCTGGGATTCGGTATCGGGGCCGGCGACCAGGCCAATCTCGACGTCGGCGTCCGAGACACGCTTGATCTTGTGGCCGAAGTCCTCGACCACCAGTTCGGCCGTGTCGGCATCAATCACCTGGTTGATGGTGGCCATCACGCCCAGCTTCATCAACGACTTGATGACATTGCCGCCGCGTTCGGCCATGCGGTTGGCCAGTTCCTGGACGGTGATGGTCTCCGGCACGGTGACCTCGCGCACCACCCGCTCCTGCGGGCCGCCGGACTGCTGCTTGCGCCGTTCCTTCTGCTGCGCGCGGCGCATGGCGGCCATTGAGCGGCCGCGTTCCGAGCGGTCGTCCCCATCCAGGGCGGCGGAGATGGTCAGCTTGCCGCGCCGCTTGGGCTCGGCGCGCTTCGTGGACGGCGTCTTGGCCGGGGCCTTGGCCGGAGTCGCGGTGGCCGGGCCACGGCGCGCGGCGGGCGCGTCGTCATCGTCGTCCGCCGCCTTGCGCGACGGCTTGCCGGGCGCCTTGGCCGTCGCGGGACGGGCAGCGCCCTCGTCCTGCTTGTCGCCGGGCTTGGCGTCCGGGGATTGTGCCGCCGGCTTGGCCGGCTCCTGCGCCGAGGCCGCCTCGCCCGCCGCCTCATCCGCCACCGAGGACGGGGCACCGGCATCGGGCGCGTCGGCCGCGTCGGCCTGCGGCCCGGCCTCGCTTTGGCGCTGGGCCTCTTCCTCCTCGGCCTTGCGGCGCGCCTCTTCCTCTTCGGCCTTGCGCCGAGCCTCTTCCTCTTCGGCCTTGCGCCGCGCCTCTTCCTCTTCGGCCTTGCGCCGCGCCTCTTCCTCGACCTTGCGCCGCGCCTCTTCCTCGGCGCGCTGCTGGGCGTGCTGGAGCGCGCGCAGGCGGTGAGCCTTTTCCTCGTTGGTCAGGTCGCCCGGCAGTGCGTCGCTCGCGTCACGCAGGCGCGCGTCACCGGCGCCGCCGCGTCCGCGCCGCGCGGCTTCGGCCTCGGCGGCCTGGACGTGGCGCTTCTTGCGCACCTCGACCTGCACCACCTTGGAGCGTCCGTGCGAAAAATTCTGACGGACCTGTCCGCTTTCCAGCGGGCGCTTCAGTTCCAGCTTGCCACGCGAGGACAGCGACAGGGGCGCCTTCCGTTCTTTCTCGTCCGCCATTCGACTCAGCTTCGCTCCATACCCAACCACGGTTCCGGGAGCCCGTGCCCCCGGCATCTCTATTACGTCTCGCAGGGGTCCGGCCTGTCCTGGTCCCGTGCCGGCGCGTCGGGATCCGTCGCGTCCGGCGGGCCGCGACGCGACGCCTCCAGAACGTCCGCCACCCCCAGGATCATCGGGCCGGGTCGGAACCCGGCCAGAAGGGCACTGCTCTCCAGGAAGATCCCCGCCAACCGTCCCCGATCCACGGCGACATGCACGGCTCGATCGCGCCCCAGGGGGCGCCCCAGTTCCTCGGCATCGAACCCGACGACCAAGGGAGGCGTTCTTGGCCCGCAGACCGCCGCCGCCAGCGCCGAGATCTTGCCCCGTCCGTCCGATCCCCCATCACGCGCCGTCACCAGCACGGCCGGCACATCCCCCTTGGCCGCCGCGCGCAGACGATCGCGCACCTTCTCGAACCCGGTCACTGCCTGCCCCGCGCGCCGGGCCAAGCCCAGCGTATCGAGGCACCGCCGCGCGAGCAGATGATCCACCCGGTCGGCCAGATCGGCCGGCACCGTGACCGACCGTCGTGCGGCACGCGCGAACAGGTTCTTTCGCGCCGCCATCTCTAACACATCGCGGGCCGGGCTCAACCAGAAACCGCGCCCGGGCAGCCGCCGGTCGACGTCGGGCACCACCTGGCCTTGCGGATCGAGAACGAACCGCACCAGCTCGGCCTGGGGCCGGCAGTCGCGCGTCACGATGCAGCGGCGCGTTCCCGGAGGCATCGCGTCGTCGTCCTCGGGTTCCAGAACCCCTGCCAGGCTATGTGCCCCGCCGGCGGCCATCGGTCATGCCCTCAGCCCGCCGGCCCGGCCGGATCGGCGGCGGTCTCATCGCCGGCCGGTTCCGGTTCGGTCGCGCCATCGCCGTCGCCGTCTTCGTCGTCGGTGGCGGCAGCGGCAGCGGCAGCGGCTTGGTCCTCGTCCTCGAACCAGTGCGCGCGCGAGGCCATGATGATGGTGTTGGCCGTCTCCTCGTCGAGATTGTCCTCACCGACGATCTCGCGCAATTCGTCGCTGGCCAGGTCGGCCAGATCGTCCAGCGTCTTGACCCCGGCCTCGCCCAGCGCCACCAGCATGGTCGCCGACAGACCGTGCACATAGGTCATGTCGTCGTCGACGCCAAGGTCGCGCCGGCGTTCGTCGGCGGCCCGCTCGCGTTCCTCCAGGAAGCCCTGCGCGCGGTCCTTCAGTTCGGCGGCGATGTCCTCGTCGAACCCCTCGATCGAGGCCAGTTCGGCGTCCTCCACAAAGGCCACCTCCTCGACCGTTGTGAAGCCCTCGGTGACCAGCAGGTGGGCGATGACGTCGTCCACATCCAGGGCGTCGATGAACGCCTGCGAGCGGGTGCGGAACTCCTCCTGGCGGCGCTCCGACTCCTCCGCCTCGGTCATGATGTCGATGTCCCAGCCGGACAGCTGCGAGGCCAGGCGGACGTTCTGGCCACGCCGGCCGATGGCCAGCGACAGCTGTTCGTCGGGCACCACCACCTCGATGCGGTTGGATTCCTCGTCCAGCACCACCTTGGTCACCTCGGCCGGCGCGAGACCGTTGACGACGAAGCTGGCCGGATCGTCCGTCCACTGAATGATATCGATCTTTTCGCCCTGAAGCTCGGCCACCACCGCCTGCACGCGCGAGCCGCGCATTCCGACGCAGGCGCCGACCGGGTCGATGCCCGAGTCGTTAGAGATCACCGCGATCTTGGCGCGCGAACCGGGATCACGCGCGACGGCCCGGATCTCGATGATCCCGTCGTAGATCTCCGGCACCTCCTGGGCAAACAGCTTGGCCATGAACTCGGGCCGCGTGCGCGAGAGAAAGATCTGCGGGCCGCGCGGTTCCTGGCGCACGTCATGGATATAGGCGCGCGCCCGGTCACCGGTCTTGAAATGCTCGCGCGGGATCAGTTCGTCGCGGCGCAGCAGCGCTTCGGCCCGGCCCAGATCGACGATGACGTTGCCGAACTCGACCCGCTTGACGAGGCCGTTGACGACCTCGCCGACGCGGTCCTTGTACTCCTCGTACTGGCGCTCGCGCTCGGCGTCGCGCACGCGCTGGACGATCACCTGCTTGGCGGTCTGCGCGGCGATGCGGCCGAAGTCGATGGGCGGCAGCGGGTCGATGATCACGTCGCCGACCTCGGCGTCCGGCTTCTTGCGGCGCGCCCGGGCGACGGTGACCTGGGTGGCCTCGTCCTCAATCTCGTCGACGACGTGCAGATGGCGTTCCAGCTTGATCTCGCCCGTCCGCCGGTCGATCAGCGCCTGAATGTCGTGCTCGTGCCCGTACTTGGAGCGCCCGGCCTTCTGGATCGCCTGCTCCATGGCCACGAAGACCTCCTCACGGTCGATCCCCTTGTCGCGGGACACCGTGTCGGCCACCTGCACCAGCTCCGGCCGGGTCATGCCGGCCATGCGGTCCATCTCCATCACTCTCACTCAGTCCTGACTGTCCCTGCCCTTGCGGGCCGCCTTGTCCGCCCGCATGACGTGACGGATCAACTCGTCCGTCATCACCAGCTTGGCCCGTGTCAGGGCGCCCAGGGGCACCCGCCATTCCTCCGCCCCGTCCGGCCCGGGCTCGGCGACGGCGACGATGACCTCGTCGTCTTCGGTGATGCCCTTGAGCCGCCCCTTCACACGGCGCCGGCCGTCGATGGCCACGTCCGCCTCCAGGCGCGCCTCCAATCCGGCGAAGCGCTCGAAGTCCGACCGCCGGGTCAGGGGCCGGTCAACGCCGGGCGAACTGACCTCCAGGTCGTAGGCGCCGTGGATCGGATCATCCACGTCCAGCACCGCCGAGAGCGCCCGGCTGACCGCCTCGCAGTCCTCGACGGTCATCGGCGCGCCGTCGGCGCGATCGGCCATGACCTGGAGGATCTTGCGCTGCTTGCCCATCAGCAGGATGCGCACCAGCTCGAAGCCCATGTCCTCCAGCGTCGGGGTCACGAGCGCCGCCAGCGGCCCCTGTTCGCCCATCAGCCTGGTCACGATCGGTCCCGTCCCATCCCGTCGCCGTGGCGGCCCGACGGCCCGCGTCCGGCAACAAAAAAAGGGGGGCCGCAGCCCACCCCAGCGTTGACGCTACTGGATCATTCATGACCCAGCCATGAGGATTGAATAATCGGGTTGATATCAGGTTCGGCCGCCGCTGGCAAGGTCGGGTGTCACGAAAGGGTCATGGGGTGGGGCGGGCATCCCATTCCCGAACAGACGATCCACGCCCGATGGACGCGTTCCATCATCAATCTGATCGACCTGCTGCCGTCTCTTGCCGCCCTTCAGGTTTTCGACAACAGCACGATCGTCGCGTTGGGCGAGGAGAGTCCGGATCCGGTGCTGGTCCTCGACGTCCGCCGGGGCGAGGTCATCGTCCCCGACGGCCGCGACGGCGCAGCCCTGAAGGCCGTGCCCGCCTGGGCACGGCCGATCGTCCGGGCGGCGTTCAAGGGACAGGGCGTTTGAGCGCGGTCCGGGGGCCGTCGGTGCGATCCCCTACAAGACCGGGTGCAACAGGTCGTCGTCCTCGATCAGGCGGAGGGCTTCCTCCAGGGTGACCGAGCTGTGGAGGCAGCGCCACTCTCCGGTGTGCCGGTGCCACATGACGTCAAAGCGGGGTTCGGCGATGTGTTCTTCATCGTGATCGAGCCGCGCGAACGGTGCGTTGAACTCCTGTCCCAAGGTTTCCGGAAAGCCCGAGCGGTAACGGGTGATAAAGCTGTACTGGCGGCCCCGCCACTTGCCGAGGATGTCGACGGGGTAATTGAATGCGGTGGGGTGGACCTCGGGGAGGAAGCGTGGCTTCAGAACATCAGTTATGAAGCGCCCGCACACGGCGGCTATCTCCGCCTTTTCCTCTTTGGTCAAGGCCTTGACCCGCACCCAACGTTTCGGCTGCTTCGACATGAAGCGCTCCTCTTTGACGGCGATCCAGCCGACGCGGGCCAATACAGCCGCAGACTTGGGCCTACCGTATCACACCCTTTCGCTCGCAGGCGCCGGCGCGGCGGGAGTCGCGGCGGCGGCGCCCGGTTCGACCTGGGTCACGTCGCGCACCGCGCCCATGTCGGCGCTGGTGGTCAGCGCGGCATAGGCGCGCAGAGCCGGCGAAACCACGCGGCGGCGGTCCATCGGCTTCCAGGCCGCGGGGCCGCGCGCCTCCATGGCCGCGCGGCGGCGCGTCCACTCGGCGTCGTCCACGCGCGCGCCGATAGTCCGCGCCGGGATGTGGATGTCGATGATGTCGCCCGGCTCGACCAGCGCCAGCCCGCCGCCGGCCGCCGCTTCGGGCGAGGCGTGGCCGATCGACAGCCCGGACGTACCGCCGGAAAAGCGGCCGTCGGTGACCAGGGCGCAGGTCTTGCCCAGGCCCATCGATTTCAGATAGCTGGTCGGGTACAGCATCTCCTGCATTCCGGGGCCGCCCTTGGGGCCTTCGTAGCGGATCACCACCACGTCGCCGGCCTTGACCTCGCCGCCCAGGATCTTGGCCACCGCCTCCTCCTGGCTTTCGCAGATCACGGCCGGGCCGGAGAACCGCAGGATCGACTCGTCCACGCCGGCGGTCTTCACGATGCAGCCGCGCTCGGCCACGTTGCCGTACAGCACCGCCAGCCCGCCGTCGGCGGAAAAGGCGTGGGCGCCCTCGCGGATGACGCCGCCGGTTCGGTCCAGATCCAGGTCGTTGAAATGGCGGTTCTGCGAGAACGCTTCGGTGGTGCGCACGCCGCCCGGCGCGGCCTTGAAGAAGTCGCGCACCTCGGCGTCATTGCTGACGCGGATGTCCCAGTGCGCCAGCGCCTCGCCCAGGGTGGCGCTATGCACCGTGGGCACGGCGGTGTCGAGTAGCCCCAGCCGGTCCAGTTCGCCCAGGATGGCCATGATGCCGCCGGCGCGGTGGACGTCCTCGACGTGCACGTCGGGCACGGAGGGCGCGACCTTGCACAGGTTGGGGGTCGAGCGCGACAGGCGGTCGATGTCGGCCATGGTGAAGGGGATTTCCCCCTCCTGGGCGGCCGCCAGCAGGTGCAGCACCGTGTTCGTCGACCCGCCCATGGCGATGTCCAGGCGCATGGCGTTCTCGAATGCGGCCCGGCAGGCGATGGAGCGCGGCAGGACGCTGGCGTCGTCCTCGTCGTACCAGCGCCGGCACAGGTCGACGATGCGCCGGCCGGCCTCCAGGAACACGGTGCGCCGCCGGGCGTGGGTGGCCACCAGGGTGCCGTTGCCGGGCAGCCCCAGGCCCAGCGCCTCGGCCAGGCAGTTCATGGAATTGGCGGTGAACATGCCGGAGCACGAGCCGCAGGTCGGGCAGGCCGAGCGCTCGTATTCGGCCACAACCTCGTCGCTGGTGTCGGCCTGGGCCGCCTGCACCATGGCGTCCACCAGGTCGACGGCGCGTTCCTGGCCGTCCACCACCACCTTGCCGGCCTCCATCGGTCCGCCGGAGACGAACACGACGGGGATGTTCAGCCGCATGGCCGCCATCAACATGCCCGGGGTGATCTTGTCGCAGTTGGAGATGCACACCAGCGCGTCGGCGCAGTGGCCGTTGACCATGTATTCCACCGCGTCGGCGATCAGCTCGCGCGACGGCAGGCTGTACAGCATTCCGCCATGCCCCATGGCGATGCCGTCGTCGATGGCGATGGTGTTGAACTCCTTGGCGACACCGCCGGCGGCCTCGATCTCGCGGGCGACCATCTGGCCCATGTCCTTCAAGTGCACGTGCCCGGGCACGAACTGAGTGAAGGAGTTGGCGACGGCGATGATCGGCTTGCCGAAATCGGCGTCGGTCATGCCCGTGGCGCGCCACAGGCCGCGCGCGCCGGCCATGGTGCGGCCATGCGTGCTGGTGCGGGAACGAAGCTCGGGCATGGACGGGTCTCCCTGATGATTGGCTGGCGTAGCGTTATGCCGTCCCGCCTTATGTACCCCGTGCGTCTACCGTGACAAGCCCCCGCTCGGTCGGTGCGCTCCAGGGGCTTGTTGCCGGTCCGCCGGGGCGGCATTGTGAGCCCCGAGACACGCAGTCCGAGGCCATTCGGGACACCATGATGCCCCCACCTCCCGAACCCCTGACAGACCGCGAGTGGCGGGCGCTGGCCGACGCCCTGCGGGAGGCCGACCCCGTGGCCCGGGAAGCGCTGGCCCGGCTGATGCGGCACCACGGCGTTACGACCGCGCACACCCAGGCGGACGCCGACTCGTCGGCTGGCGACGCGGGCCCGCGGGGCGACGATCCGGGCCCGTCGTTCCGCTTCGAACCGGGGGACGACGCCGACGACCTGAACTTCGAGGCCGTGGTCCCCGGGCGGCACGCCCCGCACTGGGAGCTCACCGGACCGTTCGCCGATCTCACCCGCGCCGCCGAGACGGCCGGCCTGGACGCCAACGCCATCCGCTATGCCAGCGAGGGGCCGGAGGGCGACGGCACCATCATCCACCCTTCGGCGTTCTGCGAGGATCCCGAGACGTTCCTGTCCTTGCTGGCGATCCTGGCACGCTCCACCCCGCACGTACGGCTGTACCGCGTCGGCCGGCGGGACACCGGATCGGTCGCCGTGCTGGTGCGGGTGTTCCCCAATCCGGATCCGGACACCATGGCCATCCTCGATGCTTTTGACCCGCAAGGCGCCGAAAGCGTGCGCGCGGCCGGGGTCGCCGTGGCCGACGCCCTGGCCTACCTCGACGAACGCGCGACGGGGTAGCGCAGGGCGCGCGGGACGCCGCCCGCCGCGTTTATCCGGCGTCGGCCTCGAACGGATCCCCCGCCAGCCACCCCAGGATCAGCCGCCGGGCGATGGAGTCGCCGCGCGGCAGGCGCCAGGTGTCGCCCGATCGGCCGGCGCCGGGTTCGGTCATCGCCGCCACCTCGGCGCGGCTGAACCACACCGCGTGCTCCAACTCGCGCGGGTCCAGGATCAGGTCGGTCGTGTCGGCCTCGGCATGGAAACCGATCATCAGAGACGAGGGAAACGGCCACGGCTGCGAGGCCGCATAGGCCACGCGGCCGACGCGCACGCCGGTTTCCTCGCCCACCTCGCGGCGCACCGCCTCCTCCAGGCTCTCGCCCGGTTCGAGGAAGCCGGCCAGGGTCGAGATCATGCCCGGCGGCAGGCGGGCGCCGCGCCCCAGCAGGCACCGCGCGGCGTCGCCCCGACCGTGGTGCACAAGCATGATCACCGCCGCATCGGTGCGCGGGAAGTGGCTGGCGCCGCAGGCCTCGGACTCGCACCGCCGGCGCCAGCCACCCTCAATCGGTCGCGACGGCGACCCGCAGGCGGCGCAAAAGCGGTGCCGACGGTGCCACGCCAGCACCCCCAGCGCCTGTGCCAGAAGGGCCGCCTCGGCCGCCGGCAGCGCCGGTCCGACGGTGCGCAACGGCACGAAGCGCCCACCCAGACCGGTGTCCGGACCGGTGTCCTCGTCCGCCTCGGCGTCGGGTGGGAGTTGGACGCCGAACCAGGCGGCGCCGGCCGGGTCGAGACCCAGGAACACCTCTTCCTCCGGGGTCAACGCCGGATCGTCCGGCCGCCAGTCGCCGCCGGCCACGCCGGCACGCGGGCCGTCCTCGCCGTCCGCCTCCCACACCAGAACGCGGTTGCGCCACAGCAACACCACCCGGCTGGCGGGATTGGCCCGCAACCGGGCCAGCGCGGCGGCGTCCCCGCGCAGGGCTTCGGCCCGGTCCAGCGGCGCGCCGGTGTAGGTCAGATCCGCCAGCGCCGCCCGCGCCGCCGCGCTCAGGGTCGCCATGGCGTGGCCCGGGCGATCGCGGGGTCGGTGTAGAGGTACAGCGTGAAGTCGTTGGGGTCGTAGTCCTCGCGCAGCACCGCGTGCGGGACCTGGTCCGTGGCCCAGGCGATCATGGCGTCCGGATCGGCGTGGTACAGGCGCCAGCGGCGGTTGTCGGGCGCCTTCAGGCTCAGCGAGTTGACCGCCACGCCCTTGCGCGCCAGCGGCAGCATGGCGGCGATCATGTCGCGCATATAGGCGTCGGGCCGGTCGCGCCGGTGGGCGAAAATGCCGCTGGCCAGAACCCAGTCGACCTGCGGCGTTGGCAACGCGAGCCCGTCCAGAAGGCAGCCCTGCACGAACACGTGCTCGGGAAAGCGCCCGCGCGCGTGCTCGACCATCATCGGCGTCAGGTCCGTGCCGGTGTAGGTCACCTCCAGGTGCCGGCGTTCCAGCCAGGCCAGCAGGTCGCCGGTGCCGCAGCCGACGTCGAGCAGGCTGTCGCCCGCGCGCACGCCGATCTCCACCAACGCCTCGAAGCGGCGTTCCTGGCTCTCGCGGCTATTCCACTCCAGCGACGCGTGCGACGTGCCGTGGCGGCTGAGCAGCCGGCTGAAGTGGGAGATGGTGTGGCGGTCGTCGTCGTGGCGGTGGCGTTCCAGCGCCGCCAGGGTGTCGGGATCGGGCGGCTGCGACGCGGCCGTGTCATGGTCCGGACGTCCGCCGGAGGCGCGTCCAGGAAAGAAGGAGAAGGGCGGCATGGCGGGAGGGCCTCGCGTGGCTCCGGGTCGGGCCGGACCATGGTGGCAAACCGCGCCCGGTTCGCCAAGCGGCAAGGCGACGGCGAACGCCCCAGCCGCCCCTTGCGGCTACATCTTGAACCCGTCGGGCAGTCTGCCGTGGGCGTAATCCCAGTACAGCTCGCGGGCACGGCGGGCGAACGGGCCGTAGATCAACTCCCGCTCCTCGAAGCGGCGCACCGGCATGACCTTCTGATGGTTGCCGGTGGAGAAAATCTCGTCCGCGTCCAGCAGTTCCTCGGGATCAATCTCGCGCTCCAGCACCACGTGACCGTCCAGCCGCAACAGCTTCAGCACGCGCTGGCGCGTCACCCCGTTCAGGAACGTGCCGCTGACGGCCGGCGTGCTGACCACGCCGTCCTTGGCCATGAACAGGTTGGCCGTGGCGAATTCGGCCACGTTGCCCCAAGGGTCGCACAGCACGCCGTTGTCATAGCCGCGCGCGGCGGCCTCGCGCAGCGCCCGCCCGGCCTGCGGATAGAGGCACGACGCCTTGCAGTCCACCGGCGCCTGGTCCGGCGCCGGCCGGCGGTAGCTGGACAGGCAGGCGGTGAACCCGCCCGGCTCCTTCATCGGCATGTCGTACAAGGTGAGCATGAACCGGGTGGTGTCAGGGTCCGGCGAGACCCACCCCTCGGCGCAGTAGAACAGCGGGCGGATATACAGCTCGGCGCCGTCGGGGAAGCGCTTGATGCCCTCCCAGGTCAGGCGCTCGATCTCGGCGGCGTCCAGGGTCGGGCGCATCCCCATGCGGATGGCCGAGTCCACGCAGCGCTGGCAATGCTGGTCGAGATCGGGAGCCACGCCCTCGAAGGCGCGCGCGCCGTCGAAGACGATCGACGACAACCAGGTGGCATGGGTCAACGGTCCGAGAATCGGGGGGTTGCCGTCCAGCCACTCGCCATCGACATAGGTCCAGGCCTGGGTCATCGCGCCGCGTGCTCCTCTTGGTTCAGGATGCGTCCGGGACCAGTCAGGCGCGGAGCTCGGCAGGGGGGGAGGCGCGTCCGGGTCCAGCGGTTGGGTGTAGTATGCCCCGGACCCCGCCGGCAAGTGTTCTGGTCCATTTGACCACGCTATCGGAGGTTATAGACTGAACGTCCACCGGTGGCGCCACTCTTGGCGGCGGCCCCTCAGCGAAGGATGTCTCGACGTGTCTGCCCCGCGTTCCGGCCGCCGACTTCGTGTCGCCCTGGCCGCCATTCTTCTGGCGGCGGGGACACTTGCGCCCGGCCCGGACCCGGCCGCCGCCGCCGAGGAGGCCCCGGACGCAGCCACGAACGGCCCGCGCGTCGGCTACGAGGTCTCCATTCGGGTGACCGACCAGGACAACGCGCCAGACGACCTTGCCGACAGATTGGACGCGGTTTCAACCCTGAAGGATCTGGCCGACTCCCCACCGGCGACGCGTCCGGGGCTGCGCCGGCGCCTGGAGTCGGACGTCGAGGCGTTCCGCCGCGTGCTGAACGCAGAGGGGCACTATGGCGGCTCGGTCTCGGGCGAGATCGAGGGTGGCACGCCGGCGCGGGTGACCATCACCGTCACGCCCGGTCCGGCTTATACCATTGGCGCCACGCGTGTGACCTACGAGGGCGACGCCCCGGGCACCGGCGACCTGCCCGAAAGCCTCGCGGTGGTCGGCCTTAACGAGGGCGACCAGGCCCGCGCCGACGCGGTGCTGACGGCGGAACGCGATCTGATCGAGCACCTGCGCGCGCGCGGCCGGCCGTTCGCCGAGGTAGCCTCCCGCCGCACCGCGGTCAACCACGCCCGCCGGCACATGGCCGTGCGGATCGTGGTGGCGGCGGGACCGCCGGCCACCTTCGGCGCGGTGCGCTACGAGGGCCTGGAGCGGGTCGAAGCCGCCTACCTTGATGCCGAGATCCCGTGGCGCCCGGGCGAGACCTTCAACCGCGATCAGCTCGATACCTTCCGTACCCGCGTTCAGGGCACGCGCCTGTTCGACTCCGTGACCGTCCGTCCGGCCGACCAGCCGGACGCGGACGGCCGTCTGCCGGTCCTGGTGTCGGTGAGCGAAGCTCCGCCACGGTCCATCGGCGGCGGGTTGCGCTATGCCACCGACGAGGGGCCGGGTGTGCGCCTGTTCTGGGAACACCGCAACATGTTCGGCCGCGCCGAGCACTTCCGCGCCGACCTGGACGCCTCCCTCACCGCCCAGGCGTTGAGCGCGTCGCTGGACAAGCCGCGCTTTCTGCATGAGGACCAGTCCCTGACGCTGTCGGCGTCGGTCGAACGCTCGGATAGGGATGCCTACCAGGGCCTGGAGGCCACGGCCGGGCTCGGCCTGGACCGGCGCCTGAACGACACCTGGCGCGCCTCGGCCGGCGTGCAAGTGGAGTACGCGGACCTTGAGGACGAGGAGGGGCCGGAGCGCAGTCTGTTGCTGGCTCTGCCAATGGGCGTGTCGCGCGACGACACCGACGATCCACTCAACCCGACCCGGGGCAGCCGGCTGACGCTTGAACTGACCCCCTACGCCGGGCAGGCGGGCGACTTGGCGCTGGGGTTCGTCGTCACCAGCCTGGGCGGCTCGGCCTATTGGGCGCCGCTGGAGAGCGACCGGCTGGTGCTGGCCGGGCGGGCGCGCGTGGCGACGCTGGTGGGGGCCGCGCTTGAGGACGTGCCGGCCACCACGCGCCTGTATGCGGGCGGCGGCGGTTCGGTGCGGGGGTATGGGCACCAGATGGTGGGACCGCTGGATGACGACGGCGATCCGCTCGGCGGGCGCTCGGCGCTCGACTTCGGCGTCGAGGCACGCATCAAGGTCACCGACTCCATCGGCATCGTGCCGTTCCTGGACGCCGGACTGGTCAGCGACGGCCCCTGGCCCGACCCCGGCGACGAGGAGATCCGATGGGCCGCCGGCCTGGGCGGGCGCTACCACACCGATTTCGGCCCGATCCGCGTCGATATCGGCGTGCCGCTCAACCCCCGCGACGAGGACGACCTGTTTCAGATCTACATCAGCCTGGGTCAGGCGTTTTAGGGGCGGGTAAGATCGGCCGACGAAAAGGATGGCCTTTTCGTCGGGCGGCATCACGCTTCGACCCGATTGCGGCCCTTTTCCTTGGCGCGATAGAGCGCGTGATCGGCCCGACGGACGAGTTCGGTAGCCGTGTCTCCGGGCTGGAATGCGGCTGCTCCGAACGAGAGGGTTTTTGCGCCGGCGACCGAAAACTGGTGTTCGGCGACGGTCTTGCGCAGCTTCTCGGCCAGGCTCACGGCGCCGTCCAGCGTGGTCTCCGGGCAGATGATGAGGAATTCCTCTCCGCCCCACCGTCCCACGGCGTCCAGGTGGCGCACGTGCTCCCGCAGCAGATGGGCGATCTCGGTCAGAACGGTGTCTCCGACCACATGTCCATAAAGATCGTTGACGTCCTTGAAGCGGTCGACGTCGCAGATGATGACAGAAAATGTTTTGTCGTAGCGGTCCGCCCGTTCGACCTCGGCCATCAAGGTTTCCTCCAGGCGGCGGCGGTTGCTCAAGCCGGTGAGCTGGTCGGTGACGACGAGACGCTCAAGCTCACGGCTCTTCAGGGCCAGTTCCGCATGGGCTTCCACAAGGGCGTTCTGGGTCTCCTTGAGAGTGGTGATGTCCACGGCGATGGAGTATTTGGCTACGGTCCCGTCGTGCCAGGGAATCAGGGTCTCTTCCATCTGGTACCAGCGGTCATCGGCCTCGTTGAAGAGCTCGAACACGATCTTGCGGCGGTTCTTGCCCTGGTTGGCCACCATTTCGCCAAGCGGGCAATGGATGCAGGGGCGCTCCTGCCCATAGATTTGCGTGTGGCACGATTCACCCACCGCCGCGCCGGACCGCTTGCGCATGGCGGTGTTGACCGCAAGAAGCTTCATTGTCGCCGAATCGACCACATAAACGGGAAAAGGAATGGCATCCTGGGCCGCCATCCAGGAGTCCCAGGGGTCAATTGATGACTCCGTGTAATCGACATAAATCATCAATTTTCGAATCGCCCAGCGAGTTTCTCAAGGGTCGAACTAATCGAATCGGCCTTGATCGGCTTCAGGATGTAACCTACCGCCCCGGCCTTGAGGGCGTCCATAACCATTTTTTCCTGCCCTATGGACGTCACCATGATCACCACAGCGTCGGGGAATTCGCCGAGGATCTGGCGGGTCGCCTGCACCCCGTCCATGTCGGGCATGACGATGTCCATGGTCACGAAATCGGGACGCAGGTCGCGGTACAATGACAGGGCATCGGTGCCATTGTCGGTGCTGCCCACCACCCTGTGTCCAAGGGATTCGAGGGCCACGCGCAGCTTGGTCGCGGCGATCACGGAGTCATCCACGACCATGGCCCGACGACTTACCCAAGACATCGCACTTTCTCCATGTTTCTCGCCCTCCCGGGGCTCCGGAGTTCACGAGACGGGGTTCGGTTCCCATCAGGGCTCCCGTCAAAGGCTCTTTGGGTGACCCTGCCCTGTCCGCCGCGCGCGACGCGGCGTCCCGCCTGATGGAGTCAAGAGCCGCTGGCGAACGGGGGCAGATGGTTCAGCTGGTCGTCGAACATCTCTTTGGGTCGCAGCAGGTGGACATCCAGGCGTCCGTCGGGCGCCCGCATCCGCATGGTGCCGAAAACGGCGTGGTCACGGCGATCGATATGCCGCTCTTCCGTCAGGACCACAACGGGAATCAGGGCAATGGTTCCGTCCAGGTTGGGGAAGTCGCCGGAACAGAGGCCCAGGATCAAGTTGGCGATTTCGGCCGCCGTGTCGTGAACGTACAGATCCTCCTGGCCATCCGGGACGGCGATGTCGGCCGTGAAGCGTCCGTACAGGACCTCCAGAAGGGAGCGTTCAAAACTGAAGGCGGCGCGGACGCCAAGCGGGGCGTTGAAGCCCCCGACCGCCGTGACGTCGTGCAATTCCAGCGTCGGCGCATCGACGACATAGCGCTCCACCGCCTCGACGTTGACCGCCGTGCTGGCGAGCAGCACCCTGCGCGTCCGGCGTAACACCGAGGCCATGACGGAGGTGAGAGGCATAACTGGCTGCATCATGACACTGGCCCCTCGTTGTTGGCATTCCTCACCGTGAAGATGAACCGGGCGCCGCGGTCCGGCTCGGTCTCGACCTGGATGGCGCCGTCGAGCCTGCGCACCGCCTGGCGAACGGCGGAAAGGCCCACGCCCCGACCGGCGACCTCGGTGGTCACCTCCCGAGTCGAAAGGCCGTCCAGGAACAATAACCCCATGACATCCTTTTTCGACAGGTCGCGCACCTTGCTGGAGCCAAAAAGGTACGCGGCCCGCCGTTTCAGCGCCTCGGGGTCGATGCCGCCGCCGTCGTCACCGATCTCGATACGGATCTCGTCTCCCTGGGTCGAGATCGCGCATGTGACGCGCCCGGCTGGGTTTTTCGCTTTTCGCAGGCGTTCGCCTGGCGGTTCGATGCCATGGATGACGGCATTGCGAAACACATGCCCCAGCGAGCGCAGGAACGGACTGAAGCGGTCCGGTTCCACCAGGACGTCCGGCCCAAGGATTTCCAGGGGTTCGACGTCCTTTTCGGTCCGCTCGGCCAGGCGCTGCACCAGTGGCGCGTAGCTGGCCAGGGTCCGTTTCACCGAAACCTTGCCCAGGGCCCCCACCTCCAGGAGCAGGCTCCGGACGTCCCGGGCGGCCACGTTGACCGCGCGCCCCGCCAGCAGATCGGCGGCCAAGCGTTTCAGGCGCTGCACCTGGTCATGGGTCAGCATCACCCGTTTGCCGGCCGCCAGGAAATCCTCGCCGAGCACCTGGCGGACAACGTCCAGATCCCGGTCCAGCAAGTCGGCATAAGGCACGGACCGGGCCGTCCCGGCCACGGCCTCGTGAGTCGGCGGTGTCTCGCCGTCGCGCAACAGGGTCAGCCGGTCCTCAAGGGCGTGCAAGGCCGCCGGCGTGTCGGAAAAGCTGAACTGGTTCAGCTGGCCCTTGAGCGTGTGCACCTCGCGGTAGACGTCGCCCAGCACGGTCTCCGGCGGTGCTCCGGAGCCCAGAATCGCGTCCAGGCCGCCGCTCCCGAACGTCCGCACCGAGGCAACGGTGTCGAAAAACTCGTGGCCGTCGGTCACGGCGGCGACAATCATTTCCAGGTGCCGCCGCTCCTCGGCCAGCCGTTCGCGCAGGCGACGTTCCGCCGTCACGTCCGTCAGCACGAGCATCATCTGCCGGTTCTCAAGGACCTTGTACTGGGCTTCCAGCACCCGCTCGCCACGAAAGATCTCCCTGGGGAGCAGGCCGATCATCATCTCCGCCCGCACCGGGTCGACACCATCGAGGACCGTCGGGATCACATCTCGGGCCAGTTCGGCGCTCACCGGGGCATGGGCCCAGAGCAACTGGTCGATGGGCTGTCCGGCCGGCATCGTGTCGAGCATCGTCTCGCAGGCCCGGCTGTATTCGACGCCAACGATCAGGTTGTGGTCACAGGACAGGAACCCCTGGTCGGAGTTGTCGAGGAGAATGCCCACCTGCTCGCTTTTGGTCCGCACCAGGTCGAGCGACTGGACGAGTTCCTTGGTCCGCTCACGGACCCGTTCCTCCATCTCCGCGTAGAGCGTCGCGTTTTCGAGCGAGATGGAGGCCTGCGAGACCAACATATCGAGCACCGCGAGGCGGTTCTGCGTGAAGGCGTCGGCGGCGAGATGGTTTTCCAGATAGAGGATCGTCGTCATCTCGCCCCGGGTGATGACCGGTGAACAGAAGATGGACTTGACCCCGTTTCTGGCCGCGTAGGCTTCTGCGCCCGCAACGCCCGGCGCGGCGGCGTTGTTCAGCAGCATCCGTTCGCGGGCGCGGGACACGTAGTTGAACACCGGCAGGGCGAGAGTGTCGCCGTCGACCGCACGCTGGACCGAAGCCACGGTGATCCCCGCATCGCCGACCGTGGCCTCGGCCGCCACCAGGAAGGTCGCGCCCTGCCGCATGAGCAACAGACCCCGATCGGCCCCGGCGTGTTCGACGACGATGCGCAGCAGGGCCTCCACCAGCCGAGCCAGCACGATCTGTCCCGAGACCGCCTGCTGGGCCTTGATGACCGCCTCAAGGTCCAGGTCGCCGGCGCCGATCTGGTCGCCGGCGGCGGCACGGACGTGGGCGGTGCTCGCCAGCCAGGGATGTGTCCGGTCCAACTGCCTCACCTTGGCGACGGCGCCCCAGCGGTCGAAGGCATACCGGGCATCGCGCAGGAAGGTCCGGGCGATGGTGGTCAACCCCAGTCGATCGGCGAGCAGCCCCGCCCGCTCACAGGCGATGCCTTCCACGTGCAGGCGGCCGTGCTCGCGCGCGGCGTCGATGGCCCGCTCATACAGGGCCAGGGCGTCCAGGTCCTGCCCATCGATGCGCGCGGCTTCAGCCTCCACCAGCAGATGGGGCGCCCCGAAGTTCTCGGGGCAGTTCTCCGCCCACAGACGGAGTTGACGCCGGTGTTCGGCGAATCGCGGCGCGAGGTCCGCCCAGCGGTCGGCGGACACCGTGTCACGCACGCCGGCCATTGCCATCGCGGCGAAGAAGACGTACGAGAACCGCACCAGCGCGGCCCCCAGCTTGACGCTCATCGCCGCCGTCAGCTCGGCCCGCTCCAGGGATTCGTCGAACCGGCCCATCAGGAAGGGCGGGACCTGCTTCATCACATGATAGACCGCCAGACCATGGCCGTGGGCGGTCGCCTCCAGGGCGGCGACCGCGTCGGCCTCTGACTCCGCGCCGGGCTTGCCGTGGACGATCTCCGGTGTCTCGTCGCGCAACGTCGCCAGGAACAGGGTCTGCAGCCGCACCACCGTGGTCGCCCAGGGAATGCGTGTGGCGTCCACGAAGGGCCGGAACTGGTTCAGTCGCGCGGCGACGGTGTCCAGCGGCACGCCCTGTTCGATGCAGTACCACGTGGAGCCGCTGGCGGCGCTGGCCGCGTACACCAGGTTTCCCGTCTCCAGGCAGGTCCGAAACGAGGAGTCCATCAGTCGCAGGCATTCGGCGAGGGGACGGCGCCAAAGGGCGACGAAGTACCCATGGCGGAACCGCGTGGCGCCGAGCAGGGGACCGGCATCGGGCCGCTCCGCCAGGCGCAGGGCGGCCTCCGAAAAGGCCACAGCGCCGGGAATGTCCTCGAACGAGTCCATGAGCCACACGCCGTAGCCGCTGAAGGCCGCGCAGGAGTCCCCCGTCGCGCCGTGACGCAAGGACAGGTTGAGGCCGACCAGTCCGAGGTACGGGTACAGGGGCGGCTTGACATGATAGACGACGGGGATGACGTCGGCGATCAAGCCCAACAAAGTGCGGGTTTCCGGATCGCGGCAGTCGGGCAAGGTGAACAGGGCGTCCATCCCGACCCTGTCCAGGATGGCGCGCAGATCCGCCCGCTCCCGCGCCAGGGCCGCCTCCATCTCGGCCGGCGTTTCGGGGCAGGTCAGGCCGAATTGGGCCAAGGCGTTGATGGCCACGGTCACCGCCTCAATCACCTTGCCCGCCACCATGAACATGCGGAACCGCAGGCGCCAGGCTCGCGCCATCCGGTCCGGCGACGGCGCCCGGTCAAGGAGCTGGTCGAACAGCGCATCCGCCTCGCTGAGGTGGCCGCCCAGGTACTCGCTTTCAGCCAGGTCCAGGAGCAGATCAAAGGCGCGTTCGGGCGTCTTCGCCCAGGCGTCCTCGGGCAGCAGGTCGCGTGCCAGGCGGTAGTAGACCAGGGCCGACGCGTAGGCGGTGGAGGCTTTGGCCCGACTGCCGGCCGTCGTGTTCAGGCGCGAGAGGCGGTCCCGGTCCTCGGGATCGGTGATCAGGTCATGGGCTTGGTTCAGGTGATGGACGACGTCGAAGACCTCGCTTTCCAGCGTCTCCGGCGGCAGGCTGTCCATCAGGACGCGGCCGATCCGCAGGTGCGCGGCAACCCGCTCGGCCTCCGGCAAGGAGCCGTAGGCGGCTTCGCGGACCCGGTCGTGGACGAACACCAACCTGCCGCTGTCGTGATACAGCAGGTCCGCCCGCAAGGCGTCGGACACGGCGGCCAGCACGTCATCGTCGCTGCGCCCATGAACCAGAGCCAGGGTGGACATCTCCACCGAGGTGCCCAGGCAGGCGATCTGGCGAAGTTCATCCTGGACCGCGCCGGGAAGGCGGTTGAGGCGGGTTGCCATCAGGTCGACAACGTTGTCGGTGAACCCCTTGGCGCGAATCCGCCCGGTGTCCCACTGCCAGTCGCTGGTTCCGGGATCCACCGACAGCAGCCCCTCGTCCACCAGGGTCTCCAGGAACTGGATGACGAAGAAGGGCGTGCCACCGGTCTTTTCCAGCACCAGGGCCACCAGCGGCACAACCTGGTCCACGGGGGCGCGCAGGCAGTCGGACACCATTCGCTCCAGGTCCCCCCGTGCGAGGGGCTGAAGGTCCACCGTGTCCACCGGGGCGCCGGCGCTGCGGATCGCCTCCAGCGCCAGCATCAGCGGATGTGACGGCGGCGTTTCGTTGTTGCGGTAGCTGCCGACGATCAGAACATGGTCCAGGTCGGGATGGGTGCACAAGTGTTCCAGGATGCGCAGCGATCCGGCATCGATCCACTGCAGGTCGTCCAAGGCCAGCACCAGCGGCTGGTCGGCCGCCGCGAAGGCCTGGACAAAGTGGACGAACACCGATTGGAAGCGGACCCGGGCCTCGTTGACCGGCAGATCCGGGACCTGGGGCTGCGGGCCGATCAGGCTCTCCAGCAGCGGAATGAGGTCGGTCAGCAGGCGCCCGTTTTGTCCCACGGCGTCCTGGATGGCCCGCCGCGCCTTGGCCACCTGCTCATCATCGCCCGACAGGGTGTGCCGCACCAGGGCGTGGAAGGCCTGGGCGAAGGTCACATAAGGGACGTCCCGTTTGTGCTGATCGAACTTGCCGCCGCCGTACCGCGCGCCCCGCTCCAGCGCCGTGGCCTGGAAGCGGCCGATCAGGGCCGACTTGCCCACGCCTGACGACCCCGCCACCAGGACCAACCGTCCCGCGCCGGGCGCTGAGAGGCGCTCCAGGGCGCGCTCCAGGGTGGCGAGGGCCTGTTCCCGGCCATACAGGGTTTCCGGCACCATGAGGCGTCCGGGGTTGTCGTGCTGACCGAGTTGAAAGCGGGACACGGTCCCCTGTGTGGCCAGGACGTCGAGGCAGGTCGTCAGGTCCGCGACCAGTCCGCTGGCGCTTTGGTAGCGGTCTTCCGCCGTTTTCGACAGAAGCTTGAGGATGATGTCCGAAACGGCCGGCGGCACGTCCGGTGCGACGTTTCGCGGGTTCAGCGGTTGACGGGCAACGTGGCAGTGCACCCACTCCAGGGGATCGTTCGCCGTGAAGGGAAGTCGACCGACGAACAGCTGGAAGAGGATCACGCCCAGGGAATACAGGTCGCTGCGGCTGTCCACGGACCGGTTCATACGCCCCGTCCGTTCGGGGGACACATGGGGAAGGCTGCCGATCAGCGTGCTCGCGGCGACTGCACGCCGTTCCCGCGACACCGTCGAGGCCAGGGTGAATCCGGTGAGCCACGCCTGGGCGCCGTCCCCGGCCACAAGCAGGGTGTCCGGGTTGACGTTGTTGTGAATCAGGCCGGTGTCATGCAGCCGGGCGAGCGTCCGGGCGAGGGTGATGGCCAGCCGCAGGCGGTTCGCCGTCTCGGCCGCGTCCTGGCTGGGCTCGGACCGCGCCAGTCTCTCCGCGAGGATCAGGCCGCCAGGATCGGCCAGGATCAGGGACGCCCGCTTGCCGGCGTCGCGGAACGCCAGGGGGCGCGTCGCCCAGGCCGGATCGAGAAGAGAGGCCAGCCCGAGGGCATGGCGCAGTCGGCTCAGCACCGCCGGTTCCGGGTGGTCCTGCACCGTGTCGAGGCACAGGACCGGCCCAAGGTCGGGATCCGTCCTTCGGTGCAGGACGAAATCCTGGTTTCGCCAAAGCTCGCCGCCCTGCCCCCGCTCCACCAACGGCCTGTCCATTCTCAGTTGACTCGATTTTAGTTGTTCGAAGCGCTCTCGGATCGGTCGCGTCCAGGGTAAGGCGTGTTTGAGACGCGACGATGCCACGCCTTTTTGGAATAAGACCGTAGCAGAAGAGTAACTTGAAGACCAGCGCTCCGCGACAAAGTTGTCTTCCAGCCCGACCTGTCCGCTGACCGGGTAAGAATGGTCGAGGCATTGGCCAAAAAGCAACGAAATGATCACCCATTCCAACTTGCCACAGATCGACTCTGGGTGGCATAGTGCGCATCTTGCTTGCGAGCTTTTTCAACAATGGGTGAAACAGTAGTTTCATCCGGAACCCAGGAGGTTACAGAAGGTTATGGTGACAGGGGGAAATGGCACGAACGGTGGTACCGGGACATACGATCCCGGTCATGGGGAAACCGATGACCCGGCGACGTCGTCTGGCACTGTGGAACAACTGACCGCCCTGTTGCCTTTCATTCTGACCATGCTGACGGATCGGAGCCGGACCAGATCCCTGCGTTTTGCGTTCCGGTTCCAGATGCTGCTCTGGGTCCTGAGCCTCGTCATCGACCAATTGGACGCCACGAAGGGCGTGATGGAGCGGGCGCGCGGACGCTTGAAAGACATCGATCCGCGCCTGCACCAGGGGACCGAATCGGACGACGGAGGCGAATGGTGACCGCTCGCGGGAGAGGCCACGCCGCCCCCCCCGTGGCGGTCATTGGCATGGCCTGCCGGGTGGCTGGGGCGACGGACCGCCATGCCTACTGGAGCAACCTTCTCAATGGGATCGAGTCCCTCGCGTGGTTCACGGACGCCGAGTTGCTCGACGCGGGCAACGATCCCGCAGCGGTCGCCGATCCCGAGTATGTCAAGGCGGCCTTCCCGCTGCCCGAAGCCGACCGCTTCGACGCGGCCTTTTTCGGGTCCTCGCCGCACGAGGCCCGGCTGACCGACCCGCAGATCCGCAATCTGCTGGAAGTCGCCTGGGAAGCCTTCGAGGACGCGGGCATCGTGCCCGGCCGCCATCTTGGGCCGGTGGGCCTTTATGCGGCCACGGGCAGCCTGGTGACCAACTACATGATCAACGCCCTGCGCCACCATCCGGACGCGATGGGCAACACGGCAAGCGTGCTTCACCTGGGCAACGACAAGGATTTCGCGAGCACGCGGGTCTCGTTCAAACTGGACCTGGTCGGCCCCAGCCTGAACGTACAGACCGCCTGTTCCAGTTCGATGGTGCTGCTGGACCTGGCCCGTCAGGCCATCGTGAGCGGAGCGTGCCCGCTGACCATGGCCGCCGCCGCCGTCGTGCGGGTGCCCCAGATTGGCGGCTACCGTCCGGTGAAGGGCTCGCTGGCCTCCCCGGACGGACACATCCGAACCTTCGACGCCGACGCCGGGGGAACCCATTTCTCCAGCGGCGTGGCCGCCGTGCTCCTGAAAGACCTGGACGCGGCCCTGGCCGACGGCGACCCGATCCATTGCATCCTGCGGGGCACCGCCGTGAACAACGACGGCGCCCGCAAGACCACCTACGCCGGCACCAGCGCCGAGGCGCAGGCCGAGGCCATGACGGAGGCCATCGCCTGCGCCGGGGTGAGTCCGGACAGCATCGGCTATGTGGAATGCCACGGAACGGGCACGGTCGTCGGCGACCCGAGGGAGGTCGAGGCGGTGGCCCTGGCCCTCGGTCCGGCGGAGGCTGGCACGCCGACAGAGGCCGGGACCTCACCGCCGGATCCCCGCGTTCTGGGGTCGGTCAAGCCCAACATCGGCCACTGCGAACAGTCGGCCGGACTGGTGGCCTTGATCAAGGTCGCCCACGCCCTCAAGGAACGGGTCATCCCGCCCACCATCAACCTCGCGCGGCCCAACCCGAAGCTGGACCTGGACGCCACCGGGTTCACGATCAACACGGCGGTCCAGGCGTACCCGACGCGGCACGCCGGACAGCCGCTGCGGGCGCTGGTGAACGGCCTGGGCATCGGCGGCACCAACGGCGCCGCCGTCCTGGAGCAGGCGCCGCCCGCGGCACCCCGGACGACCGAGTCCCGGCGCACGGCCTCGCTGTTCGTGCTCTCGGCCAAGAGCCCGGAGGCCCTGGAGGCCACCGCCGCCCGTCATCGCGCCTGGCTTCTCGATCATCCCGACGTGGATTTGGGCGACGTGTGCCACACCCTGGCCGTGGGGCGCGCCCACTTCGACTACCGCATGGCCGTCGTGGCCTCGTCGGTCGAGGACCTGGTGGCGCGCCTGGAGTCGTTCTCGGCCGACCGCCGTCCGGCACGCTCGGACCGGCGGGAGCGCGCCCTCGGTTTCCTGTTCAGCGGTCAGGGCGCCCAGGTGGCGGACATGGGCCGCGCCCTTCATGCCGCCGAACCGGTGTTCCGCGCCGCCCTGGAGGCCGCGGCCGCCGCCCTGGATCCCCATCTGGAGCGACCCCTGTTCCAGGTCCTGTTCCCGGACACCGACGCCGACCGGGGCCTGATTGATCAGACCGGTTTCACCCAACCCTGCCTGTTCGCCGTCGAGCACGCCCTGGCGGCCCTGCTCGAGTCCTGGGGGCTGCATCCCGCCGGCGTCGTCGGTCACAGTGTGGGTGAGTTCGCCGCCGCACGGGTTGCCGGCGTGCTCGATCTGGAAACCGCCGCGCGGTTGATCGCCACGCGGGCACGGCTGATGCAGGCCCTGCCGGCCGGCGGCGCCATGGCGGCTCTTCTCGCCGAGGAAGGCGATGCCCGGGACCTCTTGGCCGCCGTGGACCGGGCGGATCTGGCCATTGCTGCCGTCAACGGGCCGATGGCCACGGTGCTGTCCGGCTCGGAGAGCGCGTTGGACGCCGCCCTGGCCCTGGCGGAGGACCGCGCCATTGGCTTCAAGCGGTTGACCGTGTCCCATGCCTTCCACTCGCCGTTGATGGATCCCATGCTGGCAGAGTTGCGCGCGGCGGCCGAGGGCACCGACGCCCGGCCGCCGGACCTGCCCTGGATCTCGACCGCGACGGGCGACCGCCTGGAGGCCGCGCCGGCGCCCGCCTACTGGTCCGATCAGGCCCGGGGGATGGTGCGCTATGCCGATGCCGTTCGCGGCCTGGCCGCCCTGGGGGTCACCGACTACGTCGAACTCGGACCGGGCAAGGGGCTGCTGTCCCTGGGCTCGGGGGCGCTGTCCGGCGCCGACCTGGCCTGGCACCCCAGCCTGAATGTGCCCGAAGACGACGGCCGCCGGATCCTGGAGTTGGCCGGCGCCCTCTACCGGCGGGGCTATGCCCTCGACTGGGCGCGTGTGAACCAGGGCCAGGGCTTCCGTCGCCTCTCTTTGCCGCCCTATGCCTTCCAGCGGGAGCGCCTTTGGGCCGATGACCTGCCCATTTCCACCACGCCCACCCAGACCGGCGCGACGGCGGGAGTCTCGCCGGCCGCCGCCCTGACCGGGCAGAAGCTGCCCCTGCCGCCGCCGGAGCTGCGCTTCCGCTCGTTCTGGGGCACGGTTCGCCAGCCCTGGCTGACCGACCATCGGATCCACGACGCCGTGGTCCTGCCGACCACCGTCGGGTTGGCGGCCGCCCTGGTGGCGGCCCGCGAGCGGTTCGGCGATACCCTGGTGGAGATCGCCGATTTCTCGCACGCCGAGGCCATGATCCTGCCCGACGACGGCGAGCGCGAAGGCCACCTGGCCCTGACCGGGGAAGGAGACGGGTCGGTTCCGGGCGGCGCCGTCCATCTCGCCCTGTTCAGCCGTCCGGCGGACGGGGACGAGTCGGCCTGGCGCACTCACATGGACGGCGTCATCCGTCCGCTGACGCCGGCGGAGCCCGCCGGGCAGGCGCCGAGGCGCTTCAACGCCGACGCCACCCGGCGCCGCTGCGGGCAGTCCCTGCGGGTGGAGCGGTACTATACCGTCATCCGGGGCCTGGGGCTGGGCTATGGCCCCGCCTTCCGGGGCATCCAGAGCCTGTGGCGCGGCGAGGGTGAGGCCTTGGCCCGCGTGCGCGCCCCCGATTCCCTGCCGCTCATGCTGGACGGCGTACTCCATCCGGCGGTGCTGGACGCCTGCCTGCACCTCTATCCCGCCGTCCTTGAGGGGCTTGGAGACTTCACCACGGCGCCGCCCGGCGGTGCCCAGGTGCCCCTGCCGATATCCCTGGACCGGTTCCAGGCCCGGCCCACCGAGGCACGGGAACTCTGGGTTCATGCCCGCCGCTCGTCCGAACGCGGTGCGGGGGGCGGCGGCCAGGGAGTCTCACGGGTCGACATCGAGGTCTTCGACCGCGAGGGACGTGAGGTCGCCGCGTTCCACGGGCTCACGGTCAAGGCCCTGCCCAAGACCCTGTTCCGGAAACCGGGCACGGCGGACGGCGGGTGGCTGTACCGGCCGACCTGGGTCTCCAGTCCATTGCCGGCCGAGGCCGGGCCGGCGGCCGCGTCGGAGCGCTGGCTTGTTCTCGGCGGCGGCCGGGAGGGGTTCGGAACCGGCCTCGCCGCCGCCCTTGGACCCGGGGCGGAGGCCATCGCCCATGCCGACGTACCGCGCGAGCGCGAGGCGGCGCGGGCGATGCTGGAGGCACTGGCCGCGCAGGGGCGGGACGGCCCGGACATCGTCCATCTGATGGGCCTGGATGCCGGGCTGATCGGGACCGTCGACTGGGCCGACGAGGCGGGTCAGAAGGAGATTCTGGGTTCGGCCCTGGCCTGGGCCCAGGCCATCGGCGACTGCCGTGACCGCTTCGACCGGCCGCCGCGCCTGTGGCTGGTCACCCGATGCGCGATGCCCGTCACCAGCGCCCTGCCCCCCGTTGACGTGCTGCAGGCCGGGCTCTGGGGCATGGGGCGGTCCCTGTCGCTGGAGGCGCCGGCCGCGTGGGGTGGTCTGGTGGACCTGGAGGCCGGCGGTGATCCGGACCGCGAGATCCCGGCGCTCGCCCGTCACCTCCGCGCCGGCGACGGCGAAAACCAGGCGGCGTTCCGGGGCGGTGAGCGGCGCGCCGCCCGTCTGGTGCGCGCCGAACCGCCACCCCCGCGCGTGGACCAGGGGCGCCCCGGGACCTATCTGGTCACCGGCGGGCTGGGCGCGCTGGGCGTGGAGACCGCGACCTGGATCGCCCGCAACCGGCCCGAGCCCACGCTGGTGCTGGCCAGCCGCCGGGGCGCCGACACCCCCAACGCCGCGTCGGTGGTGGACCAGCTTGAGGCCCTGGGGGCCAAGGTCGTGCTGGCGCGGGCCGACGTTTCCGATCCGGGCGACCTGACCGCCCTGATGGCCGACCTGCGCGCCATGGACCCACCCCTGCGAGGCATCTACCACGTGGCCGGCGTGCTGCGGGACGGCATGGCCGACGGCATGACCTGGACCCGGTTCCGCGAGGCCCTGGCACCCAAGCTGGACGCCGCCTGGTTGCTGCATCGGGAAGCGGCCGGCCTGCCCCTTCAGGAGTTCGTGCTCTTCTCCTCCGTCCTGTCGGTCATCGGCTCCGCCGGCCAGACCAACTACACGGCGGGCAACGCCTGCCTGGACGCGCTCGCCGCCCACCGGCGAGCGGTCGGCCTGCCCGCTCAGTCCGTCAACTGGGGTCCCTGGGCCGAGGCCGGGCTGGCCGAGACCCTGGGCGCGCGGGGCGAGGCGATCTGGCGCGCGCGGGGCATGGACTACATCCCCCCCGCCCAGGGGCGGGAGGCGTTCGACACCCTGTTCGACGGTCCCATGACGCAGGCCGTGGTAACGCTGACCGACTGGTCCCTGTTCCTGCGCCAGTTCCAGGCGCCGCCCCCGTTCTACGCGGAACTGGCCGCGCCGGACACGGGCGAGGGCCTGGCCGAGGACGGCGCGGACCTGCGCGCCCGTCTGACCGGCGGCGATCCCGCCGACCGGCGCGCGGCGCTGACCGCGTTCCTGACGGGCCAGGCGGCGGCCACCCTGGGCATGGGGACGCCGCCCGATCCGGAGCAGCCGCTGCGGGACCTGGGGTTGGATTCCCTCATGGCCGTCACCCTCATCAACCGCGTGGAGGCGGCCACGGGCGTCCGCATTGCCCCGGCCAAGCTCATTCAGGGCCCCCCGATTGCCCAGGTGATCGACGAGGTCTGGCCCGACCTGAAGGGCCTGGAGACCGCGGCGCCCACCCCTGTCACTGCCAGCGCCGCCAGCGCCGCCAACGCCGACGTCGTCGGGGCGCGAGAGACCGGAGACGGCGGACTCACCACCCCGCCCAAGGCGCCGCCTGGGCCAGGCCGCAGCACCGGAGGCGGTCGCGCCGACCGGGGCGGTGGCCGGCCGAGGGCGGGGGCATGGCTCATGCCCATCACCCCGCGCGACGATCCGCGCTTCCGCGTGTTCTGTTTCCCCTTCGCCGGCGGCGGATCGGCGGCCTTTCACAGTTGGGCGTCGCAAACACATCCGGCCATCGAACTGGTCGCCGTGGAACCGCCCGGGCGCCTGTCGCGCATCCACGAGCCGCCGGTCCGCGACATGGACACCTTCGTGGCCAGCGTGCTTGCCGACATGGACCCTCTTCTGGACCGGCCCTACGCTCTGTTCGGCCACTGCCTGGGGGGCTTGACCCTCTATGAGACGACGCGGGCGCTCGTGGACTCGGGACGGCCACCGCCGCGTCACCTGTTCTGTTCGGGCGCGCGGCCGCCGGACCGGGTGCGCATCGTCGGGCCCTTCGAGCGACGCCTGGCGCGCCACCTGGTCGGTCAGACGGACTATCAGCCCCTGGTGCCCGCCTACCGCCAGCCTGATGCCGTGTTCGCCAGCATCATCCGCCAGTTCGACATGGCCGCCTCGGACGAGTTCCTCAACGACCCGGACCTGCGCCGCCTGATGCTGCCGGCGGTGCGGGCGGAGTTCGAGATGACCACGGAGTACCGGTACCGGCCAGGGCGCCCCTGGGACATCCCCATCACCTGCTTCGTCTCGCGCGGCGATCCCTACGTGTCGCGCGAGGACGTCCTGGGCTGGGGACGGTTCACGAACAGCCGCCTGCATGTCCACATGCGGGAGGGAACGCACTATTCGGTGTTCGAGGACGCGGCGTTCATCCAGCGCGTCATCGCGCGCGACCTGATGTCCTCATCCGACTAGCGCTGCCGATGATCACTCCTGAAACGCACACCTCTCAGATGAAAAGGCGGGGGACATGGTGGAACACACGACACATCGGAAGCCGGTCAACGCACTGGTTCTGGGAGGTGGCGCTCCGAACTTCAGCCTGATGACGGGCGCGCTGCTGGCCTTCGAGGAGGCCGGCCTGCAGTTCGACGTGGTCACCGGCGCGGGGGGTGGCGGCTCGGTCGCCCTGACCTATCTGGCGCCAAAGGGAATGGACCGGGCCAGTGCCCTCAAGAACTCCCTGAACCTTGGCATCTCGGATGAGATCTACCGGTTCGTGCCGATGAACTACAAGGTCTTCCAGAAATACGGGCGCATGGCCGATGCCTACCGGTTCCTGCTGTCCAAGATGCCCGGGTACCGCCGGGTCATGAACCAGACCAACATGACCAAAGGCCAAAAACTGGCCAGTGATCTGATCCAGGCGTGGTGGGCCATCAGCACGCCGGCCCTGGTCACGCCCTGGAGCAAGGGGCTGTGCGCCCATACGCCCTTCATCAAGGATCTTGTCGACTTCAGCAAGCTCAAACTGATCCGAGAAGAAGTCTACCTGAACAGCTACTGCCTGACCGACCACAAGATGCAGATATTTTCCAAGGAGCAGATTACGCCGGAGGTGTTCGGGGCCACGGGAGCCTTCCCCTTCATCTATCCCCCGGCGGAGAAATACGGAAAAAGCTACATCGAGGGCGCGACGGAAGAAGCCTTTAACTTCCAGGGCGTTGTCAAGTTCATCAAGGACACCGGGAAGATGGTCGACAACATCGTCATCTTCAATTCCTTCGGCAATACCGAGTATCTCCAGCCCCCGCGCAGCCTGTGGGCAGCCTATGGCCAGTCCATCATCTCGGCGTTGATTCCCCTGGACCGCGCGAATCTCGACATTTTTTATAACAGACTGGAGGAATGGAACGAAGCGCAGCACGACGAGGAGATGATGATCCGCGCCTTGAGGCTAGATTTCCCCATCCCGGATCAATGGGAATACACGGCTCTTGACTGGTCCCGATCCAATCTGGAGCGCCTGTTCCATCTGGGATACCAGCAAGGAAAAGCGTTTCTCCGCCAGCACAGCCAGGTTCTTGGCATGGAGGCGGCCGCCGCGTGATGGGGGTGTGATGGGGGTGATCGCGGCCACATTCGAACAAAGCTTGTGTTTTCGGGGAAAATGCGCCTTTCTTGTGTAGGGGGCATCCCATTGGATGCCGCTTTCGTTGGGAGAGGCTACCATGCTTGGTCCCAAGGGCCTGGGTCCATCGTCGGCGCCCGCGTTCGACGACACCCTCATGCCGAGGTTGATGGAGTGCATCCTCGCACGCACGCGCCAGATCCTCTCGGAAGAGGCCGGGATCGGCGTGACCCACGTGTCGACGGTGACGCGCGGGCTTGACAGCCTCCATATCCAGGGCCTGACGGTCCTGGCCGGGTTGGGGGCGCCCGTGAACGTTCTGGTCGCCTTCAGCTTCGCCGAGACGCTTTTGAAAGAACTGGTCGACGGCATGGTCGGGTCCCTGGGCCTTCCCATGGAAGACAGGGAGACGTATCGCCGCGACTGCGCGGCGGAAGCCGTCAACATGGCGCTTGGACTCGGGACCGGAGACCTTCAGTTGGCCGACACGACAATCAGCCTTTCGACGCCGGTGATTCTGGACAACACGAAATGGATACAACAGCACCGGGACGCCATTTTCTCAATCATGCACCTGACCACGGAGAAAGGAGTCCTCGACGTCAGTGTCGTCGGCCCCCGGGCCGTGTTCGATGACCAGGTGAAGCACGCCGCGCAGGACCAGGTGATGGCCCCGCTTCGTGTTCTCGTCGTCGACGATTCCATTTTCACGGTTGAGAAGATCACCTCGATCCTGACCGACCTGGGCCATACCGTGATCGGCACGGCGGCAACCGGCGCGGGGGCGGTCACGTCCTACCGACAGTTGACGCCGGATCTGGTCACCATGGACATCACCATGCCGGACATGGACGGCGTCGAGGCCACCCACCTGATCGTCAGCGAGTTCCCGGACGCCGCCATCGTCATGGTGACCTCGCATGGCCAGGAACGCCTCGTCTTCAATGCCCTGGACGCCGGCGCGAAGGGCTATGTGCTGAAACCGATCAAGCGCGACAAGCTGGCCGCGGTGATCGAAAGGGCCCGGACCCGCGGTGAGTCCTGAGCGGGCCATGGCTCCGGCCGGCGATGGGGCGCGTGTCGCGTGGGGAGGCCAAACATGGACCACGACGCCATTGCCGACGCCATCCTGCGGCGCGTGGCCACGTGCGATCCCGGCCGCACGGTGGCGCCGGCGGACATCGCCCAGGACCTGGCCGAGGGGGCGTCCGGGGACTGGCGCGCATTGCTGCGGCCGGTCCGGACCGTGGCCATCGCTCTGGCCCGCCAGGGGCGCATCGGCATCTACCGCAAGGGCAAGCCGGTGGCCGATCCGGCCGACGTCAAGGGCGTGATCCGCCTGGGGGCGGCGCCGGACGGGCCATGACCATCCAGGCCTGCCTTGCTTCCGCCCGATTGGTGCGGCAAACGAGACCCGCGCCCGTTTCCGTCTCCACCCGCCACGAGATCGCCCGACCATGCCTGATCCGACCATGCCCGCCCGCCGTCTTCTCCGCCATGGTATCGTGACGCTGCCCCTGGTTGGCTTGGTCGGGGCCGTGCTGGCCGGCGCCGCCGTTCCGGCCGCCGGCACGGTGGCGGCGCAGGACGACCCGGCCCCCTCGACGACGTTCGACCGCCCGACCATCGACTCCGACCGGGTGGTGCTGCGCTGGCTCGACAAGTCGACGGCGCGCGTCGACCAGATCGCGGTACCGGTGGGTGAGCGGGTTACCCTGGAGGGCGTGGAGGTCCTTGTGCGGGCCTGCCGCCGCACGGCGCCGGACCAGGCGCCCGAGGATGCCGCGTTCCTGGAGATCAGCGAAAACCGTCCAGGCGAGGCGCCGCGCAAGATCTTCCAGGGCTGGATGTTCGCCTCCAGCCCGTCGCTGTCGGCCCTGGAACACCCGGTCTATGACGTCTGGGTGTTGGAATGCGCCGATGCATCCGGCGGCGGCGCGGACAGCGCCGCCAGCGCCGACGAGACCGCCTCCGGATCGCAGTGAAACGTGCCCCACGGTTTGTGCATGGCGTCGTCCAGGCGGTCCATGTACAGGCCGCGCGGGATCTCGCGGGCGCCGAACTGGGCCAGGTGGTCGGTGATGAACTGGGTGTCGAGCAGGCGAAAGCCGCCGGCGCGCAGGCGGGCGACCAGATGGCACAACGCCACCTTCGAGGCATCGGTGGCGCGCGAGAACATGCTCTCGCCGAAGAAGGCGGCGGCCAGCGCCAACCCGTACAGCCCGCCCACCAGCTGACCGTCGCGCCACACCTCGACGCTGTGCGCCAGCCCGCGTGCGTGCAGGTCCAGGAACAGCGTCTCGATTTCTTCGTTGATCCAGGTTTCCGGGCGGTTCGGCACCGCGTCGGCGCAGCCGCCCACGACGTCGGCGAAGGCGGTGTCGACGCGAACCTCGAACACCTGCCGGCGCAGGGTCTTGCGCAACGAGCGGGACACGTGGAAGGCGTCGAGAGGCAGCACGCCGCGTTGGTCCGGGTCGACCCAGTAGACCTTCGGGTCGTGGCGGGCACGGGCCATGGGGAACAGGCCCGAGGCATAGGCGCGGAGCAGGATGTCAGGGGTGATCTGGAACACGGCGCGCGGGCGTCCTTTGGCGAGCGGGCCGGTGCGGCTTGGCGGATGAGCCGCCCTCAACCGCCGTGGGCATCAAGCATCAAGGCGTGGAGTCTCAGTTGATCGCGCTGAGGCGTTCGTCCCGCAGCTTGTCGCGGTAGGCGGTCAGATAGCTGCGGAACTTTTCCGCCTGCCTGATCTTGCCGCCGACCGAGGCGATGTCGATGACTCCCGACTCGGGCGTCGCCGTGACCAAGTCGAAGGCATCACGAAACGGCGTGCCGGCCAGCGTGTCAAGATATCGTTGCCGCAGCAGGGAGACGCCGGTCTCGTCGCCGGCCAGCGTCAGGGCGGTGGCCCAGTCAATCAGGCGGAAGGCATCCTTTTCCGACAGCGCCGCGTTGTCCTGCGGCGGCGGCGGCACCAGTTCGGCGAGCGCGCGGGCCGCTTCGGCCCAGTTGCGGTCGCGCCAGTGGATTTCCGCCCGCAGCACCCGCGCATCCTCGCTGGGGTCGTTTTCCAGCAGGGCGATGGCGGCCTCGGGGTCGCCAGTGTCGGCCAGGCCGCGCGCGCGCAGGTGGCGGCGCTGCCGCTCCAGGCGTTCGGGCAGCGGCGCGAATCGGGTCTTCTCCAGGGCCTCCAGCGCGTTGCCGGGCTGGCGGTTGAGAAGGTACACGAGGGCCAGACGGGCTCCCACCTTGGAGCGGTCGAGGCCGCGCAGACGGTAGCGGATCTGGCGTTCCAGCAGGGCGGCGGCCGGGTCCAGCAGGTCGACCGACACCAGACGGTCGGCCAACCGGCGGATCATCTCGTCGCCCTTGTTGCCGGTGGGGGTGAGCTCCCGGAACTCGTCGAACAGGGCGATGGCCGTCAGGGGCGCCATGTCGTTGGCGCCGCCGTCCAGGAACAGAGTGTCGAAGATCCGGCGCATGGCGGCCATGAGCTCGTCGGACCCGGGGCGCTCCTGGAAGTATGACGCCGCCAGCCGCAGCGTCCGCAGGGCGTCACCGTAGCGCTTGTCCTCAAGGTAGAGGGCGCCCAGTTCCCTCAGCAGGTCGTATTCGAAATCGCCGCCACGCCAGGCGAAGCGCAGGTCCTCCAGGCCGTTGATCAGTTGCTCGGTGGTGATCAGGTCCAGCCTGTGTTCCATGTCCAGGCGATCGCGGGCGGCCAGCGCGGCGTGCCGGCGGCTCTGGCCCGCCTCGGCTTCGCGCCAGGCGGCGAGGGCCGCCTCGAAGGCGCCGGTGCTGGCCATCAGTTTGCCTTCAAGGTACTGGATCACGGCCTCGTCATGCGTGGTGTTGTAGTCCGGGTCGCGCGCGGCCTCCAGGAAGGTATTGGCGGCGAGGTCATCGCCCGCCTCGATGGTGGCTTCGGCGGCGACCAACGCGAGCGGAATCTTCACGTCCGGCGGATAGTTCTCCAGCACGGCGCCGGTGGCTTCCAGCACGGCGGCCTGCAGGCCGGCGTGGCCCATGCGCGACTGCGCCGCGGCACGCCAGAAGGCGGCCTCGTCCACGTCGGCGAGGCTGGGGTGGCTGAGGTCGTCCACGGCCTCGCCGTAGCGATGCATCAGGAACTGGGCCGCCCCGCGCAGCGCCCGAACCGCTGGCGTGTTGACCATCTGCGGGTCTTCGTCGGTCAGCGCGCGCAACACGCCAAGGGCTTCGGGGATGTACCCGTTGGCGAAGTGGTAGCGGGCCAGTTCCAGCCGGGCCTCGGCGCGGCGGCTGTCGGGGGCCATGGCGACGGCGAACTGGAGGTCGTTCAGAATGTCGTGATAGCTCTTGTCTTCGCTCTCGCGCCGCCAGGCGGGGATATCGAACACGTGCCGCAGCGCGTCGTCGCCGAGGTTGGCCAGGGCGTCCAGGCGCGCCGTGTCGGGCGACAGGGTCAGGCCGCCGTCGGCGGTGATCTCGGCGCCGCTGCGGCTGGAGCGCATCTCGATGCGGTCGGACAGCGGCACCACCACCGCGCCCTGCGCCGTCACGGGCATGGTCAGTTCGGGGAAGGTCCGGGCCGGGAACACACCGTGGCCAAGCTGGATCAGCGGCAGCACAAAGAACTGGTCGCCCAGTTCCGGGTCCCGCACGGGGACCACGCGTCCGCCCTCGACCACCGGCAGCAGCAGCCGCGCCCCGACCGGGGACGATTCCTGCACCTGAATGCGAATGGGGCGTTCCGGACGCAACGGCCGCCGCATCAGATCGACCACCCACAGAAGGCCGTCGCGGCGCAATGACGGATTGTAGCCCGGTGAGGTGGTCATGCGGACGATGGTGGAATTCGGACCGATGCGGACCTGGTCGACGCTGCGCACAACGCCGGAGCCGAGCCGCCGCAGCAGGTCGAGGTCGACCTCCTGGAAGCGGTCGAACACCACCCAAAGGTATCCACCCCGGCGGAACACGGCGGCGGCGGTCGGCATATCCCATGAAAAGCCCAGGCTGACGACGGACGGACGCCCGTCGTCGGTCGTCTGCGCCTGTTCGCCGGACTGGCGCACGGCATCGGCGAGGCGTTCCGCCATGGCCTCCTCGGCGCCGGGCGTGAGGGTTGGGCCACCGGCCGCGATGGGCTCCATCGCCGCTTCGTTGGGGGCGGTCGAGGTCTCGGCGGCGTCCGTCTCGGCGGCGTTGGGCTGATCGGCGGCGGCAGCTTGATCGGCGCCGTCGGCGTCCGTCGGCGCCGCGTCTCCAGTGCCCTCCGCCCCAGTGCCGTCCGCCCCAGTGCCTTCCGCATCGGGTGCCGCCTCGGCGTCCGGATCGGACGGGTCATCCGGGGCGGTTTCAGCGCTCTGCGCGACCGGCTGCGGTTGGTCTTTGGGCGCGGCGATGGACGCTGACGGCGATTCGCCAGCGTCGTCCGCCGGGTCTGGTGCGGGGCCATCGCCCGTGGCGGTGGCCGGGGTCCCCTGATTGGCGGGCGCCGCGTCTTGTGGCTCCGCGTCCTCTGGAGCCGCCTCGGGGTCGGAGTCGGACGCCGGTTCCGGTTCGGTGTTTGGCTCGGCCTCGGGCTCCGTCTCAGGCTGGGCGGCCGCGACCTGCTCCGCTGGCGGTTCGGGTGGGATGGTGATGTCCATCACCACCTTCGGCCCGGCGGTGTAGGTGCGGGCCGTGGCGCCCTCGGGGACGCTCAGGGCGAAGACGCTGTCGTCGCCGTCGATGCGACTGGTGACATTCAAAAAGCCCGCCGGCAGGTCGTCGCGGATCGGGTCCACGGCCAGCCGGGCGGGCCGGTCGAAGCGCAGCACCAAGCGATCGTCGTCGGCGGTCATCCTGTGGCCCACCGCGCGGGGCCAGTCGAACACGATGCGCTGGAAGCCCTCGTGCTTGCCGGTGCGCACGCGAACCGTGCCAGGAGCCGAGGCAGTCTCGGCCGGTGCCGGCGGCGGAGCGGGGGGCTCGGCGGCGGGGCCGCCACGCAGGTCGACAACGACGCCGTTGCCCAGCGTGAACACGTTCAGCGTGAAGTCGCCCTTCAGGGGCATGGACACCGTGCGCCGGTCGCCCGAGACGTACACCGTCTCGACATAGTCGGGCAGGCGCAACGGCACCATGATGACGTCCGAGGCCACCGGCGCGTCGAACTCGGCGAACAGGGTGTTGCCCCGCACCTCGACCGAGTAGCGCACGGGATCGTCCCACCGGAACACCATGCGGCCGAAGCCGTCTTGCGACGAGGACATGACCTCGGCGGCGCGCGCCGGAGGGACGGGCGTCAGGGTGGCGACCACGGCGGTCGCGGCCAGGGTCAGCAGAAGAACGACGATCCGGCTCATCCGGCGCGGCCCTCCCGTCCGGCATGGGGGATCTGTTGGGGGCGATCCGGCAGCACGACGACATCGACCCGCCTCGCCAGCCGGGCGCGGTCCGCCTCCTGCACCCCGCGCAACGCGTCGTGGCGCGTGTCGGCGTGTCCCCAGACCTCCAGCGGAGCCGGGTAGCCGGCGCGGCGCAGGCCGTTGGCCACGGCGGCGGCGCGGGCCAGCGACAACTCCCAGGCGCCCGGGAACGGGCTGTCGGCGTCCACGGGGTTGGGGGCGGTGTGCCCGGCGACGGCGACGCGGTTGCGAAGGTTGGCCAGCAGGGCGCCAAGCTCGGCAATGACCGGCCGCGCCGTCACGGCCACGTCGGCGTGGCCGGCCTCGAACAGCAGGTCGGCGGGCATCAGGATCACCAGGCGGCCGTCCAGCAACTGGACCAACGTGCCGGCGAACCGGGGGTCGTTGGCAAACGTTGTTTCCAGCACCGAGGCGAGGTAGCCCAGGCCCTGGCCGGGCGGGCGGGCCGGCGCGACGATCGCGGGATCGGTGCCGTCCTCTGTTTGGACCGGAGCCGGGCGCGGATTGAAGGTTTCGGTAAGGGAGGCCGACAGGCTCTGGAATGTCTCCGCCTTGAACGAGGTCATGGAGAACATGAGAACGAAGAACGCCAGCATCAGGACCACGAGGTCGCTGAATGTGACCATCCAGGCGGTGCTGGTTGATGGGGCGTGGTCTTGCGAACCTGTCATCAGTCTGTCCTTGCCGGTGGAACGGGGACGCGACCGTCCCGCGCTGATCCATCGTCAACCTGAAGCCCGGTTGACGCTTCCCCCGACAAGCCCCTCTGCACATTATCACTTTCTTCGGGTGTTTGGGCACCCTCCAACGAGACGTCCGGCGCCTGCACCGGCGGATTTTCGGTCGATCCCTCATCCTCGGGCGCCACACGCGGCGTCGGTGCGACAGTCTGCGCCCCACCGCCCGGGGCGGCGCTGACGTCCGGCGTCCACCCGGTCACGTCGACGGCCCGGAACACAAGGCGCATCCAGTCCGGATCACCGGGTGCGAGCCCGACGAACACGCTGCCGGGCGCGGCCCCGCGCGCGGTCATGGTGCGGCCGAGGTCGCCGGCGCGGCGGGTCGGCAGATCGTCCCCGGACACCGGCAAGGTGGGGGTGTCAACCTCCGTTTGAGGGCCGGACAGGAACACGGCCGCCATCTCAAAGCGTTGACCGGCCGGCGCGGCGGCCAGCGCCGCGACGATGCCGTCCAGCGTGGGGTACCTGGCCGGGCGGATGTCGGCCTGTCCCGGTTCGAACACAGCCTCGGCGCGGATCCACACTTCGACCTCGCGGCCCGCGACGATCGGCTCGATCCGTGCTTCGGGGATCGCGACCTGGATCAGATCGCGGATGATGGCGATGAAGGTCTCGGCGGCCCGCGTGTCACGCACCAGGCTTTCGGTCGGCAGGCGCCCCAGGGACTCATCCGCCGTGGTGGTTTTGGCGAAGGTCACCGTCAGGCTGTCCATCACGGCCCGGGCCCGTTCGTTTTCCAGGGCGGAGAGCGCCGTCAGCATGATGAAAAAGGCGAGAAGCAGCAGGTAGAGCGCCAGAAACAGGGCCAAAGAGCCGCGCGCCATCGGCGCGACGACCCACTGCCGCGCGCTATCCGAGCCGCCGTAGGCCCCATAGGGGGTGAACGGGTCTCGTTTCGGAAAGGCGGGCGCGGGGGCCGGCGGGTCCCATGGGGACATGGCAAGGGCCATCCTAGCGTGAGATGGCAAGACGCGGCAGGGGGTGCCTGTACGTGCTCACGGTGCCTCCTCCCATCCTGACATGGAGTCCGGCCGAGCCCGTCGGCCGGGTGATTGGCAGCGTGACACGAGAGACTGAACAAATGATTTATTGTTGGACACACGAACCGCGCCCAACGGTGCCGCGTCGCGCCCGAAACGGCCGCCCCGGACCATCAGGGGCCTGGCGTCGAGCCTTGACGCGGCGCGTCAGAAATCACCAAGCACGCTGACCATCTTCGACTTGAGGGTCTCGGCGTTGAACGGCTTGACGATGTAGTTGGAGACACCCGCTTCCTTGGCGGCGATCACGTTCTCGGACTTGGATTCCGCCGTGACCATGATGAAGGGCGTGCCTTTCAACTTCGCGTCGGCCCGCACCTCGCGCAGAAGCTGGAGGCCGGTCATCGGCTCCATGTTCCAGTCGGAGATGATGAGTCCGTATTCGGTGCCGGACCGAAGCTGTTGCAGCGCCTGGCTGCCATCCATCGCCTCGTCGATGTTGTTGAAGCCAAGCTGGCGCAGCAGGTTCCGGATGATCCGGAGCATGGTCTTGTAGTCATCCACGATCAGGATGCGCATTTCGCTGTCGACGGCCATTTCTCTCCCCATTCTCGCACACGGCACCAACCCGTTCCAAACCAGCCCGCGTACCCTCGAGGCTACTTATAAGATGCCCACGCGCTGGTGCAAGTCCCGTTTTCGGCCAAGGACTTCGTCTATCCTTTTTGGCCGGTCTGGCCCCGCCTTATTGCAGGGCCGCCTCCTGATTCGCCGCGAACGGATCGGTACCCGGCAGGGCGCGGCGCCGGGCCAACTCGGTCGTGACTTCCTTGGCCCTGGCCGGCGACATCTCGGCCAGAATGGCGGCGGAACTGCGCTCTTTCATGGTTTCGATGACGCGCAGCAGGATCGGCATTTCCAGGTCGTTGAAGATGCGGGCGGCGTCGGCCGGTTTCATGGTGGCGTAGATGCTGACCAGCTGATCGATGCGCGCCTGTTCCTGCTCGGAATGCTCGCCCAGCAAATCCTGGATCACCGATTCGAGATTCTTCAGCTCCTGGATGCGGGTTTCGATGCGCCGTTCGGCTGCCTGCAGCAGGGCCTCGCGGTCGGTCAACTCGCGCTCCATGGCGTCCAGTTCCTCGCGGCGTTCGGCGAGGCGCTGCAACAGGTTGATCTCGGACTGCGTGAACCCCGGGGGCGCCGTGCCGGCGACGGCCTCGGCCGCCATGTCCGGGGCGCCGCCGGTCGGCGGCGGCGGTGCGCCGCCAGGTGTCACCTGGCCGGTCGGTTCCGCCTCCGGCCCGACCCGAGGCGGCTCGGCGGCGGTGGCTTCGACGGCCATGGCCTGGGTCTGGCCCACCTGGACCGACGCGCCCCAGCCGTTGATGTCCTCGTAGAGTGTGCCGACTCGCACGGAGAGCATGAGAACACCAGCGACGATCACGAGGTGCAGGACGCCCACCCGTGGCGACGCTTTCCGCCGTGTCCGCTGGCCCTTTCGCGCGGTGGTTTTGGCCCTGGTCTTGGGCATCCCGATACCTTCCTTCTGCCCTTCTGCGGTCCCCCGGACGCGCCATGCGCGCCGCCGCGTGTGCGCAGTACAGCAGAGACCCGTTAAGAAACCAGAAAAGCGGCCACGGTCGGAGCGCCGCGGTCTCGGGCGGGACCGCGAAGACACGAACGTCGGCCGATCACCGCGCGGATTGCAGCGCCCGCAGGAGTTCCCGTTCCGCTTCGGAGCGTTCGTCCTCAATGAAGAACTGGTCGTCGCCGTCATCGGAGACCGTCGACGCGGCCGCCGTCGCGGCGGGTGGCGGCGCGGCGGCGCGCACCGGGCGACGCCCCGGCACCGGCGGTGGGGCCGGAACGCCGCCCCCCGGCGCGGATGCCCGGCCGGCGGACGCACCCGGCGCGTGGGAGCGCGCGCCCAGGCTGGAGGGCGCGGGCGCGCTGTCCGGCGCGCGGGCGCGGCGGCCCTGCACGCCGTCTTCCAGCTTGCCGAGCGCCGTGTCGGCGCGATCGACCATGAAGGCGAGGTCGTCGCGCAGGGTTTGGGCCTTTTCCACGCGGTCCTGCAAACCGCGACTGGCGTCGTCGGCCGCCTTGCGTAGCTTCGGAATGCCCGATTCGGCGCGTTGCGTCGCCTCGTTGAACTCGGAAATGAGCCGCGCCAGTTCATCCCGATTGCGGCGCAGATCGGCCAGTCGCCCGTTCAGGATCCAGGCGAACACGATGGTCGGGACAAGCAACGCCACGATGATGACGTCGAGAAGGAAGCTGAAGGACATGGGCGCCTCTGCGCTGCCATGGCGAGCGGGGCCGGGGATCCGGCGGCCGCGACCATGGTCGGTCTGCCGGACGTTACGCGGGCGAAGCTTTCTGCCAAGCCTTGCGATCGACGCGGATGGCAATGTTGTTGCCGCGTCGCCCCATGCGGCCGGCGAACATGGGCACGTCGCCGCAACGAAGGACCACGGTCGAATCGGGCGTGGCGTTGAACATGATCTGAGAGCCGACCTCGAGCCGAAGAATATGGCGCAGCGGCAGTTCGACCTCGTCGAGGATGGCTTCCATCTGGACCTCGGTGAACCACATCTCCTCGGCCAGGTGGGTTTCCCAGATGGAGTCGCGCCCGAACTTCTCGCCCATGAACATCTGCAACAGCAGTTCGCGCACGGGCTCAAGGGTGGCATACGGGATCAACAGTTCCAGGCGACCGCCGCGATCCTCCATGTCGATGCGCAGCTTGGCGACGATGGCCGCGTTGGCGGGGCGCGAGATGGTGGCGAAGCGCGGGTTGGTCTCCAGGCGTTCGAACCGGAAGGTGACCGGTGACAGCGGGTCGAACGCCGCCGACAGATCGGCCAGGACCACATGCACCAAGCGCTCGACCAGGTTGCGCTCGATGGTCGTGTACGGCCGCCCCTCGATCCGCATGGCCGCCGTGCCGCGCCGGCCGCCCAGCAGGACGTCGACGATGGAATAGATCATGGAAGAGTCGATGGTCAGTAGGCCGGAGTTGTCCCACTCCTCGGCCTTGAACACGGACAGCATCGCCGGCAGCGGAATCGAGTTCAGGTAGTCGCCGAAGCGCAGAGACAAAATGTTGTCGAGCGAGACCTCGACGTTGTCCGACGTGAAGTTGCGCAAGCTGGTCGACATCATGCGCACCAGCCGGTCGAACACCACCTCCAACATCGGCAGGCGTTCGTACGAGACCAGCGCGCTGTTCAGGATGGCCTGGATACCGGACTTGTCGCTGCCGATCTCCTCGGACTCGTCGAAGCCGAGCAGACTGTCGATTTCGTCCTGGTTCAGGACCCGGGTGCTTTCCCGGCCCGCGACGCTGGAGGCAACCTCGCCGTCCTCACCGTTGTCGCCGAGCATGGCCTCCCATTCGGCGGCCATGGCGTCAGCATTGCCATCTTCGCCGTCGCCCCCGCCACCGCTCCCGCCGCCGGCACCACCATCTTCGTCCACCATGTTGGCCCATTCGGCCATCATGGCTTCCTCGTCTTCCTGTGAAACCTCGCGGCCCGGTTCGTCGGAGGGGGTCATGTCAGCCGTATCCTCGGGTCTCGGGGGCGTCTTGTCCGCCGGCGCCGCCGCCGGCGGTTCGCCTACTGCACCAGCATTTCCTTGAACAGAACGGCATTGACGCGGGCCGGTCGCACCGCGTTGCCGACCCGCCGCAACAACTCCTCGCGCACGCGATAGATGCCGGCGGCGCCCTGCAAATCCTCGATCCGCAACTCGCGCAGGAAGACCTGGAAGTTGTCGATCACGCGCGGCATGACTGCCTCGACCGTCGCAACATCCGCCTGGCTGGCGAGTTCCAGGCTCACGCGGACTTTCAGGAAGTGCGACTTGCGGCCGCCGGCGTTCAGATCCACGACCATCTCGGGCAGGTCGTAGAACACGGTTTGTCCGAGGACCCCGGCACCGTCCCCACCTTCGCCGCCATGACCGCCACCGCCGTTGCCGCCGTGCGCGTCGCCGGCCGCGTGCGTTTCATCGCCGCCGCCGGTGACCATGTTCATGACCGGATCGAGCAGCCCCGTGAAGAACGCGCCGGCGGCCCCGCCGACCACCAGCAGAACCGGCAGAATGAACAGCAGGAGTTTCTTTTTGCCGCCGCCGCCCTTTCGTCCCTCTTCCTGGAAACTGTCGTCGGCGGCGTCGTAGTCTTCTTCAAGGTCGTCGGCCATGGGCTCGGCAATCCGTGGCGGGGTCGAAGGGGCGCGGACCAGACGCGGGCGGATCGTGTCGGGGTCCGTGGACCCGGCCGGGCCGCCCCGGTCTCGCGACGCCACGGCCACCGCGTCCGACGCGCGGCACAGTGGCGATCTGGCGTACCGCGAAGCGTAGGCGGCACTCCTTAAAAATTCGTTCAGCGCGAAGGGACTCTGGGCGCGGCGCCGCATCGTGCCCGGCAAGAACTGCCCGGCAATGAGCACCCCGGTTCCCCAAGCACGCACCCCGGACAGGCGCGCCAAAGGCGCCCTCCGGGAGCCAATACCGGACCCGGGACGGCTGGCACGCGGCCTGCATGGTTGCGGCCGGGATCCGCCTGCGGTGGAGATCCCTCGTTGTTCCGCGAATGGTCGAGCCCATGCAAACGCCGTCTTACATCGCCCTGTCCCGCCAAACCGCCCTGTGGCGGCAGATGGACGTCGTGGCCAACAACATCGCCAACATGAACACGCCCGGCTACAAGTCGGAGGCGACGCTGTTCACACAGTACCTGGCGCGCTCACGCGGGATCGAGAGCCCGTCGCCGGACAGGCTGTCCTACACGCTGGATTACGGCACGGTCCGCGACATGTCGGAAGGGCCGATGACCCACACCGGGAACCCGCTGGACGTGGCCATCAGCGGGCAGGGTTATCTGGAGGTCGAGACCGACTTCGGGCGCTTCTTCACCCGCAATGGACGGTTGATGCTGGATCAGGACGGCATGATCGTGACCAGTTCCGGGCACCCGGTGATGAGCGCCGACGACACGCCGTTCTTCATCGCGCCCAACGAAACGGACATCACCATCTCGCGCGACGGCACGGTGTCGACCGAAAACGGCGCCATCGGCCGGCTGCGCGTGGTGGAATTCGAGGACCCGGAGCGCTTGCGCCGGGTCGAGGCCGGCCTTCTGGATGCCGATGACCAGGAACCTCAAGAGGTCGAGGTCGTCGCCCTCCAGCAGGGAATGCTCGAAGGCTCGAACGTCCAGGGAATGGAACAGATCACGCACATGATCGAGGTCCACAGGGCCTATGAATCGGTGCAACAGATGATCGAGTCAGAATCGGAGCGGCAGCGGAGGGCCATCTCGGTCCTGTCCGGCGCCAAGAACGCATAAGAGGCGGAGCGGAGGAGAACATGCGCGCGCTCAACATCGGTGCGACCGGAATGCTGGCGCAACAACAGAATGTTGAAGTCATCTCGAACAACATCGCCAACATGAACACGACGGCCTATTCGCGCCGTCGCACCGAGTTCCATGACCTGCTGTACCAGTCGCTGCGCCGCGCCGGCTCCACCTCCTCCGACGCGGGCGACATCGTGCCGGCGGGTGTGCAGGTGGGCCTGGGCGTGAAAACCGCCGCCGTCTACCGGATCACCGAGCAAGGCAGCATGTTGAGCACCGACAACAGCCTCGACATGGCCATCCAGGGCAAGGGCTATTTCCAGATCGACCTGCCGACCGGCGAAACCGGCTACACCCGCGATGGGTCGTTCCAGCTCAACCCCGACGGCGAGGTGGTCACCCACGACGGCTACAAGGTGCAGGGCATCCAGGCCATTCCGAACGAGGCGGTCAGCATCACCGTCAATGCGTCGGGCGAGGTGCTCTACAAGCTGGACGGCCAGAACGCCTTGCAGAACGCCGGCCAGATCCAGCTCGCCATCTTCCCGAACGAGGCCGGCCTCAACCCCGAGGGCGACAACCTGTTCACCGAGACCGAGGCCTCCGGCGGGCCGACGGCCAACAACCCGGGTCAGCCCGGCTACGGCACGGTGCTGCAAGGGTTCCTCGAATCGTCGAACGTCGACACGGTGGCCGAGATCACCGAACTGATCAGCGCCCAGCGGGCGTACGAGATGAACTCCAAGGTCATCAGCACGGCGGACGAAATGATGTCCACCGTCTCGCGGATGAAATAGGGGGATCTGACAACCGGCCGGGCGCGCGGCGTCCGGCGGGAGGGAATGCGATGCTGCGGTCCGTTTTCCAAGTCGTCGGTGCGGGTGCCCTGGCCCTGGCTTTTCTGGTGCCGGGCGCGGGCATGGCCAACGAGGTGGCCCTGCCCACCACGGAAGCGACGTCGCCAGCCGAGGGCGCGGCGTCGGGGCCCGCCGATATCTCGGCGCTCGCCGAAGCCCTGGTCGAGGCCGCCAACCGGCGCGGCACCGCCTCTGGTGTGCTGGCGTCGGTGCATGGGCTTCCCGGCGGCGGTCCCGCCCGCGCCGTGCTGCGGCCGGAATCGACCATCGAGCGGCCGTTCATCCATCTGGGCGACGTGTTCGGCGGGCTGTCCCGGGAGTTGTCGCAGGTTCCGGTTGGCCATGCCCCGGCGCCGGGCGAGCGCGTGGTGCTGGACGTCCACTACCTGAACGACCTGGCCGAGGAGTACGGCGTGCCGTGGACCGCCGCCAGCCGGTTCGTGCAGACCGTCGTGGCGCGGCGCGGCTACGAGATCGGCCGCGAAGAGGTTTTGCAGACACTGCGCCGTCATCTTGTTGCCGCCGGGATGCAGCCGGAGGCCGAGGTCGAAGTGAGCGCCCTCAACGTGCACGCGACCGTCGGCGCGCCGGAAGACGTGCGGATCGCCGTGCGCGATCTGTACTATGACGACCGGACGGGCCGCTTCAACGCGTTGCTCAACGTGCCCGCTGATGGTCCGAACGCCCGGCCGGTTCGCCTGACCGGGGCGGTGCATGTGTCCGTCGAGGTGCCTGTGCTGACCCGACCGCTGCGGCGGGGCATGATCGTGACCGCCGAGGATGTGCGCTGGGATTCCATGCGGCGCGGCGACCTGCGCCCCGACATCCTGCTCGATACAGAGGACCTGATCGGCAAGGCGGCGCGCCAGAACATTCAGTCCGGGCGGCCGGTCCGCGCCAACCAGGTGATTCCGCCCGAGGTCGTCTCCCGCAACGCGGCGGTGACGATGGTGCTGGAAACACCGTTCATGACGGTGACCGCGCGCGGGCGCGCGCTGGAGGACGGCGCCGTGGGCGATACCGTCCGGGTGGCCAACGTGGCCTCCAACAAGGAGGTTCTGGCCGAGGTCACAGGACGGAACACGGTCCGGGTCCGCCCGGACTCGATGACGGCCGGCGTGTATTGAGTCATCCGTGCGCTGAGAATTGAGTTCCTGCTGGCTTGGAGAAGGGTGATGTCCGTTCCGATCCGTTTCACCATGCCTCGGCCCGCCGCAGGGGCCATGCGCCGCATCGCGCGCGGCGTTGCCCTGGCCGGTGTCGCGGGACTGCTCGTCGGCGCGCTGGGCGGTTGCAACACCCTGCAGCGACTGTCCGAGGTGGGCGAGCCCCCGGCCATGAGCAACCTGGAGAACCCGACGCTGCGGCGCGACTACAAGCCCGTCAGTATGCCCATGCCGACGCCGGAGATCGCCCAGCCCAATCCGAACAGCCTGTGGCGGCCCGGCGCCCGTGCCTTCTTCAAGGACCAGCGCGCCAGCGAGGTGGGTGACATCCTGACGGTGGTGGTCGATATCGAGGGCGAACAGGCCAGCTTGGCGAACACCCTGGCGCGCGGCCGGAATGGCGAGGAAGGCGCCGGGGTCACGAGCTTCTTCGGCCTGGAAGGCGGCTTCAGCGACATCTTCCCCAACGAGGTCGATCCGTCGAACCTGGTCAACTTCGGGTCCAGCAGTGATCACGCCGGAAGCGGCACGATCGCGCGCTCGGAGACGGTCAACATCCGCCTCGCCGCCGTCGTGCTCCAGGTCCTGCCGAACGGCAACCTGGTGATTGCCGGACGCCAGGAGGTGCGGGTCAGCGGTGAACTGCGCGAACTGACCGTGACCGGCGTGATCCGGCCGCAGGACGTGCGATCCGACAATACGATCGCCTGGGACAAGATCGCCGAGGCGCGGATTTCCTACGGCGGCCGGGGGACGGTCACCGACATGACCGAGCCGCGCTACGGCCAGCAGATCTACGATATCCTGTTCCCGTTCTGACGCGCCGGACACTTGAGCGACACCAATTTGACAAGCGCCGGTGCGTCAGCGCCGGCGCTTCTTTTCTCATGAAACCCGACGCGTCGGCCCCGGCACCGCGAGGCCGCGGACAACCCAAGACGCGATTCCCATTGAAACCTCCGCCCGGGCAGAATAGATGGCATCGGGTGTCCTGCCGGTTCGGCACCCCGGGCCGGCCGACCTCTGGCGTGAGGAAAGCCCATGCGGATGCCGGAGCCGGATGCCGGCGTCATCGCCCGGCGCGTGGCGATCGCCCGGGACCTGCAACGACTCGTGCCCGGCGAAGGCGTGATCGTCGACGAGGACGCCCTGCGGGCCTATGAGTGCGACGCCCTGTCGGCCTATCGCCAGCCGCCGCTGATTGTCGTGTTGCCCTCGACGACCGAGCAGGTCTCGACGGTGCTGCGCTACTGCCACGAGAACGGGGTCAAGATCGTGCCCCGGGGCGCGGGCACGTCGCTGTCGGGCGGTGCCCTGCCGCTGGCCGACGCGGTCACGCTCGGCCTGGGCAAGTTCAACCGCATCCTCGATATCGACATCTCGAACCGCTGCGTGGTCGCCCAGCCCGGCGTGACCAACCTGGCCATCACCACCGCCGTGCAGGACCAGGGGTTCTACTACGCGCCCGACCCGTCCAGCCAGATCGCCTGTTCCATCGGCGGCAACGTGGCCGAGAACGCCGGCGGCGTGCATTGCCTGAAGTACGGCCTGACCACCAACAACCTGCTGGGCGTCGAAATGCTGCTGATGACGGGCGAGGTGGTCCGCCTGGGCGGCAAGCACCTGGACCCCGGCGGCTATGACCTGATGGGGGTGGTGACGGGCTCGGAGGGGCTGCTGGGTGTGATCACCGAGGTCACGGTGCGCATCCTGCGGGCGCCGGAGACCGCGCGCGCCGTGCTGATGGGCTTTCCCGACACCGAATCGGCCGCCGCCACTGTGGCCGAGATCATCGCCCGGGGGATCATTCCGGCCGGGCTGGAGATGATGGACAAGCCGGCCATTCACGCCGCCGAGGATTTCGTCCACGCCGACTATCCGCTGGACGTGGCGGCGCTGCTGATCTGCGAACTGGACGGCCCGGAGGCCGAGGTCACCCACCTGATCGCGCGCGTCGAGGCCCTCGCCACGGGCAATGGCGCCACCTCGCTGCGGGTCTCCACCAGCGACGCCGAACGGGCGCTGTTCTGGGCCGGGCGCAAGGCCGCGTTTCCGGCCGTGGGGCGCATCTCGCCGGACTACTTCTGCATGGACGGCACCATTCCGCGCCATGCTTTGCCGGCCGTGCTGACGCGCATGGCGGAGATGTCCACCCGCTACGGCCTGCGGTGCGCCAACGTGTTCCACGCCGGGGACGGCAACCTGCACCCGCTGATCCTGTTCGACGCCAACGTGCCGGACGAACTGGAGCGGGCCGAGGCCTTCGGCGCCGAGATCCTGAAACTCTGCGTCGAGGTGGGCGGCGTGCTGACCGGCGAACACGGCGTTGGCGTCGAGAAGCGCGACCTGATGGGCACGATGTTCAACGAAATCGACCTGGCCCACCAGCAGCGCCTGAAATGCGCCTTCGATCCCGGCCAGTTCCTCAATCCCGGCAAGGTGTTCCCGACCCTGCATCGTTGCGCGGAACTGGGCCGGATGCAGATTTCGGGCGGATCGATGCCGTTCCCCGACATTCCGCGATTCTGACCGCGATCGGACACGCTTTCCCATGACCCAGACGTACCGTCCAGACACGCCCGAGCAGGTCGCGGAGTTGATCACCTGGGCCGTGGCCGAGGCGACGCCGCTCGACCTGATCGGCCATGGCACCAAGGCGGACATCGGCCGGCCGTCGAACACCGCGCATCGCCTCGACCTGAGCGGGATCGCCGGCATCGTCGACTATGCGCCCAACGAGCTGGTGATGACCGCGCGAGCGGGAACGCCTCTGTCGGAGATCCGGACGGCGCTGGACGAGGCCGGCCAGATGCTCGCGTTCGAGCCGCCGGACTGGCGCGCCCTGCTGGGCCAGCCCGATGGACCGGATGATCCGCCGGGCACGCTGGGCGGACTGGTGGCCACCAACCTGTCGGGACCGCGCCGGCTGTCGGCGGGTGCGGCGCGCGACCACGTGCTGGGCGTCCAGGGCGTCTCCGGGCGCGGCGAGCCGTTCAAGTCGGGCGGCCGGGTGGTCAAGAATGTCACCGGCTTCGATCTGTCGAAGCTGATGACCGGGTCGTTCGGCACCCTGGCGGCCCTGACCGAGCTATCGCTGAAGGTGGTGCCGCGTCCGGAGGAAACCCGCACCGTCCTGATCCACGGCGCCACCGACCCCGCGGCGATGGAGGTGATGTCGCTGGGCCTGCGCTCGCCGCACGAGGTCTCGGGCGCCTGCCACCTGCCGGCCGACGTGGCCGCGCGCTCGGCCGTCCCGGGCATTCGCGAGGCCGCGCGCGGCGTGACGGCCTTGCGGGTGGAGGGGCCGGAGCCCTCGGTCGTCTGGCGCCGCGATGCCTTGCGCAACGAACTGGCCGGATGGGGACCGACCGACGCCCTGGACGGCCCGGACAGCGCCACGCTCTGGCGCGAGGTGCGCGACGCCCGGCTGATCGCCGATCCGCCCGAGGCGCAGGTCTGGCGCCTGTCGGTGCCGCCGATGAGCGGCGCGCGGGTGGTGCGGGCGGTCGAGCAGGCGGCGCCGGGCGCGGTGCTGTCGGTGCTGTTCGACTGGGGCGGCGGGCTGGTGTGGCTGGCCCTGGCGCCGGCCCCGGACGCCCACGTCTCGGCCGTGCGCGCGGCGGTCGAGCATCACGGCGGCGGTCACGCCACGCTGATCCGGGCCGGCCGCGATGCGCGGGCGCGCGCTGCGGGGTTCCATCCGTCGCCGCCGGCGCTGGAGGCCCTCTCCCGCCGGGTCAAGGAGAGCTTCGATCCCGCCGGCATTCTCGGCCCGGGCCGCATGGCGGAGGGACGCTGACCCATGCAGACCAATTTCTCCGCCGCGCGGTTGGAACAGGACCGGATGGTCCAACAGGCCAACGACATCCTGCGCACCTGTGTTCATTGCGGGTTCTGCACCGCGACCTGCCCGACCTATGTCCTGTTGGGCGATGAACTGGACAGCCCGCGCGGCCGCATCTACCTGCTGAAGGACATGCTGGAGCACGACAAGCCGGCCAGCGAGACGGTGGTGCGGCACATCGACCGCTGCCTGACCTGCCAGTCGTGCATGACCACCTGCCCGTCGGGCGTCGACTACGTCCACCTGCTGGAGCAGGGGCGGGCGCACATCGAACGGACCTACCGGCGGCCGTGGGCGGACCGCCTGCTGCGCGACGTGCTGGGCGCCATCGTTCCCCACACCGGCCGCTTCCGCTGGGCCATGCTGGCGGGCTGGCTGGGCCGGCCGCTGGCGTGGGCGGTGCCGGGGCGGTTCGGCGCCATGGCCGGCATGGCGCGGCGGCGCCCGGCGCTGCGCTCGGCGATCGACCGCCCCCAGGTCATCCCGCCCGAGGGCGCGACCCGCCTGCGCGTCGCCCTGATGCGCAACTGCGTGCAGCCGGCGCTGGACCCGGAGATCGACACCGCCACGGTGCGCCTGCTGCGCCGGCACGGCTGCGAGGTCGTCATCGCCGAGGGGCAGGGCTGTTGCGGCGCCGCCGTTCACCACATGGGCCGCGAGGAGGAGGCCAAGGCCTTCGCCCGCGCCAATGTGCGCGCCTGGACCGCCGCCGGGGTGGATCGGGTGGTGATCAACGTCTCCGGCTGCGGCACGACGGTGAAGGACTACGGACATCTGCTGGCCGACGACCCGGAGCTGGCCGAGGCCGCGCGGGCCATCGGCGAAAAGACCGTGGACGTGACCGAGCTTCTGACCGACCTCGGCCTGGTGGACGCGGTCCTGGAGCCGGGCCTGACCGTGGCCTATCACGCCGCCTGCTCGCTGCAGCACGGCCAGCAGATCAAGGACCCGCCGAAGGCCCTGTTGCAGGCGGCCGGCTATCGCGTGGTGACCCCGACGGACCCGCACCTGTGCTGCGGCTCGGCCGGCACCTATTCCATCACCCAGCCGGCCCTGGCCGGCGCGCTGCGGGCGCGCAAGGCGGAGACCCTGCACGCCTTGCGGCCCGACGTCATCGCCTCGGGCAACATCGGCTGCCTGACCCACCTGGAGGCCGAGACCGGCGTGCCGCTGGTCCACACCGTGCAATTGCTCGACTGGGCCACGGGCGGGCCGAGGCCGCGCCGGATCGGACCATAAGGGGGCGCCATGCGCCAGCACCACGACACCCTGAGCTTTCCGACGCGCGGCACCGGCTTCGTCGAGATCACCCGGGACGTCGCCCGGTTCGTGGCCGACAGCGGCATCGGCGACGGCCTGCTGACCCTGTTGCTTCAGCACACCTCGGCCGGGTTGACGATCACCGAGAACGCCGATCCGGACGTGCTCGCCGACCTGACCGACCGGCTGGCGGTGCTGGCGCCGCGCGACCCGTCGCTGTACCGCCACGGCACCGAGGGGCCGGACGACATGCCGGCGCACGTCCGCACCCTGTTGACCAACGTGCAACTGTCCATTCCGGTGCGCGACGGCCGCATGGTCCTGGGCACCTGGCAAGGCGTGTTCGTGGTCGAGCACCGGGCACGCGGCGGCCGACGGCAGGTGGCGGCGCACCTGATCGGGGAATGAGCCGGCGCACCGTCGAGGTCGCCCAGCTTTTTTTGTGCCAAAGACACGTGAAGATGTCTGGATTTCATAGCACAAAAAATGTCCGCTGCTGATGGTGGGGTTGTGGGCGGGGTGGAGCGCCGTCCACAGATCGGGCCGTCCCGACCTCCGGTAGCGTCCGATCCCTCCGGTCGGGACCCTTTCAAAAAACCGGACATATCATCTGCGACGGACACCCTGCGCGATCGCATCTTGCGTGGCCCGGTCGGAAGCCCTATACAGGCCGTCCCGATCGGGACGGAACAGCGACGGCCGGAGTGTAGCTCAGCCTGGTAGAGCACTGTCTTCGGGAGGCAGGGGCCGCAGGTTCGAATCCTGCCACTCCGACCAAAGAAAACCCCGTCAGGTCAATGACTTGGCGGGGTTTTTCGTGCCCGTGGGACGGTGCGTGCCGGCGCCGCAACAATAAGCCACCCACAGCGATATGCGGCGCGACGCCGATATCTTTGGCCGCGACCGCGAAAGCCCTCAAGGGCGAACGCGGTCGCACGTGCGGCTCGACCGCGACGATCAAGGCCCTGGCCCGGGCGCTCGACGTCGATGTGGACGATCTGATGTGGTGCGGGCTGTCTTTCGGGTCGGAGACAGGATCAAGTTGGTGTCCGGATCAGGTTAGTGCCCGGCCGAACGCGCGGCGGCAGGACCGCGCCTTTTGCCGCCCCCGCCCTGCCCATGGCCATGCCCGTGACCATGCCCGTGACCATGCCCGCCGCAGCACTGGCCGTGCCCGTGGCCATGGTCATGATGCTCGTGGTCATGGTCATGATGGTCATGGCCGCAGGCGCAGTCGTGCGACCCGGCGCCGGACACATCCACCCGGCCCTCGGCGATCCCCTTCAGCACGCTGGCCGGGTCGGTGTCCTCGGGGCTGAGCACCACCCGCACGCCGCGCTTGGCCATGCGCTGAATGAACTCGGCACCGCATTCCTTGGTCACGAGAACGTCCAGGACGTCCAGGGGGTGCGGTCCCGCCTGGTGGAACTCGTGCATGGCCATCTCGGGCGGCAGGTCGAGGCGGTCCTGTTCCGTCGCCGTGCCGTCCTCGGCCAGATCGAACACCAGGAACCGGTGGGTGCGGCCGGCATGGCCGGTGATGGTCTTGAAATTCAGGCTGGTGAAACCGATACGCATGGGATCCTCCGCGACTCGCAACGGGCGCCGCCGGTGGGCGGCCGGGCATCTGCACGGTGTAACGCCCCTGGCCGCGGCAGGACATAACAATTCGCAATCGCAGGATGGACGCGAGGCATCGCGATTCAGCCCGCCTCCGCCGCTCGGTTCAGGCGCCAGACCGACAGGTTCAGGGCGCTGGCGAAGGTGACCCAGGCCAGGTACGGCACCAGAAGCAACCCGGTCCACGGCGACACCTGGAAGAACAGCAGCGTGGTCACCAGCACCGCCCCCCACAGGGCCGCCACCACCGCGAACCCGGCCCCCATGCGCCGCAGGCCGAAGAACACCGGTGACCACAGCGCGTTCAACCCGAGTTGCACGGCGTAGGCGATCAGGGCCGCCGTGCCGACCGTCCCCTCGCCGAAATGCCAGACAAGAAAGGCAGCCGCCGTCATCAGGGTGTACATGACCGTCCAGGCCGGCGCGAACAGCCGGTTGGGCGGCACCCAGGCCGGCTTGCGCAGGCCGGCGTACCACGCGCCGGGACGGAACACCGCCCCCATTGACGCGGCGGCGAGGCTCCCCGCCACCAGGACGGCAAACACAAGAAGGGACTCGAACAGCATGGCGGGTCTCCCGGTACGGTCTGGATCGCCGGCGCGCGCGCCGGCGGTGGGGACAAGAGCCGCGATCCCCCGAAGGCCGCGGCGGGATCGAGCGCGACTCTTGCCCGGGCGGATTGACCGCATTATGACTGTGCGGTCAAGGTGCCCGGTGACGCCGCAAGGGTCCGGTGCCGTGCGTCCTCCCGTTCCGCCAGTCTGTCAGGTGCTCCATGCCACCCTCAGTGCGTACCTTCTCGCCCGGTCTTCTCGTTGGCATCCTGTTGCGTCCCGTGCCGCTGTCGGTGATGCGGACCCTGGCCCGCCCGGTGCTGGACGGCCTGGTCCGCGACATGGCGCCGCGCCTGCAGGACCGGCTGTCCGGGCTCACCGGACGGCTGGCCATCGTTCCGAACGGGCATCCGGTGGCCGTGGCGCTGGACATCGAGGACGGCGCCATCGCCATGGACCTGATCGAGGCCGACACGCGCGAGGACATGGGCGCGGTGGCCGCCGTGCGGGCACCGCTGGAGACCCTGACGGCCATGCTGGACACCGAGGGCATGGACGGCGATGCCTCGTTCTTCACCCGCGCGCTGACCATCGAGGGCGACACCAGTCTGGTGATGGCCCTGCGCTATGCGCTGGAGGACGCCGGCGCCGGAGTCGATGACGTCGCCCGCGCCTTCCCCTGGCCGCTCGGGTCCGCGCTGCCGCATGTCATGCGGGTCGGCCAGCGCGTCCACGCCGCCGCCAGCCGCGATCTGGCCACGGTGCAGGACGCCATCCTGGCGCCGCTACGCACCGAGCTGGCCCGCCAGGACGCGCGCATGTCCCGCATGGAAAGCCAGATGCAGCGCACCCAGCGCCGCCGAGCCAGTTAGTCGCAGTCGGAGTCGGAGAGGTCCCGCGATGAATGCTGTTCCCATGGAACTGGTCTGCCCCGCCGGCACGCCGGCCGCCCTGACCGCCGCCATCGAGGCGGGGGCGGATGCCGTCTACTTCGGTTTCCGCGACCGCACCAACGCCCGCAACTTTCCGGGCCTGAACTTCTCCGAGAAGGAACTGGCCGAGGGCATCCAGACCTGCAAGGCCAAGGGCGCCCGGCCCATGATCGCCATCAACACCTATCCCGACGCCGGCGACGACTCGCTGTGGCGGCGCAACGTCGATGTCTGCGCCGAGGCCGGGGCCGGCGCGGTGATCCTGTGCGACATGGGCCTGGCCGGCTATGCCGCCAAGCGCCACCCGGACCTGCGGCTGCATCTGTCGGTGCAGGCGTCGGCGTCCAATGCGCCGTCGGTGAAGTTCTACCGCGACGCCTTCAACATCCGCCGCGTCGTGCTGCCGCGCGTGCTGACGGTCGAGCAGATCGCCGCCCTGATCCGCGCCGTGCCAGACATGGAGACCGAGGTGTTCGTCTTCGGCGGCCTGTGCGTGATGGCCGAGGGGCGCTGTTCCATGTCCGGCTACGCCACCGGCATTTCGCCCAACAAGGACGGCGCGTGCTCGCCCGCCAGCCACGTGCGCTATGAGGAGCACGGCGAGATTATGACCTCGCGCCTGGGCAACTTCACCCTCAACCGCTTCGGCGCCGGCGAGCAGGCCGGCTATCCGACGCCGTGCAAGGGCCGCTACCGCGTGATGGGCCGCGAGATGCACCTGTTCGAGGACCCGTGCAGCCTCGACGCCACGCCGCTGCTGCCCGAGTTCGCCAAGGCCGGCGTGACCGCGTTGAAGGTCGAGGGCCGCCAGCGCGGCAAGGCCTACGTCGCCCAGGTGGTGAAAACCCTGAAGGCCGCCATCGCCGGCGAGGCCACCGACGCGGCGGCCTCGCGCCCGTTCATGGAGGGGGCGGCGGCCACCACGGGGGTGTACGCCGGCACTTGGCATTGATCGATGGCCGGGCCACGCCCCCTAAACGGTCCTCAAACGTGTTTCCCCGAAGCCGACACGCGCCGGCGGAGCGGGACAAGACCCCTCCCCAACCCTCCCCGTGAACGGGGAGGGAGTCCGGCCGGAGTCCACCGCCCGGACTCCTCCCCCATTCATGGGGGAGGCTGGGAGGGGGTTCAGGCGATGACCGCCGTCTTCGGTTGTGTGTGACGACGAGAACCCGCGCGGGAATGGATCATCGCCGTCGCGCCTTTTTTCAACACCCCGTGTGATCGAGGCACGGATCGAGAGAAACGGACCCGTCCCATGACCCAACCGTCCGCCCGCCTGACCCTTGGCCCGCTGCTGTACCACTGGACACCGGAGCGGCGCCGCGCGTTCTACAAGACCATCGCCGAGGACGGCCCCTACGACACCGTCGTGCTGGGCGAGACCGTCTGCTCCAAGCGCGACACGGCGCCCGTGCTCGAAGCCATGGCCGAGGCCGAGGTGATGCTGAAGGCGGCGGGCCGGCAGGTGATCCGCCCGACCATCGGCCTCGCGGTGACCGAGGAGGAGGTCGAGGCGCTGGAATCCGTGGCCCGCACCGCCAACGCCGGTGCCCTGATCGAGGCCAACGACGTCGGCGCCCTGGCGCTGCTGTCGCACCAGCCGCACCACATCGGCCCCATGGTCAACGTCTACAACCCGGCGACGCTGACCGCCCTGGTCGAGCGCGGCGCCACGTGTGTCACCCTGCCGTGGGAGCTGCCGCGCGACAACGTGCTGACCCTGGCCCGCACGGCCCGCGACCTGGGCGTCGAGTGCGGCGTGACCGTGTTCGGCCGCGCCCCGCTGGCCATCTCGGCGCGCTGCTACCACGCCCGCGCGCACGGCCTGACCAAGGCCACCTGCCGGCTGATCTGCGACCAGGACCCGGAGGGCATGGACGTCGACACCATCGACGGCGACCCGTTCATGGTGGTCAACGGCCTGCAGACCATGGCCTACGCCGTGACCCTGCTGGTGCGCGAGATCCCGGAGATGATCGAGGCCGGCGTGACCCAGGTCCGCGTCTCGCCGCTGGACATGGACATGGTGGCGGTGGGCCGCGTCTATGCCGACCTGCTGGCCGGCCGCGTCGGCGTCGACGAGGCCGAGGACCGCCTGCTCGACCTGCTGGAGGACCGCGAAGTGGCCAACGGCTTCTTCCACACCGCCCCCGGCGCCGATTGGGTCGCGGCGGAGTAGGGGGCGAGGCGTCGCCCCGTGAGCCGGTCGCGTATTGTCACGGGGCGCCCCCTTGCCGGGGCGCCCTGTTGCGTTGGGCGGGGAAGGAAGACGAAGGGCGGATGGGGGCCGGGAGGGGACGGGCAGGTCATTGAACCCGCGACATGGAAAGCTGCCGTTCCCGACAAGCCTCCGAAACACGGCGCCGGTCAGTGAACAGCCGATCCCCAAAACCGGCCTTCTGGCGCCGAACTGCGGCGTCCGGGCCTGGATCCGCCCGGCCCCCTCACCATCGCTGTGAATCGGCGATTGGGAACGGAGCCACCGAATGACCCATATCGCCACACCTGGGTTCGCGGTCGCTGGGCAGACGCGCTGAAAAGCGGCGCTGTTTCTGTTGTTTTCGAAGGGCGGCGCCCCACCCGCCCCGACGTGTCTATCGACCGCGACTATAGGGCAAATGGTGCCTTGGTTGGCCCCTTGGGTCGTCACGGCGCGTCCGGCGGGTCCGGCGTGTCTTTCGTGGCCAACGGCGGTGTTTCGGCGATGGTCGGGTGGACGTCTTCTTCGTATGCCCTGGCGGCCTCCCGTTCGGCTTCGCGCAGCAACAGCCATTCAATGCGCTCGGTCAGAACCTGCTCCCGCTGTTGGCGGGTCTCGATTTCATAGGACAGGTCCCGATACAGCGACGCGGCGATCATGATCATCAACAGCATGAACGGAAACGCGGCGATGATGGAGACCGTGCGCAGCCCCTCCAGGCCCCCTGTCGACAGCAACACGGCCACCATCAAAAGCTGAAGGCAGCCCCACAGGCCGCGAATGGACACAGCCGGGTTCAGGACGCCCTTTGACGTGAACATGCCCAGCACGAAGGTGGCCGAAACGGCCGATGTCAGCAGGAACAGCGCGACAAGGATGATCGCCGCGATGATCAGCAGGTTGCTGGCCGGGAACTGTTCAAGAAGAACGTAAAGGCCGGCGGGAACCTCCGCCGCGACCGCGTCCGCGATGCCGGTACTGTCCAACATTTCAAAGCGCAGCGCGGCGCCGCCAAAGGCCGAAAACCACAACATGCTCAGCGCGACGGGGACGAGCATGACGCCCAGCACGAACTCCCGGACAGTTCTGCCGCGTGAAATACGGGCGATGAAACTGCCGACGAACGGCGCCCAACTGAGACCCCATGCCCAGTAGAACATGGTCCATTGCTCGACCCATTGGCCGCCGGCATAGGGCGATGTCACCAGGCTCATCTGGATGACGTTGCCCAGATATTCGCCAAGGGTCTGGGTCATGACGCCAAAGATGAAGGACGTTGGCCCCAAAAACAGAACAACCAGCAACAAGAGCCCCGCAAGCACCATGTTGGCATTGCTGAGAACCCGCATGCCGCTTTCAAGGGACGTCATCACGAACAGAAGCAGAGCGCCCCCCAGCACCGCCACGATCAGCAATTGCGTCGACAGGGCGTACGGCACGTCCACAAGGCGCGACAGGCCGCTGTTCACCTGCAGCGCCCCCAGGCCAATGGTCGTGGCCACGCCGAACACGGTCGAGACCACGGTCAGGACGTCGATGGCCTTGCCCCACCCCGTATCCACACGATCTCCCAGAAGGGGACGAAAGGTCTCGCTGATCAGGCCGTGGCTCTGGTGGCGGAACCGCACGTAGGCGATGGCGAGCCCCACCAACGCGAAGTTCGCCCACTGATGAAGGCCCCAGTGGAAGAAGGCATAGCGCATGCCCGTCTGCGCCGCCTCAACGGTCCTTGGATCACCGATGCCCAGCGGCGGTTCGTTGAAATGCATCATGGGTTCCGCCACGCCCCAGAACACAAGGCCGACACCCATGCCGCCGGAAAAGATCATAGCCAGCCAGCTTGGAAAGGAGAACTCGGGCGGCTCATCCTGGGTGCCGAGCCGGATGGTGCCGATCCTGGACAACGCCAGATACAGCACGAAGACAACGAACCCCGTGGTCGCGATCAGGTACATCCAGCCGACGTTCTCGGCGGTCGCGCGCAGGATCGCCGCCGACGCCTGTTCCACCATGGTCGGAGCCAGGGCCGTGATCACCACGAAGACGGCCACGATCATCACCGAGGCATGAAAAACCGGACCGACGTCGCCAAGGAGTCGCGCGCTGAAACGGGGTAACGGTACCATGTCTGCTCCGCCGGGTTAGGGGCGTGGGGGCCTTGGAGGGATCGCCAGGGCCTTGTCGATGCGGCGGCCCGCGACAAGAGCGACCGACTGGCCCAAGGGCCGGTGAGATCGCACCGGCGCCACGACACGGCGTTGGGCCTTGATCCCGGCGAGCCAGCATCAAGACCGCCTGATACATCTGATACAAGAGGCGAGGGTCGTTCCAAGCCATCAAGGCGCCACGAGAATGTCGGCCCTGGCGCTCATCAGCGCATGGCCCGGCAGATCCTGTGCCAGCAGGAAGGACCAGCCCCGGCGTGGCCGTCCCAGCACGACCAAATCCGGTGTGTGCGTGGTCACCAGGGCGTCCAGCGTCGGCACCGGCGCCCCGCGTTCGCAGGTGAACCGGCCCCGATCGGCGAAGTTCGGCACGCGGGCCAGTCGGTCGCGAATGGGCCGCGCGAATGCGTCGAGCCCGCCCTCCGCCGGATCGACCATGTCGCTTGGCACGTCCACGGCGTGAAAGGCCACCACCCGCATGTCCGGATAGGCGTCCAGCGCAAAGGTCACGGCGCGCTCTGCCGGGTCCGTGTCGTCGAGGGCGACGACGGCCAGCCCATAGGGGCCTCGGTACGGCGTCTTCACCGTCAACACGGGAACATCGGCGCGCCGCACGACGCGTTGCGTCGTCGACGTCAGGAACTGATCCGACAGCCGCGTTTCCCGGCCCCCGCCCAGGACGATCAGGTTGCATCCGAAGGCGTGGGCGATGATTTCCTCGAAGTCGTGCCCGGGAACGACCTCGACCCGCCACGCCACGCCGGCGGACTCGGGCATGGCCTGAACCTGCTGATGCAGAAGGATCCGGACATCGTCGCGGATGTGCTTCAGGATCGGGGGTGGATAGGCGTCCTCGACCACATGCAGGACCACGACACTGCCGTGCGACGCGGCCGCCATGCGGAAGCCGCGCACCAGCGCCCGGTCGCCGCGCGCCGACAGGTCGGTGGCGACGAGGCAATGCAGGCCGGTCCCCTCCGTCATGACGCCACCTCCGGCGCGGCGGCCTCGGCCGCATGGCCCGCGCGCGCGTCGCCCAGCCGTTCCACGGCCCTGGTGGCCGCGTCGGCGAACGGCAGCAGAACGAGATCCGCGCCGTGGTCGCGGTAGAACGGCACCTCGGCCGCCGTCTGCGCAGTGACCGCGACGCGTCCGGGATAGCCCTGCGCCTTGAGGGTCTTGAGCATGACCAGGATGGAGTTGCCGCCGGCGGCGCCCTCGGGCCGCACGCGCCACGCGTTCACGATCCACTGGCCGTGCTGCACCGGCAGGTCCTTGAGGAACTCAGGGTCCGTGGCGTCGCCGAACAGCACGGGGTAGTCCCGGTGCGGGCCGTCGCGCATGGCGCTTGGGTCGAAATCGATCCCCAGCACCGACCATCCCTGCTGGCGCAGTCCGTGCGCGATGTTGCTGCCGAAGCGGCCCAGGCCGATGATGATGACATCGAAGCGGGCGTTTTCCGACAAGCGGTCCATCAGGGCCGCTTCCTGGGCCGGGTCGCGGCGTTCGAACATCCCCAGCAGGGGCTCCATACGCGCATAGAGCCACTGTGAATAGATGATCATGTAGGTGGACAGGCCGATGGTGATCAGCCCGACCAGGGTGATCAGCCCCACATGGTCCAGCCCGATGTGCCCCAGCGACAGGCCAAGAGCGGCGAAGATGAGCGAGAACTCGCTGATCTGGGCCACCGTCAGGCCGGCCAGGAAGCCGGTGCGCTTGCGATAGCCCAGCAGCCCCATCAGGATCAGCACGATCAGCGGGTTTCCGATCAACACGAACAGCGACAGCCAGAGGGCCGGCACCACCTGTTCGCCGATCAGGCCCATGTCCAGGCCGCTGCCCAGGTGGATGAAGAAGAACAGCAGCAGGAAATCGCGCAGGCTGACCAGGCGCGCCCCGATGGCCTCGCGGTAGTGCGTGGAGGCGAGGCTGACACCGGCCAGGAACGCGCCCATCTCCTTGCTGAAGCCCATGACCTCGCCGACCGAGGCCAGAACGACGGCCCAGGCCACCGCGAACAGCACCAGCAGTTCGGCGGACTCCGCCAGCCGGCGCAGGATCGGTTCGGCCAGCCAGCGCATGAAGGCGGCGACGACGGCCAGGAACAGCCCGCCCTTGACGACGATCATCAGCAGGGAGCTGATCAGGCCCGGATCGGTTGCCGTCGCCCCTTCCCGGGCGCCCATCGACGACAGCACGATCATGACCAGCACGACCACGATGTCCTGCACGATCAAAAACCCGAGCGCGATGCGGCCATGCAGGGCGTCGATCTCGCCTTTGTCGGACAGCAGCTTGACGATGATGATGGTCGACGAGAACGTCAGGGCGACGGCGATATACATGCTCGGCAGGGGCTCGAACCCCAGCCCCAGACACAGCACGAAGCCGATCACCGACGTGAACACGACCTGCCCGAGGCCGGTGATCAGGGCCACGCCGCCGACCGTGCGGATCAAGCCCAGGTCCAGCTTCAGGCCGACCACGAACAGCAACAGCGCGATGCCGAACTCGGCCAGCACGCGGATCTGTTCCTCGGACTGCACCAGGCCGAGCACGGAATGCCCTGCGAGAATACCGGCCGCGATGAACGAAACAATCAGGGGCTGGCGCAGAAGAAGGCCGACGGCTCCGATCAGCGTGGAAAACAGAAGAATGATCGAGAACTCGAGGAAAACGCTGCCGGACGGAATGAAATCGACCATGTCCTCGCCACTCCCCACGCGCACGCCGGGCCAGCCCGAAACACAACGCGAACCGGCCTGCCTCTGGACTTCCCTTGAGGGTACACCAATACAGCCCGGCCGGTCGGGCCGCCGTGGCCAAGTCTTGATCCTACCCGGGAGTCGGGCGTTTTGTCATCGAAAACCGGAAGGGCCGGGGGCGTTTCGCGCGCTCAGGTGGCGGGGTCTTGCCACGCCTGAAGGCGGGTAAGCTGGGGCGTCTTCTTGTCAAGGTGGCGCTCGGCGCGGTTCAGCACATCGCCCAGGGTGCGTACGCCATCGGCGACGAACGGACCCCGGTTCAACATGACGCATTCGGCGCGGGCACCCATCGCCGCGTCGGTGAACTCGCCCCGGCTGGCGACGCCGCTCTTGACGAGTTGCGCCAGGACCTCGGTGGCCCAGATCACCGGGATGTGCGCCGCCTCGCAGATCCAGAGGATCTCCTCCTGGACTTCCGAGAGCCGGGCGAACCCCACCTCCACGCCCAGGTCGCCGCGCGCCACCATCACCCCGAAGGGCACGCGCCCGGCCCCGTGGACGATGATTTCCGGCAAGTTGCGAAACGCCATGTCGGTTTCGATCTTGGCGATCAGGCCGATGGGACGCGGCGGCTTCGGCGCCTCGGCGACCGCCGCGAGCACATCGTCGATGTCCTGGGGGCGCTGGACGAAGGAGCAGCCGATCAGGTCCGCCAGTTCCAGAACGGTGGGCAAGGCGGCGCGGTCCGCCGCCGTCATGGAGGTTCCCGGCAAGGCCGTGCCGGGGAAGTTCAGGCCCTTCTGTTCCTTCGGCTTGGCGCCGCCGGGTTTGCTGCGGGTGATCCGCAGGTCGAGTCCGCCCGCGTCGGCCGCCTCGACGACGGCCCAGATCGTGCCATCGTCGATCGCCACCGTGGCGCCCGGCCGCACGGCGTCCAGCGCTTCGTCGAGTGTGCACGTGAAGCTGGGTGCCCCGTCGGCCGGATACGGACCGCCGACGCGGCGCAGCCGAACCCGGTCGCCGGCCTTGATGCGAACCCCTTTCGTGGCGTGCAGGTCGGCGGTCCGGATCTTGGGGCCGGCGAGATCCAGCAATACGCGCAGGTCGGCCCCCCTCTCACGGGCGACCGCGCGCGCGGTCTTCGCCATCTGGCGCCATGCCTCGGGGTCATCGCGGGCGCAGTTGATCCGCACCGCGTTCATGCCGAGGGCGATCAGCTCCCTGAGCCGCGCGGGGTCGGTGCCGAGTTCGGGCGACAGCGTGACCAGAATGCGGGTGAATCGCTCCGTGGGGCGGGGTCCGAACAGGGTCGCCGTGTTGGTGCGCAGGCGCGTCTCCGCTCCCTCGAACCCGGCGAGGATATCGGGATCGGGGTCCCGTCCGCCCAGGGTGGCCTTGATGGCGTCCAGGCTCTGAATGACGTGCCCCTCGCTGCGGCCCAGGGTCGAGAGGCCGCGACCGCGCAGCCGCCGCTGCAGATCGGTATGGTCGTGCGCGCGAAGGGCCAGATAGTGCGCCAGATTACGGGCCGAGGCCTCGAAGTCGGGTCGGTGCAGGAGCGGGGACCAGCGGGCGAGCGTACGCTCACCGACCGCTTCGACCTCCGCGCGAACGGTGGCAAGATCGGCGCGCAAGTGGTCGATGCTACCGTCGCCGTTCAAGATCATCTCCCCCCTCTGGGACACGGAGCGTCCAGCTTGCCTCGTTGCGGGCCGGTCACGGGTAGTCCATCAGAGCCCGTAGGGTGCGTCTGACCGCCGCGAACGCGGCGGGCGACGCACCGCCTCGCGGCCGTCGCGGCCACCTGGTGCGTCGTCGGCGGCGTCGCCGCCTCCAGACGCACCCTACGACGGCTGCGAACAGGATCATGACTCGTCATTGCGAACCCTCGTCGGAAGACGAGGGTGAAGCAATCCAGGGCGTTGGGCGCCAGTATTCGCTCTGGATTGCTTCGTCGCTGCGCTCCTCGCAATGACGTGCATAAGCCCGTAGGGTGCGTCTGACCGCCGCGAACGCGGCGGGCGACGCACCGCCTCGC
>NZ_CAKZOT010000106.1 GCF_937138205.1 uncultured Rhodospira sp. | reverse complement strand
GCAACAGAGCTTAATCTCCCAATCCGACTGTCTCAAAGTCGTTGACACGTTCCGCACCGCAATGATTGACTGGACCGAAGAGCAACAGGAACTGCAGGACGCGATCAGCCGCTGGCACGCGGACCTGAGCGCCGACCACATCGAATTGGACCGGAAGGGCGGTTTCGCCTGGGACAAGTGGGAGATGGTTCGCCAATCGGGGCTTCTCGGCCTGCCCTTCGACGAGGCATGGGGCGGCATGGGCAAGGACCTTATGACGCTGATGGGTGTGCTCGAAGCGCTCGGATACGGGTGCCGGAACGCGGGGCTCAATTTTTCCATATCCACCCATATCGTCAGCCTCGGCATTCCCATCCAGGTCTATGGGTCGCAGTCCCTGAAGGAGCGTTATCTGCCAGGCATTTGCGACGGATCAGCCATCGGTGCGCACGCCATCACCGAGCCGGGCAGCGGCTCCGATGCCATGAACATGCGCACGACGGCGGTCGCCGATGGCGAGGCCTACGTCCTCAATGGAAACAAGACCTTCGTGAGCAATGGCCCGGTGGCCAGCCACTTTGTGGTCTACGCCAAAACCAATCCCAGGATGGGCAGCCTGGGCGTCACCGCCTTCGTTGTCGATCGGGACACACCTGGCCTGACGATGGGGCAACCCTTCGACACCATGGGACTGCGCAATTCGCCGCTGTGTCCGTTGTTCTTCGATGACTGCCGGGTGCCTGCGACGAACATTGTCGGCAAGCCCTCGCTGGGGTTTTCCATTCTCGACTATGTCATGAAGTGGGAAGTCCTGTGCTCTTTCATCATAACTGTCGGAGAAATGCGTCACCGATTGGAACAGTGCATCGAGTATGCCCGTACCCGCCAACAGTTCAACAAACCCATCGGTGAATTCCAGTCGATCGCCCACAAGATCGCGGACATGAAAGTCGGCCTGGAAACCACTCGGTGCTGGCTTTACCGGACCGCAGAAAAATTTCTCGCCAACAAGAACGTGACGACTGACATCGCGATTGCCAAACTTATCGCGAGTGAAAAGAATGTGGAGTCCGCGATGAATGCCATACAAATATTTGGGGGCAACGGGTATATGACAGAATATGGCTTAGAAAAAGAGCTACGAAATGCTGCCGCGGGCACGATTTATTCTGGAACATCGGAAATCCACAGAAACAGGATCGCCAAGATGGTCGGGCTTTGATTTCTAGTGCGAGAGTTGCACAAACTCTGGGCACGAAAAATAACAAATCATAATCAGATGGAACACAACAATACCTGAAAGAGTGTTCTAGTGCTAATCGGCTCATGTTGAAACATTGGACTGGATCACCGCCATGACAACATCCGTTCTAACTGAAGAAAAACCTCGGCGCGGCGACGACTGCCGAGGAACAATCAACCCTTCCATGAAGTCCGCCGCGCCCCAGACCCGTGGGACGACGGATCATGTTGCGGAATTCTCCGGCGTGTCCAAGTCCTACAAGACGGGGCGCGTGAAGTTCCAGGCCCTCCGCGACGTTTCCGGCCGTATTCCGCGCGGATGCACCAGCTACATCTTCGGTCCGTCGGGCAGCGGCAAGACGACCTTCCTCAACCTTTTGGGGGTGATCGACCGTCCCGATGCTGGCGACATCACTATTCTCGATACGCCAGTCAGAACGTTGTCCGACAGTGCGGCCGCTGACTTCCGAATGCAGCACATCGGCTACATCTTCCAGAACTTCAACTTGATCCCCGTCTTGAACGCCGTTGAGAACGTTGAATACGTTCTCCTGCGGCGCGACCTGACCCGCGCGGAGCGACGAGACCGGGCCTCGGCCTATCTGGAAAAGGTGGGTTTGGGCGAACTACTCAAGCGCCGTCCCGGCGAACTGTCGGGCGGCCAGCGCCAACGCGTGGCCGTCGCCCGGGCGCTGGTTGGCGAGCCATCCCTTGTCGTCGCCGACGAACCGACCGCCAACCTGGATAGCAGGACCACCCGCGAAATCGTGGACCTGATGCGCAGTATGCAGGAAGAGCTGAAGACCACGTTTGTCTTCTGCACCCACGATGTCGACCTTGTGACCGGGCCTGGCAGCCTTGTTCACATCGTGGACGGACAGATCACGCACATGGAGAGACTGTCATGATCTGGTCGATTGCGATCCGCAACCTCCTGCGCAATGGGCGCCGCTCCCTGATGACCATCTTGGCGATCGGCGTGAGCGGCATGGCCATCCTTCTGTTCGGCGGCTTCGTGACGTCGATCTGGTATGGCCTGCAAACCTCGATCGTTCAGGAACAGGGCCACATCCAGATTTTCAAGCGCGGGTACCAGGACTACGGGGCCGCCGACCCAGACGCCTACACCATGGACGATTACCCGGCCGTGATCGACGCCATCCTGTCCGTGCCCGCCATTCGCGAAGACGTGGCGGTGATCACGCCACAGATTCAGATGGGCGGCATCGCCGGAAACCCGGAGGGCAACAGCAGCAAGGCCTTCATTGGCAAGGGAGTCGTTCCCTCGGACTACAACGCCATGCGGACCTGGGACTACTGGGCTCAGGGCACGCAACTGGCCCCCGTCCCTCTCGTCGATGACGATCCGGAAGGGGCGATCATCGGCGTCGGCATGGCCCGTATGATCGGCTTGTGCGACGAATTGAACCTGGCCCAATGCCAGGATCCACCGACTGCGGACGCACCGGATGGCCCCATTGACGAGGACTTCTCCGACCTGGTGTCCGCCGAACTGCCCGGCACCGCCCAGGAGAAGGACGGTCGCCCGCGCCTGGACCTGCTGGCCGCCAGCTCCGGCGGCGCCCCGAACATCGTCAGCGTCTTCGTCAATGCCGCCCAGACTCAGGCCATCCGCGCGGTGGACAACGCACTGATCATGCTCACGTTCGACCAGGCCAGGCGCCTTCTCTACGGGAACGAGCCCCGCGCAACCCTGGTGGTGGTCCAGCTAAAAGATCCGACAACCCTTTCCGAGACCAAGGGCATGATCGCTGAGGCGCTCGAGGCCGAAGGGCTCGACATGGAAGTGCTGGCCTTCAACGAGGTTGATCCCACCTTCAACCGCGTCTTCGCCATGTTCTCCTTCATTTTCGTCGTGGTTTCCCTGGTCCTGGCCGTCGTCATCGTGTTCACGATCATCAACACCGTGACCATGAATGTGATGGAGCGTGTCAACGAGGTGGGGACGGTTCGAGCCCTGGGCTTCAAACGATTCGACGTGTTTCGCCAGTTCATGGCCGAGAGCTTCCTCTTGGGCTTGGTGGGAGCCCTGACGGCTATGGCGCTGGGCATCGTGGTCTCGACCCAGTTCAACAGCGCGGGAATGCAATGGACGCCGCCGAGCAACGCCGCGCCGCTTACCCTTGAACTGATGGTGGCCGAGAACCTGCTCCTCGTGGCCGGTACGGTCGGTTTCCTGACCCTCGTGACCGTCCTGTCTTCAATCTTGCCCGCGACCAAGGCGATCCGCATTCCGATCGTCCGCGCGCTGCACTACGCCTAGGGGAGGCAGGCCATGACCACCACCTCGTTCAAGCGGTTTGCTCTGGCGTTGATGATTTTGGTGACCGCGCCCAGCCTGCTCACCGCAGCTCACGCCGCCACGGCCGAAGGCATCCTCGAGGCCGCCGACGTCATTCGCAACCCGCAGATGGCCTTCGCCGTCGACGTCGACCTGATCGCCTACGAGGACGGCCGGCAGACCGACAGCACCCGCGTGACCACCTTCTCCCGCAAGGACAACAGGGATGGCCAGTTCCTGACCTTGGTCCACATCAACGAACCGGTCCGGGATGAGGGAAAACTGCTGCTTCGCGATGGCAACATCCTGTGGTTCTACGATCCCGCGTCCAAGGCCAGTGTGCGCATGTCCCCGCGCCAGCGATTGTTGGGCAACGCGTCGAACGGCGACGTCATCACCGCGAACTTTGCCCTGGACTACACGGTCTCGCTGGAGGGGGAGGAGGACGTGGTCGACGGGGATCGTCAGACGCGGCCCGCTTACCGGCTGCGTCTGGTCTCCCAAAGCGATATCACCCCCTACCAGGAAATCCTGCTGTGGGTCGACCGGAACAATTCTCGGCCCCTGAAGGGTCAATTCTTTTCACGCAGTGGGCGCCTTTTGAAAGTGGCCTGGTACCGGGGATGGAAACCTGTCCTGGGCGAGACACGCCCCACCGAGGTGGTCATCGCCGACGGCTTCGATCCGTCTCAGGTGACCGTCATGCGGATGTCCAACTATCGGCCCGAGGACCTGCCCCTGTCCTGGTTCTCCAACAGCTGGCTACCCCGCTTCCGGACACCGTGACATGACGTTCCTCCCCCTAATCCTTCGGCGGTTCGTCGCGGCGCCCGTGGTGATATGCGCCACCATGGGCGTCGCCCCCCCGACGACGATGGCGCAGTCGGGGGCGACCGACATGCCGCCCGTGCTGGAAGGCCCTCCTGTCCTGGAAGGCTCACCCAACGCACTGGACGTGGTGCCCGATGTTCCCGGCGTCGGGACGTCCGGCGAACCCGACGGAGAGACGCGGCAGGGCGCGGGAACGGTGGCACACCAGCCATCCCTGCGCGCGTTGATCCCGTTCAGGCTGTCGGTCGGTGGGTCTCTGGCCCTGAACGCCTACCGAAACCCCGTTGTCCCGACCTCGCGCGCCGAACCCGACTGGACCCAAAGGTTCGACCTGCGGATGAGCGGTCACCCTTCTGTGACGGATCGGCTGGGGGTCCTGGCCAACCTGCGCTTGCGCACCTCGATGGCCGACAACAGCGACTACGCCATCGACCGCAACAGCCATCTGGACATTCAGGAACTTGCCGTGGATTACCGGCTAACCGACTGGCTGACCGTGGAGGCCGGTCGGATCAACGTGCGCAACGGCGTGGCCACCGGATTCAATCCAACCGACTGGTTCAAGAATGATAGCTTGGTGGTCGCCGACAGCTTCGATGTGGTCGACCGCCGCGAGGACCGCTTGGGCGTCCTGGTGGCGCAAGCCGCCTTGCATACCGACGACTTGGTTCTGATTGCCGGCTGGCGGCCGGGCCTGGACACATCCAGCGGGACATGGCTGACCGATGCCGATGTCATCGGCCAGGGGTTCGATCGCACCAACAGCACCGACGCCGGCTACCTCAAACTAACGCCTGTCGGCTGGGAAAACATCTCGTCCACCATCAACCTGTTTTACGAGGAAGACCAACCCGGCGTGGGCGCCGAGGTGAGCGGCGTCGTTTCCGAGTCGCTGGTGCTTTTCGCCGAATGGTTTGGCCAGTGGCGTCATTCGATCGTCGATGAAAGCAATCGGTCGGGCGCGCTGCCCAAGGCCGTGGCCAGCAACCTTGGTGCCACGGGGCAGCGAGCATTCCTGAATCAGGTGGCCTTGGGTCTCACCTGGTCCCCGCCGACGGACTGGGTGGGGACGGAGGACATCAGCCTGACCGCTGAATACCACTACAATCAGGCCGGCCTGTCCGGAGAAGAGTTGGATGCCTGGTTCGATGCCGGGGTGTCCGGCGCCGCCGCGCCGGGCGCATTGTGGTCAATTCGCGCTTTGGCCTCGACGCGCCAGGAGCCCCTGAGCCAGCACCAGGTCTTCGTCCGCCTGACCTACAACGACATCGTCGACGACGTGAACCTGAGTGCCATCACGTTCGTCTCCCCCGTGGATGCGAGCGTGTTGTCCGAGGTGTCTCTGGACGCGGAGGTGTTCACCAACGGGCAGATCTCGCTGTCCGTGTTCGCCGCCGCAGGCCCTGAGCGAAGCGTGTTTGGGAGTCTCTCGAACAACAGCGGTTGCAAGCTTTCCGTTTCCTATTCATTCTAACTGTGTGATGGTCGACGCTGCGCACCTCTATGTTGTTTGACACACGATATAACGTTTTGTGGTTCGGTCTTGACCACGGTGTGAAAGCGACGCGCGGCGGGCCGGTCGCCATTCGGAATGGAGATAGGCAATGAAAGTTTTGATGATCGATGACGACAACGAACTGGCGCGCGCCATGATGCCTGTGTTCAAGACCTACAGCATCGACGTGGAGGCCTCCTACACACCCGAAGACGGTCTGCAGCGCCTCAGAGAGCAGTCATATGATCTGCTGATGCTCGATATCATGCTGCCGGATATCAACGGGTTCGAGTTGTGCCGGCAGATTCGCATGTCGAAAGAACCCCATCACGATGTTCCGATCATCATGTTGACCGCGCGCGCGGACCTGACGGACTTGGTGGTTGGCTTGGAGACAGGGGCGGACGACTACGTGACCAAGCCCTTCGAGCCCCGAGAACTGGTGGCGCGCATTCATGCCGTCCGCCGGCGGTTCCAGGAACGAGCCGCAACCCAGGCCGCAAAGGCACCGGAGAGTGAGGAACACATCTCGTTCCAGCTCGACAACGCCTTTCTGACCATCGACCCCGTCAAAGCCCGCGCCTACGTCGGCCAGACCCCGGTCACCCTGACCTCGATGGAGTACGAGCTGCTCCTTGTGCTCGCCAAGAATTCGGGCCAGGCCTTCAGCCGCGACGACCTAATCTACGCGCTCCAGGGCATAAACCGTATTTGTACGCGTAGTATCGATGCCATCGTTTACCGGCTGCGCCAAAAGCTCCGCCATATCAATACCGAGGCGGATTTCATCCGCACTGTGCGGGGCCGGGGCTACAGCCTGATCGGAATGCGAATCCTCGCACCGCCGCCCGACCAAAGGCCCGGTGTGGATTAACCTCAGGAGTCCAACGTGTTTCGCAACTTTGCTTCATATTCCGTGTTCACGCTGTTGCTGTTGAACACGTTGGCCTCAACCATCGTGGTTGCTCTCGTTTCCATTTCTGCCTTGCAAAGAGTCGCCGACGAACATCCCAGGCGGTATTTGTCCAAGACATTGTTCCAGTACGTTGTCGACACCTTCCCGTCCGACCAACAGGGCCGGGTCAAGGTCAACGGTCTGACGTTCGAGTTTTTCCCCCTGGCCGCCCTGCCGACGACCCAGTCGGACATTCCTTTTGACGAATTGCTGCAAGGCGTGCGCCAGGATCCGGATGGAATCCCCATCATCTTTCACGACGGCCGCTATATGGCCGCGGTCATCGACGGTGACACCCTGGTCGTGCTGCCCCGGTTCGGTCGGTCCCTGTCCAGCCAGGCCTGGGTCCTGGTGAGCGTGGTCGTCGTCACCGTATTGACCGTGCTCGTCCTGAACATCCTTTCCATTCGCCACCTGACCAAGCCCTTTTCGGTCTTCCGGCGGGCCGTTCAGAACGTGGACAATGGCAACCTGTCGTACCGGGTGCCCATCAACAAGACCTACGGCGAATTCCGCGACCTCGCCAACAGCTTCAACGGTATGCTCGAGCGGCTGGAGCACGTGAACGCCGCACGCCGCCACATGCTTCTCGCCATCCCGCACGAGGTCCGCACGCCACTCGCCCGCTTGAAGGTGCGCAAGGACATGATCTCCGAACCGGAGATCCACGAGGCGATTTCCCGCGACATCAACGCGCTTGAGGAAATCCTTGAGACCATCCTCCAGACGGAGCGGCTGCAGTCTCAGGAAGGAACCATCAAGCGCTCGCCCGTCCCTGTGCATTCATTCTTTCAGGAAATCGTCGATGAATTCCGGCAGCAGTACAGTGATCTGGACCTTGTCGTTAAAACGGACGAAGAGACCTTCCACGCTGACGCTTTCAGCATCTCCTTGTTGATGAAGAACCTGATTTCCAATGCCATACGGTATGGTCGTGAACGCCCGATCACGGTGACCGTGGCGCAACAGGAGAGGGAGCCCGACACCCTGGTCCTCTCGGTGTCGGATCAGGGCACGGGGATTCCGGAATCCCAGATCCCGTACATGACCGAGCCCTTCTGGCGCCTGGATGAATCCCGTCAACGCAAATCGGGGGGATACGGCCTGGGGCTATATCTGTGCGACACGATCAGCAAGAGCCACGGCGGGCAGTTGATCGTGGAAAGCAAAGTGGACGAAGGAACCACTGTCACGGTCACATTGCGCGAAGCATTTGTCTCCAAACAATAGACCAAACAGAGGTAGAGTTGAAGTTGATGGCGGCGGATCGTTTGCCTGTATTCAACAGGGTTAAATGAGGGTGATACCCATTGCCGTCGTCAAGGTCTTCATCAGGGCATCAGTAGGCGTACGAGGAGAAGGACATGGTGACCGAGGCATCCATTCGGCCGACGCAATTCATGGACTACGACAGCCCGGCAGTGCGCCAGTTCGTGGCGCGTGTCATACCAGACGTCGATCTGCCGCTTCGTGACAAGGTCGTCCGGCTTTATCACGCCGTCCGCGATGAAATCCTCTACGAGATTTACGGGGCCGACCTTTCCGAGGAGGGGATGCGGGCGAGTTCCATCATCAAACGAGGAAGCGGCCTGTGCACCCATAAGTCGATCGTCTTTGCGGCGGTCGTGCGGTCCCTTGGGGTGCCCTGTCGCCTTGTCCTGACGGACGTGCGCAATCACTTGACATCCGAGCGGCTGCGCCAGTTCGTCGGCGGCGACGTGTTCCATTTTCATTGCCTTGCGTCACTGTGGCTCGATGGCAAGTGGGTCAAAGCCACGCCGATCTTCAACAAAAAGCTGTGCCAGCTCTACGGCATGACTCCGTTGGACTTCGACGGCACCACCGACAGTCTCCACCATCCCTTCGATGAGGAGGGGCGGAAATACATGGAATTCATCCGCAACCACGGCGAGTTCGACGATTTCCCCTACGAATGGGTGGTGGAGGGGTTGCGCGAGGCCCACCCGAATTTGTTCCAGACGCGGAACCGGTTCCGCTCCGGATCCCTGGTGGCCGACACGCAACGCGAACGGGAACCATGCCATTCGGACCAGGGCTCCCTTTCCTGATCAGAGGACAGAGAGGAGTTCATCGAAGCTCGGCGTATGGACATGGATGCGTGGCGCGGTTTCCGGCCCACGCTTGGCGACCGCAAGAAGAAACGGTGCCGGGACCTCCAAATCCGTGACCCACCCTTCGCGCACGCTGTGTGTCAACGGGCAGGACGCCGCCAACGTGGCGTCCGGTCGCAAGGCGTCCAGCGATGTGAAGGGGAGGGCGAGCCCAAGCCCCATCGCCTTTGCAAACGCCTCCTTTCGTGTCCACAGACGCAACACCATCTCGTGGTGGGCAGCCTGGTCGGTGGCCAGACAGGCCAAATGCTCCAATTCCGATGGCGTGCAGAACCGCGCGACGAGGTCGTCCTGCAACAGTGGGCGCTTCCGCGTTTCCGCATCAATGCCGACCGCGCCTGAGACGGAGACGGCAACGGCGACGAACCCTTTCGTATGTGTGAGGTTGAAGTCGATGGAGCCGGGGAGTTGGGGGGCAGAAACATGGGGTTTTCCAGAAGACCCGGCCTTGAACTGCCAGCGGTGAAATGGGGCACCAAAACAGATTGAGAGCGCGAACCGCTTTAAAGTATGCGCATAAATATAATCACGGCGCCCAGCCTCGAACAGAAAGGCGCTCGCCTTCCTTGTTTCATCATGACCAAGATTCTCCCATAGCCCCGTATGTCTGGGTTCGGGTAGCGGCCCTGTTTCCAGCCACCAGACCTTGACCGATCCAGACGTCATAGGGCAGTCCATGTCGTCCGCGCGCGTGGACAGAAAATCGCGGGCACAGTATGAGCGAACGGAACGACGCTCTTCAAGGGAGGCAGATTCACGTAATCAATCTGAAACACGAGGTGATTCAGAGTGTTGACGATCTTCTCTAGATGGTCACCTTCCCTGGCTTGGCGTCGCAGCCATGGGTCCGGAGCCCACTGCCGACCTTGACACGACGGCCCTATCCGGGCGAAGGGCACGGCCGATGACCGAGCCCTGGACCATTGACCGTCCCCGCCTCGCCTGGGGGCCGGACGGCGCCCCCGAAAGCCTGGACTTCGGCGATCTGTACGCCGCCCCGGCCGACGCCGTCGCGGAGGTGCGCCACGTCATTCTCGACGGCATCGGCGCGCCCGAGATCTGGCGGCGGCCCGGCCCCTTCGTCATGGGCGAGACCGGGTTCGGCACCGGTCTCAACCTGCTGGTGACCTGGGACCTGTGGCGCCGCACGGCGCCGCCGGATGCCCGCCTGCACTGGCTGTCCGTCGAGGGCTGGCCGATGACGCGGGACGAGGCCGCCCGCGCCCTGGCCCGGTTCCCCGCGCTGTCTGACCTCGCGGACCGCCTGCTGGACGCCTGGCCGCCGGCCATCCCCGGCCTGCACGTGCGTGCCCTGGACGCGCGGGTCACCCTGACCCTGGCGTTCGGCGAGGCCTCGCAGGCGCTGCCGGCGTTGACCGGGCCGGTCGACGCCTGGGCGCTGGACGGCTTTGCCCCGGCCCGCAACCCGGCCATGTGGAGCCCGGACGTCCTGGCCCAGGTGGCGCGCCTCGGCCGCCCGGGCGCGCGGCTGGCCACCTACACCGCCGCCAGCCCGGTGCGGCGCGGTCTGGAGGCCGTCGGCGCCACGGTCGAGCGCGCACCGGGATTCGCCGGCAAGCGGGAGTGCCTGCGCGCCACGGTTCGGGGCGCGCCGGCAGCCGCCCGCCCCGCGCGGCGAATCGCGGTCGTCGGCGCCGGCATCGCCGGCTGTGCGGTGGTGGCGGCGCTGCGCCGACGGGGGGCGGACGACGTGTCGGTCCTCGACGCGCGCGGCCATCCCCGGGATGCCCTGCCCCCCGCGCTCCTGGGGCTGCTGGACCCACGCCTGGAAAAAGAGAATTCGCCCGCCGCCCGCGTGCACGCGGCGGCGTCGCTAGCCGCCGTGGCCCTGTATGACCGTTTGGCGGCGGACGGCACCGACCCCTGGCGCGGTCCGCGCGGCCTGCTGGCGGCGGATCGAGGCCGGCGCGACGACGCATGGCGGCGCGCGGTGATCGCCCGCATGGGCTGGCCGGAGGACCGGCTCGCCCTGCTGACGGCCGAGGACGCCCGCGACCGTGTCGGCACCACGCCGCCCGGCGAAACGGCTGTGTGGCATCCGCTTGGGGGGTGCCTGTCGCCCCCTGCCCTGCTGCCGGCCTTGCTCGGAAACACGCCCGTGACCCCCGCCGCCGTTGCGGCCCTGGCGCCCGGCACCGAAGGCGAGTGGACCCTGCTTGGCCACGACGGCGCCGAACTCGCGCGCGCCGACATCGTCATTCTGGCCACGGCCAACGACACCGCCCGCCTGTGGCCGGCGGCCGGCCTGCCGCTGCGCCCGACGCGCGGTCAGGTGAGCATCTTGCAGGCGCGCGGGCCGGACGCGGCGCCGCGCGTGGCGATCTCCAGCGGCGCGTACGGCACGCCACCCGTGGAGGATGACACAGGCCATTGGTGGCGCATCCTGGGTGCCACACATGAGCCTTGGCGGACGGAACCGGAAGGTGCCTACGTCCCGCGCGACGGGGACGACGCGCGCATCCGCGCCGCCCTGGCCGCCGAATGGCCGGCGCTGGCCGACGCGTTGGCACAGGAACCCACCGTCGGCGCGTTGGCCGGCCTGCGGGCCACGACGCCCGATCACCTGCCGATGGCCGGACCGCTGTTCGACGCGGCCGTCTTGGCCGAGGTGCATGGCGACACCTTGCGGAAACGCGGCCGAGTGTCCGGCGCCGCCCTTCCGGCGCCGGGCGCCGACGGCTTGTTCACGCTGTGCGGTCTGGGCTCGCACGGCCTGTCCACCGCGCCCCTGATGGCGGAGTTGGTGGCCGCGCACGTGACCGGCACGCCGCTGCCTCTGCCGCCCGATCTGACCGCCGCCGTGCACCCGGCGCGGTTCGCGGCGCGGGCGCTGGTGCGCGGAGGCGACCCAACAGGTTGACCCGAAAACCACACAACCGATCCGAACGCGCAACGCGGGCCTTTCCCCGGGGCCTCACTTGGTGCATTTTACCGTCCCGTCACCGCCCCGCCCCGAACCGGCGGAGCGACGGACCGCGCCGCCGGCGCGACGCGATCACCCTGGGAGATGGTTGAGGATGGGTACTTTCAGCATCTGGCACTGGATCATCGTGCTTCTCGTTGTCCTGCTTCTGTTCGGCGCGGGCAAGATCCCCCGCCTGATGGGCGACGTCGCCAAGGGCGTCAAGGCGTTCAAGAAGGGGCTGGCCGAAGACGACGAGTCCGGAACCGGCGGCGACTCCAAGAGGATCGAAGGCGAAAACGCCACCGCCGAACGCAAGAAGGACGAAGCCGCCAGCGGCTAGGATCCCCCTATGTTCGATTTCGGATGGACCGAACTGGCGGTCATCGGCGTCGTGGCCCTGTTGATCATCGGCCCGAAGGACCTGCCCAAGGTGCTGCGGACGATGGGCCAGTGGTCACGCCGCCTGCGATCGCTGGCGCGCGAGTTCCAGGGCCACGTCGATGACGTCATCCGCGAGGCCGAGCTTGAGGACGTGCGCGACGGCGTCAACAAGGTGCGGCGCACCAACGTCGGCCAGTCGCTCAACAAGCTGGTCGACCCGGACGGGCGGGTGGCGCGCGAGCTGGACGACGTCGAACGCAGCGCACGCGCCCGGCCGGGCAAGACACCGCGGCTGGAGAAGGACGGCGACACGTCCCCCCGAAGCGAAACGCCCCAGGCGGCGCCCGTGAACACGAGCAAGAAAACGCCCAAGAGCACGACCGACGAGGACTGAACCGGTGCCGGCCTACAGCGACGACCCCGACGACAACAAGATGTCGCTGGTGGAACACCTGACCGAATTGCGCACCCGCCTGCTGTGGTCCGCCGTGGCGTTCGTGGTGGCGTTCTTCCTGTGCTACGGCTTGGCGCAGCACATCTACAACTTCCTGATGCAGCCGCTGGCGTCCATCATGCAGGAGGTCGGCGGCAGTCAGCGCATGATCTACACCGCGCTGACCGAGGCGTTCTTCACCTACGTCGCCGTGGCGGCCTTCGGGGCCATCGTCCTGACGTTTCCGATGATCGCCACGCAGGTCTGGCTGTTCATCGCCCCGGGCCTGTACAAGCACGAAAAGAAGGCGCTGCTGCCGTTCCTGTTCGCCTCGCCGGTGCTGTTCCTGACCGGCGCGGCGCTGGTGTACTACCTGGTCATGCCGCTGGCGTGGCGGTTCCTGCTGGGGTTCCAGACCAGCGGCGCGGAAACCGTGCTGCCGATCGAACTGGAGGCCAAGGTCGGGGAATACCTGGGCTTGGTCATGCGGCTGATCCTGGCGTTCGGGTTCTGCTTCCAGATGCCGGTGGCCCTGACCCTGATGGCCCGGGTCGGCATCGTGAGTTCGAAAACGCTGGCGGGCGTGCGCAAGTACGCCATCGTCGCGGTGTTCGTGCTGGCGGCGATCGTGACGCCGCCGGACATCATCAGCCAGGTCGGCCTGGCGCTGCCGCTGATCCTGCTCTACGAGGCGTCCATCTGGTCGTGCCGGTACGTCGAACGCCGGCGCGGCGACGTCGATGAGGACGACGCGTGGCTCGACGACGACGACGACGAGGACGAGGGCGACCGCGACGAGCAGCCGGATATGGACCCGACTGAGGGCTCGTCCCCGCCCGAGACCCGGGACGATACCGGACCGGCCGCCGGCGCGACGGCTTCGGACGCCGACCGTTCGGTCCGGGACGATACCCTGGACGACATTGACCCACACGACGAAGACGACGGACCGCCGGATACGGACTTCAATACGGGCCGATGAGGCAACACGCACGGTCATTGCGAGGAGCGAAGCGACGAAGCAATCCAGCGCACAGGAAACGACACCAAGCCCTGGATTGCTTCGCCCCCATCTGACGATGGGGGCTCGCAATGACGCGGCGATACAACGCCAGTTTCGTACCCGACTGTCGGTGTGTCGCGCCTGACAGCGCGCCTCACCATGCAAACCCAACGGAACGACCGATGCATGACATCAAGTGGATCCGCGACAACCCCGAGGCATTCGACCAGGGCCTGACCCGCCGGGGCTTGGCGCCGCTGTCGGCCGAGCTTCTGGCTCTGGACGAGACCCGCCGGACCTCCCAAGCGGACCTGAACGCCCTCCAGGCCCGGCGCAACGAGGCCTCCAAGAGCATCGGCAAGGTCAAGAAGGAGGGCGGTGACGCCCAGGCGCTGATGGACGAGGTGGCCGCCATCAAGGCCCGCATGGCCGACATCGAGGCCGAGAACGCCCGCATCGACACCGACCTGCGGGACCGGTTGGCCGCCCTGCCCAACACGCCCGACGCCGACGTGCCCGACGGCCCGGACGAGGATCACAACGTCGAGATCCGGCGCTGGGGCGAGCCGCGCGCGTTTGAGTTCGAGCCGCGCGAACATTTCGACATCGGCGCCCCCCTGGGCATGGACTTCGAGACCGCCGCCCGGCAATCGGGCGCCCGCTTCGTCATCCTGAAGGGGCCAATGGCCCGCCTGGAACGGGCGCTGGCGCAGTTCATGCTGGATCTGCACACGTCCGAGCATGGTTACACCGAGGTCAACACGCCCGCCCTGGTGCGCGACGACGCCCTGTTCGGCACCGCCCAGCTGCCCAAGTTCGCCGAGGACCTGTTCAAGGTGGACGGCGGCTTCTGGCTGATTCCGACCGCCGAAGTCACCCTGACCAACATGGTCGGCGGCCAAATCCTGGACGAGACCGCCCTGCCCCTGCGCTACACCGCCTTCACGCAGTGCTTCCGGTCGGAGGCCGGGGCGGCCGGCAAGGACACGCGCGGCATGATCCGGATGCACCAGTTCGAGAAGGTCGAACTGGTCAGCATCGTCCATCCCGACCAGTCGCGGGCCGAACTCGACCGCAAGACCGCCTGCGCCGAGGAAGTGCTGAAGCGCCTCGGCCTTCCCTTCCGCACCGTCGCCCTGTGTACCGGCGACCTGGGGTTCGCCGCCCACCGCACCCACGATATCGAGGTGTGGCTGCCCGGCGCCGGACGGTACCGCGAGATCTCGTCCTGCTCGAACGTTGGGGCCTTTCAGGCGCGCCGCATGGACGCCCGTTTCCGCCCGAGCGAAGGCAAGGGCACGCTGCCCGTCCACACCTTGAATGGCTCCGGGTTGGCGGTGGGCCGCACCCTGGTGGCCGTCCTCGAAAACTACCAGACCGCCGACGGCTCGGTTACGGTGCCGGAGGCGCTACGGCCCTACATGGGCGGACAGGAGGTCCTGAAGCCCGATGTTTGACCCCATTCCCGACCTGTCGCAGGCCCGCATCCTGGTGTCCAACGACGACGGCATCGACGCCCCCGGCATTGCCGCGCTGGAGCGTGTGGCGCGCACGCTGTCGGACGACGTGTGGGTGGTGGCGCCGGAGACCGAGCAGAGCGGCGCCGGCCACTCGCTCACCCTGCACGATCCCATCCGTTATGACTGGCGCGGCCCGCGCCACGTCGCGGTGCGCGGCACGCCCACGGATTGCGTGCTGATGGCCGTCAAGCTGTTCCTGCCCGACCGCCGGCCCGATCTGGTTCTCTCCGGGTTCAATCGCGGCTCCAACATGGGCGAGGATATCACCTACTCGGGCACCGTCGCCGTGGCCATGGAAGGCACCTTGCTCGGCATCCGTTCCATGGCCCTGTCCCAGCAGGGATCGAACCCCGAGGCCTGGCCCTGGGACACAGCCGAGACCATGGCCGGGGATGTCATCCGCCGCGCCTGCGCCGCCCCATGGAGCCGCAACGTCCTGGTCAACGTCAACTTCCCGGATCGTCCCGTGGACAAGGTCCAGGGCATCCGGGTCACGCCTCAGGGCAAGCGGATCGGATCCAGCCGGTTTTCCGAGAACATGATCGAACGGGTGGATCCGCGCGGCCGGCCTTATGTATGGATCGGCGTCGAGCAGGTCCGCGGCCTGGAGGGCGAGGGCTCCGACCTGCACGCCATCGCCGAGGGCTGTGTGTCCGTGACGCCGCTCTGCATCGACTTGACCGACCGAACAACCCTTGATGCCATGAGGAGCGTCTTTTGAACGAGGGCGCGCACGACCACAAGATCCGTCTGCTGATGGACCTGCGTCGCACCGGCGTCACGGATACGCGCGTGCTGTCGGCGCTGGAAACCGTGCCGCGCGAAGCGTTCGTCTCCGATCCGTTCCTGGAGCACGCCTACGACAACCGCGCGCTGCCCATCGACTGCGGCCAGACCATCAGCCAGCCCCTGGTGGTTGGCCTGATGACGCAGTACCTGGACGTCGGAGCGCGTGACAAGGTGCTGGAGATCGGCACCGGTTCGGGATACCAGGCCGCCGTCCTGTCGAAGGTGGCCCGACGGGTCTACACGGTGGAGCGGCACGGCCCCCTGCTGGCCCAGGCCGAGGAGCGGTTCAAGCGCCTCAGCCTGACCAACATCGTCACGCGCCACGGCGACGGTTTCAAGGGATGGCCCGAGCAGGCGCCGTTCTCGCGCATCATGGTGACGGCGGCGGCCCGCGAGATCCCGGAAAGCCTGACCGATCAGTTGGACGACGGCGGCATCATGGTGCTGCCGGTGGGCGATCCCGATCAGCAATGGGTCATGCGGGTCACCCGCTCGAACCACCGTCTGCACACGGAACGCCTGATGGCCGTGCGGTTCGTGCCGCTGCTGGGCGGCGTGCCTCGCAACGAATCGGAAGAGTAGCGGCAGTTGTACATATTTTTACGGGAGCGGCTCATACCGACCGACGAATGAACTGGTTTTGTTCGTCGGTCCGCCGGCGCGACCGTGCCGGCCAGCCTCCGAAAAGGTCAGCCTTTTCGTCGGCTGGCATCACACCGGCGTGCCCTGTGGCACGCCCTCCCGCAAGTGGCGTACGATGTCCTTGAGCGAGGCTGGTTTCCGCAAAAGGGCATCGGCCCGCTGGCGCAAGCGTTCGAGTTCCCGGGTTGAGCGGGCGGCCTGGCCGGTGATGATGATGATGAACACCGGTCGGTCGCCCGCCCGCAGGCGGTCGATCAGCCAGTGGCCGTCCCGCTCGGGCATCCGCAGGTCGGTGATGACCGCGCGCGCCGGGTCGGTGACGTGGATTTCCAGCGCCTGCTGCCCGTTGAGGGCGACCGTGACGCGATAGCCGATGGCGTCCAGGAACGCGGCGATCTCGCGGGCCGCCTCTTCCTCGTCATCGACCACCAGCACGTGCGGCCGCTGCCCCGCCACCGGATCCGACACGGGCGCGCCGATACCCGATGATGGCGGCGCCTCCGTGGCCGGCTCCTCGACCGGCGCCGGCCGGTGGGTCTGCTGGACCCGCGGCAACAGGATGTGAAAGTCCAGGCCCTCGTCGGTGTTCTCGGCGGTGATGGTGCCCCCCATCTCGGTGATGAAGCCCAGGCTGATCGACAGCCCCAGGCCGGTGCCGTGCTCGCCGGACTTGGTGGTGAAGAACGGGTCGAACATGCGCCGCCGCACGTCCTCCGACACCCGGGGGCCGTTGTTGCCGAGGACGATCCGCAGCCGGTCACCGTCCTCCTCCAAGCGCGCCAAAACCCTGACCCGGGGCGCCTCGCCGTTGCGCAGGCGGCTGCCCTCCGGTGACAGCAGGGCATCGCGGGCATTGCGCAGGATGTTCACCAGGACCTGCTCGAGCTGATGCTGGCGCCCGATCGCCTCCGTGTCGCCCAAGCGGTCCTCGACCTCCAGGCAGATGTTGTCGTCACGGAACTGCTTGTCCACCAGGCCCACCGCCGCCGTGATCGCCCGTGACACGTTGAACGGCTGCACCGCCCCCGTATCCCGGCGGCTCAGGCCCTGCATGTAGGAAATGACCTCGAACAGACGGACGACTTGCTCCTCAATGGCCGCGAACCCGCGTTCGGCCCGCTCGGCATCAAATCCCTGGCGTTTCACACGTTCCAGCGCGCCCTCCGCCTTCAGGCGGATGATGTTCAGCGGCTGGCTGATTTCGTGCGCCAAACTGGCCGACATTTCGCCTAGCAGGGTCAGCTTGGCGGTATGCTGGAACCGGGTCTCCAGCTCGCGCCGTTCCGTCATGTCCTCAAGGATCACCAAGCCCTGCACGTCGTGACCGTCCCCGGCCGGCATGACGGCGAACGTCACGCGGGTCATCAGGCGGCGGTCGTCGCGCCCGCGCAATTCGCGCTCGAACACATCCACCCATCCGGGGCGCGGCTGGCCGTCGATCAGGCGCCGGGCCTCGGTGGGCGTGATGTCCGGGGCCAGCAGGTCCGTGTAGCTCATGCCCCGCAGTTCATGCGCGGACAGGCCGAGCATCCGCCGCACGGCCTCGTTGGTTTCCATCAGGCGCCCGTCCTTGGACAGGGTCATCATGCCGAACGGCGCCAGGGTGAAGATATTGCGGAACTTCAGCTCGCTGTCGGCAAGCGCGCGCTCCGTCTGCTTGCGCTGCGAGATGTCCATGAAGGTGGTCAGGCAGGACGGCGAGGAATCCTCGGCCTCCGGATGCGGGTGGCTCTGCGCCAGGCACACCACCTCCCGGCCCTCACGGCCGAGCACGGTGATTTCGTCGGTGGCCGCCTCGCTGGCGAGCACCTTGTCCAGGTGCCGCGACAGCGCCGCGTGCGACGCCGGGTGGATGAACAGATGCAGGGGCTTGTTTTCGATCTCGGCGCCACGCGCCTCGAACAGCCAGCTGGCGCGTTCGTTGGCGCTGATGATGGTGCGCCGTTCCGAGATGATGCAGTACCCGACCGGCGCGCCGTCGAACAGCGTGGCATACCGCTGAATCAGGGACTCGTTGACCTCTCTGGCGTGGCGCAGTTCCTCGTTCTGTGCCCGCAACTCTTCCTGGTGGGTCGCCAGATCCTCAAGCGCCGTTTCCAGCGCATGGTGCTGGTTCGCGTATTGCCCGAGTTGCTCTTCCCGATCGGCCAGGCGCTGGCTCAGGTCCTCGATCTTCGCCACATAGTCGGTCGTCGCCGTGCCCATGCCGTGTCCCATTCCGCCATCAGCCCAACCCAACCCCGCGTCCGCCCATACCATCAGACTCAAAGGTAAGGCTCTGGGCCTCAGACGCAAACAGAACAGAAGAACGATACGCACCAGAGGAGCGGGACCGCCGAAGGACTGAGCCCCGCCACCGTTCGGTGGCCCGGGATCGCGCGGCCTATTCCCCGCAGTACGGCGTCCGCTCATCCGGCGTGGCATCGGGGTAGAAGGTGACGATGGCGTCGTCGCGCATGACGAAGACCGCCTCGTACCCGTGCCCGTCGTCCAGCACGCGGTGCCGACAGGCGTCGGTGCCCGGCCCCAACTGTCCACGCGCCAGCCGGTAGGCCTTCGTAACCTCATGCAGGATGTCCGACGCCGACAGGCCCAGCGCATATCCGTTGATGCACTTGATCCCCTGATCCCCATCGGGCGTGCGGAAGACCACGCCTTCCGTGTAGATCGGCGGGTCCGTCTCAACGATCGAGCAGCCGCCCTCCATGCGTCCGGCCCACCCGTTGATCTGGGCCTGCGCATAGCGGCCCACGTAATGGAACCCGCCCAGGGTCCAGCGGCCGTCCTCGCGCTGGTCCGGCTCGCCGCAGAAGATGTGCCGGAACCCGGACTCGTGGAACCACGCGCTAACAAGGGTCTCCATGTCGCCGCGCAACGTGGCCAGCAGCGAGTCCCGCAACGACGGCCGGGCCTCCAGAAAGGCGCGGAATCCGCTGGCCGGAACGGCGTCGCCCCAGTCGCCGCACAGGCGCAAGATGTCCCGGTCCACCTCGCCGAACACCGGCATCGGCGGTGTCGGATCGTCGGGTCCTTGATCAACGGAATCGAAGAACGGCGGGAAGGCCGGCGCCGGCGACGAGACGGTGGGCTCATCCGCGACGAGCGGCACCGGCCCAGGAACCGACCCGGCCGCATCCAGCGCGGCCGCTGGCGTGCCGGTTTCCGCGTTCGGGACCGGCGCGGGGACAATTGCCGCCTCGGGGGCCGCCTCGGGCGCCGCATCGCCGGCATCGACGGCGAACACCTCCAGGCGACCGCACTCCCTGGCCACCCACCGCTCTTGCGGATTGGCGCCGGGAACGCGCAGCCTGACCCACGGCCCGTCCGGAATATTGAGCTCGAAGGCCCCGTAGACCGTGCCCGGGCGCAACGTCACATCGCCCGGATTGGTGCCCTGGTTGAAGCTCTGGTAGGCCGGACACTCGGCACGAGCCGCGAAGGTGGCCTCAATGGCCACGGCGGCGGCGGCCGGCGGGGCGGCCAGCCCGCCGGCCACGGCACACACACCGACGGTCAGGGCGACGGAAAGGGCTCGGGACCGAGCGGGCATGATGGCTCCTCCTCGCAGGGGTTCGGCGTCCGGGTCGCGGCCAGCATACCCAGAACCGTGGCGGCTTTGGGGCATGTCGTGGGGATCCGTCACCCGGCGCCGGCACCCTGTCGAGACGCCTGCGGGTACGGTGGAGGATGCGCCGGTCGCGCGGGCTGCCCCGCGCCGGCCGAGCCCCTGGCCTGGGGATCTTGCGCCGGCGGCACGTTCGTGCCGGTGGCGGCGCACTCGTCGCGCAGCATCTCCACGAGGCGCTGCACCTCTTCCGATCGCCGCGCCTGCAGGTGGCGCAGCGTCATGGCGCCGAGCTGAAGGCTTGATTCGAGCGCCTCGGCCACACTGCCGGTCGCGCCGTGGCGCGTCAACTCGGCGACCTGCCCCGGGTCCCGCGCGCGGGCGAACACCGGCAGTCCGGGCCGCAGGCGCCGCACCGCATCCGTCGCCCGCTCGGCGGCCTCAGGTTGATCGAGGGTAATGACAACCGCGCGCGCCTCTTCCAATCCGGCCGCCCGCAGGACCTCGGCGCGGCTGGCGTCGCCGTAGTACACGTCCTGTCCCGCGTGCCGCGCCTGCTCGACCCGCTGAGCATGGAGGTCCAGCGCGCGGTAGGGCATTCCGGTCGCTTCCAGCATCCGCACGACGGTCTGGCCGACGCGGCCGTAGCCGGCGATGATGATGTGGCCGCTGTGCCCCGGCTGGGCTTCCGGCGCCTTCGGCGCCAGCGCCCGTGTCCGGCGGTCGGGCTCCTTCGGCAGCAGAAGCGGCAACAGCTTCACCATCAGCGGCGTCAGGGCCATGGTCAGCGAGATGACCAGGATCAGGAATTGCGCCGTCGCCTGATCCAGCAGCTTGCTTTGCACGGCCAGGGTGAACATGACGAACCCGAACTCACCGCCCTGGCACAACAGCACCGCCACCCGCAGGGAATTGTCGCGCCCGATCCTGAACAGCATCCCCAGCCCGAACAGCACCAGGGCTTTCAGGATCAACAGCCCGAAGACCACCATCAAGACCGGTAGCCAGTTGGCCATCGCCGCCCCGAGATCCACGCTCATGCCGACGGCCATGAAGAACAGCCCCAGCAGGAACCCCCGGAACGGCTCGACATCCGCCACCACCTGGTGCCGAAACTCGGATTCGGCCAGCAGAAGCCCGGCCAGGAACGCGCCCATCGCCATGGACAGTCCGACCGCCTGCATCAGGTAGGCGACCCCCAGGACGATGAACAGGCTCAAGGCCGCGAACACCTCATGATTGCGTGCATCCGCAACAGCCCGGTAAAGGCGCCTCAGCAGGTAGCGCCCGCCGATAATCACCGCGCCAATGGCCAGCACCGCCTGCGCGACACGGGCCACGCCATCCGTCCAGCCGCCGGCGGAAACATCGGCGGACAACAGGGACACCAGGGCCAACAGCGGCACCACGGCCAGGTCCTGTAGCAGCAGCACACCGAAGGCCGCGCGCCCATGGCGGCGGCCGAACTCGCCGCGATCCCCCAGGATCTGCAGGCCGATGGCCGTCGACGAGAGGGCCAGGCCGAACCCGACGACCACCGCCGGCGCCGGCGCCAACCCGAACGCCCACGCCAATCCGGCCAAAAGGGCGCCCGTCACCGTCACCTGCGCGGTGCCAAGCCCAAGGACATCCTTGCGCATCAGCCACAGACGCGCCGGCTTCATCTCGATGCCGATCAGGAACAGCAGGAAGACCACGCCCAGTTCCGCGAAATGCAGCAGGTCCTCGCCCTCGGTGATGAGGCCCAGTCCCCAGGGACCGATGATCAGGCCGGCCACCAGATAGCCCAGCACCGAGCCGAGGCCAAGGCGCTGGAACAGCGTGACGAACACCACCGCGCACGCCAAAAGTGCCAGGATATCGAGAAGGGAGACATGACTCACGGGCCGGACCCTCTCCTGTGTCCGCGAAATCGGCCGATCCACGGAATTCTTGACGTCCATAGTACCCATCACATCGGCCCGGCACCAGTTCGGATCCCGCCGCCAACCCCGCGCCCCGCGCCGCCAACCGTTCATCAACCCCCGTCTTGATCGGCGCGGCGTTTCGCCGCACTGTGCGGAACGCCCGGATTCGGGCCAGGATGCACGAGACCCGGCAACAGACGGGATTCCCGACATGGAAGACCTCGACGACCGCCTGCGGGCGGACATCCAGGCGTTCGTGCCCATCGCCGAACGATTGGCGGACGCGGCGCGCGCCGAGACACTGAAACGGTTCCGCTCGCCGACACTGGCGGTCGAGATCAAAAGCGATCGCTCGCCGGTCACCATCGCCGACCGCGCCGCCGAGGCGGCCATGCGGTCCCTTCTAGACGAGTTCTGCCCGGATCACGGAATCCTGGGCGAGGAGGCCGGATCCAGCGGCCTGGACCGCGAGTTCGTGTGGGTGCTCGATCCGATCGACGGCACCCGCTCGTTCGTGACCGGCAGTCCCTTGTGGGGCACCCTGATCGCCCTGAGCTGGAAGGGGCAGCCGGTGCTGGGCATCCTGGACGCCCCGGCGCAGAATGAACGCTGGATCGGCTGCGTCGGCCGGCCCACCCTGTTCAACGGTGCCCCGTGCCGGACGCGGGCCGCCGGCGACCTCGGCCACGCGGTGCTGTACACGACGACACCCGATCTCTTCTGCGACGATGACCGGCCCGGCTTCGAGGGCCTGTCATCCCGGGTCGCCGAACGACGCTACTGCGCCGACTGCTACGCCTATGGCATGGTGGCCTCGGGCTGGATCGACATCGCCCTCGACCCGGCGACCAAGCCCTATGACTACATGGCCCTGGTGCCGGTGGTCGAAGGGGCCGGCGGACGGATGACCGACTGGTCCGGGGCGCCGGCGAACCTGACGAGTTCCGGCTGGGTCATCGCGGCCGGCGACAGCGCCACCCATGCCGCCGCCCTCGCCGCGCTCAAGGGGGGCTAGCCAGCGGCCCCTTCAACGACGATATCAACCGCTCCACACCCCCGCGGTCACCGGATGACCGCCGCCCCGGCCCAGGATTGCGCCCATGCCCGATCCCTCGATCCGCGAGCAACTCCACCGCGAGGTTCTGCGCAGCGACGATTCGTATGGTCTGCTGCCGGAATTCGTGTCGCAGGTGCACGAGGCGCTCGAAGCGGGGGACGAGGACTCGGTCCGCGACATGGTCGCGCCGCTGCATTATGCCGACATCGCCGACCTGATCGAAACCCTGGGCAGCGAGGACCGGGCGCTGTTCGTCCGGGCGACCAAGGCGAGCTTCAACGCCGAAATCCTGCCGGAACTGGACGACGCGGTTCGCGCCGAGGTGATCGAGGAACTCGGCTACGAGGACTTCGCCGCCTGTTTGCGCGAGGTGGAGTCGGACGACGCGGTCTATCTGGTCGGCCAGTTGGAGGACGACGAGGAAAGGGACGCCGTCCTGGCCAAGCTGCCGCCCGAACTGCGGGCGGTGATCGAACAGGCGCTGGCGCTGCCGGAATACTGCGCCGGCCGTTTGATGCAGCGCGAACTGGTGGCCGTGCCCAGCTACTGGACCGTCGGCGAGACCATCGACTACCTGCGCTCCGGCGCCCGCCTGCCGGACGAGTTCTACCAGATCTTCATCGTCGATCCGCGCCACAGGCCAGTGGGCTATGTGCGGCTGTCGTCGCTGCTGCGCACGCGCCGGCCGGTGCGCCTGAGCCAGATCATGGACCTCAAGGCGGCCGAGATCCCGATCACCATGGACCAGGAAGAGGTCGCCTTCCTGTTCCGCCAACAGAACCTGTTGTCGGCGCCGGTGGTCGATGCGTCCGGACGCCTAGTGGGCCGAATCACGGTCGACGACGTGGTCGACGTCATCGACGAAGAGGCCGAGGACGACCTGTTCCGTCTGGCCGGCCTGTCGGAGGGCGACCTGTTCTCCGACGTGGTGGACACCGTCAAGTCGCGCATCACCTGGTTGCTGGTCAACCTGGGAACGGCCGTCCTGGCCTCGCTGGTGATCGGCGTGTTCGAGAGCACGTTGCAGGCGTTGGTCGCCCTGGCCGTGCTGATGCCCATCGTCGCCTCGATGGGCGGCAACGCCGGGACGCAGACGCTGACCATCGCCGTGCGCGCGCTGGCCACCAAGGAACTGACCGCCGCCAACGCCGGGCGCATCGTCGGCAAGGAACTGGTGATCGGGCTGATCAACGGCCTGATGTTCGCGGTGTTGACCGGGGCCGTCTCCTGGGTCTGGTTTGGCAATGTGATGATCGGCGTGGTCATCGGCGCGGCCATGGTGATCAACATGATCGCCGCCGCCCTGGCCGGCATCGCCATCCCGCTGGTGCTGGATCGTCTGAAGGTCGACCCGGCCGTCTCGTCGGGCGTGTTCCTGACCACGGTGACTGACGTGGTCGGGTTCTTCGCCTTCCTGGGGCTGGCGGCCCTGTTCATCCTGTAGACCGCGAGTCATACTGGGCGAGCGAATTAATGGCTCCTCCCCATTCGCCGGGCGCGGTGCCGACGCGGGAGATCCCTCGGCTCGCCCCCGGCGACGCTTCGCGTCGCCGAGATCATAGAAGCGCGACCATCGTCCCGATGGTCGCGGGGGCTCGCTCGGGATGACGATTTTCTTTATACCCAGACTCTGCTGAAAGCCGGAAAAATGCGATTGAGAGGTTGCCA
>NZ_CAKZOT010000105.1 GCF_937138205.1 uncultured Rhodospira sp. | reverse complement strand
TCGCGCGCAACCAATTATGAGTCCCGCTGCCCGGACTTTTGCCCCGGTTACGGATCGTCCTGTCTGTCGTTCTGCGGGGTTAAATCAGGTCAAGCGACGGAAATCGTGACACGTTTTCCGGACCGTCGGCACGCCACGTTGGGAGATTCCTCGCGTCCTGACGGACGCTTCGGGGTGACGTATGTATTTGTTTCTTAGGGAAAATCGTCATCCCGAGCGAGCGAAGCGAGCCGAGGGCTCTCCCGCGTCGGCACCGCGCCCGGCGAATAGGGAGGAGTCATGACTTCGGTCGCCCGGTATCAGGTCAAGGACTGGTAACATGGCGGCCACAAATGTCGGCATAGGCCTGTTCGAGTTCGGAGTCGGGGATGCTCCAAAGCTTTGGGCATTCGGATAGGGCGGCTTTTGCACCTTGCAAGACTTGTCGCCCATAGGGATCTAACTGCAAGAGCGTATAGAGCCGGATTTTGTGTCTCAAGAACGGCATTGTTTTTGAGGAGGCGGGAGAACTCGCGTCAATGCGCCGCCTACAAATATAGGCGTAGTTAAATATCTGAAAGAAGCCATAATTAAATCCGCCGCTGCCACGCTTTGCTGGATAGTTATTATGATAAACGCGCGCGCTCTTTACACCAAGAATGATCCATCCATTGTTTATAATTGCAAGGGCCGCGTCTTTGTCTTCATGTTGCGCATACCCGACCACGGAACCAAGGGTTTCGTCAAACCCGACCTCACGAATTGCGCGTCTGCGAAATGTCATCCTAAATCCACCGAGCGTTTCCGCAACCGAATATGCACGGTTGTATGCCTCTAAATCCGCTTCTGATTGACTATAGAGATACCTCGCGTGAACATCGAAAGAGGACGGGAATAGAGCATTTTCTATAAACCGGCGAGGGCGACCCACTTTCTGCTTAAATGTTTGAAATGCGCTTTTTTTGATTGTCCCCGGAATCGCTAGCGGACTTTTATCAACCTCAACATTATTGACACCCCCGACATAAGAAAAAGCCGGATCCATATAGGGTTTCATGAAATTCTCTGCCGTATCATGATACCAAAGGGAGTCATCGTCCGGGAATGCAATCACCTCTTCCTCAACATAGGACAGGCCTATATTTCTTTGTGCTGACGAATTCCCTTTTTCTATATTCAGAAAGATTATGTCCTTATTGTACTTCTTTGATGTTTGTTCGCAGACAGATTCCACGTCTTTCTTCTGGTCTCCGCTTGCATCAACCACAATAACCTTGCTGGGCGGAAAGGTTTGCTCAAAAAAAGGGGGAGTGAAATGGCAAGCATATCCGCACGGTTTTTTGTCGCAATAACAATGTCATACTTCATGAGTGCCCCCTGCGCGGTGTTTGAAAAGACAGTTTCGACCAACGCTAGTACCCGACGCCGTCAAGGGTCATACCCTTGACGGCAAAGGTCGCCGCACAACATTTTGAATCTCGTGCATTTTCGATCCTGGCCCGCCCATCGGCCGGGGTGGGCGCTCAGCCCGGGCGCCTGAGTGGAATCGTCCGGCGCATGATTCAGGTAAGGCTCTTTGTCGCGGTCCGCGCCGTCGTTCGGGGCGATGTAGCGTGCCAGTTGTTCGACGATCGTTGGGGTGAGCGCCGAAGAAGATGTGCGCGTCAAGGACCCGGACCATGAGATCCGCTACCGACATTGACCCGTCCTCCGGACGCCCATCTTCCTCGCCGATCCTCGGGCACGGATAGCCGCCTTCCTGACCCCAGTCAAACGAAAAAGTTGGCTGGCGGCTACAGGGGTTTCGGGTTACTTCCTTGATTTTATTTTAACTCCATCGTTCAAGATGGCATCTCTTCAAGGGATCAAGGCAACATCGGCACCATCGACAGTCCCGCCGTTTCGCGGCGGTCGAGTGCGCCCTACGCCGTTGTTTCTTGCTGGCCCGACGGCGTGGGTCCGGACGCCAGCGCTTCGCGGTATTCGCGCGCCAGGTCGGCGTAGCGGGCCGCCTGCTCGGGCCAGGTCTTCGTGTCGTCCTCGGTCAGGTCGCGCTTGGGCTTGGCCGGGCTGCCGGCCCACAACTCGCCGGCCTTGACCCGCTTGCCGGGCGTCACCAGCGCGCCGGCGGCGACCATGGCGCCGCTTTCCACGACGCAGCCGTCCATGATGGTGGCCCCCATGCCGATGAAGCAGCGGTCCTCCAGCGTGCAGGCGTGGATGATGGCCTTGTGGCCAACGGTGACTCCGTCGCCGATGTACGTGCCGAAGGTGCCCTTGCTGACGTGGATGATGGTGCCGTCCTGGATGTTGGTGCCGGCGCCGATGCGGATCTCGTGCACATCACCGCGCACCACGCAGCCGAACCAGATGCCCGTGTCGGGGCCGATCACGGCGTCGCCGATGACGACGGCGCCGGGCGCGATGAAGGCCGCAGGGTCGATGGTCGGCAGAACGCCCCGGTAGGGCAGGATGATCGGGGTCATGTCGCAGACCTCCTTGTCTCGCTTACGGGAACATCGGCGCCATCGATAGCCCGGCCGTCTCCGGCAGGCCGAGCATGACGTTCATGTTCTGGATCGCCTGACCCGCGGCGCCCTTGACCAGGTTGTCGATGGCCGTCACCAGGATCACCCGGCCCGGCAGGCGGTCGTCCACGGCGCCGATCAGGCACAGGTTGGAGCCGCGCACATGGCGGGTGTGCGGCAGCGTGCCCTTGGGCAGCACCTTGACGAACGGCTCGCCCTGGAAGGTCACGGTCAACTTCGACAGCAGCGTTCCGGCATCCGCTCCGCCATATGGACGCACGTAGGTCGTGCAGAGAATGCCCCGGTTCATGGGCATCAAGTGCGGCGTGAAGTTGACCAGCACCGGCTGGCGCGCGGCCTTGGACAGGCCCTGCTCGATCTCCGGGGCGTGGCGGTGGCTGGCGGCGGCGTAGGCGTGCACGCCTTCCGAGATCTCGGCGTGCAACATGGCTTCCTTGGCGCCGCGCCCGGCGCCGCTGACACCCGACTTGCCGTCGATGATGATGTCGTCGGGCTCGATCAGCCCGGACTCGATCAACGGCATCAGCGCCAGCAGCGGGCCGGTCGGGTAACAGCCGGGGTTGGCCACCAGCCGCGCCGTCGCGATGCGTTCCCGCTCCAGTTCCGTCAGGCCGTACACGGCGGACTTCTGCAGCTCTGGCGCCTGGTGCGGGCCGCCGTACCACTGGGCATAGACATCCGTGTCGTACAGGCGGAAGTCGGCCGACAGGTCGACGATGCGCAGGTGCTCCGGCAGGCGCGCGACCACCGCCTGGGTGGTGGCGTGCGGCAGGGCACAGAAGACGACATCGACCCCCGCCCAGTCCTCTGACGTGACGTCGTCGATGGCCACCAACGGCGGCGCCGGGACATGCGCCAGGTGCGGGAACACGGCGGCCAGGGTCTGTCCCGCGCGGCGGTCGGCGGTGAGGATCGCGAGTTCGGCGTTGGGGTGAGTGTCGAGCAAGCGCACAAGCTCGGCGCCGGTATAACCGCTGGCTCCGAGAATGGCGATCCGAACCGTCTGCGTCATGGGACGGGTGCTTTCCTTGGTGTGTGATCTGTTGGGGAAGGGACACCATGCCCGATCGCGCGGCGGGTCTCAAGGCAAGCGAGGTTGGCCGGCCGCCCTACGCCTGCCTGGCCTCCTGCACGCCCTTGCGGATTTCGCGGGTGCGGGTGAACAGGTCGAACAGGATGTCGCCCTCGCCCCGGCGGATGGCGCGCTGCAGGGCCGTCAGATCCTCGGTGAAGCGTTGCAGGCAGTCCAGCACGGCTTCCCGGTTGTTCAGGAACACGTCGCGCCACATGGTGGGATCGCTGCCGGCGATTCGCGTGAAGTCGCGGAAGCCGGAGGCGGAGTACTTGATCACCTCCTGCTTCAGGTGCTCTTCCAGGTCGGTGGCGGTGCCGACGATGGTGTAGGCGATCAGATGCGGCAGGTGCGAGGTGATGGCCAGCACGTGGTCGTGGTGGTCGGGGTCCATGCGCTCGACCGTCATGCCGCAGGCGCGCCACAGGTCGGCCACCCGGCGTGTCACCGCCTCGTCCGCGCCCGGCAACGGGGTGAGGATGCACCAACGGCCGGGGAACAGGGCGGCGAACCCGGCGTCGGGGCCGGACTTCTCGGTGCCGGCGACCGGGTGGCCGGGCACCAGGTGCACCCCAGCGGGCAGGTGCGGCGCCACGTCGCGGATCACCGCCTGCTTGACCGAGCCCACGTCGGAGACGATGGCCCCCGGCTTCAGCGCCGGGGCGATGGCGGCGGCCACCTCGCCGTAGGCGCCCAGCGGCACGCACAGCATCACCAGATCGGCGCCGGCGGCCGCCTCGGCCGGGTCGGTGCCGGCCTCGTCGACGATCCCCAGCGCCCTGGCCCGGTCGGCGTGGGCGGCGTTGGCATCGGCGCACGCCACCCTGTGCGCCAGCCTCTCGGCCTTGATGGCGCGCGCCAGCGACGAGCCGATCAGGCCGATGCCCATGATGGCCACACGGTCGAACAGCACGCTCATCCGGCGACGAACTCCGTCAGGGCCTCGACGCAGGCCTGCATGTCCTCGCCCGTGCCGATGGTGATTCGCAGGCTGTTCGGCAGGCCATAGGCGCCCATCGCGCGCGCGATCACGCCCTTGCCGCGCAGGAACGCGTCGGCGTCCTGAACCGTCAGCCTGGGCTCGGTCGGGAAGGTGACCAGGACGAAGTTGCCGACGCTCTCGGTCAGATCAAGGCCGAGTCCCCGCAGCTTGGACAGGGTCCAGTCCAGCCAGTAATCGTTGTGCTGGCGCGCTAGGTCGGTAAAGGTCTGGTCGGCGATGGCCGCCGCCCCGGCGGCCAGGGCCGGCGCCGACACATTGAACGGGCTGCGCACCCGGTTGAGCACGTCGATCACGTGGGCGGGGCCATAGGCCCAGCCGATGCGCGCGCCGCCCAGCCCGTGGATCTTGGAGAACGTCCGCAGCATCACCGTGTTCGGGTGCGTGTCCACCAGCGCCACGCCGGGCTCGTAGTCGTTCTTCTGGACGTATTCAGCGTAGGCGGCGTCGATCACCAGCAGCACGTCCTCGCGCAGACCCGTCCGCAGGCGCCGGACCTCGGCATCCGATAGGTAGGTCCCGGTCGGGTTGTTGGGATTGGCCAGGAACAGGATGCGGGTGCGCTCCGTGACATGGTCCAGCAGGGCGTCGACATCGGCCACCTTGTCGCGCTCGGGCGCGGCCACCGGCGTGACCCCGGCGCCTTGGGCATAGATGCGGTACATCAGGAACGCGTGCGCGGGGAACAGCACCTCGTCGCCTGGCCCGGCGTACGCTCGCACCAGCAGCGAGATCAACTCGTCGGAACCGGAGCCGCACACCAGCCGCGCCGGGTCCAGTCCGTGCCGCTTGGCGATGGCCTCGCGTAGGGCGGTGGCCGCGCCGTCCGGGTAGCGGTGGGCGTCCGCCGCGGCGGCGCGCATGGCCTCGATGGCGCGGGGGCTGGGGCCGAGCGCGCCCTCGTTGGAGGACAGCTTGACGACCCGGGTCCGGCCTTCGAGTTCGGAGTCACCGGCCACATAGGGCCGCAGGTCCATGATGCCGGGGCGGACAGGGGGCTGTTTCATGACGTTGTTCCGCGTCCAGGGGTAAAGGCGATGGGGCGTGAGACAGGCCGACGGCGTGGGGGACTCGATGTCAGTCCGCCAGGGCCTCGGCCGACAGGGGCGCGGCATAGGCGCCGAGCAGCAGGGCGTTACGGATGCCGCCGGTGTCGGTGCCGCCGCGCAGGGCGGCGAGGCGGCCGTCGTCGGGCGCGACAAAGCCCACCACCTCGACCAGGTGAAAGCGGGCGTCCTCGCCGGCCGGGCGGCTGTCCCACACGGCCCGGGGCGGCAGGCCGGCGGCCGACAGGGCCTCGGTGAAGGCCGAGCGGCTGATGTTCCGTTCCGTCTCCACCGCGATCACAGAGCGATCGTCGTCGGTGGCCTCCGGCGGCATTCGGGCGATGACCAGGGCCTCGATCCCCAGCGGTCCCGGCCCGGTGATCGGCAGGCGGGCGACGATGTGCGGCGTATCGGGCGAGGTGGACAGGATCTGCGTCCACCATGGATTGTCATCTTCCCAGCGCGGCAGGGGCAGCACGCCGACGGTGGCGGTGCCGCTGGTCACCTCGCGCACCACCTGGCTGGCAGACTGGTGGGTCGTGGCCGGCGTATAGGCGCCGTATTGGTTGCGGGCGACCTCCAGATATCCGGCGCCGCGCTCCGGCATCCAGATGGCCAGCGCGAACGGCCCCTGGGTGCTGACCACCCCGGCCAGCAGTTCGCGCCACATGCGCACGAGGGTCCGCTTCGCCAGCCGGCCCTGCCAGCGCGCCACCAGGCGGCGCAGGATCATGGCCTCGCGGCCCGGGCGCAGAATCGGTCCGCCGCGTTTGGCATCGGCGATTCGATCGACGATCGCGCACCGCTCCATCAGCAAGTCCACGATCTGGTCGTCGAGGGCGTCGATGTCGCGCCTCAAAGCTTCAAGATTGTCTGGGACGCAACTCATATGGGCGGTTTCCGTGCCGGGGATGGGCGGCCCAGTGATAAGCCGGGAAGCCCCCGAAATCAAAGAAAACGTTGACACTCGCCAGCGTCCCGCCTAGGTGTTCCGGCGCTCAGGAAGGCCGATGGAGATCACCGCGCGCGGAGGCGCGCGCGTCTCGCGGTCCGCCGATGCCGGCGACCACGGAAGGCCGGCCGCGCGTCGCTTCCGATCCCTTGGTTCCGTCCCAGCCCTGACGAGACGCCGGTGGATGCTCCGCACAATCAGTCTCTTGTGGTCGGCCAGGATCGGCCCATCCGCCTCGACAGCGGGATCGAGCTTGGCCCGGTCACGGTGGCCTTCCAGACCATCGGCCGCTTGAACGAGGATCGCTCGAATGTGATCCTGGTGTGCCATGCCCTGACGGGCGACCATTTCATGACCGGCACCAATCCCATCACCGGCAAGCCCGGCTGGTGGGACAGGCTGGTCGGCCCCGGTCGGGTGCTGGACACCGATCGGTTCTTCGTCATCTGCGCCAACGTCCTGGGCGGGTGCATGGGGACCACCGGGCCGCGCGACATCAATCCCGAGACCGGGCGCCCGTGGGGCCTGGGCTTTCCCGTCATCACCATCGGCGACATGGTGAAAGTACAGGCGCGTCTGCTCGACGCCCTGGGCATCGACCAGGTGTTCTGCGTCATCGGCGGGTCGATGGGCGGAATGCAGGTGCTGGAATGGGCCGCCGCCTATCCCGAGCGGGTGTTCTCCGCCGTGCCCATCGCCGCGTCGTACCGCCATTCGGCCCAGAACATCGCCTTTCACGAGGTCGGCCGGCAGGCCATCATGGCCGATCCGGACTGGCGCGGCGGCGCCTACCACGAGCATGGTGTGACCCCGCACCGGGGCCTGGCCGTGGCGCGCATGACCGCGCACATCACCTATCTGTCCGAGACCGCCCTGCACCGCAAGTTCGGCCGCAAACTGCAGAACCGGGACAGTGTCACCTACGGCTTCGACGCCGACTTTCAGGTCGAAAGCTACTTGCGGCACCAGGGCTCGACCTTCGTCGACCGGTTCGACGCCAACGCCTATCTCTACATCACGCGGGCCATGGACTACTTCGACCTGGCCACAGAGCACGGCGGACGGCTGGCCTATGCCTTCCGCGACACGCCGGTCAGGTTCTGCGTCATCAGCTTTTCCAGCGACTGGTTGTTCCCGACCGTGGAAAGCCGCGCCATCGTCCAAGCCCTGAACAGCGTGGCGGCCAACGTCAGCTTCGTCGAGGTGGACAGCGACAAGGGCCACGACGCCTTCCTGCTCGAAGAGCCGGAGTTCCACGAGACACTGCGCGGCTTCCTGGCCGGCGCGGCACGGCATCGCGGCCTGCCGGCCACGGCGGCGGGAGGCGGCGGATGAACGCGCCCGCCGTCCCCCCCACCACGGGCACCGGCCCCAACGGGGAACTGCGCATCGACCTGCGCCTGATCGCCGACATGGTGACGCCGAAGGCCCGGGTGCTGGACGTCGGCTGCGGCGACGGTGCCCTGCTGCAGTATCTCGCCCGCGTGAAGGGAGTGAACGGCCGGGGCATCGAGCTGTCCATGGCTGGGGTGCGCGCCGCCGTGCGGCGCGGTGTGTCGGTCATCCAGGGCAACGCCGATACCGACTTGGCCGACTACCCCGCCGGCGCGTTCGACTACGCCATCCTGAGCCAAACGTTGCAGGCGACCCAGCATCCGCGCGAGGTGCTGGGGCATCTGCTGCGCGTGGCCGACCGGGCCATCGTGTCGTTCCCCAACTTCGGCTACTGGAAAGCCCGCTGGCACCTGGTCAGCAAGGGGCGGATGCCGGTGACACGCGGCCTGCCGGAGGAATGGTGGGACACGCCCAACATTCACTACTGCACCATCAAGGACTTCGTGGTTCTGGCCCGGTGCATGGACATCGTGATCGAAAAGGGGGTGGCGTTGGACGAGGACGGCAGGGTGAATCGGCTGTCGGCGACCGGACCGTGGGCCAATCTGATGAGCGCCCAGGCCGTGTTCCTGTTGCGCCGGGATCATCCCCCCGGGTCCGAGCCCGCCATCGGGGGACGCCGGACGTGACCCGACGCACCCGAGTCTGGCTGGGGATGATCGCCCTGGCCGTCGTGTTGGGCACGGCCGCGCTGGCGGCGGTGCGGGTCGGCGCGCTGACGGGCGGCTCCTCGCTGGAGCCGCCGCGCGAGACCATCACCGTCGATCTGCCCGAGCGGGGCGGGCGTCTAGTCCTCGACCTGCCGTCGGTGGCCTGGCTGGCGCCCCATCAGGCGCGGCATGTCACCGTGCAACGCGCCGGCCAGGACATCATCGACACCCCTCTGTTTCCCGCCGCCGTCGATCGGGACGAGGGCCTGGCCCTGTACTGGATCGGCGCCGAAGGGCGTGACGGGCCGTACGTCCGCTTGGCCGACCCGGGGGGCAACGTCCTGCTGGACCTGCGCCGATTCCATGCCTGGCGTGAGACGACCCACGGCGGCCAGCCGTGGCTGGTGGCGCCGACCGATGTTTCGGCGGCCGGGTCGGTGGCCGACGACAGCGGGACCCTGACCATGATCATCGGCCGCCCCCTCGCGGGGCTGGCCGCCAAGGAGACCGGGGTGCTGCTGGGGCGGGTGCGGCCCGACGCCGAGGGGCTGGCGTGGCACCCGGCCGCGCGGGACGAGCCATAACGCTGACGGGGGCGAGCCATGCTCTCCGCCTGTTGGGCCTTTGGGTTTCCTGGAAGATGGTGCCCAGGGACAGATTCGAACTGCCGACACGGGGATTTTCAGGCAGACGCTTATCTCACTAAATCAATACGTTGCATAGCTTCTTGGGCGCCTGCAATACATTTTACTGTTCCGAATCGGGATAATGAGAAGGCCTCTATTGACACCGGCGAGCGCGCTGTAATCTGCTTCACCCTGATCCTGCCTTTAATACAATTAATACAATGCCCTCCCTGCAGGGGCCCCAGGGGCGGTTCACCCACGGCAGGCGATCCACTTCAATACGGCCCGGCGATTGGATTGACTCGTCCGGCTGGTCGCTTCGGGGCGCCGGAGATGCCGAGTCTTTGTTTTTCTCGCCGCAGCGCCCCTTCGGGGCGCGCGGCTCCGCGGCCCCGGCCGCCCAAAGGGCGGCCAAACTTTGTCGGCGCCGCGAAGCGGCGCCGTGGGCGCCGGCCCCATTTTGGTTGAAGCTGGCATCGCGAAGCGATGCCAGGGGCGCGCCGGCCGTCCGACGAATGAAGTCAGTTCATTCGTCGGACGGTACAAATCCGCCAAACGCTGTCTCGACGACTCCGGCCACCTCAGCAAGAGTCCGGCGGTCGTGGTGATGCTCAACGAAAACGTCGACGGCGGCCGGCTTGATCGCCCGTCCGGAAACCGTCGAGACCGCTGGAACACTGTGAGGATACCTGTGGTCATCCATACGCCGAGATCTTGTCCCGGAGCCGCTGATCCAGGAACGGGCTGACGCCCGAGAGCGCGTCGAGGATTCGGCCCGCCTCCTGGCGATAGGCTGAAACCTTCTCTCTCGACCAATGAACCGGCGGCGGTTGCAGATTGGTGATCCGGTCGGCCAACTTGACCATCCACACCGCCGGGGGCTGGGTGCGGATGCGGGTCAGGCTGTCCGCCATCTGCAGCGCCTTGCGATCCGGCTTGGCCTGGTCGGCCCCGATGGTCGGGTCCTTGGTCAGAGCCCGGACACCATCCGCGACTGGCGCGCCGAAGCGCACAAGCAGATCGTCATAGGTGGTCGCCGTGTCTTCCATGGTGTCGTGAAGATACGCGCATTGCACCGCCAGGGTGCCGTCGTGTCCATCCTCACGAGCGAGAGCGGCCATGACCTCCATGGCAACCGAACCGATATGCAGGAGGTACGGCAGGTTCGTGCCCGGGACACACTGCCTGAGCGCGTCGTTCCAATGGGCCTCAGCGGCAAAGCGATAGGCTTTGAGTGCAACGTCCGGACACCAGGGGCTCGGCATGGGGGCTCCAATCCACCAAAGGCAGATCAAGTGGGGACCGGGTCGATCCGAACCCCGCCTGATGGGTCCCGGGACGGCGTCCGGGCCCCAATCAGGCGCGATCCTATCAAGCGGCGTCGGTCCCGTCCCTCCGCATCGTCACACCGCCGAGACCGGCTCCCGGGGTCTGACCACGCTGCCGTCCGCCCGTTGGACCGCCGCGACCACGGCCTCGGCGGTGATCCCGAAGTGCCGGAACACATCGGGGACGTCGCCCGAGGCACCGAAGCCGCTCATGCCGACGAAGCCGCCATCCTCGCCGATGTAGCGGTCCCAGCCCAGGCGCACCGCCGCCTCGACGGCCACCCGCACGGTGCCGCGACCGATGACGGCGGCGCGGTAGGCCTCGTCCTGCTCCTCGAACAGGTCCCAGCAGGGCATGGAGACGACGGCGGTCGGCACGCCCCGGGCCTGGAGGATGTCCCGCGCCGCCAGGGCGACCGCCACCTCGGATCCGGTGGCGAACAGGGTGACCCGGCGCGCGCCGGCCTCGGCGTCAGCCAGGATGTAGGCCCCCCGGGCGCACCGGTTCTCCTCGCCCGCCTCCGTCCGCACTGGCGGCAGCGGCTGGCGCGAGCAGATCAGGGCGCTCGGCCGGTCGCGCGGCGGCGCCAAGCCTCCGGCAGCGCGCCGGCCATGCGGCGTTCGAACTCCGCCCGGTCGTCGTTGGGCAGCACCGCCAGCCGCGCCTCCCAGGCCCGGCGCGCCTCGGCGCCGCGCGCCCCGGCCGCGCGCCACGCGGACAGGATGTCCTTGGGCACCACGAAGGGCGGATGCGGCCAACCCAGGGCCTCGCGGGCGGCGTCGGTGTCCTCGGTGGTGAGCTTGCCGCCGTGTGCTGTTCGTGTGTCCTGGATGCGCGGAATGCCGAACCCGATCAGGGCGCGGCAGGCGATCATCGTGGGGCGTGGATCCTCGCCGTCCAGGCGCCGCGCGCCCAGCGGTCGTTGCGGACAGAGGCGAAGTTGATGGCCGAGATCGACAGGCCGTTGCGCTTCAACCCCTCCTTCAGCGCCGGCAGGTCGCCGAAGTCGGCCGGATAGCGCAACTCCACGCCGTCGCAGCCCTCGGAGCGGCCGGCCCGGTCCAGCACCTCGGCGATATCGATGGGGTCCTGGTAGATCAGGAAGCGGTTCTTGGTCTGACCCAGGAACAGAGTGATGATCGACAGCTTCAGCATGGTGGGCGTCCTTGGAGTCTGGAGGGCCGGGCGGGCCTTGGTGTGATGGTCCGTGGGGCGGCGCGTCATCCGTCCGCGGTCTGCTGGGCCGCCGAGCGGGAGGGCCGGGCCGGCATCAGGCGCCGGCCAAGGCCGCCGATGGCGCGGCGCACCGGCGGCACTTGGCTGGCGATGATGAGGACGATGGCGATCAGCAGGATCAGGGCGACGGGGCGGGTCACGAACGGCGTGAAGTCGCCGTTGGAGACCATCATGGCGCGGCGCAGATTCTCGTCCGCCATCGGTCCCAGGATGACGCCGATCACCAGCGGCGAGATCGGGTACTTCCACTCGGTCAGGAAGTACGCGGCGATGCCGATGGGCACCATCAGGTACAGGTTGAACACGTTCAGCCCGAGCGCGTAGGAGCCGTTCACCGACAGCACCGCCACCACCGGCATGAAGATGGCCGGCGGCACCCGCAGCACCTTGACCACATGGCGGGCCAGCAACATGCCGTTGATCCACATGGCGGCCGAGGCCAGCAGCAGGATGGCGGTCACCTGGATGATGAAGCCGGGCCGGTCGAACTCGATCATCGGGCCGACCGTCACGCCGTGGATCATCAAGGCCCCCAACAGCATCACCGCCGGCGGGCTGCCGGGAATGCCCAGCGACAGCAGCGGAATGAGCGCGCCGCCGATGCACGCGTTGTTGGCGGTTTCCGACGAGACCAGCCCGGCCGGCTCGCCCTTGCCGAAGGTCTCCGGGTGGCGCGACGTGCTCTTGGCGCCGCCGTAGGAGACCCAGCCGGCGATGTCCTCGCCGATGCCCGGCACAGAGCCGATGCCCACCCCCACCAGGGCCGAACGCACATTGTGCTTGGCGTTGCGCACGATGGTGCGGAACTCGGGCAGGATGCGCTTGAAGGTCTTCGGCTGGCCCAGGGCGAGGTCGTCGCGCAGCACGCGGATGATCTGCGGAATGGCGAAGGCCCCGATGAGGACCGGCACCACCTCGAGGCCGCTGTCCAGCTCCGGCATTCCGACGGTGAAGCGCGGATAGAACTGCAACTGGTCGCGGCCGACGGTGGACAGCGCCAGGCCGAGCAGGCCGGCGATCCAGCCCTTCACCACCAGGTCGCTGCTGGTCAGCGTGCCGCTGATCAGAATGCCGAAGACGGCCAGCAGGAAGACCTCGTACGAGGTGAACTGAAGCGCCAGGGTGACGATCTGCGGCGCCAGCAGCACCAGGAACAGCATCCCGATCGCCGTGCCGATGAACGATGCGGTGGTGGTCAGGCCGAGCGCCCGCGCGCCCTCGCCGCGCTGGGCCAGCGGATAGCCCTCCATGGCCGAGGCGGCCGAGGCCGCCGTGCCCGGGATGTTGACCAGGATCGCGGGGTAGGAGCCGCCGTAGACGGCGCCCACGTACATCGCCAGCAACGCCACCAGGGCGTGTTCCAGCGGCAGGCCATAGGTCAGCGTGGTCAACAGCGCCACACCCAGGGTGGCGGTCAGGCCGGGCAGGGCGCCGAAGGCAATGCCGCTCAAGCTCGACAGCAGCAGGATGGCGAGGACGACCGGGCTGGTCACAAGCTCGGCGAGGGTGGCGAAAAAGAGCCCGAACTGACTGAGCACGTCCATGTCAAAGCACCGAAGGCAAACGGGACGGGGGCGGGCGCGGATCGCGCCGGCCGGTCACCGGAACAGCGCATAGCGCAACGCGTCGAGACTGCCGATCACCAGCCCCTCGTGGGGCAGGGGAACCAACAGCCCATAGCGGAACACCGGGCAGACCACGGCCGGCGTCAGCAGTGCCACCGCCAGCCCGGTCCACCACGGCTTCAGGGCCAGGCCCTGACGGACCAGCGCGCGGGCATTGACGGCGGCCACGGCGATGATCCCGGCCACGGTCAACAGGTCCACGGCCGGGCCGCGCGCGGGTGCCTCGACCAGGGCCAGCACCGCGCCCACCACGACCGCCAGTCCCGCCATGAGCACCAGATTGCGCGTCACCGACGCCTCGCGGTCGAGGTGGAAGGCGAAGACGAACACGGCCAGGAAGAACGCCGTCGCCAGGGCGAAATCGACGTGCGGCACAAACACGTAGACGTAGGCGATGATCGAGCCGAGGATCAGGTACAGCCGCAGATTGCGGGCGGACACCAGGGTCGCATGGGGCCGCAACGCCTCACGGACGCCGTCGCGGCCCAACGTCCGCGCCGCATGACGCACCAACAGGCCGGACAGAGCCAGAATGCCCAGGCCGACGAGCATCGGGAACAGCGCCGGGGAGACGTACCAGGGCAATCGCTCGAACCATTCTAAACTTTGGGGGATTCCCGAACTGATGAAT
>NZ_CAKZOT010000104.1 GCF_937138205.1 uncultured Rhodospira sp. | reverse complement strand
AAGGACCAATCACCTACGATATGTTGATCGCGCCGGAAGCAAAGGGATAAGCCTTAACAGCAAAACCAGTTAAAATGAACATTATCACATTAAAAAATCCGGTGTTTCGTTTTGATTCAACATTGGCTTGCTCCAAGGCCGCTTTCAGGGAGCGTTCTGTGTCATCATGGAAGAAAACTGGGGTACTTTTCTGGTAAAATTGAGACATCCCCTTGGCGTTGTGCGCTTTTGCGAGCCCTTCGAACACGCGTGCATATGTTAAGATGCCAAGCGAGGCTGAAAGTTTCTCAACGGTTTTTTGGCGCTTGAATTGAATGATCTTTCCATAAAGCTTAAAAAGAATCTGTGCCTGCCAATCTTTTTGTTTAGCATAATAAACATCGAGGATCGTATCCGTCGTCGGATGATGATGCTGATGTTCGTGAACGATGTCCCGAAGAAAATAAAAACACTGGGAAACCGCATAGTAAACACCACTCGCATATTGCTTGGCTATACACTCTTTTATGTATTCCGGTCCGCCACAAAAAGAGTCATGAAATAGAGATCCATTTCCCTGGAAAATAGGGCGTCTCTTAAAAGTTCTCTCTTCGGGTTCCACATATCGTAACGTTACGAATCCATTTCTTTGAAGGACAACACGGCACGAAAAACTAGCATGGCTTTCTAGAGCTGCATTCTCCCGTGCAAACCGACTATCAAAAGAGTCATGAAGAGTTGTTTCTTCGGATCTGTATTGATTGAGGGCGGCGTGCAAGGCCTCACAGCGTTTCGCAACAAACAAAGTCCAATACGCCGAATTATGAAAAACATGAATCGTTCCCTTTAATTCTTCCATGGCACCGTTGTGGTCGCGGGTCGATTCTGCAATCAGAACAAACCACATCGCCCGCTCACCGGAGCTTTTAAAAGAAATGAGCTTATCGTCAATGATACGTTTTTGATAGACAAAAATCCGGCGCTCATGGTGATCGTTGACATTTGAGAATTTTGCTTTGTGAGGGTGGTTCGTATTCCCCACAGTCGAAAACGACAGGTTGCCCGTAATAGTCGGCACCCAGCTTAGATACTCAAACTCAGCGCCCGGCCGAAGAAGAAACAACGCCTCGCTAGGGTCTTCTATGCGCCCCATCAACACTTTCCTCGGAAAACTGGCCCCGTGGATTCCAAACGATGTAGCCGTTTACTTCCTTTGTGCTCAATCCAGCATGAGCGTAGTAATCGCGCTGGGCATCGGATCGCGCGGACACATTTCCATTGAGGACATCCATAACGCCCCGCCAACCTTTCGAAATCCGCATTTGCGCGATCTGGCGGTCACCATCAGAGACGGTCAAAGCGCTCCATGCCAATCGCAGAAAAAAGGCGGACAAAGCCGTACAAAGCAGAGCCACCATAATGAGCAAAAAATCGGTCATTCAAACCTCATCCACAGATCACACGGCTCGAGTCGCACCTCAGTTTTCCTCGTGTTTCTGCCCGTTGGAGAGGGTCAGGAAAACGCGCCGAAAAATACACATCTCTCGACGCGGATCAACGAAAACCGACGATGTCAACATATAAAAAACCGTAACGTGATATCCTTGCCACAACGACCCAATCGCGCGCCCTGCCGAATCCCGCGCTTCAGTCCGCCGCCGACGGCCCGGCGGACAGGCGGGCCAGCACCTCGTCGAGCTGGTCCAGGGAGCGCCACGCCACCGTCACCGTACCGGTGCCGTTGGCCTTCATATCGATCGACACCGCCATGCCCAGGCGCGCGCTCAGGTCCTGTTCCAGGGCCAGGGTGTCGGTGTCCTTGTCCGTTGACCGCCCGTCCCCGGGTGAGCCGCGCCGGGGCCGGGTCTGCGCCGGGCGGTCCTGCGCCTCGCGCGCCAGGGTCTCGGTCTGGCGCACGTTGAGGCCCTTGCGCACCACCTCCTCGGCGAACACGGTCGGGTTTTCCAGCGCCAGCAGGGCGCGGGCGTGGCCGGCGGACAGCGCGCCCTCGGACACCATGTCGCGCACCCGCTCCGGCAGGTGCAGCAGGCGCAGGGTGTTGGCGACGTGGCTGCGGCTCTTGCCGACCACCTCGGCCAGCGCTTCCTGGCCGTGGCCGAAGTCCTCCAGCAGGCGGCGGTAGCCCTCGGCCTCCTCCATCGGGTTGAGGTCCTGGCGCTGCAGGTTCTCGACCAGCGCGACCTCCAGGGTCTCGCGGTCGTCGAGGTCGCGCGGCAACACCGGCACCTCGTGCAGGCCGGCGCGCTGGGCGGCGCGCCAGCGGCGCTCGCCGGCGACGATCTCGTAGTGGCCCTCGTGGGCGGCGCTGGGCCGGACCAGCAGGGGTTGGAGGACGCCGCGCGCGCGCAGGCTCTCGGCCAGTTCGTCCAGGCTGGCCTCGTCGAACTGGCGGCGCGGCTGCAACGGGCTCGGCCCCAGGCGGTCGATGGCCATCAGGCGGATGCCGCGCCCGCCGCCCCCCTCGCCCGCCGCGGCACCGTCGGCCGCGCCGGACTCGTCGCCGGTCTCCGCCTCGTCCTCGCCGAACAGCGCGGACAGGCCGCGCCCCAACGTTTGTCGCTTGGCCATGGGCGTCACGCCGCCATCGGCCGGTTCTGGCGGATCAACTCGCCCGCCAGCTGGATGTAGGCCTTCGATCCGGCGCAGGCGACGTCGTAGAGCAGGACAGGTTTGCCGTGGGACGGCGCCTCGGAGACGCGCACGTTGCGGGGGATGACGGTCTGGTAGACCTTGTCGCCGAAATAGCCGCGCACGTCGGCGGCGACGCTGTCGGAGAGATTGTTGCGCTTATCGAACATGGTCAGGACGATGCCCTGGATGGCCAGGGTCGGGTTGAAGCGGCCGCGCACGCGTTCGATGGTGCGCATCAGGTGGCTGATGCCTTCGAGCGCGAAGAACTCGCATTGCAGCGGGATCAGCACCGCGTGGGCGGCCACCAGGGCGTTGATGGTCAGGAGGCCGAGCGCCGGCGGGCAGTCGATGAGGATATAGTCGACTCCGGCCGCCGAAGCACCCCCCTGCCCGCCCCCTGGCCCCCCCAGGGCGTCGGCCAGGCGGTGCTCGCGCCGCTCGGCCGCCACCAGTTCGACCTCGGCGCCGGCCAGGTCGGCCCCGGAGGGGACGACGGACAGGCCGGGGATCTCCGTCTCGGTCGTCACCCGGGTCAAGGGCAACTCGCCGGAGAGAAGCGGATAGGTGCCCTGGCGGCGCGCCTCGCGGGGCACGCCGAATCCGGTCGAGGCGTTGCCCTGCGGGTCGAGGTCGATCACCAGCACGCGCTGGCGCGTGGCGGCCAGGGCGGTGGCCAGATTGATGGCCGTGGTGGTTTTGCCCACGCCGCCCTTCTGGTTGGCGATGGCGATGATGTGGGCGCGATGGGACGCGCGGGCCTCAGGCGTCGGAGGGGACACGGCGGATCTCCCGAAGGATGAGGACGCGGCCGGCGGGATCGGCGTGCACCGGGACGGGCGCCGCGTGCGGCTCGACGCGCATGATCCACCGATCGGCACAGGCGGTCAATTCGCTCTCGACCTCGCGGCCCTTCGGCAGCAGGGCAACGCCGTCCGCGCCCAGGTGGCGGACCACCAACGGCAGCAGATCCGGCAACGGCGCCAGGGCGCGGGCGGTCACCACGTCGGCGCCGAGCGGGGCCAGGGCCTCGATGCGAGTGGCGTGGATGGTGACCGGGGTGGCGGTGGCGCGGGCGGCCTCGCGCAGGAAGGCGGCCTTGCGTTGGTCCGACTCGACCAGATGGACCTCGGGCAAATGGACATCCGATGCCCCGAGAATGGCCAGCACCAGCCCGGGAAAGCCGGCGCCGGAGCCCAGGTCGGCCAGGCGCCGGGTGCCGGGCGGGATCAGCGGCACCAGCGCCGCAGAGTCGAGCACGTGCCGCGCCCAGGCGTCGGGCAGCGTCGAGGGACCGACAAGGTTGATGCGCCGGGTCCAGTGGGCCAGCCGCTCCAGCAGGGTGACGAGGCGGTCGAGCGTATCGTCCGCGATCGACTCGGGCGGGCGGTCGAGCACCGCCGCCAGGGAGGCGCGGCGCTCGTCGGCGGACGGCAGGGCCAGGGCCGGCGTGGCACGCCGCGTGGGCTTTGGGGGACGCGACCGTGGGTCATGGGTCGTCGGAGAGGACATCGGCATCCGGAGCGGCAGGCTGAGACAGGGGCGGCGAAAATAGAACCCCCAAGACGGAAAGGCCACCAGGACGTTGGCGCGAAGCCGTTCGGCTGGCGTGCTCCGGCAGCGTCGGCGGATGGTCACCACGGAGACACAAAGGACACAGAGCGACCGGCGTTAAGCCG
>NZ_CAKZOT010000103.1 GCF_937138205.1 uncultured Rhodospira sp. | reverse complement strand
ATTCGCGCGCAACCAATTATGAGTCCCGCTGCCCGGACTTTTGCCCCGGTTACATCCCGAAGCGTCCGTTAGGACGCGAGGGATCTCCCAAGGTCGTGTGTCGACGGTCCGGAAAACGTGTCACGTTTTCCGTCGCTTGGTATAAGGCCGGAACGCATCCGCACGGGCGGATTTCAGGGCGGTGGCGCGGAGTCCTGCGGGGCTCCCACCGCCGCCTTGTCGTTTGGGTGGCGGTGAAAGCCTTTTCAGGACTCAGCCAGGCGCCCGCGTTCGCGGCCACGGGTGGAGCGTTCCTTGGGCAAAGGCGTGGACGTCACCCCGTCTGTTCGATACATACCCAAGGTGCCGCCCGGTTTGGGGCAATCCGGATCGCTTGGCGGTTTTGCACCCTGCGGCGGAACGTCGTATGATCTGGCGGGTGATGTGGCGGGTCATTCGGGGGTGGCCGGCGGGCGAGACAGTCGCGTGTGGACCAGGGGGCGTTTTGGCCGCATGAAAGGGACTGACGGCTTGAAACGGACCGTTTTCGTGTCCGGAACGCAGAGAGGGAAGCGGACATGAATAGCGGCCAGGGAGCGGCCGGACGATCGATGCGCAAGCGGACGTTCTCCATCGAGAAACACCTGCGGCGCGAACACGACGCGGAGCTTGTTTTCGATCTTGGCGCGGCGCCTGACTCGGGCGGCCTTGAGACGCTGATCAACGAAGTCCGCGCCATGCGGGCCGAGATGGCAGATCTGCGCCGTGAATTCGCGGAGATCAAGGCCGTGCCGTCGCCCCCACCACCGGCGTCCGAACCGGCGCCGGCGCGGCACGGTGATGAGGGGGGCAGCGCCGACGAGGCGCAGTTGCTACGGGTCGAGGTCGCCCGCATGGTGCGCAGCCTGGCGACGGCGAAACGTGAGATCGCCGAAATCAAGCATCCCCTGCGGGACGCCGATGACGACCGGATGACGCGGGCCGCGAGCGAACTCGACGCCATCATTACGGCCACCGAGGAAGCGACTCACGCCATTCTTGACGCGGGCGAGGCCATCACCATCCACTGCACAGACATCCTCGCCGAGGTCGGTGAGGAAGACGCCATCGCGCCGCGCATCAATCAGGTGAGCGACAATGTGGCCCGTATTCTGGAGGCCTGCAACTTCCAGGACATTACCGGGCAACGGATCTCGAAAGTGGTCAAGACCCTGGAGTTCATCGAGGATCGCATCCGGGCCATCGTCGAGGATTGGGGTCCTGATGCGTTCCTTGACCTTCCGTTGCCGGACGAAGACGAGGCCGTCCATGAAGACGATGAAAGCCACCTGCTCAACGGGCCGCAATTGCAGAACAAGGGGCTGAGCCAGGACGACATCGACGCGTTGTTCGGTTAAATCGGCGCGTATCCTGTTGCCAGCGGTCAGATCAGGGGCCGAGGGTGCCAGGTCGTGCGGGCGTCCTATCTTGCGCGATTGCTTGGCCGTTCTTCTTTTTCATTTTTTGCTTGATTGCCCGCCACACTGATGATTCTGTTGTCGTAGCGACGGCGTGTCGGGCCGACACGGACAGCGAGGGAGGGCACAGCACATGGCGGTCTCCAGGGACGCAACCGGACTCCACGGGCTTGCGCGGTCACCGGGCGTCCGCGCGGCGCTGGGCGCCGGGGCGCTGTGTCTGACGCTCGCCCTTGGTGCCTGTGGCACCGGCCTTGGCGGGGACGACGCGGCCCCGGCCGATGCGTCGGCCACATCGAACGTCATCGTGGATCCGCCGGGCCGCATCGCGCAGGCGCCCTTGCCGAGCTATGCCGTCGGCGACCGCTACGTGTTCGACAATCCCGAAGAGACCTGGGTCATCCGCGCGGTGGACGATGACACTGTCACCTGGGAAAGCGATCTCGGCGGGATGCGGGTGACGCCGCGCGATCCGCTCATGCCCAGCCTTCGTTCCGCCTCGCCCGAAGTTGGGGTCGTCCGGCGAGAGGTGCAGCACCAGACGGGATCGTTGTGGCCGCTGGAGATCGGCAAGGAGGCCAGCTTCCTGGTGTCGGCGGGCATGGAAGGCCAGCCGGCCCAATCCCTGGCCTGGAACTGCCGCGTGGTCGCCACGACGCGAACCGAGGTGCCGGCCGGGGCCTTCAACACGTATAAGGTCGCCTGCGTGCGCTCCGACGGATTGCGGCTGTATACGTACCATGCCCCGACTGTGGGGTACTTCGTGCGTCGCGAGGTCACGACGGCCGACGACCAGCAACAGGCCCGCTCGCTTCTGGCGGTCGCCAACAGCCGCGTGACGGCGTCCGGTGTACCCGATGCGCCGGCGCCCGAGGCCGCGCCGGCGGCCGTGGCCGAGTCGACGCCGCTGCCGGCCCCGCCGATGGCGGCGACCGAGACGACTCCCGAGGCGCCGACCGTGGCCGAAACGCCCGTCGGCCCGGCCCCGACACCAACCCCGACACCCAGGCCGACCCCGGCGGCTGCGCCCGCCGCGCCCCCGTCTACGGCCGCGTCGGCCGATGCCTGGACCGGCGCCGGCGTGCGTCTGGGGTCCTTCCGCACCATGGCCGGCGCGCGCAAGGGCTGGGCCACGTTCCAGGCATCGCATCCCGACCTGCTTCAGGGGCTCAGTCCCAGGATCCAGCCGGTGGACCTGGACGACATGGGCTCGTTCTTCCGGGTCTACGCCGGGCCGTTCCCGTCGAAACAGGCGGCGCGCGGATTGTGCGGGCAGATTCCGGACATGGGATCGGTCTGCGACGTGCAGTCCTTCAACTGACGCCGCGCGTGACCATGCCACCACCGCGACGGCACGTCTGGCCGGCCATCACCGCCGTCGCGGTGGCCGCCGCCGTGGGCGCGGGTGGGTACGCGTGGATGGCCGTGGCCGAGCGCGCGACCGCGCTTCAGGACATGCGCACCGAACAGGCCCGCTGGCAGCAACGCCAGCGATCGCTTGAGACCGAGCGGGAGAACCTCCTGCTGGAGCTGGAGGCGGCGTTGCGCATCGGCGAACGCCTGAGCGATCGGGTCGATACGCTGGAACGGGACCTCGCCGAGGCTCGCGCGACCCGCCTGGATGTCCGGGAAATCAGAAGCCCCGCCGAATTCCCGATCGAGCGGGCCATGGCCGAGGCCGGCGACACGGTGTCCGGGTTTGCCGCCCGCGAGGGCACGACCGAGGCCGTCGTGCGGGCGCTCAACCCCTGGCTCAAGGACGCCGAGACGCTGGAGGCGTTCCAGACGCTGTGGGTTCCGAAACGGCCGTGAGATCGGCCCACAGGGTCTCGTAGGCGTCCTCGAGCTGGCGGGCGTAAACCGTCGCGTCACACAGGGGCAGGGCGGCAAGGCGCCGGCGCAGGTCGGCGCGCAACACCGTCAGGCGTTCCGTGTCGCGGGCGCCCGCCGCCGCGCGCGCGACGTAGGCCTCGGGCGTCTCGGCCACCCAGTCGTCGAGCCCGACCCGGCGCAGGTGGGAGACAGCGTGGCGTCCGCACGGATGCCGGCCGGCCAGGGTGACCACCGGCACGCCCATCCACAGCAGTTCCAGGACCGTCAGCCCGCCCGACCAGGGATCGGCGTCCAGGGCGAGATCCGCTTGGCGGTACAGGTCCGTCATGCCGGCCCGGTCGCGGCCGCCTTCCAGACGCACGCGGTTGGTCGGCACGCCGTGCCGCGCCAGCCGGTCGAGCAGGGTGTCGCGTGTGGTCGGGGTGTCGAGCGCCCGGGCCTGGATCAGCAGGCGGGAGTCCGGCACGGCGGCCAGGATGCGCCCCCAGCGGGCGAGCAGCGGATCGTTGATCTTGTCCAGGCGGTTGAAACTGCCGAACGTGACGTGTCCGTGGCTCCGACAGGGCAGGGGACCGGGATCGGGCGCGTCGACCGGCGGTGCGAAGAAGTAGGCGCCGTGCGGCAGCAGCACCGGGCGCTCCGACAGCAGGGCCGGGTCCGTGACGTGGTGCGCGTCCGTCAACAGGGCATCCAGGCCGGGCCAGCCGACGCTGCCGAACACGTCGCCCCAGATCACCTGGAGCGGCGCCAGCCGGTGCGCGACGGCCTCCAGCGCCTGGGGCAGGGTGGTGGGTGTCAGCAGGACCAGGACATGCGGCGCCAGCCGGCGCACGCTGTCACCGATGGCCTGAGGGGTGGTGACACCCAGGTCCAGGACCGGCACGTCGGCGCCCTCGGGCGGGGGCGGCGCCGGCCGGTCCGGCGGTCCGGCGTGGAAGATGTGGCACACGATCCGCCCGGCGGCGTCGGCCCGGGCGTGCGCGCGGATGGCCGGCAAGGCCAACGCCGCGACCTGGGGGCGCGAACAGTCGCCCAGATAGACAACACGCAATGGCGGTGGCGGCGGGGTGGCCTCTGGCCGGGGCACCGAAGCAGCCGGCCCCGTTGAGGGACGCAGGGCCTGGCGTTCGGCACGGATGACCTCGGGCGCGACGCTTGGCGCGTGATGCAGGATGGTCAGCAGGGTGCCGATATGGGGAGCGGCGCGCCGGATGGGCGCGGGGATTTGCAAGGCCAGCGCGGCGCCGTCGTCGGCCCGTCCCTCCGCGACGCGAACGCCCGCCAGGGCGAGCAGGGTGCCGGGATGACCGGGGCTCAGGTGCAGGGCCCGGCGCAAGGCTGTGTCGGCCTCGTCTGGGGCGGACCGCCGCTGGGCGATGGTGCCTTGGGTGAACCAGGCCTCGGCGTACCGAGGGGCCAGAATGAGGGCATCGCGGACGGCCCGCGCGGCACGGCTCGGCCGCCCCCGGTGCAGGTCCAGCAGCGCCTGCGCGTGGCGTAGCGTCGAATCGGCGGGGCGTTCGGGTGCGCGGGAGAGGACGTCTTCGGCCTGTGCGTAATCCCCGTCGGCCAGGGCGGCCATGGTGGCGGCTCCAAGGGCGCCCAAGTCATCCGGCAGCCACCGCAGCCACAGCCGGGCGATGGCGCTGTTGTGGGCGGTGGGATGGCCCTGGCGCTGGGCCATGGCGTGCGCGTCCCGGAACAGGCGCCGCAGGGGCAGGTCGGGCTTGGCCGCGATGCCGGGGTCGAGGGTCAAGGCCCGCGTCAGGGGTGCGATGGCACCGACCGCGTCGCCGCCATGGTGCCGGAGCAAACCCACGTTAAGCCAGCTCGTGGCATGAGCCGGAACCAGCGAGGCGACCCGCCGGAACGCTGCTTCGGCGTCCCGCAGTCGTCCCCCTTGCAGATGGGCCACGCCATCGGCGAACACCTGGCGCGCCACAGTCTCTCCGTCGGCGCCGGGGGGAACGGGCGCGGCGGAGGGGTCGGTCACACGGGCTGACGTCACGGGCGGCACCTGGTCCACGGCGGGGCCGGTACTCTAGCGGCTGCGCGCACCGGATTCCAGGGCACGGATCGCCCGTCGTCAGGCCGCCGCGTCGTGGCGCCGGCGATCGTTGCTGTGGCGGGCGGCCAAGCCACGGGCGTCCGGGATATGAATCAGGTCCGTGTCCTTGACGTAGCAGTCGTGGAACACCTCGGCGGCGTCATGGGCGGTCTCGCGGGTGCCGAACAGGGCGGTCCAAAGCGCGCGCAGGCCGGTGCCGAGCAGGCTGGCAAGATACCGGTCGCGGGCCTGATGGGCTTCCACTTGAAGGGCGAACGGAGAGGTGGTTCCGAACAGCGGGTCTGGCATCGGGGGCGATCCTTTCTGGCTCATAATTGTCTTGAATTCGCAACAAGTTTTATCCAGGAGCGCCAGATCATGGCAGCTACACTCAAAATGTAAGCGGTTCTTGGCCAAGGTTGGCGTGCGTTTTTTGCAACGCGGAATCGCGCCAACGCCAGGCATGTCTCGACACCGGTCACAAAACGACCTATTGATTTGCACCGGCCGGTCGGTCACCATATTGATTGCTTCGGCCGAGAGTATTCGTCCATTCTCTTGGCACTTTGAATGGGAGGCCGCGTTGACTGGAGCCACCGACGACCGTGCGCATATGATCGCCCAGCGCCGTTTCCTTGAAGAAGTGGAAATGGCGGTTCGCGCGGCCAACCAGGAAATCATCGGCCACAAGCTGCCGAACCTGGACCGCACCAGCTTTTTCAAGCTGGCGGTGACGATCGCGCGGTTGCGTGCGAATTATCTTGAGGCCGTTCTGGCTCTCGATTGGGAGCACGCCGACGCCAGCCAACTGGCCTCCATCCAGAACCGGCGGGTCCTGTTCGAGGAAGCGCGCACCGGGTTCGAGGCCCTGCAACATGCTTTTGAGCGCGGGTATATTCCCCTCGAGGCTCAGAAGCCGCAATAGGCCCTGGCGGCGGGGCCGGACGGGTCCGGTCAGTGCGCCGCGCGCCACTCGGCCGGGCGCTCGAACGTGCCCATCCATATGCCGGCGCGGGCGTGGCGGGCGGCGCCTTCCTCCAGGGCGTAGCGGGCGCCGACGGAGACCGCCATCCCCATGCGGACCATGAGCCCGTTGAGATCTTGGCCGTCAACGTGGCAGACGGCGATCAGCGATCCTTTCGGGTCCTGCGAGTTGCCCACGCAGGTCACGGTCTTGCCTCTCGTCAGGTGCAGCAGCGTGGAGGCCGCCTGCCGTCCGCAGGGCCAAGCCGTTCCCTGATGATGGCAGGTCTGTGCCAGTTCGGGGGCATCGATCCCGTACAGAACGACGCCGTGCCCGTTGCGGCATTCGCCGTAGGACCGTCTGCCGTTGATATGCAAGGTGTCCCCGTCCTCGATGCACGCTGGGCCGGATATGTCACCCTGGGCCACGTGGTCGGACGGTTCCGGCAGGAGGAGGAGGAGCAATAGCACGCCCACTGCGCCAGCCGCCGTCGCGGCGCCGGCCCAGACAAGCTGTCGGGATCGACGCGCGCGCCGCATCCGTCGGGCTCGTTGGACGGCAAGCGCACGCCGGTTTTGTGTCGGCTGGTTTGGTGTATTGTGGTGGTGTGTGGGTCCAGAAGTGCGGCGCATGGTCTGGGCTTCTCCCAATCCGATGGTCCAGGCGGTCGGACCTTGCGCGTCGCTGCTGAGGGGAACCCCCATGACCAGGAGCGATAGCGAGCACACAATATCACACTTGCGCGCGAACGTCCTCACCTGTGCCCCTGATTTCGCCGCAATAGGGGGTCATTGTCCGAGAAACAAGGGCTCGAACCCGCGCCAGTGGCGGCGGCGAGCCCGTGACCCCATCCGCCCGCAGAGTTGTTGACACCGGAATGTCCAGGAAAACACACGCTTCGACCAAACCAGGGGCCTCTGGCCACGGCTCCGCCCGCCCCTCGGGCCATGACGATCACAACAACAACGCGTTGTCGCTGACCGCGCGTTTGCGCAACCACTTCTTCGCCGGCATCCTGGTGACGGCGCCGGCCGCCATCACCTTCTTCGTGGCCTGGAAGTTCATCGAGTTCGTTGACAAGCGGGTGGCGGCCTTCATCCCGGAGCAGTACCACCTGCCGTTCAGCATTCCGGGCGTGGGCCTGTTGGTGATGGTGCTGATCCTGATCGGGATCGGCGCCTTCGCCACCGGCCTTGTGGGGCGGATTCTGTTTCGGCTGGGCGAGCGACTGCTCAACCGGATGCCACTGATCCGCAACATCTACGGCGCCCTGAAGCAGATCCTGGAAACCGTGCTGGCCCAGCAATCCACCGCGTTCCGGCAGGTCGTGCTGGTGGAATACCCGCGCCGGGGCATCTGGGCGATTGCCTTCATCACGGGCGTGACCGAGGGGGAGGTGCAGAACCTGACGGCGCAGGAATGCGTCAACGTGTTCCTGCCGACCACCCCGAACCCGACGTCCGGATTCCTGCTGTTTGTCCCGCGTCAGGATCTGATCGTGCTCGACATGTCGGTCGAGGAGGGGATCAAGATGGTCATCTCGGGCGGTATCGTCACGCCGCCGGACCGTCGTCCGGCGGAGGTCCGCCAAGTGCCGCTGGTCGACTCCACGCCCGACGTCGATCCGGGTCCGGCCCACAAACGCGTGGCCGCCGGACGGGACAAGCGCGCGCGCAACGGCAATGGCAATGGCAATGGCGACGGCGCGGCCGACTCCGGGGCCAGCGGGTCGGACGACCGCGATACGGCCCTCACACCCGTGTAGGGGCGACCGTGGCTGCCGCCGTTACGACGCGCGGATGATCACGTTGCGGTGATGCGGCCGGAACCGGTGCATGTAGGTCGGCAGGATCGCCTCGGCCGCCGTCGGCTCGATGCCCAGCGCCTCCAGCCCCGGGCGCTGTCCCGAGACCACGTTGTCCGTCTCCAGCAGCCGCACCTGATCCGGCGTGATCGGCGGCTTCGGCAGCACCTGCATGACCTTGGCCTGCAGGCGCGCCACCCAGAACGGCACCGGCACCACCAAGGTGCGCCGTTCCGCCTGCTCGACCACCAGTTCCATGATCTCGCGCATGGAGTAGGCGCGGGGGCCGCCCAGTTCGTAGGTCTGCCCCTGGTGCACCGGGTCGGTCAGGCAGCGCAGCACGGCCTCCGACACGTCGCCGACGTAGACCGGCTGGAACCGGGGGCCGCCGGACCCGCGCAGATCGATGGACGACTTGCCGGAATCGTCGCGGACGGTGCGGAAGGCATCCTTCACATAGTACGGCAGCGCCGGCAGAAGCCGCGTCATGGACCCGAACATGTTGAAGAACGAGTCGTGCATCCCGAACACGACGGACGGCTGCAGGATGCTGGCTTCGGGGAAATGGGCGCGGACGGCGGCCTCGCCCTTGGCCTTGCTGCGGGCGTAGTTGGCGCTTGAGCTTTCGTCGGCGCCCAGTGCCGAGAGATGCACGAACCGGCTGACGCCGGCGGCCTTGGACAGGCGGGCGATCCGCTCCGGCGTCTCGACGTGCATGGCCTGAAACGTGCTGCGGCCGCTTTCGGCCAGGATGCCGATGAGGTTGACCACCCCGTCGGCGCCCTCGACCGCGCGGACGACGGACTCGTCGTTGCGGATGTTCACCTTGATCGGGGCGATCTGGCCCAGGTCCCCGAGCGGTTTCAGGAACTCGGCCTTGACGGGATCGCGCCCGGCGACTCGCACGCGTATGCCGCGCGCCGCAAGGTCCTGGACGACCTGGCGGCCGATGAATCCTGTGCCTCCGAACACGGTCACCAGACGAAGCGACATTCCGGTCTCCCTTGCATGATGGCCGGGTGTGATGGCCGGCCAGGGGCGGGCCGACACGGTGTCAGATGGTTCGTGGCGACCGCAAAGGCAAGCCCATTCCGCCTTCGCGCCGCCCGGTAGGCCCCAGCGTGTTCGGCCTCTGGTTTACGCCGGGGGGCAGGGATGCGACTCTGCGACTCCCTGCTTCTTGTGCTGCCAAGCATGGAGGATCACCGGACCGTGCCCGATGGTGTCCAGGATAGGCAAGGCGGCGGCCGTCCCGCCGCGCCGCGCGAGGCGATCCTGTCGCACGCGCGGACGCTGGGGCTGGACGCGGCGGCCATCACCCGCGCGGCGTTGCCCGAGTCCGCGCGTCGCGACCTGGGCCTGTTCCTGGACCAGGGCCGGCACGGCGAGATGGCCTGGATGGAAACCACCCGCGCGCGGCGCGGCGACCCGCGCGTGCTGTGGCCGGAGGCGGTGTCCATCGTGACCCTGGGCCTGAACTACGGCCCCGGGGCGACCGATCCCCTACAGGGCTTGGCGCACCGCGACCGGGGCGTGATCAGCGTCTATGCCCACGGCAAGGACTACCACGACGTTTTCAAGAGCCGGGCCAAGGCCCTGGCGCGCTGGATCCATGGGACCTTCGAGGCCGAGGTGAAGGTGTTCGTCGACACCGCCCCGGTGATGGAAAAGCCACTGGCGGCGCGGGCCGGCCTGGGCTGGACCGGCAAGCATACCAATCTTGTCTCGCGGCGGTTCGGATCGTGGCTGTTCCTGGCCGAGGTGTTCACCACGCTGGACCTTGCCCCGGACTCGCCGCACGCCGACCTGTGCGGGACCTGCCGCCGGTGTCTGGACGCGTGCCCGACCGGCGCCATCCGGCCCGACGACCCGTATCGGATCGACGCGCGGCGGTGCATCAGCTACCTGACCATCGAGCACAAGGGGCCGATCCCGCGCGAGCTTCGGCCGCACATGGGCAACCGGATTTACGGGTGCGAAGACTGTGTGGCGGTCTGTCCGTGGAACCGGTTCGCGGTGCCCACGCGGCATGAGGGCCTGCTGCCCCGCGTTGAACTGACGGCGCCGCGTCTGGCCGACTTGGTGGCCCTGGACGACGCGCGGTTCCGCGCGCTGTTCGCCGGCTCGCCCATCAAGCGCACGGGGCGCGACCGGTTCGTGCGCAATGTGCTGATCGCGCTTGGCAACAGCGACCGCCCGGACCTGGTCGAGACGGTCCTGCCCCTGCTGGACGATCCGGCGCCGCTGGTCCGGGGCGCGGCGGTGTGGGCGGTGCGGCGCCTGGAGCTCGACGTGGGGCGGCTGAGCGCCTTGCGGGCGCGGTCCGAGGCCACCGAATCGGTGCCGGAGGTCCAGGCCGAATGGGAGGGCTCGGTAACGGAATGTCTTGCAGGGCCGGGCCAGGCGACATAATATGCCAAAAATCGTTGTCTCCCTGAAATCATCAGGGTTGTTGTGCGGCCCCGGCATCCCCATACTCCCGCTATCACAGGGGTCCAGACAGAGCACTCTGACCGCCGACCGTCGTTCCCCCCGTCGTGAACCCGTCGTGAAGGAGACGCTCCCATGCTGAAGACTGCTACGATTGCCTTTGCCGCGACCCTGTTCGCCTCGTCCGCCGCCCTGGCGTGCAGCGGCTGGAAGTCCGCCGACACCGCCGGCAAGCCGATCACCACCGCGCAGGCCGACACCGGGTCACAGAGCACCACCGCGCCCTGGGCTTCGGGTACGTCCAACGAGTAATCGCGGCCGACTGAGCCACACACATGTGGTCCCGAGGAGCAATCCTCGGGGCCGGAAACAAGACGGCGGGCGCCAGAGTGTCCGCCGTCTTTGCATTCGGCGACGTTGACTCGAAAAAGCTCCTACCCGCCATCCTCCGGCGCGGTCGCACGGCCAGCCGGGCGGCGCAGCAAGGCGAGCACGCTGTTGACGGCGATGGCTCCGACCACCAGCGCCCCGCCGACCAGGGTCAGGGGCGGTGGCACCTCGCCGACGCCGACCCAGGCCCACACCGGCCCCAGAACCGTCTCGATCAAGGCCAGCAACGCCACCTCCGCCGCCGGAATGTAGCGCGCGCCGCTGGTGTACAGCGACAAGGCGAGCGGCGTGACCACCAGCCCCATGGTCATGATCACGATCATGTCCCCGGTCGTGACCGACCAAGGGTCGCAGATCGGCAGCACCGCCACGGCACTGAACAGGCTTCCCAGCGCCACCACCGGGACCGTGTCGCGGTCCCCCGCCTTGCGCAGCAGCACGAGCGCCGCCCCCATGGCCAGCGGAATCCCCAGGGCCACCAGATCGCCGGCCAGCGTGCCGCCTCCCAGGCCCACGGAACCGGACATGATGATGACCACGCCCAGGAAGGACAGGGCGATCGCGACCCAGGTCCGCGTCCGAACGCGCTCGCCGATCAGGGCCAGGCCGATCAGGGCGCTGAACAGGGGCAGGGTGGCCAGCACGACCAGCGTGTTGGCCACCGACGTCATTGTCATGGCGGTGACGAAGGCGATGTTCGACACGCCGATCATGGCCGAGGCCAACAGGCCGGTGGTGCCCATCTCCCGCACGTGCCGCACCACCCGGGGGCCGCGTCGGGCGGCCAGGACGGCGAACAGAATGATCGCCGCCAGCAGGGTGCGCCAGAACACGATCTGAAAGGCATCCGCCTCTTGCACCAGCTTGACCAACAAGCCGTCCGGGCTGATGACCAGCATCCCGGCGGCGGACAGCAAAAGGCCTTTCAGGTACAGGGGCATCGGGCAAGACCGTCCGGCATGAAGGGGGAGGGGCGAAGACGCTTCCGACCGGCTTTACCACGCCCCGGCGTGGGCCGGGAAGCGTGGGGCCACCGGCGGCGCTTGTGTCTTCGGGGCGGCAATGGCAAAAAGGCACAGTTCTTTCAGGGCGATCCTGTGGTCGCCGGCTGTCGTGCGCGCCCTCGCGAGGCTCCTGACCGATGACCATTCTGTTCTGCAGCGAGGTCGATTGCGCCGACACGTATCGACGCACCATCGCCGAGCATCTGCCGGACACGCCGTTTCGCGCCTGGCCGGACGCGGGGCCGGCCGAGGCCGTGCGATACGGCCTGGTGTGGAAGCCGCCCCAGGGTCTGCTGGGCTCCCTGCCGAATCTCAAGGCCGTGTTCAACCTGGGCGCCGGGGTCGACGCCCTGATGGCCGAGACCGAGGTGCCCGCCCATGTGCCCCTCTTCCGGCTGAGCGATGCCGGCATGGCGGCGCAGATGGTGGAATGGGTGTTGCACGGGGTCCTGCGCTTCCATCGCCGCTTTGACGTCTACGAGGCGGCGCAGGCGGACGGCCGCTGGGCGCCCGTTCCGCCCAGGCTGGCGTCTCAGGTCCGGGTCGGCGTGATGGGGCTGGGGGCTCTGGGCGGTGTCGTGGCGGCGCGTCTGGCGGACCTGGGCTACGCCGTGCGGGGCTGGAGCCGGACCCCGCGTTCGGTGGCCGGGGTCGAGGGATTCCATGGGCGGGACGCCTTGCCGGCCTTCCTGGAGGGGACGGAGATCCTCGTCTGCCTGCTGCCCCTGACGCCGGAAACCCGGGGCCTGCTGAACAGGGAGACCCTGTCACGTCTGGCACCGGGGGCGGCCGTCATCAATGCCGCGCGCGGCGCCCATGTGGTGGACTCTGACCTTCTGGCTTTGCTCGACTCCGGCCACATTCGGGGCGCGCAGCTTGATGTGTTCGACCCGGAGCCGTTGCCGCCCGAGCATCCGTTCTGGGCGCATCCGAAGGTGCGCCTGACACCGCACGTCGCCGCCGTCACGCTGGCCGGGCCGGCCTGCGCGCAGATCGCTGAAACCATCCGCCGCCTGGAGCGGGGTGAGACCCCCGACAGCGCGGTGGACCGCACCGCAGGGTACTGAACACATCATGGAAAACGCGACGACTCGTGGGCTTCTTGACGGCCCGTTCTACTTCTTGCGGCATGGCGAGAGCACGACCAATGCCATGGACCTGGTGGCCGGCCTGACCGATGCCCATCTGTCGGAGCGTGGTCAACGGCAGGCCATCGACGCGGCCGAGCAGGTGCGGGCCATTCCGCTGGCGAGTGTGATCGTGACCGGGTTGTATCGCACGCACCAGAGCGCGGTGCCGATCCTGGAGCAGAAGGGACTGACGCCGTTCGTCGAACCGGGCCTGAACGAACGCGACTGGGGCGAGTTGGAAGGCCGGCCGCTCAGCGAGCGTCCAAGCACCTTCTACAACCCGCCGGGGGGTGAAACCTGGGAAGACTTCGCCGCGCGCATCTGGCGGGCGGCGCAGTGGGTTCGGGTGCCGGCGCCGACCCTCTTGCTCGCGCACTCGGGAACCTTCCGGGCGCTCCTGTACGGCATGGGGTTCGGCAAGGTGCGGCCGCAACTGGGCAACTCGGTGGTGGTCGAGTTCCAGCCGGTGGATCCGCCGCCGGCGGAGGGACCGGCCTGGAGAGTCGTCGATCTGTCGGGCAAGCCCATGACCATCACGCCCCTGAAGGAGGACCAGGCGACATGACCGATCCTGGACAGTCCGGCCGGCGCGGGCCAAACCCCCCCCAGGTCAGCAGCCTCGTGCTGGCGACGATGATTGTCTCGTGGTTTCTGTGGCCCGGTCCTGTGCTGGTGCCCTGGCCGTGGACCCTGGTGGGTGCCCTCGTGATGGCGGCGGGGCTGGCCTTCGCGGGGTGGGCCGTGCTGCGTTTTCAGCGTGTGGGCACGAACGTCCACCCACACGGAGAGGCGACCGTCCTGGTCACCGACGGTCCGTTCGCGCGGTCCCGCAATCCCATGTACCTGTCGATCGTGATCACGTTCGTCGGCGTGGCCATCCTGATGGGCACGGTCACACCCTGGGTGGGACCGGTGATCATGGCGGTCTGGCTTGATTGGTTCATCCGCCGGGAAGAGCGCCACCTGCTCGACGCCTTCGGTGGTGACTACGACTCCTACCGCTCTCGCGTGCGGCGCTGGATCTGACCGTCCAGGCACTGTCACCAAGCCCGGCTCGCGTGTCGCGAGTCGGGCGCCGTGCCGTTCGTGGCCTCAGACAAAGGTCTCGCCGCTGGTCCGCTGGGGCGCGGGGGCCACTTCGGGCCCCGAGTCCGTCGCCGAGTCCGTCGCCGAGTCTGGGGTCTGACGCAGCCCGAGGGCGAGATTGCGGTTTATGCTGATCATAATATCCAGATCGGCCGGATCGCCCGATCGTAGGGCTTTTGATGTCTGTTTATCAACGAAAATACTGAGGCTCATGATATTCGCTTTGATGGGATTTGGTAGTTTATTGTTAGCATCCGTGATATCTGCCTGAAGGATGGTCCAGAACAGGTGATTGAAGCGAAGGGCCTGTTCAAAAGACGTTTTGTCTTCAGGGCTTTTCTTCGCGTCTTCCATCATGACCGCCGCTTTCGTGAAGGCCATGGCCTCCGCTTCTCGCGGCGTCATCTCGCGCCTTTGCGCGTTCTGGTAGGCCTTCAGTGACTCGTTCGCCATCGTTCGTCAACTCCGCTTCGTATTCGATGAGCTTTTTGCAGATCTTGAGGGCCTTGTAGTAGTCACCTTCGATGATCCGCTTTGACATATCCACAGACAGATTGACGCCCCGCTCATCAACGGACATCTCGATCATGTGGCGTAGTAGGGGCTGGTAGAAATCATGAAACGAAACCTCGCTCGAAGGATCAAGATACATGTTGAGGATGATGTAGTAGATCTGTTTTGCTGGCGTGTCAGCGTCTTCCTCGTTTAGAAGATCCTTCTGACGAACGACAGGCACCCTGTTGTGGATCACGAGCTCTGACTTGCTCTGTCCATTTGAAATCACGGCGCTGCCAATGATCACTTTCTCATTGGGCTTCAACGTTATCTTTAGAGGCATGGTACCGCACGCTGGTTGACAGAACGTTACCGGGCTTTCCCACGTCGCTGACGCAAGCCGGGAAAAAAGTATGCACCATCGCACCGGGTCTCGCCATAGCGACCCAGCGGCGGCGGCGCGACGATGCCTGGACGACGCCGGGTACGGTGCCCTAAGACGGAGCTCTCGCCTCGTTCACCAGCGTCCCGATCCCATGGTTTTCCGTTCGACCGCCGCCGGTCAGCCTCAACCGCCCGCCCGTTCCTACTACGCCGACACGGCGGCACCGTGGCCGGCGCGTCCGGCCCTTGATGGCGACCCCGCCGCTGACGTGTGCGTGATCGGGGCCGGCATGTCCGGTTTGTGTGCCGCCCTGTTCCTCGCCGCCCGAGGGTACGCGGTGCGGGTGCTGGAGCAGCACGCCACCGGGTTCGGCGCCTCCGGCCGGAGCGGCGGGCAGCTCATCGCCGGATTCGCGGCCGGCATGGACGCCGTGCGCGCCCAGTTGCCCTCGACCGAGGCGCAAGTTTACTGGGACCTGGGAACCGAGGCTGTAACCCTGGTCAAGGACCTCATCCACCAACACACCATCGCCTGCGACTTCACGCCGGGATACATCGAGGTGGCGCTCAAGGCGCGCCATGTTGCCGAACTGGAGGAGTCGGCGGCGGACTGGGCGCGCCTGGGATACCGGGGTTTGGAACTCTGGGACCAGGCCACCACGCGCCAACGGGTGGCCAGCGATCGCTATGTGGGGGCGGTGTACGATCCGGGTGGCGGTCACCTTCATCCATTGAACTACACGCTTGGGCTGGCGACGGCGGCGGAACGCGCTGGGGCCGTCATCCACGAATCCACGCCGATGCTGGACTTCGAGGAGACGGCGGACGGCGTGACGGTGCGAACGCCGCAGGGGCGCGTGCGGGCGCGCTGGCTGATCCTGTGCGGCAATGCCTACCTGTGGCGCACCGTGCCGGCCATCGGCGCGCGCATCATGCCGGTGGGCACGTACATCATCGGCACGGCCCCCCTGGGCGAGGCGCGGGCGCGCGCCCTGATCCCGGGCAACGAAGCCGTCTCCGACACCAATTTCGTGCTTAACTACTTCCGCCTGTCCGCCGACCATCGCCTGCTGTTCGGCGGGCGGGTCAGTTACTCGCGAGTCGAGCCGGCGAGTGTGGCCCAGGCCATGCGGCGCACCATGCTGTGGACGTTTCCCGACCTGCGGGATGTGCCGGTGGAGTACGCGTGGGGGGGCTATGTGGCCATCACGGTCAACAGGTTGCCGCACTTCGGCCGGCTGGGGCGGCGAACGCTGTTCGCCCAGGGGTTTTCGGGGCATGGCGTTGGCTTGACCAGTCTCGCCGGCCAGGTGATGGCCGAGGTCGTCGCCGGCCAGGAGGAACGGTTCGACCTGCTCGCCCGCATCCGCCATCTGCCCTTTCCGGGCGGGCGCCTGCTGCGGACGCCGTTGTTGGTGGCGGCGACGATGGTGCATCGCATCCGGGATTGGTTGTAGCGCTCTTTCTTGGACGCCCTGTCATACCAGCCGACGAAAAGGCTGACCTTTTCGGAGGCTGGCCGGCGCGACTGCGCCGGCGCCGCGAAGCGGCGGAGCCGCGCGCCCCGAAGGGGCGCTGCGGCGACAAAGTCAAAGACTCCGCATCGTCGGCGCCCCGAAGTGACCCTGGCCGGACGAGTCATTCCTATCGTCGCCCGGTATTATACCAAGGGACGGAAACCGTGACACGTTTCCCAGACCGTCGACACGCCACCTTGGGAGATCCCTCGCGTCCTGACGGACGCTTCGGGATGACGGATAAGTTTATAAAAAACAAAAACATACGTCATCCCGAGCGAGCGACAGCGAGCCGAGGGATCTCCCGCCTCGGCACCGCGCCCGGCGTATGGGGACGAGTCATTCCTATCGTCGTCCGGTATCACGCCACGATCACGGCGACGCTGTCCTCGTAGTCGTCTTCCAGCGGGCGCCGCTCCGGAATCATGCGCAGCGCTTCCAGGCCCGCCGACAGCGCCAGCGACAGGGAGTCATCCTCCATCGCGATGTCGTGGTCACCGTCCAGCGAGTCGATGGACACGATCGCCCCCCGCGTCCGCACCACACCGTCCAGGCACGCCAGCCAGTCGGGCGGGGCCGCTCGCCAGGGCACGATTCCGGGGTCGTCCGTGTCCTCGTTCGGATCAAGGAAGGCTTCGACGTTGCGGGCCGCCTCGCGCAGGGCCGGCACAAAAACCTCCGGGCGCGGATCGTCCACGCCACCCATCCGATCGTCCAGCCGTCGCATCGCTGCCGGCAGGGGGCTTTCGCCTTCGCTGTCGAGAACCACCAGCCGTGGCAGGCGCTTCAGGCCGCCGACCAGGAAGGCCTCGGACAGGCCCGTGATCACGGCGGAGGGCAGGGCACCGCCATGCGCCGGCACCATCACGAGACCAATCGTTTGGTCCTGGGCGTCGGCCGCCTCGGCGATGTCGAAGGCCAGCGTCGCCAGACCCTCGCGGGCCGGCAGGGCATGGGCGCCGTAGGCCGTGAACGGCAGGGCGCCGCCACGCAAGGCCTGATGGAACCGTGCCCGGCAGGCGGCCCCCGTCTCGGCCTCGGCCTCCAGGACCTCGACGCGCGCGGCGGTCAGAAAGCCCAGAAGCTCGCGCGGGCAGGGGTCGGGCACCACCACCTGCAACGGCCGCTCGGACAACTGCGCCAGAACCACGGCCGTGCGGACCATGTCCGGTTCGCCCAGGGTAACCAGCGGCGCGGTCCGCGCCCGGCCCGTCAGCGCCCGGTGACCCGCCGCCTCCAGCACCGCCAGGTGGAGCAGGATCGACAGCAGGCCGCGCGTCGGCCATGGCAGGATCGGGCTTGTGGCGTCCAGGCGGGAGACGGGCACCGTCAGGTCCGCCGTGTCGGTCGGAACCTCCGCCATGTCGGCCATCAGCAGGGGTTCGCCCAGCAACTCGGCGGCCGCCTGCGTCAGTCTCTCGGCGATCTCGGTGTACTGGCTGTCTTCCAGGCCCAGACGGCGGCCGACATGATAGGACGTCATCATGGTGCGGTAGCGCACGAACGGATTGCGGTCGGTGCTGTTGGGAAAGCCCAGGCGCGGGCCGTCGAGGAACCGGTGCAGCACATGGTCCATGCCATCGTCGGACAGCGCGGCCGGGCAGCGGAACCCCAGCGAAGCGGTCGGATCGACGGGCGTGCCGCAGGCGGCACACGAGATGTCGGTGGCAACCCCGGTTGGGCCGTAGTCGGTGGGTGGGATCATATCCGGGACGCTCCGTGCTATCCGGCGAGGTGCTCGATCAGACGACGCATGAAGACCGTGCCGGCCCGCACCTGGTCCAGCGTGATGGATTCGTTCGGCTGATGGGCCTGGGCCATCGACCCCGGACCACACATGACGGTGGGGAACCCGGCGTCCTGGAACAGGCCGGCCTCGGCGGCGAAGGCGACGGCGCCCAGGCCGTTGTCGCCGGTCAGCGCCCGCGCCAGCCGTTCCGCCTCGGAGTCGGGAACATGGCGCATGGCGGGCACCGACGCCAGGATGGTGGTGGCAATGCGGGCCTCCGGCGCCGCCCGTTGCATGTCCGCCTCCAGCCGGGCGGCCTGGGCCAGGAACGCCTGTCGCAGGACGGCCGGGTCGTCGCCCGGAACGGCGCGCACGGTCCAGATGAAGGTACAGGTCTTGGAAATGATGTTGTGCGCCGTGCCGCCCTCGATCACGTCGCAGGTGATGGTCGTCCAGGGCGGGTCGAACGGGCAGTCGGGACTCGGCCCGGCCGCCCGCTCTGCCGCGCGCCGCGACAGCCAGTGCACCAGGGTGGCGGCGTTCATGACGGCGCTGGCGCCGTGGTGGGGCATACTGGAATGAACCTCGCGCCCGGTGACCGTGGTGCGGATGACGTCGATCCCCTTGGTCGTGCCGACGATCCGCATGTCCGTCGGTTCGCCGACGATGACCGCCTGGGGCGTCGGCACGGTCCGTTTCATCTCCTGGATCATGGCGGGGGCGCCGAAACACCCGACCTCCTCGTCGTATGACAGGGCCAGGTGGATCGGGCGTTTCAGTCCGGCCGCCAGCATCTCCGGCACCAGGGCCAGGGCAATCGCCGGAAAGCTCTTCATGTCGGCCGTGCCGCGCCCGACCAGGCGGCCGTCGCGCTCCGTCAGCGTGAACGGATCGCTGTCCCAGGCCTGATCATCCACCGGCACGACATCGGTGTGCCCGCTCAGCACGACCCCGCCTGGCACAGCCGGTCCGATGGTGGCGAAGAGATTGGCCTTGGTGCCGTCGGCGTTGGGAACCAGGGTGGCCGCGACGCCCTGGGCGGCCAAGTGGTCCCGCACGAAATGGATCAGCGGCAGGTTGGAGTCGCGCGACGTGGTGTCGAAGCCCACGAGGTGGCGAATCATCTCCACACAGGGCTGAATGTCGTCGGTCGCGCTGGCCGACGCGGCCGGTCCTTGGGCCATGAGGCGGCTCCCGGGGGTACGGGGGATGGAGCCAAGAACCTGGGACCTGCCGCGCCGCGACGCAAGCGGTCGTTTCGCGCGCGCGCCGCCGCGACCGCGGGATTGTCGGGGGGGCATCGGTCAGGGCGTGGTTGCTCCGGCGCGGGCGGGCTGGCTATAACCGCCCGGCGGTCGGACCGGCCGCCCGAACAGCCTGGAGTCGCCCGTGAGTGTTGCCAGCATGACCGGATTTGCCCGGTCGCAAGGGTCTATCGACGGTCCCCTGGGTGGGGTCTGGACGTGGGAGGTGCGTAGCGTCAACGGGCGCGGCCTCGACGTGCGGGTCCGTTTGCCGCAAGGCTGCGAGTCGCTCGACGGGCCGGCGCGGGCGGCGGCGGGACGGGTGCTGACGCGGGGCAGCGTGACCATGGCCTTGTCGCTGGACACAGCCCGCGACTCCGCAGTGCCGACCATCAACCGGGATCTCCTGGACTCCCTGGCCGGCGTGGCGGACGAGGTGGCGCGACACTTTCCGACATTGGCCCCGGCCCGTGTGGATGGCTTGATGGCGTTGCGCGGCGTGCTGGAGGTGGGCGAGCAGAAACCGGTCGGCCCGGAGGCGGAGGCCTTGCGGGCGGAGCGCGATGCGGCCTTGTTGCAAGGGCTCGATGTGGCCCTGTCGGCCCTGGTGGCGGCGCGAGCCGAGGAGGGCGCGCGGTTGGACCCGGTCCTGCGCGAGAACCTCGCGCGGATCGCGGGCTTGCGCGATCGCGCGGCGGCCTTGGCGTCGGCCCAGCCGGAGGCGCTGCGCGAACGCCTGCGCGGGCAGGTGCAGGCCCTGCTGGAGGCGTGGCCGGCGCCGCCCGGCGCCGCCTTCGAGGAGCGGCTGGTGCAGGAGGCCGCCATTCTGGCCACCAAGGCCGACGTGCGCGAGGAGTTGGACCGTCTGGCGGCGCACGGGCAGGCGGCGCTCGACCTGTTGGCCGCCGAGGGCGCGGTCGGGCGGCGGCTGGACTTCCTCTGCCAGGAGTTCAACCGCGAGGCCAACACGCTGTGTTCCAAGGCGTCCGAGGCCGAGATGACCGCCATCGGCCTGGAGCTGAAGGCCACCATCGACCAGTTCCGCGAGCAGGTTCAGAACATCGAGTAGGCCGCCATGACCGCATTGACCGCCGGAGCTGCCTTGAACGTCGATCACACCGGCCGGCCGATCCGCCGGCGCGGCCTGATGCTGGTCCTGTCCTCGCCCTCAGGCGCCGGCAAGTCGACCATCAGCCGGGCGTTGTTGGCGGACGATCCCGAGTTGCGGCTGTCGGTCTCGGTGACCACACGACCGAAGCGGGCGGCGGAGGTGGACGGGCGCGACTACCATTTCATCTCTCTCGAACGGTACCGGGAGATGGTGGAGCGGGACGAACTCCTGGAACACGCGCGCGTGTTCGACAACCATTACGGAACGCCTCGCCAGCAGGTCGAGAATGAACTCAGCGCCGGCCGCGACGTGCTGTTCGACATCGACTGGCAGGGCACGCAGCAACTGGCCGACAAGGTGGCGCGCGATCTTGTGCGGGTGTTCATCCTGCCGCCCTCGACCGAGGAACTGGAACGCCGCCTGCGCGCCCGCGCACAGGACCCGGAGGACGTGGTGCAACGGCGCATGGCCAAGGCGGCCGACGAGATGAGCCATTGGGCGGAGTACGACTACATCGTCGTCAACACGGATGTCGATCAGGCCATCGCCCGGGTCAAGGCCATCCTCACCGCCGAACGCCTGCGCCGCGACCGCCAGATCGGCATGGTCGATTTCGTCAATGCGATGCGGGGGGAAGAGTAGGGCGCGGCTCAATCGTCCACGTACCGGGCCACGTTCAGAATGTCCTCGACCGGAATCTGTTCCGCCCGGTGGGTGGGGTCGATGCCGCAGGCGGCGCAGATGGCCTCGGGGTCGCCGAGAGCCTTCAGCGGCACCCGCACCATCTTGCGGCGCTGGCCGAACAGGGTGGCGGTCGCCCGCTCGACGGCGCCGATCGGCACGTCGAGCAGCGGTTCGGGCCGGGGCGTCAGGCGTACCACGGCCGAGTTCACCTTGGGCGGGGGCGTAAAGGCGCGCGGGTTGACGTCGAACAGCGGCTTGGCCTCGCACAGCCATTGCGTGATGACCGATAGCCGGCTGTAGCCGCGCAAGCCCGGGCGCGCCCACAGGCGATCCGCGACCTCCTTCTGGAACATCAGCACCAGCAGATCGAACGCCTGGATGGTGTGCAGCCAGCGCAGCAGCAACGCGGTGGAGATATTGTAGGGCAGGTTGGCCACCACCCGGCGCGGTCGCTCGCCCAGGGTGGTCATATCCTGCTCCAGCGCATCGCCCTCGATGATGGACAACTGGCCGGGAAAGGCGGCACCCAGCTCTTCCAGCGCGGCGACGCAGCGGCGGTCCTTCTCGATCGCCACCACCCGCGCGCCCTGCTCCAGCAGCGCCCGCGTCAGCCCGCCCGGCCCGGGACCGACCTCGATCACCGTGCCGGTGGTCAGGTCGCCGGCGGCGCGGGCGATGCGACGCGTCAGGTTCAGGTCGAGAAGGAAATGCTGCCCCAGCGCCTTGCGGGCGTCGAGCCCGTGGCGGGCGATGACCTCACGCAAGGGCGGCAGGTCGGGCGCCTTTACGTCCGTCATGGCGCGGTGGCGCCACGGCGCGCGGCCATGACGGCCGCCATGCGCAACGCGGCGATCAGGCTCATGGGGTTGGCGCGGCCCTGGCCGGCGATGTCGAACGCCGTGCCATGGTCGGGCGAGGTGCGCACGAACGGCAGGCCCAGCGTGACGTTCACCCCGCCGGCGAAGTCGATGGTCTTGAGCGGGATCAGCGCCTGGTCATGGTACATGCACAGCACCGCGTCGTAGCCGGCGCGGGCGCCGGCATGAAACAGGGTATCGGCGGGCGATGGGTCGAAGACGGCCAGCCCCTCGGCTCGCAGGAGATCCACCGCCGGCTGGATGATCCGGGTTTCCTCGTCGCCCATGCGCCCGTGCTCGCCGGCGTGCGGATTGAGCGCGGCCACCGCCAGCCGGGGCGCGGCGAGGCCGAAATCGCGCGCCAGGGCCCGGGCGGTGACGCGGCCGGCGTCGACGATGGCCTCGGTGGTCAGCGTGGCGGCAACCCGCGACAGCGGAATGTGAACGGTGATCGGCACCACTCGCAGGCCGGGGCAGGCGAGCATCATCACCGCCCGGCCCTCGCCGCCCGCCAGTTCGGCCAGGAACTCGGTGTGACCGGGAAAGACAAACCCGGCGCCTTGCAGCACGTCCTTGTTGATGGGGTTGGTGACGACGGCTGCGCACTCGCCCTGTCGGACCAGGGTCACCGCCTCGGCGATGCCGTCGCGCACCGCGCCGGCGTTCGCGGGGTCGGGCCGACCCGGCTCGACCGGAACGGGCAAGGGCCGATGGAGCACCGGCAGTGCCTCGGCGAACCGAGGCAGGGCCTCGCGCGGATGGTCCACGCGCGCCACCGGGACGGACCAGCCGAGTCGGCGCGCCATCGCCTCGATCCGGTCGACGTCGTCGAGCAGCACGAACGGGGGCACGGCGCTGTCGCGCCGCCGGGTCCAGGCGGCCAGGGTGATCTCGGCGCCGACGCCGGCCGGCTCGCCCATGGTCAGGGCCAGAGGGGGGGACGTGGAGGCAGCTGGAGCGGCGGGCATGGCGGGGCTGTCCGGTCAGATGCGGATATCGATCAGCGCCTGCTGGCGTAAGGTGCGCAAATGGCGGTTGGCAATGGCGTCCAGGCGTTCCTGATACAGCCGTTCGCGGATGTCTTCCCGGGTCGGCATTCCACCCGGCACCTCGCGGTCGCAGACCATCAGGATCAACTCGCCGTTCGGGGTGCGCAGCGGCTCGGATGCCTGGTTTTCGCCCAGGCCCAGCAGAATGTCGCGCATCGGTCCTTGCAGGCGCGCCACCGGGACCGACCCGACCGCGCCGGAGTTGGGCACGTCCATCTCCTCGGCCAAGGCGTTCAGGTCCTCGCACGTTTCGACGTTCTGGCGCACCACGGTCTTGATTTCCTCACGCGTGGCCCGCGAAAGAGCCTTCGGACCCCTGGAGGGAAGCGCCAACTGGCTGATGCTCAGCCGGGCGGCGTCGGGGTCCGGTTCGGCGGTCCGGCGCCGGTCAAGCATGTGCAGGATGTGGAAGCCGCCGACCGTGCGGATCGGGTCGGACACGCTATCCTCGGGCATCCCCTGCAGGGCCTGTTCCAGGGCGGTGTCCAGGTCGCCCTGCCGGACCCAGCCCAGCTGGCCGCCCTTGGCCGCCGAGGGGCTTTGCGAGAACTGGCGGGCGAGCGGCGGGAACGCCGCGCCCTCGCGCAACTGCGCGACCAGCCGCTCGGCGTTCTGGCGGATGCGGGCCTCTTCGGTCGGATTGTCCACCGGCAGATAGATCTCGTTGACCAGGTACTCCGGTTTGCCGCGCGCCGCCTGCAGCCGGTTCATGACGATGTCGACCTGCTCGTCGGTGATGTCCACCTGGCTGGCGAACAGGACCCGTATGCTCTTGATCCAGGCGACTTCGGCGCGGATCTGGCGCAGGGCCGACTCTCGGTCCACGCCCGTGGCCTGGATGAAGTCCTCGAATCCGCCCGGAGGAATGCGGTTCTGCTGTTCGACCTGCCGCACCGCCCGGGTCATTTCCTCTTCCGTCACAGTCTGGTCGAGGCGTTGCGCTTCCTGGAGCTTCAGGGTCTCGTCGATCAGGGCGCGCAGGACCTGATCGCGGATGCGCGCGCGGGTTTCTGTCGTATCGGGCATTCCGGCCGAGGCGATCAGGATGTCGCTCCTAGCCTCGATGTCATAGACGGAGATGATGTCGTCGTTCACCACCGCCGCGATCCGCAACACCATGTCGGCCGCCGGCTGGGCCTGGGCCGGGAGCGCAGGGGCCAGCAGGGGCGCCACCAGGGCCATGAACAAGGCGACCGTGATCGACAAACAGGCCCGGTGGACGGCACTCCGGGATCGGCTCAACACCGCGTTCACGCCCATCAACACAACTCCTAGAAACTGATCTCACCCAACGTCTTCAGTGTCATACGCAAAACCAGGCTCTGTCCCTCGTCCTCGCCGCTGACCTCGTTGTAGTTGGATGTGTAATCAAGCGCCAGCGCGAGGCACTCGTCCTCGTAGGTCAGGCCGCCCCAAAGGTCCACCGTCTGGTTCCTGGCGAGATTGTAGCGGCCGCCGGCGTAGGCGCTCCAGTATCGGCTGAACGCCGTGTTCACCGAGGCGACCACTTCCTCGCGGTCGGGGATGCCGCTGTCGTAGACGTCCCCTGCCTCACCGACCCGGACATAGGTGCCGCCGATGGACAGGACCGGCGGTCCCGCCCGGAAGCCCAGGACGGTCCTGTTCGGCGTCAGATCGTCCCTGTCCAGCCGGAAATGGTAGAACAGGTCCAGGTAGGGGTGCGGCCGCACGTCGAGGCTGCCGACGAAATCCGAAAGCCCCTGGCCATAGCCGGCGCTGGACAGAAGAAAATCGGACTCGAACGGCCGCCAAGCCTGGCCGAACTGGACGGCGACCGATCCGTTATCGGCGTCGAGGTAGGTCCAACGCAGACCGTAGTTGACCGAAAGGCCGTCGTCCACCCGGTCGCGCCCCCCCGTGCGGTCGCCGGTGAACAGGTTGACGTGGGTCAACTGCGGGTCCTGGCTGTCCTCGTTGGGGATGCGCTTGGTGTTGAGGTCGGGCGGGGCCATGGCGACGGTGACGATGGGCTCCAGGATCTGGCGATGGTTGGGCGCCACCCGAACCATCGGATACCGCAGGCGCATCCGCGCCGACGGATAGACCCGGGCCACCGAGCCATCGTAGCCGGACCCGGGCACGCCATCGGTCTGGTTGGCGTCGTCGACGACGTACAGGTCGCTGTTAAGGAACGCATTCACGTCATAGGCAAGGCCCCCGTTCAGTGTGCCGGCCCGGGTCCACCCGACCGAACCGGAGACCCGCGTGCTGCTGGCCCCGTCCTCGCGGTGGATGCCCTGCACGCTGCCGTTCAACGCCATCCGCCCGCCCAGCATCACGGGCTCGCTGGCGTAGTCGTAGGTGACCAGGGGCAGGACGATCGGGTTGGCGTCGTCGTCGTAATCGACCCGCGTATCGTCGAACGAGAAGGCCTCGGCGGCGGCGTAGTTCCGGCCCGAGAAGGCCTCGACATAGGCGTGGTTGGTCAGCCAGTCGGGATTGGGGAAGTCATAGCGGTCCAGATACCCGTCGAACGTGGCCACCGCGCTGTCGAAGCCGGCGCGCCAGACGTCATTGATGTGCCAGCGGCCCCGGCTGGTCAGGTGGCCCGACAGGCCCTCCGCGCCATCGTTGGTCAGGCTGCCGTCAAGATAGAGCTCGCCGCTGCCGAATCGCAGACGGTATTCCGGGTGCAACAGCCACGCCTCCTCGGACATGGCGCGCACGCGCAGGGTGGTGTCCTGCTGATCGTCGATGACGACGTAATAGGGGACCTCGGTCCAGTAGCCCATGGTGTCGTCCACCCCGAACGTCGGCGCCAGAACGCCGGTGCGCCGGTAGACCGTGGGGTCGGGCTGGGTCAGATACGGCGTGTAGGCCACCGGAACGCCGAACAGCTCCAGCGTGGCGTCGCGATAGATGATGTCGCGCGCCACTTCGTCATGCGTGACGTGCGCGGCGCGGATCTGCCACAGGGGCCGCTGGCGCTCGCGGGTGCCGGCTTGGTTGCCGCTCAGTGTCGGCCAGGGCGATCCTTCGTCGGTCGGGCATGTGTCGCAGGCCGTGTACACCCCTTTCCAGAAGTCCTTGCGTTCGCCGGCCGTGCGGGTGGCATAGACGGCGGTGATGCGCGAGCGATCGGCCAGCAACACCGACATGTCGCGGACGAACCCGTCGCGGAAATCGGCCGACAACTCGACATAGTTGGCGAAGTATGTGGTGCCGTCGGCCTCCACCACGCGCACGTTGCCGTTGGCGGTCAGGGTGTCGGTGCGTTCGTTGTAGGACACCGCGTCGGCCATGACCACGCGCTCGCCGTTGGTCAGTTCCACGTTGCCGCGCGCCCGGTAGAGACCCAGGTCGCGTTCGTAGCGCAGTTCGTCGGCCCGAATCAGGGTCGCCGGATCGGTGGGAGCGGTGTCTGGTGGCGCCGCCGCTGGCGGGGTCTCGGGCGCCGGGGATGAGACGGAGGGCGCCAGCGCCGGCGCGGGATCGACGGCTTGCAGCGAATCCACCACTGGGCGCAACCGAGGCGTCGGTACGGCCGGTGACACGGGGGTGTGCAGGCGCGGCAGCGTCGGCAGGGTGTCGCGGGCGTCTGTGCCGGACGGAACCGGGTTCAGGCGCACCTCCGGCGCCGCCGCCGACGGCGCCGCCAAACCGCCGAGCACACCGCCGGAGACGGCGCCGCTGGCGGTCGGGTCCGATGCGCCGAGGTCGAAATCACGGAACCCCTCGCCGGTCCCGGCGAGGTCTCGGGCGCTGAGGGCCAGGGCCGGTGACGCACTCCACACCACAACAACGCACATGGCCGCCAGACCCGCCAAGACCCTGGCACACGGTGTCCCGCTTCCGTCGCCGTACACGCCTCGCACCACCCCGCGCGACCCCCTCATCCGTCATCACAGCGTGCGGGAGTATAGGCGCGAATCCCCCGCGGAGCCCAAGCGTTTTCAGCCCGTCCCCCGGCGGTCGGGACACGGCGTCCGCGGCGTGGCACAAAAGAGACCCCGGGGCAGCACGCCCCGGGGCCAGTCGGAGTTAGGAACGCGCCCAAAAGGGCGGGGAGGGCAACCCGGCGCCCCCGGGTCGAGGGGACGCCGGGCCGACCATTCGGACGACCGCTTACAGGATGGACTGCGAGCCGCGGCCGAATTCGGGGTAGGCCTCCAGGCCCAGTTCCGCCTTGTCGAGGCCGATCGTTTCTTCCTCTTCGGAGACCCGGATGCCCATCGCCATCTTGAGCACGAACCAGATGACGAAGCTGACCACGAAGACGAAGGCGCCGATGGAGACAATGCCGAGGATCTGCGAGCCGAAGTTGGTGCCGCTGTTGGTCAGCGGGACGGCCAGCGTGCCCCAGACGCCGCACACCAAGTGGACCGGGATGGCGCCGACCACGTCGTCGATCTTCAGCTTGTCCAGCAGCGGCACGGTCAGGACCACCAGCACGCCACCAATGCCGCCGATCAGGACCGCCATCATCGGCGACGGCGTAAGCGGCTCGGCGGTGATGGAGACCAGGCCGCCCAACGCGCCGTTCAACGCCATGGTCAGGTCGACCTTGCCGTAAATCGCCTGGGTGACGAGGATGGCCACGACCACGCCGGCGGCGGCGGCCAGGTTGGTGTTCATGTAGATGGTGGCGATGGAGATGGCGTCGGCGGCGCTGCCCAGGGCCAGCTGCGAGCCGCCGTTGAAGCCGAACCAGCCCAGCCACAGAATGAAGGTGCCGAGGGTCGCCAGCGGCAGGTTGGCGCCCGGGATCGGGTGCACCTTGCCGTCGGCGCCGTACTTGCCGGTGCGCGCGCCCAGCAGGATCGCGCCGGCCAGCGCGGCCCAGCCGCCCACCGAGTGCACCAGCGTCGACCCGGCGAAGTCGCTGAAGCCGGCCTCGGCCAGCCAGCCGCCGCCCCACTGCCACGCGCCCTGGATCGGGTAGATGACGCCGGTCAGGCAGACGATGAAGATCAGGAACGGCCACAGCTTGATGCGCTCGGCCAGGGTGCCGGAGACGATCGACGCGGCGGTGGCCACGAACACCATCTGGAAGAACCAGTCGGACGCGGCCGCATAGCCGGAGGCATCACCCTCGAAGGCGCCGTCGACGATGGGGTCGCTGGCGCTCCAGGGGCCGGGGATGCCGAAGAACCCACCGTCAACGCCGTTGTACATCAGATTGTAGCCGATGACCCAGTACATCAGGCCGCTGATGGAATACAGCGCGATGTTCTTGGTCATCTGCATGGTGGTGTTCTTGCCGCGCACCAAGCCACCTTCGAGCATGGCGAAGCCGGCGGCCATCCACATCACCAGGAAGCCGTGCACAAGGAACGAGAACGAGTTGAAAATAAAGGACGTCTCCGGTGCAACCGGCAGGGCGGCCTCGGCGGCGTCCTGGGCGAGCGCGGGTTCGGCCATCGCCGCGGCGATCACGGCGGCGCTGGCGGCGAGCGCGAGCTGTGTTTTGGTGCGAATCATCGGTTTCGGTCCTCCTACAGGGCGTCAGCGTCGGTTTCACCGGTGCGGATGCGCACCGACTTCTCCACGTCCAGGACAAAGACCTTGCCGTCGCCGATCTTGTCGGTGCGCGCCGAGTTCTGGATGGCCTCGATCACGCGCTCGACCATGTCGTCCGCCACGACGATCTCGATCTTCACCTTGGGAAGGAAGTTCACTTGGTATTCGGCGCCCCGATAGATCTCGGTCTGGCCTTTCTGTCGTCCGAAGCCCTTGACCTCGGAGACCGTCAGCCCTTGGATCTCCAGCGCGCTGAGGGCCTCGCGGACCTCGTCGAGCTTGAAGGGCTTGATGATCGCCATGATCAACTTCATAGCCTGTACCCCCAATCAACCAGATGGTGTCTCGCCGCCCGGGTCCCCGCCCATCATTGGATCAGGGCGGTCTGGCGTCGTGGACTACGGTGTTCAAGCACCGTGCCAAGTGGCCGAGAGGATAGAAAATGGCTTTTATTCAGGGGGTTAGGCGCGTGGCGCAGGCCGGAGCGGCCGTTTGGGCGGGCCGCGCGCGACAGCCCATGACAATTTTATGGGCGGCCAAGGTGGGCTCTGCACAATTTGTGTGCAGGTGATGGTTTTTTGAGGAAAACCAAAGAGCAAGAGCAAGGCATTCGGGCCTCGCCGTGCGACCGGCGCCCTGTTCCGGGGCGCCACAACGTGGCCCTGGGCGTGGACAAGAAAGCTCTACTTGAACACCACCGTCTTGTTGTCATTCATGAAAACCCGGCGCTCGCAGTGCCAGCGCACCGCCCGGGCCAGCACGACCGTCTCGACGTCGCGGCCCATGCGCACCAGTTCCTCGCCCGTATGGGTGTGGTCGACGCGCACGACCTCCTGCTCGATAATCGGCCCTTCGTCGAGGTTTTCGGTGACGTAATGCGCGGTGGCGCCGATCAGCTTCACGCCGCGGCCGTGCGCCTGCTGGTAGGGTCGCGCGCCCTTGAAGCTGGGCAGGAACGAGTGATGAATGTTGATGCAGCGCCCGGACAACGCGGCGCTCATCTCCGGCGACAGCACCTGCATGTAGCGGGCGAGCACCACCAGATCGATCTCCTGCTCCTCCACCAGGTCGAGGACGCGGCGTTCCTGCTCGGGCTTGGTGTCCGGGGTGACCGGCAGATGGTGGTAGGGAATGCCGTGCCACTCGGCCAGGCCGCGCATCTCGGTATGGTTGGACACCACGGCGGCGATGCGGATGCCGAGCTGCCCCGACTGCCACCGGTGCAGCAGGTCGTTCATGCAATGGCCGAAGCGGGACACGGCGATCAGCACGCGCGGCGGCTCGGTGGCGTCGTGCAGGCCCCAGTCCATGCCGAAGTTGGTGGCCACCGTCTGGAAGTGCGAGCGCAGGGTCTCCAGGTCGGGCATGTTGGGATGCCCGGCGCGGAATACCACCCGCATGAAGAAGCGGCCGGTGAGTGGATCGCCGTAACTGTGTGATTCGGTGATGAAGGCTTGGTGGCCGGCCAGGAATCCCATGACGGCGGCCTGGACGCCCAGGCCGTCCGGGCACTGGATGGTGAGGATGTAGGGCACATTGGGATCAGCGTTCATGGCGGGCGGTCCGAGGATATCGAGGGGCCAAGTGCACGCACCGTAACAGGGTTTCGCGGTCGGGAAACGCCTTTCCTCTGTGGGGATGTCGGCGTATGGTCCCGCCGCCCGTTCCTCCGCCCCGTCCCGTCCCGGAGCCGCCATGACCGCCCGTATCATTGATGGAAAAGCCTTCTCCGCCGCGTTGCGCGCCCGTGTCGCCGAAGAGGTTGCGGCGCTGGCCGGACGCGGTCTGGTACCGGGTCTGGCGGTGGTTCTGGTGGGCGAGGATCCGGCCAGCCAGGTCTATGTGCGCAGCAAGGAACGCATGGCGCGCGAGGCCGGCATGGTCTCGACCGCCTACCGACTGCCCGCCGAAACGACCCAGGCGGAGTTGGACGCCCTGATCGGCCGCCTGAACGGCGATGAGACCGTGCATGGCATCCTGGTGCAGTTGCCGCTGCCCGCCGGGCTGGACCCGCAGCGCGTGGTGCAGGCCATCGACCCGGCCAAGGACGTGGACGGGCTGCACCCCGTGAGCGTGGGCAATCTGGCCTCGGGCGCGCCGGCGCTGCTGCCGTGCACGCCCAAGGGCTGCATGATGCTGTTGCGGGATGTGCTGGGTGACCTGACGGGAGCCAGGGCGCTGGTCATTGGCCGCTCCAACCTGATGGGCAAGCCGATGGGGCAGTTGCTGCTGGCCGCCAACTGCACGGTGACCATGGCCCACTCGCGCACCCGTGATCTGGCCGAGGAATGCCGCCGCGCCGATATCCTGGTGCCGGCCGTCGGCCGGCCGATGATGGTCAAGGGCGACTGGATCAAGCCGGGGGCGACCGTGATTGACGTCGGCATCAATCGCCTGCCGCCGGACTCGGGCCAGGAGAAGGGCCGGCTGGTCGGCGACGTGGATTTCGAGGCGGCGAAGGAGGTGGCGGGGGCCATCACCCCGGTGCCGGGCGGCGTCGGCCCCATGACCATCGCCTGCCTGCTCGACAACACCGTGGAGGCGGCGTGTCGGTCGGCGGGGGTGGAGCGGGACCGGTCGTCGAACGGGTAGGGCGGATTCGGCCGGCGCAGCGGGCCAATCCGCCGCAAGCAAAGTGCCCATGGCGGGTTGCGCTAAAGGCGCGAACCCGCCCTACGAACACTGATTCCACCGCTTGGCCGCGTCATCATCACTGGCGCGCGCCTCGACCCAGCGGTCACCGTCCGGCGTTTCCTCGCGTTTCCAGAACGGGGCCTGGGTCTTCAGCCAGTCGATGAGGAACGCGCAACTGTCCAGCGCCGCCGCGCGATGGGCCGACGCCGTGCACACCAGCACAATGGGCTCGCCCGGTTCCATCCGCCCGACGCGGTGAATGACAAGCACGTCGGCGAGGTCCCAGCGGCTTCGGGCCTCGGCCTCGATCCGCTCCAACTGGCGTTCGGTCATGCCCGGGTAGTGCTCCAGGGTCATGGCCCGCACAGGCGGCGCGCCCTCGGGCCTGTCGCCGAGATAGTCACGCACCAGCCCGGTGAAGGTCGCTACCGCGCCGACCCGCCCCGTACCGCGCGTGAAGGCGGCGATCTCGGCGCCGACGTCGAAGGCCTCGGCCTGCACGCGGATCACGGCCCTAGCCTCCGGTCACCGGCGGGAAGAAAGCCACTTCCGACACGCCGGCAATAGGGGCCTCGGCACCGGCGAAGTCCTGATCCACCGCGCAGCGGACGACCGCTGGGTCGGCAAACGCCCGCGCGTGTCCCGGGCTGCGCTGAGCCAACCAGCCCATGAGGTCTCCGACGGTGGCGACCTCGGCTGGGGGCTCCACGGTCTCCTGACCCGTGCCGACAAAGTCGCGCACCCAGGCGAAATACAGCACCTTCATGACAGCACCTCGGTGAGCGGCAGGTAGTCCACCGGCTGGCCCGGGGCCACCGTGTCCGTGTCCGCCGGCAGGTCCACCAGGCCGGTGGCGGCGCCGAGCGACGTGGTCATGGCGCTGTCCTGCGAGCGGAACAGCCGTACGCGCGGTCCCTCGGCCGTGTCCTCGACCCAGGCCCGCAGGAAGGCGCGGCGGTGGCCCGTGTTTTCGTGCGAGAACCCGGCCGGCACGGGGTAACGGCGGGGCGGGACCACCCGCGCGCCGCCCAGGCGTTGCAGCACCGGCCGGGCGACCAGCAGGAACGTCACCAGGGCCGAGACCGGGTTGCCGGGCAGGCCGATGAACGTCGTGTCGCGGATGCTGCCCAGCGCGGTCGGCTTGCCCGGCTTGATGGCCAGGCGCCAGAAGTGGAGGGTGCCGAGCGCCGCCACGGCGTCGCGCACGTGGTCCTCGCCGCCCACCGACACACCGCCGGAGGTGATGAGCACATGGTGCTCCTCGGCGGCCCGGTCCAGCGCCGCTGTGATCCGGGCGCGGTCATCGGGCAGATTGCCCAGGTCGGTGACCGCCGCGCCCATCGCCTCCACCAGCGCCAACAACCCGTGGCGATTGCTGTCGTACAGCCCGCCGGGGGGCAACGGCTGGCCCGGCTCGACCACCTCGTCGCCGGTGGAGAAGACGCCGACGCGCAAGCGCTCGAACACCGGCAGGTGGGCCTGTCCGGCGGCGGCGGCCAGGGCGATATCCGGCGGCCGCAGGCGACGCCCGGCGGCCAGCACCGTGGCGCCGGCGTGAAAGTCGCTGCCGGCGGCGCGCACATGGCGCCCATGGGACGCGCCGGCGGGGAGGGTGACGCCCCCGTCGCCGGCCTCGGTGACGTCCTCCTGCATGATCACGGTGTCCGCCCCCTCGGGCATCACCGCGCCGGTGAAGATGCGCGCGGTCGAGCCCGGCTCCAGTGGGTGGGGCAGGGGATGGCCCGCCGCCGCGCGCCCGGACACGGGCAGCGTCACCGGCGCATCGGCCGAAAGGTCCGCGTGCCGCACGGCGTATCCGTCCATGGCCGAGACGGCATGGCCAGGATGATCGACGGCGGCCACCACATCGGCGGCCAGGATGCGCCCGGCGGCCGCGCGCAGCGGGACGCGCTCGGGGGCGACCACCGGGCGCAATTCGCGCTGAAGCCGCTCCAGTGCCTCGTCCAGCGGCAGCAGGCGATCGTCGATGGAGACAGGGTCGGTGGGGACGGTCACGACGAATCCTTCCGCAGATGGGCGAGCGCCTGAAGAAGATAGTCATAGCCCGTGCGCGCCGTCAGCCCCGCCGCGATCCATAACAGGAGTTCGCCGGGCCATTGCAGCGAGAGTCCGATGACGTAGGCCGCGTCTCCCACCAGCAGCAACGGCAGCGCCACGAGCTGCGACGCCGTCTTCCACTTGGCCAGCCGGGTCACGGGCATGACGACGCTGTGCCCGGCCAGGGCCTCGCGCAGGCCGGAGACCAGGATCTCGCGTGCCAGGATGATCACGGCGGCGACCACCCCCAGGTCGCTCAGGCGGTCCACCCCGGCCAGCATCAGCAACACGGCGGCCACCAGCAGCTTGTCGGCGATGGGGTCGAGCGCGCGGCCGACGTCGGATTCCACCTTCAGCGCCCGCGCCAGCCAGCCGTCGAGGTAATCCGTCACCGCCGCCACGGCGAACAGTCCGGCGGCCACCCAACGGGCTTCAGGGCCGGGGATGAAGACCGTTGCGACGATGATCGGAACCACAGCGATCCGGGCCACGGTGAGGGCGTTGGGGAGAGAGGAGAGCATGGGCGGAGCTGGTGAGTCCGAAGAGGTTCGGTTCCGCATCAATGTGGCTGGGACAGTACATCGTCGATGGAGGTAGCCTCGAACAAGCGCTTTTCCCAAAGTGCCACCGTGGCCTCATCAGCCGACAGGATGCGTGTCCGCTGATCATCCGTCAGAGGCCCAAAGCGGTGTTCGATCAACCGGGCGAGCATGTGAACTTGTCCCTCAGCCCGGCCCTCAGCCCGGCCCTCAGCCCGGCCCTCAGCCCGCCACTTCTTTGTCCATTCCTCGCCGAGGGTTTCCAGCATCGTTCGCACCTCCCGTAGATCGTCGGGGATCCGGTCCGGCAAACCCGAGCCCCGCAATGCCTGTCCGACCAACGCCGTGAACAGCTGCTTCAAATCCGTATAGTCCGGATGCGCCCGGAACCACGCAATCACGCCGTCAACGACGTGCCGAAGCGCCCCGGGTTCCTGCGGCCGCTCCAGGCGCACCAGAAGGGACGTCAGCGTTTCCCGGCCGGTGAGAGTGTCCTCGGGCACCCGTCCCATGTCCAGAACATGATACCGGAGTCGCGGTTGCCAAGGCCACAACGGGGAGCCCTTGGGCAGATTGATCAGGTCCGTTGTGTCGGTGGGTGCCGTCCAGGCGCGGGCGCCGTTGTGGATCACCACCAGCAACACCGGCGGCAGTCGGTCTCCGTCCTTCAGGTCGTTTTCCTTGATGAGATGCTGCCATAGCAGGCCTTCGTAGACCTGAGCCCGAACCGCCATCCACCAGTCGGACGTGGACTGGAACTCCAGCAGAAGGTGCAGGTAGATGTCCGGTCCCTCGTGGGCCGGAATGCGCCAGATGATATCGCCTTCCCGGCGGGTTCTGACGCGGTCGCCATGGAACTTGGCGGAGACCCGGTCCATGTGGGTGAAATCCAGGCCCACCGCCATGGCGTCGGGCACGAAGTCGCGCACAAGATGTTCCACCATGAGCGGATGGGAGAACAGGCGGTGATAAAGGGTGTCGGTGTCGGTCATGGGCGTGGCATGGCATTGCGGTCTGGGTCACATTGATTGAGACCGGCACTCTAGCCGCGTCATGTCTCCCCATGAAACCTCTCATAAATCTTCCGTGCCAATCCCTCGCTAATCCCCTCCACCGCCTCCAGGTCGGCCAGCCCGGCCTGTGACACCGCCTTGGCGGAGCCGAAGTGGTGCATCAGCGCCTTCTTGCGCGCCGCGCCGATGCCGGGGATGGCATCCAGAGGATTGGCCGCCGCCGCCTTCTTGCGCCGCGCCTGATGGCCGGCCACGGCGAAGCGGTGCGCCTCGTCCCGCAGGCGCTGCACGAAATACAGCACCGGGTGGTTCGGCGGCAGCAGGAACGACGGCCGGCCCGGAACAAAGAACCGCTCCCGCCCGGCGTCGCGGTCCGGTCCCTTCGCCACGCCCACCAGCTGCACGTCCTCGATGCCCAGGTCCTCCAGCACCCCGGCCGCCGCGCTCACCTGCCCCTGGCCGCCGTCGATCAGCACCAGGTCGGGCCACTGGCCGCGCGTGCGGTCGGGGTCCTCCTTCAGGGCGCGGGCGAAGCGGCGCTCCATCACCTCGCGCATCATGGCGTAGTCGTCGGCGGTGGCCTCGGCGTGGCGGATGTTGAACTTGCGGTAGGACGTCTTCTGGAAGCCCTCCGGCCCGGCGACGATCATGGCGCCGATGGGGTTGGTGCCGGAAATGTGGGAGTTGTCATAGACCTCCACGCGCTCGGGCGGCCCCTCCAGGCCCAGAACCTCGGCCAGCCCCTCCAACAGCGTCTGTTGCGCCGACGTCTCGGCCATGCGCCGGGCCAGCGCCTCGCGGGCGTTGGTCAGGGCGTGGTCCACGACCTTGCGCCGGGCGCCGCGTTGCGGGACGTGCAGTGTCACCTTGTGCTCGGCGCGGATCGACAGCGCCTCGGCCACCAGCTCGGGGTTGGGAATGTCCGTGCTGAGCAGGATCACCTTCGGCGGCATCTGGCGGCTGTAGAACTGTCCCAGGAACGCCTCCAGCACGGCGCCGGCCTCGTCCTCGCGGGCGTGGCTGGGGTAGTAGGCGCGGTTGCCGTGGTTGTTGCCGGCGCGGAAAAAGAACACCTGAATGCAGGTCTGCCCGCCGGCCTGATGCACGGCCACCACGTCGGCCTCGCCCAGGCCGGGCAGGGTGATGTCCTGGTGCGACTGCACGCTGGTCAGGGCGCGGATGCGGTCGCGGTAGATGGCCGCTTCCTCGAACGCCAGCCGCGCACTGGCGTCCTCCATGCGCGTCGCCAGGTCGCGCTGCATGTCCTGGCTGCGGCCTTCCAGGAAGGCGCGGGCCTGCTCCACCAACCCCTGGTACTCGTCCTCGCTGACGCGGCCGACGCACGGCGCGCAGCAGCGCTTGATCTGGTGCAGCAGGCACGGACGCGTGCGGTTGGCAAATACGCTGTCGGAGCACGAGCGCAGCAGAAACGCTTTTTGAAGAGCCACCAGCGTTCGGTTGACCGCGCCGGCGGAGGCATAGGGACCGTGGTACTGCCCGGGCCGGGTGCGGGCGCCACGATGCTTCAGCACGCGCGGCCAGGCGTGGTCATCGGCGATCAGGATATAGGGGAACGACTTGTCGTCGCGCAGAAGGATGTTGTAGCGCGGCTTCAGCTTCTTGATCAGGTTGGATTCGAGCAGCAGGGCCTCGGCCTCGGTGTGGGTGGTCACCACCTCCATGCGCGCCGTGGCGGAAATCATGCGCTGCAGCCGGGTGGGCAGTCGCTCCGGGTGGGTATACGTGACCACCCGCTTCTTCAGGCTGCGCGCCTTGCCGACGTACAATGCGTCGCCGGACCGGTCGAGCATCCGATACACACCGGGGGTGTTGGGCAGCGTGCGGACGGCGGCGGCGATCACGCCGACGCCGGTCGGCACGGGGACCGCCGACGGCGCCTCTGGAGCATCAAGGTCGGGGCGGTTATCGGCCATCACGGCCGCTCCCTCCTGGGCACAGGAGGATCCCGTTCCATCGACCTATGGCCTCGCCGAAACGGAGTGTCCGATCATGGTTCATAGGGGGGACAGTATATCGGACGGTCGGGTGCGTCACGCCCATCGGCTCTGTTCCAAAGGATGGAAGGCTGTAACAGTTGTTTCATACACCAGCGAATCGCATGGCTGTGATATGTTTGGCCGATTGGCAAGGGCCAATGTATCCACGAAAGCTGTGGATAACTCTGTGGGTGATGTGTGGCCCGGCTCCCCGACTCCCTGGAAATCCGGGGAATCCGTCACCCTGATTAACTTTTGGGCAATTTTCGTAAGTCGCTGTTTTTAAAGTAGATTAGCATCCGATCGACAAATTGGAGGCGGTCCGGGTGATGCTTCTTGACAGGGGTGCGTCGGTTCTGTGACGGCGATGGCCCTGTGCACAACTCGTTGCATAGCAGGAATTGACAGAAATCCCGTGCATTCCCGGCACATTCGGCTCATCCGACTCGGCCTATGCCGAACGTCTAGGATTTGAGGAAAACCTTCAGTGCGGAGGAAGGAGCGCGGCGCGTGCAAATGGCCAGCGGGCGCCCCCGTGGCCTCATCCAAACGGATTGAGCCGTTCGATTGTGACGCCGACACTTGCGGCGTCGCAAAAGACGTCGAGCTTCTCGATCCGGACCACGGCGCGCCGGACCCGGGCATCCTCCAGGCACGTCTGCGCGATCCGTTCGGCGAGTGTCTCCACGAGGTTCACATGGCCGGTCGCGACGATGGCGCGAACACGGTTGAGCACCGACTCATAGCACACCACGTTCTCCAGCCGATCCTCCAGGGCGACCGCGCCCTCCCGCACGCCCAGGTCCAGGTTCAGGCGTATTCGTTGCGGGCCGGTCTTTTCGTGCGTGTGCACCCCGATCCGCGCCGGCAGCACGAGGTCGCGGACAAACACATGACGCAGGCCAGCCTCGGCATCCGCCAACGGGTTTGACGGTGTGGTCGTGTATAGCTTGGAGCGAGGGCTCATGAACCCACCTTGCCAGAAGGAACAGCAGGGGCGCGGACATGACGCGCCGCAGACGGGCCAAGGCTGGGGGCCGATTGGATGTCGGGCGTGCCGGGGGCCTACTCCTCGGGCGCCTTGGCGAGACCGCCCGTGGCCGGCCACGCCCAGGCCAGATGCTGACCCCCATCGAGCGCTATCATTTGCCCGGTCATGGAGCGGGCCGCAAGGACAAACCGGAGAGCGGTCCTGATTTCCTCGGGCGAGGTTCCCCGCCGCAAGGGCAGGGCCGCGCATTGGGCATCGAACTGCGCCTGTGTCTGGCGCGGACTTGGCAGCGCCGGCCCCGGGCCAACGGCGTTGACCCGTACGCGCGGGGCCAGCGCCAGCGCCAGCGTTTGCGTCAGGGTCCACAGCCCGGCCTTGCTGACCGTGTAGCTGACGAAGTGCGGCGTCAGGTTCCAGACCCGTTGGTCGATCATATTGAGCACCAAGCCTTCAGCCTCGGCCGGCAACGCGCGGGCCATGGCCTGGGCGAGCACGAACGGGGCGCGGAGGTTGGGTTCCATGTGCCGATCCCAACTCTCGCGGTCGACGGTGTCCCAGGCGTCGTAGTCGAACGTCGAGGCATTGTTGACCAGGACGCCGATGGGGCCGCCGAGCGCCTCGGACGCGCGGCGCACCAGGGGCGCCGCGTCGTCCTCGGTCCCCAGGTCGGCGCGCACGGTGACGGCGCGACCGCCCTGGGCCTCGATCAAGGCACGGGTTTCGTGGGCAGCCTCGGCCGAGCCGAAATAGTGCACGGCCACCGCGAAACCGACGTCCGCCAATTCCAGCGCCAGGGCACGGCCGATCCGGCGGCCCGCTCCGGTCACCAGGGCGAAAGGCGGGATGGCGTGCACCATGGTTGGCGGCCTCAAGACACCGGGGACAGCATCAACACACGATCCACGCCGACGTACTGGATCGCCGTGTACCCCGCGTAGGCCGTCAGGAACAGGCCCCCCTCAACCCGGCTCATGCGGCGCCCGCTCATCATGACGGGCAGCAACAGCACGGCGACGGCGACCATGACCCAGATGTCGAACGACGCCACCTGCGCCGGCACTTCGATCGGGATCACCAGCGCGGTGGCGCCCAGGATGGCCAGGATGTTGAAGATGTTGGAGCCGACAATGCTGCCGACGATCACATCCGGCTCTTTCTTCATCGCCGCCGCGACGGCCACCGCGAGTTCCGGCAGCGAGGTGCCCAGGGCCACAACGGTCAGACCGATCACCGCCTCGGACACACCCAGGCCGCGCGCGACCACCACGGCGCCCTCGACCAGAAGGTGGGCGCCACCGACCACCCCGGCAAGCCCGAGCACGATGGCGCCAATGATGATCGCCCAGGGCCGGTCCTTCAGGCCCTCGAACTCCTCGACCTCTGACAGATGGGACTCGGCGGCGTCCTTGTCGGTCGAGTCACGCCAATAGGAGTACACCAGGAAAACCACCAGCAGGACCAGCATCCCGCCGCCCTGCCAGCGCGGGATGACACCCGACAGGACCGCGCCCACGCACAGGGCCGTGGCGGCCAGCATGATCAGGCTGTCACGCAGGAACGCGCGCGGCTCGCCGCAGGCGACGGGCATGATCAGGGCCGCCGCCCCCAGGATCAACAGCACGTTGGCGATGTTCGAGCCGACCACGTTGCCCATGGCGATGCCCGGCGCGCCGCCCAGCGCGGCGTCCAGACAGACCACCAGTTCCGGCAGCGACGTGCCAAAGGCCACGACGGTCAACGCCACCACCAGGGGCGAGACGCCCAGGCGTTCCGACAGGGCGACGGCGCCGCTGACCAGGATGTTGGCGCCGACAGGCAAGAGGACGAATCCGAGGATCAAGAACACCACGGCGGTGAGCATGTCACGATGTCTCCGTTGGGGCGGGCGGGACTTGATCGTCGCCCGTCAGGTAGGCGAGGACAAGGTCGCGCAGGGTGGCGATGCCGACCAGCTCTCCCTGGTCCATCACGATGGTCCGCGACAGGCGGAACCGGCCAAGCAGGCGGATGGCGTACCGGACGTCCATGTCGGCCTGCACGGCGATCAGGGGTTTGCTCATGATTTCGTAGACGTTGACGCGGTCGGGCGAGCGATCCTGGGCGACGATCTTGTCGGCGATGTCCTGGATGACGACCATGCCGTATTCGTCGCCCTCGTGGCGCTTGCGGATGACCAGGGAACTGACGCGCTTCTCTTTCATCATGGCCACCGCCTCGGTGACGGTGGCCATGCCCTCGATCAGGTACGGCGTGTCGGACATGACCTGCCGGACCGGCTTATACGGCCTGCTGCTCATACCTCGTCCTCGATCTCGGTCTGGATGGTGTGAATCTGGCTGCCCAGGCCGACGGCGTCCTCGACATCGATCATGATGGCGATGCCGGCCCCGGGGCTGGTGTCGAACTTGCCGGCCGCGTCGATGGTTTCCAGGATGCGCCGGGCCAGATGCTGCTCGACGATGATCAGCACCAGGTCGCGCCCGCCCGCCAGGTCCAGGCCCAGGAACGTCTTGGCCTTTTTCAGCCCCTCGCCGCGGGCGTTGGTCAGGACCGTGCAGCCGGTGGCGCCCTCCTTGCGGGCGGCGTCGACGATGGCGTCGGTCGTCGTGTCCGGGACACTGGCGATGATCAACTTGAACTTCATGACTCCTCACGCGCTTTGCGGCGGGCGGCGCGACGGGCGAGAAGGTCGCCCACCTGCGCGTAGCCCATGACGGTGATCATGGGAAACAGGCTGGCCAGGGCGATCAGCCCGAAGCCGTCGATGAGGGGACTGCGCCCGGGAATGTTCGAGGCCAGGCCCAGGCCGAGCGCGGTCACCAGGGGCACCGTGACGGTGGACGTGGTCACTCCCCCGGAATCGTAGGCGAGCGGAATGATCTGACGCGGCGCGATCAGGGTCTGAATGATCACGATCACATAGCCGATGACGATGAGCAGGGGCAAGGACCAGCCGGTGACGATGCGAAGCGCGCCGAGCGTCACGCCAACCGCCACACCGACGGCCACCGCCACCCGCAGGCCCCACGCCTTCACCGCGCCACCGGAGACCTCCTTCACCTTCAGGCTGACGGCGATCAGCGCCGGCTCGGCGATGGTGGTGGAAAAGCCGACGGCGGCCGCGAAGGCATAGACCCACAGGTAGTCGCGCCAGTTGGCCCCGATGGCCCCCTGCTCGGAGACGCCCATGAATGCCGGGTCGGTCAGTTGCCCGGCCATGATCTGGCCGAGGGGAAACAACGCCATCTCCAGCCCGACCAGGAACAGGTCCAGCCCCAGCACCACGTAGATGAACCCCAGGATCATGCGTCGCAGGTGCGGCACCTTCTGGCGCAGCACCATCACCTGGAACAGCACCAGGATCAGCAGGATCGGCGCCACGTCCAGAATGGTGGTCCAGAGCGTATCGACAAGCTGGATCAGCGTGGCCACGGGGCGCGGTTCCTTCCGGGTCAGTACAGCAGGCCGTAGAGCATGACGAACATCATCGGCGTCAGGCTGGCGAAGGCGATCAGCCCGAAGCCGTCAATCAACGGATTGCGGCCGCGCAGCATCGAGGCCAGCCCGACGCCCAGCGCGGTGACCAGCGGCACGGTGATGGTCGACGTGGTGACGCCGCCGGAATCGTACGCCACGCCAACGATCTCCGCCGGCGCGATGAAGGTCAGCGCCACGACGATGAGGTATCCGCCGATGATCAGGATCTGCACCGGCCAGCCCTTGATGATGCGGAAGACCCCCACAAGGATGGCGATGCCAACCGCGAAAGCCACGGTGTAGCGCATCCCGACCGCATAGGTCGCTTTGCTGTCCGGTCCCGGCGCGATCAGGCCGGCCTTGGCGGCGGCCTCGGCCGCCTCGCCGGTCACCGCGATCAGCGCTGGCTCGGCCACCGTGGTCCCGAAGCCGAGGGCAAAGGCGAACGCCAGCAGCCAGAACAGACTGCCCTTGCGGGCGAAGGCATGGGCCATGGACTCGCCCAGGGGAAACAACCCCATCTCCAGCCCCTGGATGAACAGCGCCAGCCCCAGCAACACCAGCAGCAAGCCGACGATGATCGGCCCGAGGTTCGGAAACGGTTGCTGCAGCACGACGATCTGGAAAAAGCTGATGACCAGGATGATCGGCGCCAGATCGCGCAGCGCACCCAGGATGAGTCCGAGAAAGGATCGGAAGGGCGTGATCATGCCTGGGGGGACAGTTCGACAGTGGGCGGAAAGGGGCGAACCGCCGCGAGAATGAGCGGAGTCCGGAGAGTGAGGCGACCGCGGCGATCACACAAGCCACGATAGTACTCAAGAACGTGGGGGCACCCCGGGAGCCTGTCAATGCAGGGGTGCCGGAAGAGCAGCGGACGGGACGGGCGGATCCAGGGCGTTGGGGGGCGATTGGGTGGGGCGATTGGGTGGACAACGAATGCCAACTGCTATATCTAAAACGTAACAATACCGTCTCGAAAGCCTTCGTTTTTGAGGCGGCGAGGGCGGCGGCGCCGGTCAGTGGCGGCGGGGCCGCAACCGGGCATCTGAAACGGAAGGGAGGCCGGCCATGGTAACCGTCAAGTTGAGTCTCATCCTTGCTGTCGCTCTCGCGGGCCTGCTGGCCTACTTGGCCGTATTCATCTTCCAGCAATGGTGGGTCATCTACCTGGTTTTGGCCCTGACGATTGTCATCATGGCGATCACCATTATCGTCACCGGTGGCCGCGTCGAAGAGGACGAGTCGGCGACCTGACAGAGGGTGGGCGGACGGCACAATATCCGACTCACTATTGTTGGTGTAACGGCCTGAATTCTGATGAGAGGCAATCATGGCGCGCCTTGCGGCTGGCAAGGCGTCGTTTTCGTGTTGCCTAACCGCTCGCTTCGTGTGTCGGCGGGCCGATGATACTTGACCGTGTTCAATTCACTTCGCGTGATTTTCACATGCAGGGCTAGCGCGGCTGCCATGCGCCGTCCCGGCTGATCCGATTAACGTTTCGGCAAACAGAACAGACGAGATTAGCGATTCGGTAGAGATTCGATGCTAAACAGTGTCGGCGGGGGACCGGTGGTCTGCCTCGAACCGATGGGGTCGTGAGTCGTGTGCCGGGGTCGTGCGTTCGCGGTCCCCGGCCCACTATGACACGGCATGGCTGTGCATGAGGCCTGGGTCAAGGCAAAACGTCAGGACGGCGAGAAATGGGCATGATGAAGTCGCTGAATGCTAAGATTACGGCCGTTGTCGTGGCCTTGGTTTCAATTATTGCCATCGTAAATATAGCCTTGGTTTATTACTTTTCAACTGTTGTCCGGTCCGAGACAGAGGCGTTTTCTGAAGACGTTGACGGGGTCATTGCGAAGAAAGACGAGTTTATTGAAAACACGGTCGATGAGGTTGTCGAGACGCAGATTGCTCGCCAAAAGGCGCACCATGATCTGGTCGAGACGGAGACGGTCAGCGAAACCGAGATCGAACGGCGGTTCATCGCCGGGATGCATCAGGGGATCTCGTCGTCGGCGACAAGCATGATCCGCTCCGCGATGCTCAGCGGCGAAGCCTCCACCGCCGAGGACATCATGTTCTCCCTGTCCGAGATTCCGGGGGTCATGTCGATCCGGTTGTGGCGGACGACAGGGGTGGAGGCCTTCACCGACAATTCCACCATCATGGAGGTGAACGAGCGTCTGGGCACGACGTATTTTCAAGCCCGGTCAAGCGAGGATCCGGTGGAGATTCCGGCGGACCGCAAGGCGGGTCTGGACGACGCGTTGGCGGTCGGCGATGGCAAGGCCACACACCCGGGCGAGGTCGAGGACGACGACGGCGCCCTGCAGCCGGTTCTGTTCTCCTACTCCACCCTGACCAACGACATGGAATGCCAGGGCTGCCACGGAAGCGGCGATGAGCCGCGCGGCGTTCTCGAGGTGGCCGTCACACGGGCGGCCCTGATCGCGCTTGAGGAGCGGGCAGAAAAGAAAATCCAAACCCTGGAGGAAGCCCAGGAGCGCGAACTGGCCGAGTTGATGCGGGCCGCCGAGAAGCAGCGCACAGAGGTGCGCGAGACATCTCAGGCGGAGACCGATCGGTTGCACGATCGGGTGGAGCACCTGGAGGAGGTGCAGCTTCGGTCGACCTCGGTGCAGGCCGTCGTCAACCCGCTGGCCACGTTGGGTGTGATGGGGCTGATCGTCCTCATGCTGCGCCGGCTGCTCAGCCGTCCGTTGAAGGGCATGACGGAGGCCATGGAACGGCTGGCGCACGACGACCTTACCGTCGAGGTGCCCGGGCGTCAGCGTTCCGACGAGATCGGCGAAATGGCGGGCGCGGTTCAGGTGTTCAAGGACAATGGCCTGAAGCTGAAGGAACTGGCGGCGGAGCAGGAGGCCATGCACCGGCGCAACGCGCGCAAGGTCAAGGCCGAGATGTTCGCCATGACCAACGCCCTCGACCAGGAGGTCCGCAACGCCATCAGCCTTGTCCAACAGCAGGCCGAGACCATGCATACGCTGGCCCAACAGATGGCCGACGCGGTCAGGCAGACGGAAAACCGGTCCGATGCCGCCGCGTCCGCGTCGCGGGAGGCGGCGCACAGTGTCGATGCCGTGGCCGCCGCCGCCGAACAGATGGCCAGCTCGGTGGACGAGATCAGCCGGCAGGTCAGCGCTTCGGCGGCGACGGCCCATCGGGCGGTGGAACAGGCGGAGACGACCAACGAGCGGATCCAGGGGCTGGCCCAGGCGGCCAACCAGATCGGCGAAGTCGTCAACATGATCAGCGACATCGCCAAGCAGACGAACCTGTTGGCCCTCAACGCCACGATCGAGGCCGCGCGGGCCGGGGAGGCCGGCAAGGGCTTCGCCGTCGTCGCCAACGAGGTCAAGACGCTGGCCAACCAGACGGCCAACGCGACCGAGGACATCGCCAAGCAGATCGGCGGGATGCAGTCCGCCACGCGCGAGGCGGTGGACGCCATCGACGGGATCGCCAAGGTCATCGCCGAGATCAACGAGATCGCCACCGCCGTTTCAGCGGCCGTGGAGGAACAGACCGCCGCCACCCGGGAAATCAGCCAGAATGCGCAGCAGGCCTCGCGCAGCACGCAGGACTCCTCGGAGAACATCGGCCAGGTGTCGAGCAGCAGCACCGAGACCGGCCAACACGCCAACTCGGTCCAGCAGGCGGCGGCCGAGGTGCGCAACCGCGTGCACCAGATGCAGGCCGCGCTCGACAAGCTGATGCGCAGCGGGTCGGAGGAGGACCGTCTGGACAGCGAACTGCATACGGTCAACCTGGCCGTGACCCTGGAGATCCCGGGGCGCGGCCAACAGTCCGCCCTGTTGCACGATCTCGCCCGGAGCGGTGTGGGCACGCTCGATCGGGCGCTGGACGGCGAGCGGGGTCAGGAATTCAAGATCGATATCCCGGGTCTTGGGACTGTGAGTGGTGCCATCGTCGCCAAGACCGACGACGCCACACACATCCGCCTGGAACTGAACGACCAACAGCAGGATGGGCTGAATGGCATGATCGGCAACCGGCGTTAGATCGGTCGCGGCCGTCCGTGCCTTCGATCGCTGGCCAAGCCCCGCTTTCCTGTAATCCAAGGGCCTGTGATCCAAGGGGCGGCCCAAATTCGAACAATGAACGTGCGGATAGATTCGGATAGAATGCGGGGCTGGGATCCGGTGTGATCGCAGGATGTCTCCATGTCGTCTCGGAATGCTCCGGCGCGCAAGGCGAGCAGGTGTTCGGTATCTGGCGCCAGCCTAGGGGTTTGTTCAGGCTCAAAGACCGCCACAAGGAGGAGAGGCCTTGAAGTACGAAGTGAAATCAGAGAGTGGCAAAATCGTCCTGTACCTGTCGGATCAGCTCATCCACAGCGATCGTTCGACTTTTGATCGCGTCGTCGGCGAGACGCTGTCCGGCCGTCCCGGGCAGGTCGAGGTCAACTTCGGGGGCCTGACGTACATGGATTCCGCCGGCCTCGGGTTCCTGTTGACCCTGCGCGAGCAGGCGAAAAAGACCGGCAGCGCCGTCGTGCTGGCCGACCCCAAGGGGACCGTTCGGGAAATGCTCGACCTGGCCCGGTTCGACACCCTGTTTTCGATCCGCCAGACGGTCTGACGTCAGTCAGATCAGTCCGAGAGGGCGGCGGCAGGGCGACGCTCAAAGCCGGCGACGAGTTCCACATGGGCCGCCCAGGGAAACTGGTCGATGGTCGTGATACGGCCCAGCGCATAGCCGGCATCGACCAGGATCCGGGCATCGCGGGCGAACGTGGCCGGTCGGCACGAGACGGCAACGATGTGAGGCGGTCCGTCCGACGCCAGGGCTGTGGCCTGGGCGCGGGCGCCGGCCCGTGGCGGATCGAACACCACCGCCTCGAAGGCGTGCAACGCGGCGCCGCCAACCGGGTCCGAGTCCAGATTTCGCACGGCCGTGGTGATCGGCTGTCCCGGGGCCACGGCGGCGGACAGTGCCGCGATCGAGTCCGCGTTCTCGTCGACCGCGTGGACCGCACGGCCCTCGGCGGCGAGCGGAAACGTGACCGTCCCCATCCCTGCATAAAGGTCCAGCGCCGCGCCATCGCTGGCCGGCAGGCGCGCGCGCACGGCTTCAATGATGGCCTCCGCGCCCTCCCGCGAGGGTTGGAGAAAGGCCAACGGCGGCAGGCGGACGGGCGTGCCAGCCATGAGCACCGTCGGCGGCCGCCGTTCCACGACCGGCTCCACGGTGCCGTTGGACAACCACCCCAGGCGGGCCAGATCGGCGTCTTCGGCGAAGGCGGCCAGCCGCTCGCGAATCGCCAGGGTGGGCGGGCGGTCCAGCGTCAGGGTGCAGTCCGCGCCGGTGTCGGTCAGGGTCAGAATGGCCTGCCCCGCATCGCCCGCGCCCGTGATGTCCTCCAGCAGCGCCCGCAACGACGCGAACAGCACAAACAGGTCGGAGGCGACCATGGGGCACGTGTGCACGTCCTCCAGGCGATGGCTGTCCTGCCCGTGGAAGCCAAGCAGGACCGCCCGGGCCGTCCGGCGCCAGCCGAGCGTACAGCGGCGGCGGTGCCCCGGCGGGATCGCCACCACCGGATCGACGTCCGGCACCGGCAGGCCCCGCTTGGTCACCGCGTCGATGATCTGCTGACGCTTCCACGCGGCCTGGGCCGCCGGGCGCAGGTGTTGCAGGGTGCAGCCGCCACACGGCCCGAAGTGCGGACACACGGGTTCCACCCGGTCCGGGGAGGGGTCCAGGTGCGACAGCACTTCGGCGCGCCAGCCATCGCCCACGCGGTCGACGATCCGCACCTCGACGGTCTCGCCAGGCAGGGCATCCGGGATGTACAGCGGTTGACCGTCGTGGCGGGCCAAGCCGTGGCCGTGGGCGCCCAGGTCCGTCACAGGGACGCGCACGCGGTCAGGACCGGTCCACTGGACCCGGGACGGGGACGGAGTGGCGCGGCGGGACCGGCGGGTCGAGGATCGGGTGCGGTTCGGGGGCGGTGTCACCGCCCGGCCTCGGGCGTTGCGTCGCCCGGCGTGGTCCTGGCCGCTCCCTCGCCGTCGTCCTCGTCCTCGTCCTCGTCGTCGCGCAGGGTCGCCAGTTCCAGCAGGAGGTCCAGGGCAGCGTGGACGCTGGCCAGGCGGATGTCGTCGCGACCACCGGCGAACACGTACCGCTTCGGACGCACCAGGCCGTCCAGGCGGGCGGCGGCCATGTGAACCAAGCCGACCGGTTTGGCGTCGCTGCCGCCGTCCGGGCCGGCGATGCCGGTGATGGCGGCGCTCAGGCTTTGGCCGCTGGCCGCCAGCGCGCCCAGCGCCATGGCCACCGCGACATCCTCGCTAACCGCACCGGCCGACTGCAACAATTCGGGCTCGACCCCCAGCATGTCCGTTTTGGCCTCGTTCGAATAGGTGACGAAACCACGGTCGAACGCGGTACTGGAGCCGGGAACGGCGGTCAGGCTGGCGGCCAGCAGGCCGCCGGTGCACGACTCGGCGACGGCCACCACCAGGCCTTCCTGGCGGCATACCGCAAGCACGGCGCGGGCGTGCTCTTCCAACTCCTTGGCGAGGGCGGTCATGACGCGACAATCCCGTTCCGCAGTCCGATGAGGGTGATCAACACGGCCCCGGCTGCGTAGAGGCCGGCCACCATGTCGTCAAGCATGATTCCCAGGCCGCCATCCATCCTGCGGTCAATGGCGTTGGCGGGCCATGGCTTTGTGATGTCGGCGATCCGGAAGGCGAGGAAGGACAGGGCCACGATCAGGCTGTCCATTGGCCAAACCAGCAGCACCAGCCCCAGGGTGAGCCATTGCCCGGCCACCTCGTCGATGACCACCTCGGACGGGTCCTTGCGGCCGGCGGTCTGGCGGTAGGCCTCGCTCACGACGACGCCGACGCCGAAGACCATCACCGTGGCGCCCAGTAGCGTCCAGGCCCCTCCCGCCCAGGCCAGCAGCCAGGCGAATGGAAGGGCGGCCAGGGATCCCGCCGTTCCCGGCGCGACGGGGCTGAGCCCGCTGCCGAACCACGTGGCCAACCAGCGAACCATGTGGTGTCGGACGCCTTTGGGTGTGTCGGTTGGTGGGGGATCGTGATAGGACATCATCGCCCGACCATGACGTCCGCCGGTGAGTTTGGCAACGGCGCGGCGTGATTGTTCGCAGGCGCACTCGATTCGGCCCCACAGTTTGTGAATTGTTACCACAATGTGTCTAAGATGGGGCGGTGAAGTCCCAGCAGCGGAAGGCACTTCAGTGTGTGGCTTGCGTGCGGTCATTTTTATTCATATGCGTTCCGTGGGGAGTCGGACCCCGCGACGAGCGGAGGGAACGGGGCCGAGCCGTGTCAGGTCGGTGGATCACGGCGCCGAGTCGAGGGCTGGCGCTCATCATGCGACACGATGACACTCGTTCCATGGCGCGCGCCTTGGCGTGCGGACGAGGATGGCGGGTTCCATAAGCGTGGCGTTGCGCGCCGGTGTCAGCCGCTGTGACGCCCCGCATGGTCGGGTCCACGCGAAGCAGGTAAGCATTCTGCGGCTGCGAGGCCAGGACCGGCCCAGGTCATCGGCGTTGGACGCGACAGCCTCGGGAGCGCGGGCGGCGCCGCGTCGCCAAGCAGGTTGGCCATTGACTGGAAAGACAGGACAACATGTCAGAGTTTGACCCTCAGCATCTCAATCTTCCCCCCTGGAAACGAGCCCTGCGGCGGGCTTTCCCCGAACGCCATGTGATGATCCGCACCGATTCCGGCGGGTTCCAGTCATTGAGTCTCGGCAGCCTCACACAGGCGATCACGGCCACCGTCGGTGTCGTTCTTCTGGGCATCGTGACCTACAGCCTCGCCATGGTGATCTGGGTCGACACCGTGATCGACGCGAAAAAGGCGGAAGTCCAGGAAGCACAGGACAGCTACAAGCAACTTCTGGCCGAGGTGGCCCTGTACCGCGATCAGATCGCCGAGGTCACCCGGGGGCTGGAAAACAATCACGCCGTCATCTCGCGCTACGTGGATACGGGCGACGCCGAAAAGACCGGGGGCGAGGTCCATGGGGACGCCGAGCCCGATCTCGCCACCTGGGAGGAGGAGGCGGGCCGCGCCCGTGATGCCCTGCTCGCGCAGCTCGCCGAAATGGAAGAGGGCATGGCGGAGCTGTCGGAGGCGCACCAACTCCTGACCCAGTTCGATGACTTCGAACTGGAGATGCGCAAGATGGTGCTGCAGCGCGATCTGGCGCTGGAGGAGAACCAAGCCCTGACAGACCGGGTCACCGACCTGGAAGATCTGGTCATCGAGATGGAGACCGCCCAGGCGGCTCTGCTGGAGCACTTCGGCGCGGTCGCCCGCACCCGCATCACCGACATCGAGGGCAGTCTGGCCGAGGTGGGGCTGGACATCGACAGTATGCTCGACGCCCTGACGGCAAACGCGGATGGCCGGGGTGGCCCGTTCGTGCCGGCCGATTTGCCGATCCTCGACAAGCCGGTCTACAAGGACTCGGTGACGGACCTGAACACCTACGTCGACCGTCTGGACGCGCTGCGGGCGCTGACCGACGCTCTGCCTCTGTCCCAACCGATCCTGGCACAGCACCGCCTCACCAGCGCCTACGGCATCCGTCAGGATCCCTTCAACGGCCGGGCGGCCCGGCACGAGGGCATGGACTATGCGGCGCCCATGGGGACGCCGATCGTGGCGACCGCCGCGGGGAAGGTGGTTTACGCCGGCTGGCGCCGTGGGTATGGTCGCAGCGTGGACATCAGCCACGGCATGGGCGTGGTGACGCGCTATGGCCATCTGTCGAGCATTTCGCGCAAGGTCGGCGATACCGTGGCGCGGGGCGATGAGATCGGAAAACTCGGCAACAGCGGCCGCAGCACGGGACCGCACCTGCACTACGAAATTCGCGTCAAGGGCGCGCCGCGCAACCCCGCGCAGTTCATGAAGGCCGGTCAGCATGTTTTCCAGGGCTAATCCAAAGCCGACAGCACCCTCTTCCTCTCCCGCGCCGATCCCCGCCCCGGAAACGCGCAAGGGCGAGCGTCGGACGGGGTCGGACGCTCCGGCCGAGCGGTCCGTTCCCTCGATTGTCAGCGCCGATCTCACCATCACGGGCGATCTGGTCAGCGCCGGAGAAATCCAGATCGACGGTCGGGTCGAGGGCGATATCAAGTGTGCCTCGCTGATCATTGGCATTTCCGGGGCGGTGACGGGCGAGGTCAGCGCCCAGACCGTGCGAATGCATGGGTCCGTCAGCGGCCAGGTGATCGCCAAGTCGGTGTTCCTGGCCAGCACGGCCCGCATGATCGGCGACGTCACGCACGAAAGCCTGGCCATCGAGCCCGGTGCCTTCATGGAGGGGCACTGCCGCCGCATGGCCGAAATGCCGGACCTGGGTCTGCCGGAACGGAACGCCGCCACCGGCCAGTACGCGGACGCGCCACGCCTTGCGACGACGGCCGGCGAGACGCCGGACATGGATGGCGCCGCCGAGGACCCGATCCCCGCCGAGGACGACAGCGGCGATCCCTCGACGGTGTCGACGGATCGGCCCAGCGCCAAGAAAGCCGGGGCCTGATCCGCCTGCCTGTGTTCGCCAACCCGATCACGCGAAGACCCCGGAGCCACGCCGTGACTCCGGGGTCTTCATGTCGAACCGGTCGCGGTCGACCGCGACCCGGTGCGCCGATCGTGGCGGCTCATGCCGCCCGTTTCTGGTCCGGGTCGATGATGGTCACGATGTCGTCCATGATGGCGGTGACGTCATAGTCCTTGGGCGTGTAGATGCGCGCCACACCGGCGGCCAGCAGGGTGCGCTCGTCCTCCGCCGGGATGATGCCGCCGGCGACCACCGGAATATCGCCCAGGCCGGCGGCGCGCATCCGGTTCAGGACGTCCGTCACCAGGGTGACGTGCGACCCGGAGAGGATCGACAGCCCGACCACGTGCACGCTTTCCTCCAGCGCCGCGTTGACGATCTGCGCCGGGGTCAGGCGGATGCCCTCATAAACCACCTCCATGCCGGCATCGCGGGCGCGCACGGCGATCTGCTCGGCGCCGTTGGAATGTCCGTCCAGGCCCGGCTTGCCCACCAGGATCTTGACCCGCCGGCCGAGCCGGGCGGAGACGTCCTCGACCCGCTGACGCACGGCCGTCATGCGCTCGCCGGCCGTCACCTCGCTGGCGTTGCGGGCGACGCCCGTGGGGGCGCGGTACTCGCCGAAAATGTCGCGCAGCGTCTGGCCCCATTCGCCGGTCGTCACCCCGGCGTGGGCGCAGGCGATCGAGGGTTCCATGATGTTGCGGCCCTCGCGCGCCGCCGCCGCCAGGTCGGCCAGGGCGCTCTGAACAGCCGCGTCATCGCGCTGCGCGCGCCATGCCTTCAGGCCTTCGATCTGCTCGTGTTCGGCCTGCGGGTCCACGGCCATGATGGTGCCGTCGCCGGTGGACAGCGGGCTGGGCGCGCCCTCGGTGTACTTGTTGACGCCGACCACGATCATCTCGCCGGACTCAATCCCGGCCAGACGCCGCGTGTTCGATTCCACCAGCTTCTGCTTCATGTAGCTGGACTCGACGGCCGGCACGGCGCCGCCCATGGCCTCGATGCGGGCCAGTTCCTCGCGGGCCTCGGCCTTCAGGTCCTCGACCTTGCGCGTGATCTCGCTGGAGCCGTCGAAGATGTCGCCGAATTCCAGCAGGTCGGTCTCATACGCCACGATCTGTTGCAGGCGCAGCGACCACTGCTGGTCCCACGGGCGCGGCAGGCCCAGGGCCTCGTTCCAGGCGGGCAACTGCACGGCGCGCGCACGCGCGTTCTTGGACAGCACGACGGCCAGCATTTCCAGCAGAATGCGGTAGACGTTGTTCTCCGGCTGCTGCTCGGTCAGGCCCAGGCTGTTGACCTGCACACCGTACCGGAAGCGGCGGTACTTTTCGTTCTCGACGCCGTAGCGCTCGCGGCACATCTCGTCCCACAGCTCGGCAAAGGCGCGCATCTTGCACAGTTCGGTGACGAAGCGGATTCCGGCGTTGAGGAAGAAGCTGATGCGCCCGACCACCACGGGGAAGTCATCGGCCGGCACCTGGCCGGAGTCGCGCACGGTGTCGAGCACGGCACGGGCCGTGGCCAGCGCGTAGGCCAGTTCCTGCTCCGGCGTCGCGCCGGCTTCCTGCAAGTGATAGGAACAGATGTTGATGGGGTTCCACTTGGGAACCTCCTTGTAGGTGAAGGCGATGACGTCGTTGATCAGGCGCATCGAGGGCTCGGGCGGGAAGATGTAGGTGCCGCGCGAGAGGTATTCCTTGATGATGTCGTTCTGGATGGTGCCCTGGAGCTTGGACCTGTCGGCGCCCTGCTTCTCCGCCGTGGCGATGTACAGCGACAGCAGCCAGGCGGCCGGCGCGTTGATGGTCATCGACGTGTTCATCTTTTCCAGCGGGATCTGGTCGAACAGCGTCATCATGTCGCCCAGGTGGCAGATGGGCACGCCGACCTTGCCGACCTCGCCGGTGGCCAGGACATGGTCCGAATCGTAGCCGGTCTGGGTCGGCAGGTCGAAGGCCACCGACAACCCGGTCTGCCCGCGGGCCAGGTTTGTTCGGTACAACTCGTTGGAGGCCTTGGCCGAGGAGTGGCCCGAATAGGTCCGGAACAGCCAGGGCTTGTCGCGCTGCGGTGCAGCAGGCGGGGCGGGGGAATCGGGCGTGCCGGTCATGCTCGTCTCCATCAGGCCGCGACAAAAGGGTGCGGCACTCTACCAAGGGGCGCGTTATCGCAGAACAATAATTACTTTGGCCGTCGGTCAGGCGTAATTATTTATCAGTTTGTGCATTGCGATGGAAGCCTGGAGTGGGTATAGCCTTACTCTGACATCAAACGAGACCGCCGCTCTTCGCGACCGCCGCATGACCCAGCGCGGGAGTCGGCGACGACGGAAGAGAGACCAGTACAGGGAGTTCAGAGGCATGAGCAACGCCGCCGCCGAGGTCGTCGAACTGCATCCGGGCCAGGAGAAGAAGGACCTCTACGAGCTGGGCGAGATCCCGCCCCTGGGCCACGTGCCCAAGCAGATGTACGCCTGGGCCATTCGTCGCGAACGGCACGGCCCGCCGGACACGGCCATGCAGGTCGAGGTGGTGGACGTGCCGAAGCTGGAGTCGCACGAGGTCCTGGTGATGGTGATGGCCGCCGGGGTGAACTACAACGGCATCTGGGCCTCGTTGGGCGAGCCGGTCACGCCGTTCGACGTCCACAAGGCCGCGTTCCATATCGCCGGCTCCGATGCCTCGGGCATCGTCTACGCGGTGGGCTCGCAGGTGAAGCGGTGGAAGGTGGGCGACGAGGTCGTCATTCACTGCAACCAGGACGACGGTGACGACGAGGAGTGTAACGGCGGCGATCCGATGTTCTCGTCCAGCCAGCGCATCTGGGGGTATGAGACACCGGACGGTTCGTTCGCGCAGTTCACCAATGTGCAGGCGCAGCAGTTGATGGCGCGCCCGAAGCACCTGACCTGGGAAGAGAGCGCCTGCTATACCCTGACGCTGGCGACCGCCTACCGGATGCTGTTCGGCCACCGCCCGCATGTGCTGCGGCCGGGCCAGAACGTGCTGATCTGGGGCGCGTCCGGCGGCCTGGGGGCCATGGCGGTCCAGCTGTGCGCCGTTTCGGGCGCCAACGCGATTGGCGTGATCTCCGATGAGACCAAGCGCGACTTCGTCATGTCGCTGGGTGCCAAGGGTGTCATCAACCGCAAGGACTTCAACTGCTGGGGCCGCCTGCCGGACGTCAATGGCCCGGACTTCAAGGCCTACATGAAGGAATCCTACAAGTTCGGCCGGGCCGTCTGGGAGTTCACCGGCAAGGGCAACGACGTGGACATGGTGTTCGAGCACCCGGGCGAGCAGACGTTCCCCGTGTCCTGTCTGGTGGTCAAGCGGGGCGGCATGGTGGTGTTCTGCGCCGGTACCACGGGCTTCAACCTGACCTTTGATGCCCGCTTCGTCTGGATGCGCCAGAAGCGAATCCAGGGCAGCCACTTCGCCAACCTGCTGCAGGCCTCGCAGGCCAACCAGCTTGTCATCGAGCGGCGGCTGGATCCGTGCATGTCCGAGGTCTTCACCTGGGATCAGATCCCGTACGCCCATATGAAGATGTGGAAGAACGAGCACAAGCCGGGGAACATGGCCGTTATGGTCCAGGCCGTGAAGCCGGGCCGCCGTACGGTGGAAGAGTGCCTGGAGGGCTGAGGCCGGACCGCCGCACACCGGAGAGACGGAGCGCCCGGGCACGACACGCTCGGGCCGGCTGGAATGACGGGCTCAGGGGAAGACAATGCCAGGCTCTTTGATTGTTCAGGATCTTCTGTATACGTGCGAACGCGCCTACGAGACGGCACGGCAGGTGCTGGGGGCCATTCGCGACCATATCGCCAACGAGTTGAGCGTCGACGGCAAGCTGGACGCCGCCCTGATGGAACGCGAACAGCACGCCACCCATGGCTTCGCCTGGTTCGCCACCTACGTCACGGCGCTGGGCGAGATGCTGGCCTGGGGCAAGCGGCTGGAAGCCGAGGGCACGTTCGGCGAGTTGGAACAGCTCATTGTTCAGGGCGCGTTCTCGGAGTATCTGCACCAGATCTTCGGCGGCCTGCCCATGAGTCAGGGCGAGTTCGTGCGTCTGGCCGACTTCGGCATCGAGGTCCGCGAGCGCAAGGCGTTGCAGACCCCTTACACGACCCTGCTGCGCGAGCACGGCTTCACGGCCGCCTGCAAGGCGCGCATCGCCGAGTTGATGAAGGACGGGAACTTCGGGACGCTGGGCCTTGAGGACGAAACGCTGGACCTGATCCGCGACCAGTTCCGCAAGTTCGTCGACGATCAGGTGCAGCCGCACGCTCACGGCTGGCACGAGAAGGACGAACTGATCCCGATCGAGATCATCGAGCAGATGGCCGAAATGGGCGTGTTCGGCCTGACGGTGCCGGAGGAGTTCGGCGGCAGCGGCCTGGGCAAGATGGCCATGTGCGTGGTCACCGAGGAACTGTCGCGCGGCTATATCGGCGTCGGCTCGCTGGGGACGCGCTCCGAGATCGCCGCCGAGCTGATCCGCCTGGGTGGTACGGAGGAGCAGAAACAGCACTACCTGCCGAAGATCTCCTCCGGCGAAATCCTGCCGACCGCCGTGTTCACCGAGCCCAACACCGGGTCGGACCTGGGCTCCGTGCGGACCCGCGCGGTGCTGGAGGGCGACGAGTGGGTGGTGACCGGCAACAAGACCTGGATCACGCACGCCGCCCGCACCGACCTGATGACCCTGATGGCGCGCACCAACCCGGACGAGCCCGGCTACAAGGGTCTGTCCATGTTCCTGGCGCCCAAGCCGCGCGGCACCGACGCGGACCCGTTCCCGGCCGAGGGCATGAGCGGCGGCGAGATCGAGGTCCTCGGCTACCGGGGCATGAAGGAGTACGAGATCTCCTTCGACGGCTTCAAGATGCCCAAGGATGCCCTTCTGGGCGGCGTCGAGGGCCAGGGCTTCAAGCAGCTCATGGAAACCTTCGAATCGGCGCGCATTCAGACCGCCGCCCGCGCCGTCGGTGTCGCCCAGTGCGCGCTGGAAGAGGGCCTGAAGTACGCCCAGGAGCGCGTCCAGTTCGGCAAGCCGCTGTACGCGTTCCCACGCGTCCATGGCAAGCTGGCGGCCATGATGGTCGAAACCATGGTCGCGCGCCAGATCACCTACATGTCGGCGCGCGAGAAGGACAACGACCTCCGCTGCGACATCGAGGCCGGCATGGCCAAGCTGCTGGCCGCGCGGGTGGCGTGGTCGAACGCCGACAACGCGCTTCAGATCCATGGCGGCAACGGCTATGCGCTCGAGTATCCGATCAGCCGGATCCTCTGCGATGCCCGCATTCTCAATATCTTCGAGGGCGCGGCTGAGATTCAGGCTCAGGTCGTGGCGCGCGGCCTGCTGAGCGGTCGTGGCAGCGTTCAGAACCGAAAGAGCGCGGCCTGATCACCTTGCGATCTCCCGACGGCGGATGAGGTGCACTCGTCCGCCGTCGGCGTTTCTGAGTCACACATCTTTCCGCCGAAGCGGCCGCTCTTTGCCCGCGCAATGATGTGACTCGTCATTGCGAACCCTCGTCGCAAGACGAGGGTGAAGCAATCCAGAGCGGAGGACGCAATAATTCGCCCTGGATTGCCCCAGTTTTGGTTTTTTGGGCTACGCTCCTCGCAATGACGAGATGAAGAAGAAGTGTGTGACTCAGATAGTCGACTACGGGGAGGGGTTGGGGAGGGGTTCTAAATGTATTGCCCCGAATCCACCTGAAGCACCTGCCCCGTAATGCACCGCGCCGCGTCGGACAGCAGGAACAGGGCGGCGGCGGCGACGTCGTCCACCTCCGGGAGCGCGGGCAGCACGCTTTCGGCGGCGGCGCGGTCGCGCACCTCCTGGGGCAGCGCCCGCACCATGTCGGTCATCACCATGCCGGGGGCGATGGCGTTGACGGTCACCCCCTTCGGCCCCAGTTCGCGCGCCGCCGTCTTGGTCAGGGCGATCAACCCGCCCTTTGATGCCGCGTAGTTGGCCTGCCCGAACTTGCCCCGCAACCCGTTGATGGAGGCCATGTTGACGATCCGGCCGCCGCCGGCCTGGGTCATCGGCGCGGCCACGGCGCGGATCAGGTTGAAGGCCCCGGTCAGGTTCACCGCCAGCACGGTTTCCCATTCCTCGTCGCTCATGCGCGCGATGGAGCGGTCGCGCGTGATGCCTGCGTTGTTGACCAGCAGCGTCGGCGGCCGGGTGAGACCGCCCACGGCCTCGGCCACCTGAGCGCTGTCGCGGATATCGAGGGTGTGCGGCACCAAACCGGAGGCGCTTTCCTCGGGGGCGTCGCGGTCGAACACATGCACCTCGGCGCCCTGGCCGGCCAGCGCGTCGGCGATGGCCCGGCCAATGCCGCGTGCCCCACCGGTGACGATGGCCACCCGACCCTGGAAGGCCGGCCCATCGGCCCGGCCGGTCTGGGGTTCGCTCTGCATCAGCCCCGTGCCCCTCTCTCTTGACGGACGGAAAAAACGCTGGCACGCTTCAATCGTATTCACGCACCACAATGCGGGTTTAACGTGACGCGTGACCCGTGCCGTGTCAAGGCTCCGCCGATCGCCCGGCCCCAACCGCTGGAACCCCCATGACCGAACCAGATGTCCAGATCACTCCGATGACGGCCGCGCACCTGGACGCCGTCATCGCTCTCGACCGGCGCCTGACGGGCCAGTCACGCAAGGGCTTCTTCACCCGTCGCATGGCCGACAGCCAAGCCGAGGGCGGCGCGACCGTCGCCCTGGTGGCGCTCCATGGCTTGACACCGGTCGGCTACCTGCTGGCCCGCGTGCAGGACGGCGAATTCGGGGATGTCCGCGCCTCGGCGGTCATCGACGCGGTGGGCCTTGAGCCGACGTCTCGCGGGAAAGGCGTCGCCGGTGCCCTGATGACCGATCTGGAAACGCGCGCCCGGGCGCTGGGGGTGACCGAGATCCGCAGCGAGGCCGATTGGTCCGAGACGGACCTGATCCGCTTCTTCGCGGCGCGCGGGTTCGAACTGGCCCCCGACCAGGTGCTGGAACGCCCCGTGACCCCGGACCTCGAAACCGCCCATCCGTGAGGCCCATGCCATGACCCGTGCCAATCCCCTGGTCGAGCGCGCCGGCGCTCGGTCCGAAGACGCCGAAACCGACCCGCTGCTGAGCGATCCCGTGACCGTCCGTTCCATGGTCGAGGCCGACCTGCCCATGATCGTGGCCACCGACCGCCGCATCACCGGCCGCGACCGCACCGCCTACTACAGGCGCAAGGTGGCCGAGATGATGAGCGGTAGCGGTGTGCGCCTGTCCCTGGTCGCCGAGATCGACGGCCAGTTCGCGGGCTTCGTGATGGCCCGGGTGGACTACGGCGACTTCGGCCGCATCGAGACGACGGCGGTGCTGGACACCATCGGCGTGGTGCCGCTGTTCAACCGGCGCGGCATCGGACGCGCCCTGCTGGCGCAGCTCATGCGCAATCTGTCGTCGCTGCGGGTGGACCGCGTCGTCACGCGCCTGGCCTGGGACGACATCGGTCTGCGGGCGTTCCTGATCGACCTGGGCTTCGCGCCGCGCCCGCGCCTGTCGTTTACCCGCAGGCTGGACTGAGCGCCGTCCGGTGCCCGGGAGAGCGCAATGGCTTTGGCGCGACGCAAAAAGCCCGTATTCCGGCGGTAAGCGAGGCGAGTTTGACCCTCCCAAGGCGGTTTAGCCCATCAACTGGCAATATGGTGCTTGAATGCGCATTTAGCCGCAGGTATCGTATGGGCATCCTCGCGGCCATCCTGTGGGCGGCGTTCCGGTGAGGGGAAGGCCAGCCGGAGACGCGGACGTACCGATGGACCGGGGGGACCGCAAAACAACAAAGAACGCGTTGAAGCGGCGTTCGTCGCCCGTTCGTGAGGTCCGGGACGGGCACGAGCGGGCCGGGACACCGGGCGAGCCGCACCACAACGACACAATTCACTTCGGGAGGGAAACGTCATGTCTGGTATCCGGTTCACCCCCAGCCGCCGCGCCGTTCTGGGCGGCGCCGCTGCCGCCGCCACGATGGCCGGCCTGCCCCGGTTCGCCATCGGCTCAACGCCGCGCGTCAAGGTCGGCTTCATGCTGCCCTACAGCGGCACCTACGCCAAGCTGGGCAACAACATCACCGACGGCTTCATGCTGCGCATGGCGGAACTGGGCGGAACCCTTGGCGGCGCCGAGGTCGAATTCGTGCGCGTCGACGACGAGTCCGCCCCGCCCAAGGCCGTCGACAACGTCACCGAGTTGGTTCTCAAGGAAGAGGTCGACGTCGTCGTGGGCACCGTCCACTCGGGCGTGGTGCAGGCGATGGCGCCCATCGTGCGCGAGGAAGGCACGCTGACCATCGTGCCGAATGCCGGCGCCAACCGCATTACCCGTGAGCTGTGCGCCCCCAACATCTTCCGGACCTCGTTCTCCAACTGGCAGCCGAACTACCCGTGCGGCGACGTGGTCCTGAAGGACGGGCACCGCAACGTGGCGCTGATCACCTGGAACTACGCGGCCGGCCTGGAAATGATGGAGGCCTTCAAGGAGTCCTTCACCGCCGGCGGCGGCACGGTCGCCAAGGAGTTCCTGCTCGACTTCCCGCGCGACGAGTTCCAGGCCTACCTGACCGAGATCGCCGCCATGAAGCCCGACGCGGTGTTCGCCTTCTTCTCCGGCGGTGGGGCGCTGAAGTTCATCAAGGACTACGCGGCCGCCGGTCTGCATGGCCAGATCCCGCTGTATGGGCCGGGCTTCCTGACCGAGGGCGTGCTGGGCGGCGCCGGTGACGCGGCCGAGGGGATCAAGACGACGCTGCACTATTCGGTCGCGCTCGACAATCCGCTCAACATGAAGTTCCGCGAGGACTTCCAGGCCAACACGGGGCGGGAGTCCGACGTGTTCGCCGTCCAGGGCTATGACACCGCCACCCTGCTGGCGAAGGGCCTGGAGGCCGTTCAGGGCGACATTTCGGCCAAGAGCGACCTGTTCGCCGCCATGGAGGCCGCCGAGATCGAAAGCCCGCGCGGCACGTTTCGCATGTCGAAGGCGCACAACCCGATCCAGGACATTTACCTGCGGGAGGTCCGCAACGGCCAGGACCACATCCTGGGCGTCGCCGCCGAGGATGTGGAGGACCCGGCCACGGGCTGCGCGCTCTGAACCCGGAGGGGCCGACGCGTCGCGCGCGGCCGTCGGCCCTCATTCCCTCTCGGATCACCATTCCTGGTCTTCCTGGCACCGGCGGGGGCGCGGGCATCGCATGGACGCGGACTACACTTATTATTTGATTCAGGCTATGAACGGGATCCAGTACGGGTTCCTGCTGTTCCTGGTGGCCAGCGGTCTGACGCTCATCTTCGGAATCATGGGCATCGTCAACCTGGCCCATGGCGCCTTTTACATGGTGGGGGCCTATCTGGCGTTCTGGCTGGCCGGGGCGACGGGGAACTTTTTTCTCGGGGTGGCCATCGGCGTGCCGATCAGCGTCCTGCTCGGCCTGCTGCTGGAGCGGCTGGGGTTCGTCCATCTGTACCACCGCGACCACCTGCTGCAGGTGCTGTTCACCTTCGGGATGATCCTGGTGATCGGGGAACTGATCACCATCCTGTGGGGCGACGACGTGCATGGGGTGGACGTGCCGGCCGTATTGGCCGGATCAATCCCGCTGACCGACACCCAGGCCTATCCGGTCTACCGGCTGTTCATCTCCGCCGCGTGTATCGCCACGGCGCTCGGGCTGCTGGCGCTGATCCGCTACACCCGTCTGGGCATGATGATCCGCGCCAGCGCCTCCAACCGCGAGATGGTGGAACTGATGGGGGTCGACGTGAACCGGCTGTTCATGGCCGTGTTCGGCCTGGGGGTGGGGTTGGCCGTGTTCGCCGGCATGATCGCCGCGCCCGTCAATTCCGTCTATCCGACCATGGGCGACGATATCCTGATCATGTCGTTCGTCGTCGTCGTGGTCGGCGGGGTGGGGTCGATCCAGGGGGCCTTTTGGGGCGCCATGCTGATCGGGCTGGCGGACACCTTCGGCGCCGTGTTCGTGCCCGAGGCCGCCGGCGTGGTGGTCTATGCCCTGATGGCGCTGGTGCTGGTCTGGCGGCCGAGCGGCCTGTTCGCGCCACGGTGACGGGTCATGACGCCTCGCTTCCCCTCATCGCCACTGTCACCGTCCCTGGTTCTGCCGCTGCTGTTCGTGGTCGTGGCGGTGGCGCTCGCCTTCTACCCCTTGGTCGGCGAAACCTTCTACGTCCGTCTGATGGCCAAGATCATCGTCCTGGGCATCCTGGCCATGAGTCTGGATCTGCTGGTCGGCTACACCGGCTTGGTGAGCCTGGGGCACGCGGCCTTTTCGGGCGCCGCCGGGTACATCACCGCCACCCTGATCCTGAAGGCCGGGGTGACGGACATGGCGTTGCTGCTGCCGGCCTCGCTGGCGGTCTCGGCGCTGCTGGCGCTGGTGATCGGCTGGATCAGCGTGCGCACCTCCGGCATCTACTTCATCATGATCACGCTGGCCCTGGGCCAGATGACCTACCTGTTCTTCCACGACGTGTCGTACTGGGGCGGGACCGACGGCGTCACCGTCTGGGACAAGCCGGTGCTGGCGGTGGGTGGCCTGACGCTGCTCGACCTGTCCGACCGCACGGTCTTCTACTACACCGCCTGGGCCTGCCTGGTGGCGGTGTACGCGCTGCTGTGGCTGCTGATGCAGGCACCGTTCGGGCAGATCGTGCGTGGCGTGCGCATCAACCCGGGCCGGACGCGGGCGCTGGGCCACGACGTGCAGCGCTATCAGCTCGCGGTGTTCGTCATCGCCGGCACGGTGGCCGGGCTGGCCGGGTTCCTGGAGGTCGCCCGCAGCGGCTTCATCAGCCCGGCCCACCTGGGCTGGCACGAGTCCGCCATGGTGCTGATCATCGTCATCCTGGGCGGCATGGGGACTCTGGTGGGGCCGGTCATCGGCGCGCTGACCCTGGTGCTGCTGGAGGACTGGGTCGCCGACCTGACCAGTCATTGGAAGCTGGCCGTCGGCCTGTTCGTCATCGCCGTGGTGCTGTTCCTGCCGAATGGCCTGGTCAGTCTGCTCACGCGGGGGGCGGGGCCGCCCTGGCTCCGGCGCCGACGGGCCGCGCCGGCCGAGGCGGAGGGCGGCGACGATGGCTGAGCCGATCCTGGAAACCCGCGCCCTGACCCGGCGGTTTGGCGGCCTGCGGGCGGTGAACAACGCCTCGATCGCCTTCGACGAGGGGGTGGTTCACGCCATCATCGGTCCCAACGGCGCGGGCAAGACGACGGCGATCAATCTGTTGTCCGGCGACCTGCCGCCCACCAGCGGCACCATTCGGTTCCGGGGGCGGGACATCACCGCGCGGCCCGTGCAGCGGCGCGTGCGTATGGGCATCGGCCGCAGCTATCAGAAGACCAACATCCTGCCCGAGCTGACCTGCCTGGACAATTGCCGCCTGGGCGCGCTGTCCCGGCTGCCGGGCGGGCTGGCCCGCATCCGGCCCTCGCGCGCCGCCCGCCGCCAGGTCCAGGCGCGGGCCGAGCACGCCCTGGCGCTGTGCGGGCTGGAGGCCCGCGCCGGCACCGTCGCCGCCACCCTCAGCCACGGCGAGAAACGCCAGCTTGAAATCGGCATGATGATGGCCACCGAGCCGACCCTGCTGCTGCTCGACGAGCCTCTGGCGGGAATGGGGCAGGAGGAATCGCGGCGGGTCACGGACCTGCTGCGGCGACTGGCCGCCGACCACACCATGATCCTGATCGAGCACGACATGGACGCGGTTTTCGCCATCGCCGAGCGCATCACGGTGATGGTCAACGGCGCCGTGCTGGAAACGGGGTCGGTCGAGCGGATCCGCGCCAGCGCCACCGTCCGCGAGGCCTACCTGGGCGAGGAGGCGGAGCCATGACGGAGACGCCGCCGATCCTTGAGGGCGACGGGCTGCACACGCACATCGGCTCCAGCCACATCCTGCACGGGGTGTCGCTGCGGGTGGAACGCGGCGAGGTGGTGTGCCTGCTGGGCCGCAACGGCATGGGCAAGACGACCACGCTGCGCACGCTGCTGGGCCTGCTGCGGCCGACCCACGGCGCGGTGCGGGTCAACGGCCGGGTCATGACGGGGGCACCGCCCAAGGCCATCGTTCGCCAGGGCATCGCCGTGGTGCCGGAGGGGCGGGGCGTGTTCCCCAACCTGACGGTGCGGGAGAACCTGGTGATGGCGGCGCGTCCTGGCCTGGACGGCCGCCGCGACTGGACCCTGGAGCGGGTGCTCGACACCTTTCCGCGCCTGGCCGAGCGCATCGGCAGTCTGGGTGACCGCCTGTCGGGGGGCGAGCAGCAGATGGTCTCGATCGGCCGGGCGCTGATGACCAATCCGGACCTGCTCATCATGGACGAGGCCACCGAGGGGCTGGCCCCGCTGATCCGCAAGGAGATCTGGGCGGTCATCCGGACGGTCCGTGAGTCCGGCATCGCTGCCCTTCTGGTGGACAAGAACGTCAAGGACCTACTGGCCTTCAGCGACCGGGCCATGGTCATGGTCAAGGGCCGCATTGTCATGGCGGGCGCCGCCGCCGAGATCGCGCGGGACCAGGACGCCCTGACCCGGCACCTGAGCCTTTAGAGACCGGGCAGCGGAGGGGGTACAGCGTATGGTGGAGGTACGGACACCGACACTGACCGTCGATCCGGCGACGTCGCCCGCGACCATTCGCTTTGGTCCGGGCTTCAATGTCGCCGTGCCCTTCATCGACCGCCACCTGGAGGAGGGGCGGGGCGACAGGACCGCGTACCTCACGACGACCGGCCGCACCGTCACCTATGCCGACCTGGCCGCCGGGGTGAACCGCTGCGGCAACGTCCTGCGGGGGCAGGGACTGAACCCGGGCGCGCGGGTCATTCTGGTGGTCAAGGACTGCCCGGAGTTCCTGTTCCTGTTCTGGGGCGCCATCAAGGCCGGTCTGGTTCCGGTACCGCTCAACACCCTGCTGCGGACGGCGGATTATCGGGGGATCATCGAGGACTCCGGGTGCGCGGCCGTGATCTGGAGCCCCGAATTCGCCGGCGAGGTGGTCCCCGCCGTGCAGGCCGCCGACCCGGGACCGGCGGTGGCGCTGCCGGTCGAGGGCGAGGGGCGCACGCTGCTGTCGCTGATGGACGCCGCCGCCGACACCCTGGCGGCCGAGCCGGCCGACGCGATGGACCCGTGCTTCTGGCTCTACTCGTCCGGCTCGACCGGGCGGCCCAAGGGTGCGGTGCATCGCCACCGCGACATGGTCGTCACCAGCCAGTGGTTCGGGCGCGAGGTGCTGGGCGTCGGTCCCGAGGATCTGACGTTCTCGGCCTCCAAGCTGTTCTTCGCCTACGGGCTGGGCAACGCGGCCACCGTGCCGCTGTGGACCGGGTCTCCGGCGGTGCTGTTGGACGAAAAGCCGACGCCGGTGAATACCCTGGCCGTCATCGAACGCTTCCGGCCCACCGTCTACTACGGCGTGCCGACCCTGTACGCCGCCCAGCTTCAGGCGCTGGAGACCACGCACGCCGACCTGTCGTCGCTGCGGCTGTGCTTCTCGGCCGGGGAACCCCTGCCGGCCGAGATCTTCCGCCGCTGGCGGGCGCGCACCGGGCTGACGATCCTGGACGGCATCGGCTCCACCGAGGCGTTGCATATCTTCCTTTGCAGCCGGCCCGGCGACGCCCAGCCCGGCAGCAGCGGTCGGCCGGTACCCGGCTATGACGTGCGCATCGTCGACGACACCGACGCCGAGGTGCCGGCGGGCGAGGTCGGCCGCCTGCAGGTGAAAGGCTGGTCGACGGCCGCGTGTTACTGGAACAACCCGGAGCAGACCGCCGCCACCATGCGCGGTGAGTGGCTGGACACGGGCGACACCTTCCGCCGCGACGCGGACGGCCGCTATCAATACTGCGGTCGCAGCAACGACATGCTGAAGGTGGGCGGCATCTGGTGTTCGCCGATCGAGATCGAGAACCGCATCGTCACCCATCCCGACGTTCTGGAGGCCGCCGTCGTCGGTCGGGAGGACTCCGACGGCCTGGTCAAGCCGGAGGCCTGGGTGGTGCTGCGCGACGGCGTGCGTGAGAGCGACCGCCTGCGCGAGGCCCTGGTGCGGCACTGCAAGGACGGGCTGGCGCCCTACAAATATCCCCGCTGCATCCACTTTCTGGACGATCTGCCGAAGACCGCCACCGGCAAGATCCAGCGCTTCCGTTTGCGCCAGATGGCGGCCGCGGAGACCTCCGATCCCAAACGACAGGACAGCCCATGACGTCGGTTCTTGACCTCACCGTGAATGGCCGCGCGCGGCAGGATCTGGTGGAGGACTCCGCCCTGCTGTTGGACTACCTGCGCGACGTGGCCGGCCTGACCGGCACCAAGCAGGGCTGCGACGGCGGCGAGTGCGGCGCCTGCACGGTGCTGGTGGACGACCGCCCGCGTCTCGCGTGCTCGACGTTGGCGCATCAGGTGGCCGGCCGGCGCGTGGAAACCATCGAGGGACAGGCCAAACGCGGCCGCATGAGTCGCCTGCAAACCGCCTTTCACGAACGCCTGGGCACCCAGTGCGGCTATTGCACCCCGGGCATGATCATGGCCGCCGAGGGCCTGTTGCGCCGCGACCCGGCACCGTCGCCGGAGGCGATCCGCGAGGCCCTGTCCGGCAACCTGTGCCGCTGCACCGGGTACGTGAAGATCATCGAGTCCGTCCAGGCCGCTGCAACCGAGGAGGCCGCGCCATGACCGTTCTTCCCCCCAAGGGCGGCATCGGGGTGCCGACGCCGCTGGTGGACGGCATCGAGAAGGTGACCGGCCGCGCCCGCTACACCGCCGACCTGCGGCCCGCCGATGCGCTGGCGGGGGCGATCCTGCGCAGCCCGGTGTCCCACGGCATCCTGCGCGGCGTCGACACAACGGCGGCCGAGGCGCTGCCCGGCGTGCTGGCGGTGGTCACCGGCGCCGACTGCGCCGTTCCCTTCGGCGTGCTGCCCATCGCGCGGAACGAATACCCCTTGGCGCGGGATCGGGTACGCTATCGCGGCGAGCCGATCGCCGCCGTGGCCGCCGTGGATGACCGCACGGCCGCCCAGGCGCTGGCGTTGATTCGCGCCGACATCGCTCCGCTGCCGGCGGTGTTTGAAAGCGCCAAGGCACGAGGCCCCAAGGCGCCGCTCCTGCACGACGACAAGCCCGGCAACATCGAGCGCGAGGTGCACCAGTCGTTCGGCGACGTGGAGGCCGGGTTCGCCGCCGCCGCCCTGGTGCGCGAGGGCACCTTCACCTTCGCCGAGGTGAACCACGTCCACCTGGAGCCCAACGCCACGCTGGCCGAGTACGACCCGGAACGCGACCGGTTGACGCTGCACACGACGACCCAGGTGCCGTACTACGTGCACCTGACCGTGGCCCAGTGCCTGGAGGTGGACACCGCGCGCATCCGTGTGGTGAAGCCGTTCCTGGGCGGCGGCTTTGGCGCCCGCACCGAGGCGCTGGGCTTCGAGGTCATCGCCGCTCTGCTGGCGCGCAAGGCCGGCGGCACAGTGTTCCTGCCGTTGTCGCGCGAGGACACCTTCCTGACCCATCGCGGCCGGCCGCAGGCCGACATTACGCTGAAGCTGGGCCTGACGGCCGACGGCCGGCTGACCGCCTGCGCCGCCACCTGCGTGCAGCGGGGCGGCGCCTATGCCGGCTATGGCATCATCACCATCCTGTATGCCGGCGCGTTGCTGCATGGCCTGTATGACATCCCGGCTGTCACCTACGACGGCTGGCGCGTCTACACCAACCTGCCGCCGTGCGGGGCCATGCGCGGTCACGGCACCGTGGACATGCGCGCGGCGTTCGAGGCGCTGTTGGACGAGATGGCGGCGGACCTGGGGCTCGACCCCTTCGCCGTGCGGCGCGTCAACCTGCTGACCGCGCCCGCCACGACCCTGATGGGCCAGAAGGTCCTGAGCAACGGTCTTGCCGAGTGCCTGGATTGGGTCGAGCGGGCCTCCGGCTGGCACAAGCGGCGCGGAAGCCTGCCGCCTGGGCGGGGCCTGGGCATGGCGTGCTCGCACTACGTCTCCGGCACCTCCAAGCCCAAGCACTGGACCGGCGAACCGCACGCCGTCATCAATCTGAAGCTGGATTTCGACGGCGCCATCACCATCCTGACCGGCGCCTCCGACATCGGCCAGGGGTCGTCCACCGTGGTTGCCCAGGTGGTCGGCGAGGTGCTGGGCTGCGACCCTGGCCGGCTGCGGGTGATCAGCAGCGATAGCGCGGTGACCCCCAAGGACAACGGCAGCTATTCGTCCCGCGTAACCTTCATGGTCGGCAACGCCACCATCCAGGCGGCGGAGAGTCTGAAAGCCATTCTGGTCGAGGCCGCCGCGCGCCGGCTGGACGCCGCGCCCGACCAGATCGAATGCCTGGGCGAGACCTTCCGCGTGGCCGGCATCCAGGACACCGGCCTGTCGTTCGGCGACGTGGTGCGCGAGGCTTTGATCGACACCGGCACCATCACCGTCAAGGGCACGTTCACCTGCCCTGTCGAGTTCCAGGGCGACAAGGCCATCCGGGGCAGCGCCATCGGCGCCTCCATGGGCTTTTCGTACGCCGCCCAGGTCGCGGAATGCTCGGTCGACCCGGTGACCGGCCGGGTCACGGTCCACAAACTCTGGGTCGCCGCCGACGTCGGCCGAGCCATCAATCCCCTGGCCGTCGAGGGGCAGATCCAGGGTGCCGCCTGGATGGGCGTGGGTCAGGCCCTGTCGGAGGAAACCAACTGGCGCGACGGACGCGGCATCGCCACCAACCTGCTCGACTACCGTGTGCCGACGACCGCCGACAGCCCGGAGATCGAGGTCCATATCGTGGAGAGCCTGGACCCCAATGGACCCTTCGGCGCCAAGGAGGCCAGCGAGGGGCCGTTGGCCGGCAGCATCGCCGCCATCATGAACGCCGTCCACGACGCCACCGGCGTCCGCGCCCGCGCCCTGCCGCTGAGCCCCGAGCGGGTGTTCGAGCTTTTTGCGCCAAACGGAGCCTGACGCCATGACGTCCATGCCGCGCTTTCGCCTGCATCGCCCGACGTCGACCGCCGACGCCTTGGCCGCGCTGGCCGACGCGCCGGGAAGCCGTCCCCTGGCCGGCGGCACCGCCCTGCTGGTCAATATTCGTTATGGCCTGGAGGCGCCGCCGGCCCTGGTGGATCTGTCCGCCATTCCCGGCCTGGACGGCATCACGGTGGACGAGGACACCGGCGCGCTGGTGCTGGGGGCCTCCGTCACCCTGGCGCGGCTGGCCGCTGATCCCCTGGTCCTGGACGGCTGGCCGGTGCTGGCCCGCGCCGCCGCCTGCGTGGCCGGGCCGACGCATCGTGAAGCCGCCACCGTGGCCGGCAACCTGTGTCAGGACACCCGGTGCGTGTTCGTGAACCAAAGCGAATGGTGGCGCGCCGCCAACGGTTTCTGCATGAAGGCCGGCGGCGAGACGTGCCACGTTGTCCCCAAGAGCGACCGCTGCCACGCCGCCTATGCCGGGGATCTCGCTCCGGCGCTGCTGGTGCTCGGCGCGTCGGTGGAGGTGCTGGACGGTCACGGATCGCGCCGCCACCCGCTGCTTGATCTGTTCCGGGCCGATGGTCGCGCGCATCTGGCCCTGGCGCCCGGCGCCCTGGTCACCGCCGTCATCGTGCCGCCGATGCACGGGGCCGTGGCCGGGTACGCCAAGGTGCGCGTGCGGGAGTCCATCGACTTTCCCCTCGCCGGGGTCGCCGGCTTGGTGCGCCGCGACGGGGATCGAATGGCGGACGTGCGTATCGCCTTGACCGGGGTGGCATCGGCGCCGGTCCCCGTGCCCGGGCTGGACGGGCTGATCGGCCAGCCGTGGGCGGAGTTGGCGGCCGCAAACGTCTCCGAGGCCGTGGGCAAGGTGTGTATTCCGCTGCGCACCACTGCCGCCTCGCCCCGCTACCGCCGCGCCGTGGCCATGGGGTCGGCGGTGCGACTGCTGGGCGATCTGTGGTCCGAGGCGGGGTCGGAGGAATCGCCGGTATGACCGCGCCCGAGGAGGGGGACCGCCGAATGCAAACCGAAGGCGGCACGCTCGGGCCGCAGGCCACGCCCTTCGAGCATCGCATTCGGGTGCGCTGGGGTGACTGCGACCCGGCGGCCATCGCCTATACGCCGAACATTCCGGCCTGGGCGCTGGAGGCCATCGAGTCCTGGTGGAGCCACCACACGGACCATGACTGGTACCGCTTCAACATTGATCGCCGCATCGGGACGCCGTTCGTGCACATGCGGCTGGACTTCCGCGCCCCGATCACGCCGCGCCATCCCCTGGACTGCGCGGTGCGGATGACACGGCTGGGGCGGACGTCGGTGACTCATGAGGTCAGCGGATACCAGGACGGCGTCCTGTGTTTCACCGGCGAGTTCGTCGCCGTCTTCGTCGAGGCCGGCGCCATGACGCCGATCGGGCCGCCCGAGGATGTGGTCGATCGCATCCGGGCGACCATCGCGCCGCCCGCTGATTCGCCCTGAAGACTGGTGGCCGACGCCGAGTTCTCCTCCCGTCCCGGGGCCATTTGGGTGTATACTCGTGGGCATGGGCGACGCGGTTCCAGTCCGATGGGCGGCGCCGGGGCTGGGGGATCACGGGGCGGAGGGCGCATGACCGCGACGACCAACAAGGCCGGCGTCATCTCGCGCGACAGCCTGGAAGGCCTGTTCGATGCCTTGATCGCGCGGGACTATGTGCCTGTGGGGCCGACGGTGCGCGAGGGGGTCATCGTCCTTGACGAGCTGCGCGGCGTGGACGACCTGCCCGAGGGCTGGACCGAGGACCAGGACGCCGCGACCTACCGCCTGATGCGCCGCGCCGACGCCGCCCTGTTCGGGTTCAACAACGGCCAGCACGCGTGGAAGCCGTACCTTTTTCCGCCGAAAGCGAAGCTGTGGGAGGCGGAGAAAACACCCGACGGCGGGTTTTCCATGCGGGAGACTCCGGACGCGGCCAAGGCCTTCGCCTTCATCGGCGTGCGGCCCTGTGACCTGCACGCGATCCAGGTGCAGGACGCCGTGTTCATGGCCGAACAGAACACCGACCCGCTGTATGCGCGGCGCCGACGCAAGGCGTTCACCGTCGTGATCCAGTGTGGACAGGCGGCGAAGACGTGTTTCTGCACCTCGATGGACACCGGCCCGCGCGCCGATGGCGGGTTCGACCTCGCGTTGACCGAGATCCTGGACGCCGACAGGCATTCGTTCGTCGTTGAGGCGGGCAGCGCGGCGGGTGCGTCCGTGCTGGCCGAGATTCCGCATTCCGAGGCCCGGCCGGACGATCTCGCCGCCGCCGAGGCCTGCACGAAACGGGCCGTGGACCAGATGGGCCGCACGCTCGACACCACCGGCGTCAAGGACCTGCTCTACGGCAGTTATGAAAGCCGCCGCTGGGCCGATCTGGAGCGGCGGTGCCTCGCCTGTGGCAATTGCACGATGGTGTGCCCGACCTGTTTCTGCACGACGGTCGAGGACGTCACCGATCTGAGCGGGACCCATGCCGAACGCTGGCGGCACTGGGAGTCCTGCTACACCACCGACTTCTCCTACATCCACGGCGGCAGTGTGCGGCCGACGATTCGCTCCCGCTATCGGCAATGGCTGGTCCACAAGCTGGCCACCTGGCAGGACCAGTTCGGCACCTCCGGCTGTGTCGGGTGCGGCCGCTGTATCACCTGGTGCCCCGTTGGAATCGATCTGACCGAGGAAGTCCGTCTGATCCGGGATAGCGAACGCAAGAAGGACGCCGCCGATGGTCACGTTCAAGAACATCCACACGCTTCTGACTGAGAACCCGTTCTTCGACGGCCTGTCGGAGGATCAGTTCGAGACCTTGTCGGGCTGCGGCCGACTGATCCATTTCCGCGCGGGCGACTTCCTGCTGCGCGAGGGGGAGGAAGCCAACACCTTCTACCTGATCCGGGGCGGTGAGGTGGCGATCGAAAGCCACATGCCGGCGGGCGGGCCGCTGTCGATCGCTCGCGTCGGCGCGGGCGGCATCGCCGGATACTCCTGGCTGTTCCCGCCATATCGCAACGGCTTCGACACCCACGCCCTGACCGACGGCTCGGCCGTGGCGCTTGACGGCGCCTGCCTGCGCGGCAAGGCCGAGGCCGACCACGAACTGGGCTACCAACTCATGAAACGCTTCGCCCAGCTCATGCTGGAACGGTTGCAGGCGACGCGGCGGCAGATGCTGGACATCTACGCGAGCGGGAGGGCGACGTATGGCGCAGCCGGCTGAACAGCTTCCCCGGCCGATGCTTCCCACGCCCTTCCGGGTGCTGGAGACATGGGAGGAGATCCCCGGCTGCATGAGTCTGCGCGTGGAACCGGCGGGCACCGGGGACGCGGCGGGCGCCTGCGCCTTCGCGCCCGGCCAGTTCTATATGATCTATGTGTTCGGCCAGGGCGAGGTGCCGATCTCGATCAGCGGCGACCCCGCGCGGACGGGCGAGTTGACCTTCACCGTCATGGCCGTCGGCACGGTGACGGACGCGCTGTGCGCTGTTCAACCCGGTGGTATCATCGGCCTGCGCGGGCCGTTCGGCAGCGTGTGGCCGGTCGACGAGATCGAAGGCCGGGACGTGATTGTCATGGGCGGCGGGCTCGGCCTCGCGCCGCTGCGGCCGGCGGTCTACCACCTGCTGAACCACCGCGACCGCTACGGGGACCTGACCCTGCTCTACGGGGCGCGTCAGCCCCGGACCATCCTCTATACCGATCAGCTTGCCGGGTGGAGCGCCAACGATTCGATCGACATCAACGTGACAGTCGACAACGCCGGGCGCGACTGGACCGGCAAGGTCGGCGTCGTCACCGACTTCCTCAACTGGCGGCGCCTCGATCCGGATCGAACCTCGGCCTTGATCTGCGGGCCAGAGATCATGATGCGCTTTTCGGCCTATGCGCTGTTGGATCGCGGGGTCGCGGCGGAGAACATCCACATCTCGATGGAACGCAACATGAAGTGCGGGGTGCGGATGTGCGGGCGCTGTCAGTACGGGCCGTTCTTCGTCTGCGACGATGGACCGGTGTTCTCCTTCGACCGTGTCCAACACCTGTTCAGAATTCGCGAGGTGTGATGGCCGACAAACCCAAACTCGCCGTGTGGAAGTTCGCCTCGTGCGACGGCTGCCAGCTCACCTTGCTCGACTGCGAGGACGAGTTGCTGGCCGTCGCGGACGCGATCACCATCGCCAACTTCCCGGAGGCGAGCCGGGCCGTGCTGGACGGCCCCTACGACGTGTCGCTGGTCGAGGGATCGATCACCACCGCGCACGACCGCGAGCGCCTTGAGGCCGTGCGCGAGCAGTCCGGGCTGCTGATCGCCATCGGCGCCTGCGCCACGGCGGGCGGCATCCAGGCGTTGCGCAATTTCGCCGATGTCCGGGCGTTCACGGACATGGTCTACGCCCACCCCGAGTACATCAGCACCCTTGAAACCTCCACGCCCCTGTCGGCGCATGTGAGGGTCGACATGGAACTGCGCGGCTGCCCGATCAACAAGGCGCAGCTTCTGGAGGTGGTCAGCGCCCTGCTGAACGGGCGCAAGCCGAACGTCCCGCAGGGCAGCGTATGCATCGAATGCAAGATGCGCGGCACCCCGTGCATCATGGTGGCGCACGGCACGCCGTGCCTGGGGCCGGTGACCCATGCCGGGTGCGGCGCCATCTGCCCGGCCTACAATCGCGGCTGTTACGCCTGTTTCGGGCCGATGGAGCGGCCCAACACGGCCTCCCTCGCGCACCATCTGGGCGCACTCGGCGTGGCGGACGACGCCGTGCAACGCCTGTTCCGCACCTACAACGCCAGCGCGCCGGAGTTCCGGCGCGAAGGGGACCGCCATGGGGGAGGGGCGTGATGGGCAGCGATATGCCGGGCGGCGATGGTGCGCCGCGCACGATCAAGGTCGACTACCTCGCCCGTGTGGAGGGCGAGGGGGCGATGTCCATCCGCATTCGCGGCAACGCCCTTGAAGACGTGGCGCTGAAGATCTTCGAACCGCCGCGCTTTTTCGAGGGGCTGCTGCGCGGCCGCGCCTTCACCGAGGCGCCGGACATCACGGCGCGCATCTGCGGCATCTGCCCCGTCGCGTACCAGATGAGCGCCGTTCACGCCATGGAGGCGGCCTGCGGCGTGACGGTCGGCGGCGCTCTGCGGGATCTGCGGCGGCTGTTCTACTGCGGCGAATGGATCTCCAGTCACGCCCTGCACATCTACCTGCTGCACGCGCCGGACTTCCTGGGCTATCCGAGCGTGGTCGAACTGGCCAAAGACCACCCGGAGGCCGCCCAGCGCGGGCTTCAGCTCAAAAAGGCCGGCAACGAAATCATGAACCTGTTGGGCGGGCGGGAGATCCACCCCATCAACGTCCGCGTCGGCGGGTTCCATCGCGCGCCCGGGCGGGCGGACCTGTCGGCGTTGCGCGCAACCCTGCTGCGGGCGCGCGACCTGGCGTTCGAGACGGTGGCCTGGACCGGCACGCTCGACTTTCCAGCGTTCGAGCAGGACTACACATTCGTCTCCTTGCGGCACCCGGACGAATACCCGATGAACGAGGGGCGCGTGGTGTCCAACACGGGCCTCGATATCGACGTCGCGGCGTTCGAGGCGCATTTCGAGGAACGCCACGTCGAGCGTTCCAACGCCCTGCATTGCGTCATGATCCCGGACGGCGGCAGCTATCACGTCGGGCCGATGGCGCGCTATGCCAACAACTTCGACCGCCTGCCGCCGGAGGTCCGGGAGGCGGCGAGAGCGGCCGGGCTGGGACCCGTCTGCACCAACCCGTTCCGCAGCATCACCGTGCGCGCGGTCGAGACGCTGTATGCCGTGATCGAGGCGTTGCGCCTCATCGACGGTTATGCGCCGCCGGAGCGGTCGGCCATCGATGTTGTCCCCACGGCCGGCACCGGCCACGCCGCGACCGAGGCACCGCGCGGGCTGCTGTATCACCGCTACAGCCTCGACGACGCCGGGCTCATCACCGGGGCCAACATCGTGCCGCCGACCTCGCAAAACCAACCGATGATCGAGGATGATCTGCGCCGGCTGGTGCCGGACTGGATCGATAAGCCGGACGACGAGATCCAGTACATCTGCGAACAGGCGATCCGCAATTACGACCCGTGCATTTCCTGCGCGACGCATTTCCTGACCCTGCACATCGACCGCGCATGACTGGGGGGCGGACGCTGGTGATCGGGATCGGCAACCCGGATCGCGGCGATGACGCGTTCGGCCGGATCGTGGCGCGGGCGGTCGCCAAACGGGCGCCACCGGGTGTGGCGTGCCTCGAACATGATGGCGAACCGGCCGCGCTGATGGACGGCTGGCAAGGGGCGGCGCGGGTGGTGCTGATCGACGCGGTGCGGTCAGGGCGCGCGCCCGGCGAGATTGTTCGGTTCGACCTGTCGCGCCAGCCCCTGCCGGAGGACGTGGCGCCGTGTTCCACGCACGCGTTCGGCCTGGCCCAGGCCGTGGAGTTGGCCCGCGTGTTGGGCACGCTGCCGCCGTGGGTGCGGTTCATCGGCGTCGAGGGCGCGGTGTTCGACATCGGCGCGGACCTGTCGCCGCCGGTGCTGGCGGCCAAGGGCGCGGTCGTCGACGAGATTCTCGAGTCGCTTGGAGCGGGGCGGGAGGCCGGCGACGCGACCGTCTCCCGCTGATCGGCCCGGTCCGCCCGGCGGTCAGAACAAATGCCCGCTGCGACGCGCCTTGGCGCGCAGGTATCCCACGTTGTGGGCATTGGCCGGGAAGGTGTGGGGGACGCGCTCGACGACCTCAATGCGGTGCCGGGCCAGCGCCGCGACCTTGCGCGGATTGTTCGTCATCAGCCGGACCCGGGCGAAGCCGAGCTGACGCAGAATCTCGGCGGCCGGTGAATACAGCCGCTCGTCGTCGTCGAAACCGAGTTGCTCGTTGGCCTCGACGGTGTCCAGCCCGCCGTCCTGCAGGCAGTAGGCCCGCAGCTTGTTGACCAGGCCGATGCCGCGCCCTTCCTGGGCGAGGTACAACAGCACGCCGGCGCCCTCGGCGGCGATGGCGGCGATGGCCCCGCGCAGTTGCTCGCCACAGTCGCAGCGCAGAGACCCCAGCAGATCGCCGGTAAAGCATTCGGAGTGCAGACGGGCGAGAATCGGCGCCGCCGGGTCGGGCCGGCCGATGACGATGGCCAGATGCTCGATGCCGCCATCCACCGGGCGGAAGGCGACGATTCGCGTATCCTCGGCTCCGTCGAGCGGAACCCGCGCCTCGCCGACCGGCCGTAGCGCCCGCGCCGCCGCCTCGTGGTAGTCGAGGACGTCCTCCGCCGCCACCGCCACCAGATCACGGGAGCCCGCCCAGGCCTCGGCGTCCAGGGCCGGGCAGGGGCAGGGCGTCGCCACTGTGGCTGGCAACAGCCGGGCCAGCTTGGCCAAGGCGACGCTGGCGCCGGCGCCGCTGTCCACCGGCAAGGGCTCGACACTGGTGCCCGGGGGAACCGGCGCCGAGTCCCGCGCCTCCGGGTCGGCCAGCAACCGCAGGCGCTCGACCGTCAGGCCGCCGGGAATGACAAGCCGCACGGCACCCGGGCCGGGGGCGGACAGGTGCAGGACGGCCGCCCGCCGGGCCGTCACCAAAAGGGCGGGCGGCGCATCGCCAAGTGCCGAGACGCGAGCCAGGGCCTCGCCGTCCATGCCCTCGGCGCTCATGCAGACAACCGCGTCGCCGGGGCCGGTCACGACCACGGGCGCGCCGCGGCGGAGTTCGGCGACCGCGCGGCCGACCCGGTCCAGCGGGGACAGGGCGGTCGCGGGCGGCGTCGGCGTGCTGGGCGGCAGGGACTGCGGCATCATGAGGGTACCGATCCTTTGGCGGGAGACGTCCCCCTGGTCGGGGCGCGCGGAAAGGTCTATGACCAACGAACCGGGCTTGGCCCGCCTTGGCTCGTGTGCGGCCATGGGAACCGAGATATAAGACAAAGCCATGACGGAGACGCAAGCACGGGCTGGGACGCCGGCGGCGGGACGCAGGGTTCTGAGCGTGCTGCTGGTGGATGGGGCGGAGGCCCCGCGCCGGGCGCTGGCCGGTCAACTGGCGTCGAGCCTGACCGACGCGGAGGCCGAGGCACGGGTCGACGACATGGACTCGGTCGAGGCGGCGCTGGTCAACGGAGTTGACGGGGGGGTGCCGGCTTGGGACGTGGCGCTGGTGTCGGTCACCGACGCCGACGAGGGCCATGGCGTCGTCACGCGCCTGCGCGCCACCGTGCCCGGACTGCCGGTGCTGTTGATGATGCCGCAAGGCTCGCGGATGCGTGTCTGGCCACCGGGAGTGGCCAGCACCGACCGGCCGGCGCGGCTGGCGGCGATGGTATCGGCACTGCGGGCGGTGCTGGCCGTGAACCCGGCCGGGCCGGACCGGGACCAGGGACAGACTGGCCGCTTCTTGCTCGGCCCGTATCTGTGCGATCCGGGCGGGCGGACCCTGGTCGAACGCGCCAGCGGCCGCGTCGTGGCGCTGACCGAGAAGGAGGCGGCCATCCTCGCCTGCCTGCGCGCCGCCGACGGACCGGTGGCCCGCGATGTCCTGCTGGCGCGGGTGTGGGGCTACGGCGACGGCGTCAGTACCCACACCCTGGAAACCCACATCCATCGCCTGCGCCGCAAGATCGAGCCGGACCCGCGCCAGCCCAGCCTGCTGCGCACGGACGATGGTGGCTACAGCCTGGGCGGTTGAGGGGAAGACAAAGGGCTCACGCGCCCCCGTCGCCGGCCAGCACGCGCCCGATGATGATGGCGACGAACAACAGGGCGCCCATCCACCGGTTGGACTTGAACTTGGTCAGGCAGTCGTTCGAGTCGTTGATGTCCACCGTCACAACCTGCCACAGCAGGTGCCCGAACGGCAGCACCAGCCACAGGAAGAAAAGCCAGTTCAGCCCGGCCAGCGCCCCAGCGACCGCCACCAAGCCGATGAACACGGTGCTGAACAGCAGCAGGGCCGGCTGGGTGTTGTGCCCCAGCGCCAGGGCCGAGGACTTCACGCCGACCAGCAGGTCGTCCTCCTTGTCCTGGTGGGCGTAGATGGTGTCGTAGTGCAGGGTCCAGAACCAGCAGCCGACGTACAGGGCGATCGGCGCCCAGTCCAAGTCGCCGCGCACCGCCGCCCAGCCCATCAGGGCGCCGTAGGTGAAGGTGATGCCCAGCCAGGCCTGCGGCCAATAGGTGATGCGCTTCATGAACGGATAGGCGAACACCAGCGGCAGGGAGATGACGCCCAGGATGATGGCGAACCAGTTCAGGGACAGCAGCACCGCCAGCCCGATCAGCAGCAGGATCACCAGGAAGATCTTGGCCTGCGCCGGTGAGACGGCGCCCGACGGGATCGGCCGCGCCGCCGTGCGGGCCACCTTGGCGTCCACATCCTTGTCGACGATGTCGTTATAGGTGCAGCCGGCGCCGCGCATGACAACCGAGCCGATCAGGAACAGCAGCAGCAGCACCGGGTCCGGCAGGTAGTATGTGGAGGCATCGGCGGCCATCGCCGTGCTCCACCAGCACGGCCACATCAGCAGCCACCAGCCGATCGGCCGGTCCAGCCGGATCAGTTTCGCGTAGGGCAGCAACGGCGCCGGCACCAGCCGGTCCACCCAACTCTTCACGGGCATGTCGCCGATCAGGTCCGCGCTCTTGGCCATGGTTTTCTCGCCCCTCCGTTGCCGCTGCGATGCGCGCCCAGCCTGCCGGCGCGCCGCCGGAAACTTACGGGGATGATCCGCCCGGCTCAAGTGTCGGCTGTCGTGCGCGATGGGTATTCAGGTGCTGGGCGGGTCGGTGAACACAAGGTTGATGCGGCGGTTGTGTTTGCCCTTCTTCTCGATCTTGGTGACGGCGATGCCGCCGATCTCGCCGGTGCGCGCGACATGGGTGCCACCGCATGGCTGCAGGTCGATGCCGTCCACGGCGATCAGCCGCACGCGGCCGCTGCCCCGTGGCGGCTGCACCGACATGGTGCGGACCAGTTCGGGCTGGGCGTCCAGCTCGTCATCCGTGATCCAGCGCATGGAGACCGGCGCGTCGCGCCCGATCAGGTCGTTCAGGGCAGCGGTCAAATCGTCCTTGTCCACCGTCTTCTCGGGCAGGTCGAAGTCGAGCCGGCCCTTGCCGTCGCCGACACTGCCGCCGGTGACGCCGCCGGCCACCAGCGAACTCAACAGGTGCAGGCAGGTGTGCATCCGCATCAGGCGGTGGCGGCGGTCCCAGTCGATCTCCGCCGTCACGGTGGCCCCGGGGGCGGGCAGGGCCGCGCCCTCGGCCGGGACATGAAGGATCCCGGCGTCGCCGTCCGGGGCCTTGCGGGTATCGACGATCTCGATGGTGGTGCCGTCGGCCAGGCATAGCCGGCCCGTATCACCCGGCTGGCCGCCGCCCATGGGATAGAACACCGTGCGGTCGAGGCGGATTCCGTCGGGGGCGGCGGCAACCACCGTGGCGTCGCATGAGCGCTGGTACGAGTCGGCGCGGAACAACTCTTCGGTCATGGGGGCTCCATCCGGGTCCGGAGTCGACGAAAGCGGGGCAGGTGGCCCACGCTACCATCGCAGAGGATCAGGGTCACCCGCCGTCCGGCGGGTCGGCGCGGTGTCGCGCGCACTTGAGCAGCGGTGTTTCTCCTCGCCACGCGAGTCCGGTACGGTGATATGGTCGTCGTTCATGTTCGTGTGCCAAGGATTCCCCATCATGCGCCCAGGTTCGTCCATGCCGCCCGCCGTCGTTCTGCTCGGGGTCGCCGGTCTGCTGCCCTTCGCCGCCGGGACCGCCCTGGCGTGGATCGGGACCGGCGGAGCGGCGGGGGTTGGTGCCTATGCCGTGCAGACCTACGGCGCGGTGATCCTGTCCTTCCTGGGCGGGATCGTATGGGGCGTGGCGGCGGCGCAGAGCCATCGCCTGGACCGCGAGCACGCCGCCGAGCTGTTCGCCTTCAGTGTCGTGCCGCCGCTGCTCGGCTGGTCGGCGCTGTTTTTGCAAGGCACGCACGGATTCACGCTGCTCGCGCTGGCCTTCCTGGGGCAGCTCCTGCTGGACAAGCGCATGGGCGACCTGTCCCTGGTGCCGGCGTGGTGGATCGGCCTCCGTTTGGCGCTGACCACCGGGGCGGTGCTGTGCCTGGCGCTGACCGCCGTGGCCGGCGCGCTCACCTGAGGCGACGATCAGGCGGCGGCCGTCTTGGCTGGCCGGATGCGGTAGAACAGACTGTAGAACACCGGCACGGCCACCAGCGTCAGCACCGTGGCGAAGGCCAGGCCGCCCGAGATGGTCACCGCCATCGAGGCAAAGAACGGATCGGTCACCAGCGGCACCATGCCGAGGATGGTGGTGCCGGCCGCCAGTACCACGGGCCGTAATCGACTGACGCCGGCCTGGACGAGCGCGGCGAAGCGGTCGGACTGTTCCTCCAGTTGCAGGTCGATCTCCTCCACCAGCACGATGGCGTTCTTGATCAGCATTCCCGACAGGCTGAGGATGCCCAGCAGCGACATGAAGTCGAACGCCAGCCCGGTGCCGAGCAAGCCCACCGTCACGCCACAGATCGACATCGGCACCACCAGCCAGATGATGAGCGGCTCGCGAACCGTGGCGAACAGCAACACGGTGATCAGCACCATCACCAGGAACCCGACGGGAACCTGACTCATCAAGGCGCCCTGGGCCTCGGCGGTGTCCTCGATCTCGCCGCCCCATTCAAGGCTGTATCCGGGCGGCAGGGGAAGGCTTTCGATCTCGTCCTTGATGCGGGCGTGGACCTCGGCGGCGCTCTGCTCGCCGGCCGGGTCGCCCTGGACGTTCAGCGTGCGCACGCGGTTCTTGCGGCGGATGATGGTGTCCTCGGTCTCGACCGCGACGCCGTCCAGGATCTGGCCCACGGGCACGTAGCGGCTCTGGCCGTTGCTCCAGACCAGCCGGTCGTCGATGGCGGTCAGGTCGCCGCGTTCGTCGTCGGGGGCACGCATGACGATGGGAATGAACTCATCGCCCTGGCGGAACGTGGCGATCCGCAGGCCGTCGGAAAAGTACAAGAGGTTCTGGGCCAGGTCGTTGCGGCTGACGCCGGCGATACGGGCGCGGCTTTCGGCGAACTGCGGCCGCAGGACCTTCTCGCGCTGGCGCCAGTCGGTGCGGATATCGATGATGCCGCCGTCGGCGCGGAAGACGGCTTCCGCTTTCGCCGCCAGTGTCCGTAGCATGGTGGCGTCCGGGCCGGAGAAGCGAGCCTCCAGCTTGGCGCCGCCGCCGGGACCGAACACCAGCCGCCGGGTGAACACCTGGGCGCTGGGGAAACGCTCGGCCAGCGGCCCCCGGATTGTGTCGATCAACGCCGGGATGTCCTCGCGCGTGGTGGTGCGCACGATCATATGGCCGTAGGACGGATTGGCGGCCTCCGGCGAATAGGTCAGCATGAATCGCGTCGCACCCTGACCGATGAAGGTGCTGACGGTCTCGGTGGCCTCCTGGTCGAGAACGAACGCCTCCGCCTCTTTCATCAGCTCTTCGACGGCCAGAATGTCGGTGCCCTGGGGCATCCAGACGTCGACGTAGAACATCGGCGTGTCCGAGTAGGGGAAAAAGCCCTGCTTGACCGAACCGAACCCCACCACGCACGCGGCGGTCACGCCGACCAGCGCGAGCACCGTCAGCCAGCGATTTCGCAGGGCGGCCCGGAGCACACCCCGATACGCGCCGAACATCCGGCCCCCGTACGGATCGTCGGCCGCGTCGCCGTCGGCCGCCGCCTTGCCCTGCTTGAACAGGTACGACCCGAACAGCGGCGTGACCATCACCGCCAGCACCCAGCTCAGCAGCAGAGAAATGCCGATGACGGCGAACAGCGAGAACAGGAACTCGCCGGTGGCGTCGGGTGACAGGCCGATCCCCGAGAACGCCATGATGCCGATCACCGTGGCGCCCAGCAGGGGCCATTGCGTCTGGCGCGTGACGTCGCTGGCGGCGCGCAGGGCGCTCTTGCCCCGCCGCATTCCGATCAACATGCCCTCGGCCACGACGATGGCGTTGTCGACCAGCATCCCCATGGCGATGATCAGCGCGCCCAGCGAAATGCGCTCCAGTTCGATCCCGCCCAACCACATGAACAGCAACGTGCCGAACACGGTCAGGAACAGGATGCAGCCGACCACCACACCCGCGCGCCAGCCCATGAACACGCACAGCGAGGCCACCACGATCGACACCGAGACCAGCACGTTGACCAGGAAGCCGGCGACCGCCTCGTCGACCACGGTGGCCTGGTTGTAGATGGTGTGCAGCTCCACGCCCACCGGCAGGAACGGCGTCAGGGCGTTCAGCTTCGCCTGCACCGCCTTGCCGACCTCGACGACGTTGGTGTCGCCCACGGCGGCGATGGCCAAGGTCACCGCCGGTTCGCCGTTGTGGCGGATCAGCAGGTCGGGCCGCTCCTGTCGCCCGAGGCTGACCTCGGCGACATCGCGCAGGCGGATCATGGCCGTGCTGCCGGGCGCGCCCATCATCAGGTTCTCGACGGCGTCCACCGTGTCAAAGGCATCGTCGATGGTGATGCGCACCCGCTCGTCGCCGATGGTCACGACGCTGGTGGGCTGCACGGCGTTCTCGACGTCGAGCAGGGTGATGCCCGAGCTGATCGACACGCCCAAGCGCTTCAGCTTGTCCTGGGAGATCTCGATGTGGATTTCGGGCGACGGCTCTCCGGCGGTTTCCACCTTGGCCACGCCGGGCACGGTCAGCAGCTCCCGCCGCAGGGACTTGGCGATCTCGATGATCTCCAGGTCCGAATAGCCGGGGGCCGTCATGGCGTAGAACAACCCGAACACGTCGCCGTAGTCGTCGAACACGGCGGGCGTGCCGGCGTTGTCCGGCAGCGACGCGTGCGCGTCGCTCACTTTTTGGCGCAGTTCGTCCCACACCTGCGGCAGTTCGGCGCCGTCGTAGGTGTCCTGGATCTCGACGGTGATCTCGGACACGCCCGGTTTGGAGACCGAACGGATTTCCTTGAGCTGGGCCATTTGCTGGATGGCGGATTCGAGGGGCTCGGTGACCTCCTCCTCGACCTCGACGGCGGTGGCACCGGTGTAGGCGGTGATGACCTTCGCTTCCTTGATGGTGAAGGCCGGGTCTTCCAGGCGGCCCACGGACATCAGGCCGACCAGGCCGCCGATCAGGCAGATGAGAACGATCAGCCAGGTGTTGACCGGCTTTTCGATCGAGACGCGCGCGACATCCATGGGTCCGCCCTACTCCTTACCCAGGGGGCGGACACGCATCCCCTCGCGCAAGTGATGCACCCCGGCGGTCACCACCTTGTCGCCGGCCTTCAGTCCGGCGGCGATGAAGGCCAGATCGTTGGTCATGCGGGCGACCGTGACCGGGCGGCGGCTGACCGCGCCGTTGTCGCTCGTGACCACCCAGACGAAGAAGGAGTCCTCGGCGTCCGCGCCGTCGCCGTTTTCGGCGGTGGGTGTCGCGGGGACCAGCGCGCCCGGCGGCACGGTGACCGCGCCCTCGACGGTGTTGGCGCGCGGCAGCCGCGCCCGCATGGTCGCGGTCATGCCGGGCAGGATGCCGGCATCCTCGGGGCGCGGCATTCCGTACTCGACCCGGTAGGTCTGGGCGACGTCGTCCGCCTCGGTCGAGATCTCGCGAAACGCCAGCGGGAACACGCGATCGGCGAGGAACGGGAACACGGCCTCGACGGCCAGGGGATCATCCTGGGAATGCGTGGCGATCAGGTATTCGGGGATGTCGGCGGAGACGCGGATCTCGCTGACGTCCTGCAGGCGGACCACCGGCTGGCCGGCCTGGATGTTGGTGAACGATTCCACGAGGCGGCGGCTGACGATGGCGTCGAAGGGGGCCGACAGGGTCGTGTAGGCTAGGTCTTGCCGCGCCTTTTCCAGCGCCACCTCGGCCAGATCGAGGGCGTTGCGCGCATCGTCGTAGGCCTGCCGGGAGACGGCATTCTCGGCCACCAGCTGGCTCTTGCGCTCGAAGTCCTGCCGCGCCGACGTCAGGTTCACCTCGGCCTCGCGCACGTTGCGCTCGTACTGGGTCGGATCCAGTCGGGCGATCACCTCGCCCTCGGGAACCAGTTCGCCTTCCTTGACCGGCAGGTCCTGGAGCAGGCCCGGCACGCGAAAGGACAGGTCGACGACCTGCACCGCCTCGGTGCGCGCGGGGAAGGTGTGGACCTCCATGGCGTCGGCGGCTTTGGCTTCGGCGATGCGGGCGGGGCGGGCGATGTCCGGCTCGGCCATCACGATGCCGGGCATGAACCCGATCAGGACGGCAACGGCCACCAGGACCCATACCGGGACCGGCGGGTATTGGCGCGGGGTCATGGGCTGACGGTTCCTTGCGTGACGCGGGAAGGAAGGCCGCCCACCATAGGGAGAGACTCGGAAAATTGCGACTCCCGAGCCATGCGACAGGCGCGGACCCTGTTGCGCGCGGCGCAGGTCCGACCGCCTTTGTGTCACACGAGGAGGGTCACGCTAGGAACGAATGGGGTCGTGTCGGGTGTCGCGGCCTGTCCCGCCAGCATCGCGTCCACGGCGGTCAGGGTGCGGTCGGCGGCGGTGGTGTCGATGTCGGCCGCAAGCGGATCGTCCTCTTTGCGGCGCTGCGCCTCCTCAATGATCGCCTTCAGCCCGCTTCGCACGAGGCGGGCGTCGTTGACGAACGCTGCGTCCGCCCGGCGGTCGGCCGCCTCGGCGTTGCTCGCCGCGACGGCCGTGTCGATGGGGTCCGATCCGGCCGCGCCTGACCCCGCGTCCCGTTCGACCGAGGCACCGTCATCATTCGACGGAGTGGGCACGCTTGGGGGCGGCGCGCCGGTCGCCGAGGCCGCCTCGCTGGCGTCGCCGCCAGCGCTCACATACTCGCGGACCGCCGAGGCAAGCTGACGGGCCAGCCGAGCGGCCTCGCGCGCGGCAGCCTCCGGGTCGTTGGCGGCCAGCATCCGCAAAGCTTGGAGTTGGGCCTTCAGGCGTTCGAGCTTTTGGCGGGCGGCCTCCTTGCGCGCCTCCCGCATTTCCTGTTCGGCGGCTTCAAGGCGGCCGATGGCATCTTCCGACAACGCGAGATCATCCTCCATGGCTTTGGCCTGGGAGGGATCGTTCACGTCAACGATCGCGATCAGCGGATTCTCGTGGCTGTCCAACGATGTCTGCAGGCGTCTGGCCCTCTCGGACATCTGGGACGCCAATGCGGACGCGTCGGGGGCGGTGCCGTTCACAAGCATGGGATCCATCCTGGTCCACGGTTGCGGTGATGAACATTCTTGCTCAAACGGAACGATACCACCCTTGCCCGGTGCTGACCAGTGGTTTTGTGCAAAATGCCCTGCGGTTACGCCGCGCGCGCGCCCGCCGCCACCCCTTCCCGTATGGCGCGCATGTTGTCGCCGTAGACGGACGGATTGTCCACCGACCCGCCCTTGAACACGGCCGAGCCGGCCACCAGCACGTCCGCGCCGGCCTCTGTGACCATCGGTGCCGTCTTGGGCGTGATGCCGCCGTCCACCTGGATGTGGATCGGCCGGTCGCCGATCATCGCCCGCACGCGGCGCACCTTCTCCACCGCGCTGGGAATGAAGCTCTGCCCGCCGAAGCCGGGGTTCACACTCATCACCAGCACCAAGTCGATCCCGTCCAGCACGTGTTCGATCGCCGATTCATGCGTCGCCGGATTGAGCGCCACGCCGGCCTTGCAACCCAACGAACGGATCAACTGAAGGGAGCGGTCCAGGTGCGGCCCGGCCTCCGGGTGGATGGTCAGGACGTCGGCGCCGGCCTTGGCGAAGTCCTCCAGGTACGGGTCGGCCGGCGCGATCATCAGGTGCACGTCCATCACGGTTCTTACGTGCGGGCGGATGGCCTTGCACATGGCCGGACCAAAGGTGATGTTGGGGACGAAGTGGCCGTCCATGACATCCACGTGCACCCAGTCGCAGCCCTGGGCCTCGATGGCCCGGCACTCGGCGCCGAAGTTGGCGAAGTCGGCGGACAGGATCGACGGGGCGATCTTCAGCGAACGATCAAAGGTCATGGCAAGGACGTCCCTCTCGTGAAGTGGGGCGCGGGCCGGTGCCGCGAAGACTTATTTGGCGTTGGGGTCCGGTTCGGAGTCGGGCGCGCCTTGGAACACCCGGCTGGCGCGAATGTCGGGCGCGTCGATGGCCGACAGCGCGGCGGCGTCGAGCGGCCCGCTGGCGCTCTGGAACAGGCGGTTGGCCTGGCGCAGCCGGGCGCGATCGAGCGCGTTGCGGATGGACCGCGCATTCGCGAAATGGGGCTGCGTGCGGCGCAGGCCGACGTATTCGCGCAGGGCCGTCTCGGCCTCCGGCGTCAGGGTATAGTTCTGGTCCTTCAGCATCAGCCCGGCGATGTGGAACAGTTCTTCGTCGGTGTAGTCCGGGAAGTCGATATGGTGGGCGATGCGCGAGCGGAACCCCGGGTTGCTCTCAAAGAACTTGTCCATGCGGTCGCCGTAGCCGGCCAGGATCACCACGATGTCGTCACGCTGGTTCTCCATCACCTGCAACAGGATCTCGATGGCTTCCTGGCCGTAGTCGCGCTCGTTCTCGGGGCGGTACAGATAGTACGCCTCGTCGATGAACAGCACGCCGCCCATGGCCTTCTTGAGGATTTCCTTGGTCTTCGGCGCGGTGTGGCCGATGTACTGGCCCACTAGGTCGTCGCGGGTGACCGACACCAGATGCCCCTTGCGGATATACCCCAGGCGGTGCAGCAGGTCGGCCATGCGCAGCGCCACCGTGGTCTTACCGGTCCCCGGGTTGCCGGTGAAGCTCATGTGCAGGGTCGGCGTGTCGTGCGCCAGGCCGAGCCGCTTGCGGGCGCGTTCCACCAACAGCAACGCGGCGGTTTCGCGGATGCGCTGCTTGACCGGCGCCAGCCCGATGAGGGTCGCGTCCAGGTCCTCCAGAACCTCCTTGACGCCGGAGTTCTCGAACTCCTGCTGCAGGTCGACCGAGGTGGGGGTCTCTTCGCTGGCGTCCTGCATCGGGTGTCCTCTTGCCTAGATCATGGGGCTGCCGGCCCGCGGGCCAACAGGTCAAAGCCACGGAAACGATATGCCGCAGGGCCGGAGGGTGGGGAAGGCTGGGAGGGAGGAGCCTTCCCCACCCGGCCCGTCCGGTGCCAGAGACGGGCCGGCCCGCCGACGCCTGTCCCCGATGGGGCACGGGGGCAGGCGTAAGGTGGCGACAAAGAGAGGAGCCGTATAGGTCCTCAGCCGTTGCGGGCGCGCCGCGCGCGGTCCACCAGACGCTCGATCATCGGCGTCAGGATCAACTGCATCGCCAGGTCCAGCTTGCCGCCGGGGATGACGATGGAGTTGGCGCGCGACATCCAGCTATCGTGGAGCATCGACGTCAGGTACGAGAAGTCGATGCCGCGCGGGTTCTTGAAGCGGATCACCACCAGGGATTCGTCCGCCGTCGGGCTCCAGCGGGCG
>NZ_CAKZOT010000102.1 GCF_937138205.1 uncultured Rhodospira sp. | reverse complement strand
ACCTGGTCGCGGCGCGCTGCCAGGCCTGACCGCCCGGACTTTTGCCCCGGTTACGACGATCCGCCCTAACGATTTGATTTAGATCAGATTAACGTAAACACTCTGAAAAATGAGGTGATTCAGAGTGTTCACGATCTGCGCAAGACAAGGTGAGCCCTATAGCCCCGCCGTCACCACGGCGGCGTCCGTGCGGCTGCGGCCCTTCCTGCGGGGACAGGGTCCTCTCCTCGGCGTCACACCCCCCCGTTTGCCCAGAGTCCGCCGCACGACGAGCGGGCGTTGCGCAACGGCGCCGAGGCATGACCGACTCTGCCTGGTGGCGTGACCAGGAAGCGCCCTCCGACCTGGCCCGAGACTACCGCGAGGCGCTAGCGTCCGGGGTCGCACCGCCGGGCTGATCCCGCGCGGCCCTACTCCCGGCCCTCGTACCGCGCGGCGACGAAGTACAGCCCTTGCGCCGGCGCGGTCGGGCCGGCGGCGGCGCGGTCGCGGGCGGCCAGGGCGGCGCGCAGGTGGGCGGCCGTCCACTTGCCGGCGCCCACCAGCGCCAGCGATCCGACCATGTTGCGCACCTGGTGATGCAGGAACGACCGCGCGCGGGCCGTCACGTGCACCTCGTCCACCGCACGCGTCACCGTCAACGCGTCCAGAGTCTTGACCGGGCTGTCGGCCTGGCACTCGGCGGCGCGAAAGCTGCTGAAGTCGTGATGGCCCACCAGTTCCCGCGCGGCGGCGTGCATGGCCTCGGCGTCCAGCGGCCGCGCGTGCCACCACACCCGCCCCCGGTCCAGCGCCGGGTCGGCGCGCCGGGTGAGGATGCGATAGAGATATTGGCGCTCGACGCAGGAAAAGCGGGCGTGGAAGTCCTCTCCCACGACGTCGGCCGCCAGCACGGCGATGGGCGCCGGCCGCAAATGGGCATTGAGCGCGTCGGCCAGCTTGCCGTCGGGCAGGGTCTTGGGCAGGTCCACGTGCGCCACCATGCCCAGGGCGTGGACCCCCGAATCGGTGCGCCCGGCGGCGTGAAAGCGCACCGCCGCGCCGCAGATGCGTTCGGCCGCCTCCTCCAGCACCTGCTGCACCGAGGGGCCGTTGTCCTGACGCTGCCAGCCGACGAACGGGCCGCCGTCGTATTCGATCAGAAGCTTGTAGCGGGGCATGGTGCCAGCGTCCCTACCCCAACACCGTCCCCGGCGGCAACGGGCGGCCGCGCAGGAAGGCGTCGGCCTCCACAGGTCCCTTGCCGGCGCGTTGCAGGCGGTTCAGGCGCAGCGCCGTGCCGTCGCCGCAGGCCACGGTGGGGGCTTCATCCAGGACCGTGCCGGGCGCGGCCTCGGCGCGGCCCTCCACCGGTGTCGCGGCGAGCAGCTTGATGCGCTCGCCGTCGTGCTCGAAGAAGGCGCCTGGGAAGGGCGTCAGGCCCCGGATATGACGGCCCAGATCCTCCGCCGGCCGGCTCCAGTCGAGGCGGCTTTCCGCTTTGTCGATCTTGGCGGCGTAGGTGACGCCTTCGTCCGGCTGCGGGGTGGCGGTCAGCGTCCCGGCCTCCAGCCCCGCCAACGCCTCCAGGATCAACGGTCCGCCCATGCCGGCCAGGGTGTCGTGCAACGCGCCGGCCGTCGTGTCCGGCCCGATCGGCGTGCGGGCGGTCAGCAGCATCGGGCCGGTGTCCAGGCCGGCCTCCATCTGCATGATGGTCAGGCCCGTCTCGGCATCGCCGGTCATGATGGCGCGCTGGATCGGCGCCGCCCCGCGCCAGCGCGGCAGCAACGAGGCGTGGATGTTGACGCAGCCCAGGCGGGGCGCATCCAGCACCGGGCGCGGCAGGATCAGGCCATAGGCCGCCACCACCGCGACATCCGCGCCCAACGCCGCGAACGCTTCGCGGTCGGCCGGGTCCTTCAGGGTCGGGGGATGGCGCACCGGCAGCCCCAGCGCCTCGGCGGTCACGTGCGTGGGCGAGGGCCGGTCCTTCTTGCCGCGTCCGGCGGGGCGGGGGGGCTGGGTGTAGACGCAGCACACCGTGTGGGCCTCGGCCACGGCCGTCAGCGCCGGCACGGCGAAGTCCGGCGTGCCCATGAAGACGACGCGCAGCGTCACGCGGCGATGTCTCCGTTCTTCTTCCGCTTCTGCAGCTTGCGCAGGATCATGCCGCGCTTGATGGTGCTGAGGTAGTCAACAAAGAGCGTGCCGTTCAGGTGGTCGATCTCGTGCTGCACGCAGGTGGCCAGCAGGCCGTCGGCGTCGATCTCCCGCGCCTGGTTGTCGCGGTCCAGATAGCGCACCCGCACACGGGCCGGCCGCGTGACGTCCTCGTACATGTCGGGCAGGGACAGGCAGCCCTCCTCGTGCACGTTCATCTCGTCGGAGCGCCAGATCACCTCCGGGTTGGCCATGCGCAGCGGCTGGGGGGCCTCGCCCTCGCGTGCCACGTCCACGACAATCACCCGCTTGAGCACGCCCACCTGAGGCGCCGCCAAGCCGATGCCCGGCGCCGCGTACATGGTCTCCAGCATGTTGTCCATCAGCGTGGCGATTTCGGCGTCGACGGCGGCGACCGGCTCGGCCTTGCGCTTCAGGCGCGGATCGGGGGCGACGACGATGGGCAGCACGGCCATGGGTGGGGTCCTCGGACGGCGCACGGACAGGGGCGGACGCGGCGGACGGCCCGCCCGCGTCATCGTTCCGACATAGGGCCTGGGGCGGCGGCGGTCAAGCGGAGCCCCTCGGCCGCCAGGGCAATCTGGTGAACGACGCAGATATGAGCGAAAACCCGCGCGAGCAGCTTCTTGGCGAGCAGCCCACGCCACGCATGGTTGCGCGGAGCGCAGCGACGACGTGCCCGTTTTGTTCAAGGAGCGTTTGGTTGCCAATCCTGGCCTGTCCTGAGGAGGGCGTTAGCGAGGACGACGAGCTTTCGCATGACGGCGAAGATGGCGACCTTCGGCTCTTTTCCGGCTTCGATGAGGTGGTCATAGGCGACCTTGTGATCATCAGGCCCCGGCGGCTATACCGGCCGGCGCGCCTTCAGCGCGGCGCCGATGGTGCCGTCGTCGAGGTAGTCCAACTCGCCGCCCACCGGCACGCCCTGGCCCAACGACGAGACCGCTAGGCCGGGCGCCACGGCCGCCAGCCGCTCGGCGATAACGTGGGCGGTGGTCTGGCCGTCCACGGTCGCCCCCAGGGCGAGCACCACCTCGCGCACGGTGCCGCCGGCGCAGCGGGACTCCAGCACCGGGATGGTCAGGTCCTCCGGCCCCACGCCGTCGAGCGCCGACAGCACCCCGCCCAGCACATGGTAGCGGCCGGCGAAGGCGCCGGCGCGCTCCATGGCCCACAGGTCGGCCACGTCCTCCACCACACAGATCAAACCGTCATCGCGGCGCGGATCGGCGCACACGCCGCACGGGTCGCGGGTGTCAAAGTTGCCGCAGGTGGAACACGGCCGCACCCGCTCCGCCACATCGCCGAGCGCGGCCATCAGCGGCCGCAGGGCCGGCTCGCGGTTCTGGATCAGGTGCAGCGCCACCCGCCGGGCCGAGCGCGGCCCCAATCCGGGCAGCCGCGCCAGCAGGGCCATCAGGCGGTCGATCTCGGGACCGGTCATGGCGATGGGTCTGGCTGGGTCTGAACCATGATGCCCTCCGCCGCGTTTCTCAATCCCGAGGCGATCGTCTTCCCACGGCTTGTCCAACCAAGCCCGCGACCACGGCCTCTGCGAAAACGTGACCCGTCATTGCGAGGAGCGTAGCGACGAAGCAATCCAGAGCGGATATTTGCGTTTTGCGCTCTGGATTGCTTCACCCTCTTCTTGCGAAGTGGGTTCGCAATGACGAAGAAGAGTAATGGTGTCAGTACCAGATCGGCTTCCAGCCGACGACGAGCAATCCGGACCGAAACGATCACATCGGGAAGTTCATGCCGGGTGGCAGCTTCAGGCCACCGGTCATCTTGCCCATCTCTTCCTTCATGGCCTCGTCGGCCTTGGCCTTGGCGTCGTTGAAGGCGGCGACGATCAGGTCCTCGAGCATCTCCTTGTCCTCGGGATCGACGATGGACTTGTCGAGCTTCAGCGAGCGAAGTTCGCCCTTGCCGTTGATGACCACGTCGACCATGCCGCCACCCGCCGTGCCGGAGACCTCCATCTCCTGCATCTTCTGCTGCATCTCGGCCATCTTGGACTGCATTTCCTGGGCCTGCTTCATCAGGTTGCCAAGGTTTTTCATGTGTCGTCGTCTCCGAAACCGTCTTCGAGTGTGCCGAACGCCGGCGCCACGCCGTCGTCCTCCATGATGACCGCGTCGCCGGCGAGGACATCGCCAGCGTCGTCCGCCGCCTCGACCGCCGCGGGTGCCTCCGGGGTCAGTGCCCGCACGGACCCCACGCGGGCACCCGGAAAGGTGTCCAGCACCGCGCGCACCAGCGGGTCCGCCAGCACGCTGGCGTGAAGCTGCTCGTGCAGGGTGGGCTCGCCCGGCCGGTCCGAGACCATGACGACCCAGCGCCGTCCCGTCCAGTCCAGAAGCGCCGCGCCCAGGCGCCCGGCCAGATCGCGCGGCGCCTCCGGGCCGGGATTGATCTCGATCCGCCCGGGTTCGAACGCCACCAGGCGCACGTCATGGGTCAGGTGCTTGGCCAGCCGGCCCTCGCGGCGCTCGCGGGCCAGGTCGACCACGGCCTGGAACGAGGGCACGTCGACGATCGCGCCGGAGTCCGCCGTGTCTCGCCCCTCGGCCGAGTCGCGTCGGGGCTCGGCCAGGGCGGCCACCGGGCCGTTGGCGCGGGCCTGCGGCGCCGACCCTTGCGGCGGCGCGGTTGGCGTGGCGGTCGCCGTGCCGACGGGTGCACCTGTCGGCGCCGAACCGCCGCCACCGCCACCCCCCGGCCCGCCGCCAGGCGACCCGCCGGCCTCGGTCACGCGGGCGACCACCTCGGCGGGCGACGGCAGGTCGGCGGCATAGGCCAGCCGGATCAGCGCCATTTCGGCGGCCTGCAACGACGCGTGCGCCATGCGCGCCTCGCCCAGGCCCTTCAGCAGCATCTGCCAGGCCCGCGTCAGGCTGGCGATGGACAGCGTCTCGGCCAGGGCGCGGCCGCGCGTGCGCTCGGCCTCCGGCACGGCGGGGTCGTCCTCGCCGCCCTTGACCACCTTTAGCCGCGTCAGCCAGTGCGTCAGGTCCAGCAGGTCCTGCAGCACCACCAGCGGATCGGCGCCCAGCGCGTATTGCGCGCTCAGCAGATCGAGCGCGGCGGCGATGTCGCCTTTCATCACCGACTCGAACAGGTCGAACACCCGGGTCCGGTCGGCCAGCCCCAGCATGTCGCGCATCTGCGCTTCGCTCACCGTGCCCTCACCGTGGGCGATGGCCTGATCGAGCAGCGACAGCCCGTCGCGCACCGAGCCGTCCGCCGCGCGCGCGATCAGGGCCAGCGCGCCCGGTTCGACGGCGCCGCCCTCCTTCTCGGCGATGCGCCCGAAGTGGGCGGCCAACTCGTCCTGGTCCACCCGGCGCAGGTCGAAGCGCTGACAGCGCGACAGCACGGTGACCGGCACCTTGCGGATCTCGGTGGTGGCGAAGATGAAGGTCACATGGTCCGGCGGCTCCTCCAGCGTCTTCAACAGCGCGTTGAAGGCGGCGTTGGAGAGCATGTGGACTTCGTCGATGATGTAGACCTTGGTGCGCGCCGTGGTCGGGCGATAGCGCACGCCGTCCAGGATCTCGCGGATGTCATTGACGCCGGTGCGGCTGGCGGCGTCCATCTCCAGCACGTCGACGTGGCGGTCGGTCATGATCGCCCGGCAGTGCTCGCACACGCCGCAGGGGGTGATGGTGACGCCGCCGGTGCCATCCGGCCCCACGCAATTGAGCGCCCGGGCGATCAGCCTTGCGGTGGTCGTCTTGCCGGTGCCGCGCACGCCGGTGAGCATGTAGGCTTGCGCCAGCCGGCCGTTGCGCACCGCGTTGGTGAGGGTGCGCACCAGGGCGTCCTGGCCGATGAGCTGGTCGAAGGTGGTGGGGCGGTATTTGCGCGCCAGCACACGGTAGCCCGGATCCGATCCCTTCTCCGGACCCGTCGGCGTATCGGTCGGGGCCTCGGCGGGGGGCTCGGTCATCGCTGGCGGGAACGTGGCGCGAAGGGCATGGGGGGCGTGGAAGACTGGACGGCGACCCGGACCGAAACTCGTTACGGCTGCTTCCTTCCGGACCTGACCGGGTTGGCGAGGAGCCCGTCCACCGCCAGCCTTCCGACCCCTACTATAGGAACCCGCCCCGGGGGGAAGCAAGGGGCGTCTGTTCCGGCGCGCGCGAAAGGCGCCCCGCCGCGTGCTGTAGAACATGTCGTATTCTCGCCCAACTTAAACACCGCCTTCCCAGAGTATATTCAATATCAATGGGTTGCGGGC
>NZ_CAKZOT010000101.1 GCF_937138205.1 uncultured Rhodospira sp. | reverse complement strand
ACCGGCGTTAAGCCGCGCGGGCGGTGGGCTCCCGCAGCGTCAGGAATAGACTCCGCAGCACGGTCGCAGACTGGGGCGCCGGTCTCGCATGGCGCGGCGCGGGCGGGCACGGCCGGGACCTGTGGGGAGCCGTCGCCCAGGCGTTCGCCGGCCGGCGAGGCCGGGTGACGCTGCCGTGGTGGTCTTGGTGTCTTGGTGGTTTTCCCCGGCACCGACGGCGGATGGTCACCACGGAGACACAAAGGACACAGAGCGACCGGCGTTAAGCCGCGCGGGCGGTGGGCTCCCGCAGCGTCAGGAATAGACTCCGAAGCGGGCCCTCCGGTAGTCGCGCGGGTCTCGCAGGGCTCGGCGTGGGCGGATCATTGCCGAGACGATTTCTGCTGCGTCCAGGGTTTCGCCATCGGGCGAGATCGGTTCATCCTGGGCGCCGCCGGGCGTGGGCCAACAGGGCGGTGATGGCCGCCGGGGTCACACCGGGCAGGCGGGCCGCCGCGCCGATGGTGGCCGGGCGGGCCTGCGCCAGCCGCTGGCGCACCTCCGCCGACAGGCTGCCGATGGCGCCGTAGTCCAGATTGTCCGGCAGGGCCAGGGCCTCGTCGCGGCGGTGGGCCTCGATGTCGCGCTCCATGCGCGCCAGGTAGCGGTCGTAGCGGGCGGCGACCTCGATGTGCGGGGCGATGTCCGGGTCGATCGTCGCCAGCTCCGGCCACAGGGTGGACAGGCGCTCCAGGGTGACGTCCGGCTGGGCCAACAGGTCGAGGGCCGTGCGCCGCTGGCCGTCCTGCTTCACCGGCCAGCCGGCGCGGGCCAGTTCGGCTGGGGTCCGGGACAGGGCGCGGGTCAGGGTCTCGGCACGGGCCAGGCGGTCGCGCTTGGCCGCCCAGGCGCGGGCGCGCGCCGGGCCGACCACGCCCACGGCCAGGCCGTGGTCGGTCAGCCGCTGGTCGGCGTTGTCGGCGCGCAGGCGCAGGCGGTACTCGGCGCGGCTGGTGAACATGCGGTAGGGCTCCGGCGCGCCGCGCGTCACCAGGTCGTCGATCATGACGCCGAGGTATCCTTCGGCGCGGTCAACAGTGAAGGTCGGCGGCGGCGCGTCCGGGGCGGCGCCGGTCCCCCCCTGCCCCGCCCTGAGCGCGGCGTTGACGCCGGCCAGCAGGCCGAGCGCCCCGGCCTCCTCGTAGCCGGTGGTGCCGTTGATCTGCCCGGCCAGGAACAGCCCGGGCACGGCGGCCACCTCCAGCGTCGGGCGCAGCACGCGGGGGTCGACCGCGTCGTATTCGATGGCGTAGCCGGGCTGCAGGATGGTGGCGCGCTCCAGGCCGGGGAGGGTGGCCAGAAAGGCGGCCTGCACATCGGCGGGCAGGCTGGTGGACAGGCCGTTCGGGTAGACCGTGGGGTCGTCCAGCCCCTCGGGCTCAAGAAAGACCTGGTGCCGGTCGCGGTCGGCGAAGCGGACGATCTTGTCCTCGATGCTGGGGCAATAGCGCGGGCCGATGCCCTCGATGGCGCCGCCGAATAGGGCCGAGCGGTGCAGGTTGTCGCGGATGACGGTGTGGGTGGCCGGGGTCGTGGCGGTGATGTGGCAGGGGATCTGCGGGACGGTGATGCGGTCGGTGAGCGTGGAGAAGGGTTCCGGCGGGTCGTCGCCGGGCTGCTCATCGAGGCGGCTCCAGTCGATGGTGCGACCGTCCAGGCGGGCGGGCGTGCCGGTCTTCAGGCGGGCCAGCGGCAGGCCGAGCCGGGCCAGGGCGGCCGACAGGCCGTCGGCCGGCGGGTCGCCGACGCGACCGCCGGGGGTGCGATCATCGCCGCGATGCATCAGCCCGCGCAGGAAGGTGCCGGTGGTCAGCACGACGGCGCCGGCCCGGAGTTCGGTGCCGTCGGCAAGGACGATGCCGGTGACGAGGCGGCGGCCGTCCGGGGTGGTCTCGACGATCAGGTCCTCGACGGCGCCCTCGACGACGGACAGGTTGGGTGTCTCGGCCAGCAGGGCCTGCACGGCGTGGCGGTACAGCCGCCGGTCGGCCTGGGCGCGCGGGCCGCGCACGGCCGGCCCCTTGGAGCGGTTGAGCACGCGGAACTGGATGCCCGCACGGTCGATGGCCCGGGCCATGAGGCCGTCCAGGGCGTCGATCTCGCGCGCGAGATGGCCCTTCCCCAGGCCGCCGATGGCCGGGTTGCACGACAGGGCGCCGATGGTCGCCCGGGCATGGGTGACCAGGATCGTGCGCGCCCCCATCCGGGCGGCGGCGGCCGCGGCCTCGGTGCCGGCATGGCCTCCACCGACGACGAGGACGTCGTTCGCACATCGGGCGGCTGCGGCCGGGGTCAGGACGTGGTCGGCAAGGGGGTCTTCGGGCAAGGGGGCCGTCGTCATGGCGGTGGCAGGACCCGGGGCGGTGGAGCGTGGCGAGTGAATGGAACATCGGCATGGCGCCGTGGGGCGTCAAGCGGGAGCGACGGGGAAGGGTGTTTCACGTGAAACAAGGCGGTTGCTGGATGGCGTCGGCCGGTGTGTGTTTCACGTGAAACATCGAGACCGAGTGACGGTGTCGTGGCGATTCTGGTGGCTTGGTGGCCCGGCCTCGTTGGCTGATTTTCACCACAAAGGCACAAAGGACACCAAGCGATCGGCGTCAAACCGCGCGGGCGGCGTGCTTTCGCAGCGTCAGGGATAGACTCCGAAGCAGGGCCGCAGACTGGGGCGCGGGTCTCGCAGGGCTCGGCGGGGCGGGCACGGCCGGGAATTGTGATGAGCCGTCGCCCAGGCGTTCGCCGGCCGGCGAGGCTGGGTGACGCTGCCTTGGTGGTCTTGGTGTCTTGGTGGTTCATCCCTGCGACGGTGGCAAATTCGAACCACCAAGACACAAGGGACACCAAGCGATCGGCGTCAAACCGTGCGGGCGGCGTGCTCCTGCAGCATCAGGAACAGGGTCCGAAGCAAGCCCTCCGGCTGGCTCGCCGTCACCGCGTGGCGCGGCGGGCCGGAAACCACCTGGGAAGACACTGTCGCGTCGCCCAGGCGTTCGCCGGCCGGCGAGGCTGGGTGACGCCGTCTTGGTGGTCTTGGTGTCTTGGTGGTGAAATTGGGCGTTGGCCGCTGTGCTGAAGCGGACCCCGGCCACCAAGCCTGCCGGGGCGATCCGGGCCATCCACGTCGCCACCGCTGTTTCACGTGAAACATTCCTGCCCTGCTCGGCTCTGTTTCACGTGAAACACGCCCGTGTCCCTCACCCGCCAGGCAGAAGAACGGTCGACCCCGTCGTCTTGCGCGCCTCCAGGTCGCGCTGCGCCTGAGCGGCGTCCTTCAAGGCATAGGTCTGGTTCACCGCGATCCGCACCGCGCCCGAGGCCACGACCGCGAACAGATCGTCGGCCATCGCCGCCAGTTCCGCCCGCGTCGCGGCGTAGTGCATCAGCGTCGGCCGCGTCAGGAACAGCGAGCCCTTGGCGCTCAGCGTCAGCGGCGACACATCCGGCACCGGCCCCGAGGCGTTGCCGTAGGTGACCATCATCCCCAGCCGCGCGAGGCAGTCCAGCGAGCCGCCGAACACGTCCTTGCCGACGCCGTCGTAGACCACAGGCACCCCGGCCCCGTTTGTGATCTCCTTGACCCGGGCGACGAAGTCCTCGTCCCGGTACAGAATCGTGTGGTCGCAGCCGTGCGCCCGGGCCAGTTCGGCCTTCGCCGGCGAGCCAACCGTGCCGATGACGGTGGCCCCCAGGTGCTTAAGCCACTGGCTGGCGATCAGCCCGACCCCGCCGGCGGCGGCATGGAACAGCACCGTCATGCCCGGCTCCACCCGAAACAGACGACGGATCAGGTATTGCGCCGTCAGCCCCTGCAGCATCATGGCGGCGGCCGTGCGGTCATCGATGGCGTCCGGCAGGCGCAGCAGCGTGTCCGGCGCCATCACCCGCGCCTCGCTGTATGCGCCCAGCGGCCCGGTGCCATAGGCCACCCGGTCGCCCTCGGCCCAGCCCGTCACCCCCTGCCCCACGGCCTCGATCACGCCGGCCGCCTCCAACCCCAGGCCCGACGGCAGCGTCACCGGGTACAGCCCGGAGCGGTGATAGGTGTCGATGTAGTTCAGCCCGACGGCGGTGTGCCGGACCCGCACCTGCCCCGGGCCGGGATCCCCGACCTCGACCGACTCCCACGACAGCACCTCGGGGCCGCCGGTCTGGTGAATGCGGATGGCGTGAACGGACGACATGGCGGGGGCTCCTGTAACGTGACGGATTGCCCGCGAAACCTATCACGCCGCCAGGCGGGCGGCGAGATCGTCGGCCGCGGTCACCGGCGCCGAGCACACCGGCCCCCGGCACACATAGGCCGTTGGCCGGTCGTCCACCATCGCCTTGCCGTGCGCCGGGTGATCCGGTGGCAGAGTCTGCTCGGGCCGCAGGCGGGTCACCACCAGACCCGGCGCCGCGCTCTCGCCCACCGCCCGCGCCAGGGCGCGGGTCGCGTCGGCGTCCGCCGGCCCCACCAGCACCACCTGTGTGCCGCCCTCCAGCAGCTCCAGCGCCTCCAGCAGTGTCGCCGAGTGCGGGTAGAGCCGCGCCAGAATGCCGCCGAAGGCCCGCACCGTGCCCTCGGCCAAATCGCGATACCGCCCCTCCCCGGTCAGCAGCCACAGCCGGGCCAGCGCGACCGCCATGGCGCCGTTGCCCGAGGGCGTCGGGTTGTCCACCGCCGTCTTGTGGCGCACGATCAGGTCGTCGGCGTCGGCCGCCGTCAGGAAAAACCCGCCGGCCTCGGCGTCCTGGTACAGGGCGGCGGCGGTCTCGACCCACGTGCGGGCGCGGTCCAGATACGCCCCCTCCCCCGTCGCCTCGAACAGCGCCAGCGCGGCCAGCGCCATGTGGCCATAGTCATCGACCACCGCCGTCCGCTTCAGCTTGCCCAGCCGCCAGGCGTGCCCCAGCCGTGCCCGGCCGGCGTCGTCGGTCCAGGTCATGGTGTCGACGACGGCCTGGAACGCCTCGGCCGCCCGCGCCAGCCAGTCCGGCCGGTCGAAGGCCAGCCCGGCCCGCACCAGGGCGGCGATGGTCAGGCCGGTCCAGTCGGCGAGGACCTTATCGTCGCGCGCCGGGCGCACGCGGCTCTCGCGCGCGGCCAGCAGGCGGGCGCGGGCCGACGCCAGCCGGTCCTCGGTCTCCTCGGACGGCTCCGGTTGGGCGCCGGACCGGTTCAGGATCACCGTGCCCTCCCAGTTACCGGCCGGTGCCACATCATAGGCCGCCTTGACCAGCGCCAGCGTCTCCGGGTCGTCGCCCAGTACGGCGTCGATCTCGTCGGCCGTCCAGACGTAGAACTTGCCCTCCTCGCCCTCGCTGTCGGCGTCCAGCGCGGCGGCGAAGGCGCCGTTCTCCGCCCGCATCTCCCGCTCCAGCCAGGCGACCGTCTCCTCGACCCGTGTGCGCCACAGTGGCGCCCGGTCGGCGGTCCATACCCGGGTCAGCAGGTCGATCCACTGGGCGTTGTCGTACAGCATCTTTTCGAAGTGCGGCACCAGCCAGGTCTCGTCGGTCGAATACCGCGCCAGCCCGCCGCCCAGGTGGTCCCAGATGCCGCCCTGGGCCATGCGGTGCAGGGTGCGGCGGACGGCCTCGCCCAGGGGCGCCTCGCCGGTGCGCCGGTGCGCCCGCCACAGGGCGGCGAAGGCATAGGCCATGGGGAACTTCGGTGCCCCCTGAAGCCCGCCGTGCACCGGGTCCACATGCCCGGCCAGCGCCCGCGCCCAGGCGTCCAGATCGGCGGTGTTGGGCAGCGGCGCATCGTCGCCGCCGGCGCTGGCACTCTGGTCCAGCGCCTGCCGCAGGCTGGCGGCGGCGCGGGCGACCTGCCCGTCGCCGGCGTGGTAGACCTCGGACACCCGGCGCAACACCTGCGGGAAGCCCATGCGGCCGTAGCGCGGCTCCGGCGGGAAGTAGGTGCCGCCGGTGAACGGCGTGCCGTCCGGCATCAGGAACATCGTCAGCGGCCAGCCGGTCTGCTCCCCCATCATCGACAGCGCCGTCATGTAGACGGCGTCCACGTCGGGCCGTTCCTCCCGGTCCACCTTGATGTTGACGAACAGGTCGTTCATCAGCGCGGCGATGTCCGGGTTCTCGAAACTCTCATGCGCCATGACGTGGCACCAATGACAGGCGGCGTAACCGACCGACAGCAGGATCGGCTTGTTCCCGGTGGTGGCGGCGGCCAGGGCCTCCGGCCCCCAGGCCCACCAGTGCACCGGGTTGTCCTTGTGCTGCAGCAGGTAGGGGCTGGTCTCGTCGCCCAGGCGGTTGCGGCTCATGACGGGTCCTCATTGCCTTTGACACACGGGGCCGGGGGGTCGACGCGGATTTGACTCCCCGGGCGCTGTGGATAAGGTTGGACCGCAGACCACCGGACGCAACCGGTGGCCGGCCGGGCGGCTACCCCGCAGGAAGGAGGACCCCATGAAACTGCACATCGACGTCGACTGCACGCCCGAGGAGGCGCGCGTTTTCCTCGGCCTGCCGGATGTGCAGCCGATGCAGGGGGCCCTGATGGCCCAGCTTCAGGAGCGGCTGGAGGCCAATCTGGCGGCCACCGACCCGGAGGTGCTGTTCAGGACATGGCTGCCGGCGCAGATCGGCAACCTGGAGCAGTTGCAAAAGTTCTTCTGGCAGCAGTTCGCCCACGCCGCCAGCCGCGCCACCGGCGGGGGCGGCGGGAGTTCCGAGCGGGAGTGATCGGCCCTTGGGAGTGCTCCGCTCCCGCCGCACCGCTCTTGACGTCACACGTCTTCACCCCCAATTCCGCAGTTGGGTAACCCGGGCAAAAGTCCGGGCAGCGGGACTCATAATTGGTTGCGCGCGAATCT
>NZ_CAKZOT010000100.1 GCF_937138205.1 uncultured Rhodospira sp. | reverse complement strand
AGGCGATTTCCGGACCTACTCTCGCGGCGTTGTTCATGATCTCTCAGAGCATCAACCCGCGTTGCGCGGGACCGCCTCCGCCTCCGGGACCGTCAGGCCGGGGCGGGAACGGGCTGTCCGCGCGTCGCCGCCACCGCCCAGGTCCGCAGGGCGTGGCGATCGGCGGGCAGGCGGGTCTCGATGCCGCCGGCGAACGACAGGAACGCGTCCAGGTTCAGGCCGTTGACCCCCAGCAGCACCGGGATCCCCAGGCACAGCGCCTCGCCGATCAGATGGCGGAATCCATGGCCCTCGGCCTCGTGCTTGCCGAACTTGTTGAGGATCAGGATGTCCGGCCGCCGGACCAAGCGCCCGGCCACCGCGACCACGGCCGCCTCCAGCGCGTCGGCGTCGAGGCGACAGCCCCGGGCATGGGCGCCGCGCCATTGCGAGATGCGGACCACCGGGCCGTCGGGCAGCACGCGGACGTCCATGTCGCACACCGTGCTGTCCGTTCGTTCGGTGTTGTGCTGGACCACGCCGGCGACACGCGCCCCGTCCCGCTGGAGATCGACGGCGACGGCGGCGAGCAGGCGGTCGGCCGCGCCCCGGGTCTCGTTCAGCACATATCCGAGGGTCGGGGCGCTCATCGGGCACCACCGGCGACGGCCGCCGGATCGTCCGTCGCCCATCCGGCCACGGTCTCGATCAGCGGTGCGAAGGCCCGGGCCACGGCGCAGTCGGGTTGGTCCAGCACCGCCGGCCGGCCGCTGTCGGACCCGACCGCCAGGTCCGGCGCGAGGGGAATGGCGGCGATCTTGCCGATGCCCTCGGCTGCCAGAGCGGCGTCCAGGCCAGCGTCGGGAAAGACATGGAACGATCCGGAACAGTGCGGACAGACCACGCCGGCCATGTTCTCCACAGCGCCGATGACGGGCAGGTCACGCTCGGCGCAGACGCGCGCGGCTTTCAGGCTGTCCATCTGCGCCACGGCCTGGGGCGTGGTCACCAGCACGGCGGCGGCGGGCGGGCCACCATCGTCCAGCACATCGCACAGGGTGATCATCTCGTTGCCGGTGCCCGGCGGCATGTCCACCACCAGCGCATCCAGGTCCCCCCAGTCGAAGCTGCCCAGAAGGTGGTGGATGAAGTCGTGCTTGTACGAGTCACGCCAGACGATGGGCGCGGCATCGTCCTCCGTCAGGAAGGCCAGCGACCCGACGCGCACCGGATGGGGGATGCCGTCCGCCTGAAAGGCCCGTGTCTGCAGCCCGGCGGCGGACAGCCGAACCCGCGCCCCGACCAAGCCGAAAAAACGGCTCTGGTTGGGGCCGTGGATGTCGGCGTCGGCCACGCCGACGCGCAGGCCGCGTGCCGCCAGCCCGGCGGCGAGGTTGGCGGAGACGGTGCTCTTGCCCACGCCGCCCTTGTTAGACAGCACGACCACGACCTGTCCCACCCGGGACAGCCGCGCCCGCACCAGCGCGCGGTCGTGGCCCGCTTTGTCCAGGGGGCAGGACTGCTGGATGGGACAGAACGAACAGGCGTGATCGCGCCCGCACACCGACATCATGGGGGTGTCCTGTGTCCGCGCCATGGCCTCAGTCCGCGCCCAGGTCGAGCCGGATCCAGCCGGTCGAGGTATCCTTCAGGCCGTCGCGCTCGGCGGCACTGCCCTGCCACACGGCGAAGGCCACGGGCACCGGCCCGTCCCGGTCGAACGTCACCTGATGGGGGCCGTTCGGCTCCAGCGGTCGCGACATGACGACGGTCCATTCGTTGGGATCGTCGGTGTGCTCGACATACATCGACTGACCGGTGACCGGCTGTTCGTCCAGCATGGTCAGGCTGCGCGCGCCGCCGGCGGCCAGGTTCTCGAAGGCGTCGGTATCGGCGCGCCAGTACCAGATGTTCACCGGCTCATCCGGGCCGCTGCCCATGATGTACGATGTCGTGTCATCGCCCAGCGAGAACTGGACCGCGACGCCATCCCGGAAGCGATCCCGCAGGGTGACGGTGTCGTGTGTGTCATCACGCCAGCGCAGGCGGACGTAGAAGCGGTCGGAGGTGCGGGCCGGGGTGAAGTACAGGGCCTGGCCCTCGTCCGCGTAGTTGATCCGCAGGCCGACGGATTCATGGACCACCGGCGCGGGCGCGACATGGACCCGGTACTCGGGCAGGCGCTCCCAGATGACATCGTCCGGGTCGTTGGTCGAACGCAGATACACGTCGTCGGGGATGCGCCCCACGGGAATCGTCTCGTAGGGCAGCACCCGAATGACATTGGGCTCGGCGATGATGACGTCGTCATCGGCGGCGGCCATGGCCGAGGCCGGGATCAGCGCCGGCCCGGCGGACAGCAGGGTCAGGACGCCCAGCATGGTGGCGGCGTGAGTCATGGGGCCTCTCCTGTCTCGCGGGAGTCTTGTTCGCGGGGGTCTTGTTCGCGGGAGTCGGGGGCGGTTTCGCTCTCCGGGTCGCGGAACGGGCCGACGGCGCGTTCCAGGTCGGTGACGCGGCGGCGGGCCTGGGACGCCAGCGCCGGAATCAGAGCCGCCAGCGTCGGGTCGAGGTCGTGGTCGGAGCGCTCGCGCAACTGGACGGCGACCGTCGCCAGCGTGGGCCCCAGGAACCGGCACAGCACATCACGCTGCGCACGCCGAGCGGGGGCCGCGTCGCGGTTGTGCTCCAGGGCACCGGCCTCCAGGTGGCAGAGCACGGCCATGAACTCCATCAGGCTGGCCGCGTGGTCCGGTTCATCGCGCCGTCCCTCATCCCCGGTCGCGGCCCGCAGCCCGAAATGCCGGTAGAACGCGCTCAGGTTCAGCATGAAGACCGGCCGGGACAGCCCGTCCAGCACGGCCTGATGCTCGCCCGCCATCAGCGAGGCCACGGGGCGCCCGTTGCGGCCGTGCAGGAAGGCGCTGATGTAGCCGGCCTCGAACGCGGTGAAGTCGCCCGTCTCGCCGGCGGCCGTCGGGGCCTCGTCGCCGGTGGCGCGCATCCAGGCGTCGTCCAGCGCCTCCCGGTACGCGCCGGAGACCAGCGCGGCATGGAATTCCGGCACCGGATAGCCCAGCGCCAGCGCCGACAGGCGCCACAGCGTTTCCCACGCCCGCGCCCGCGACGGGCTGTCCGCGACGGCGGGCGGTTCGGTTGTCAGGATCGGCATGGCTCACCCCACCTTGAACATGTCGTCGCGGCGATACCCGATCAGGGTATCCATCAGCTCGCTGGCGCCGCCCTCGGCCTTCTTGCGGCGCTCGGCCACCAGCGTGCCCAACGCCTCCGAGACACCCGGGCCGAACAGCTTTTCCAGGTAGGCGAGCGGAATCCGGTCCTCGCCCGTGGGCTTGCCGTCGGCACCGATCTTGGGCGGCGACAGCGGCGGCACGTAAAACACGTTGGGCTTGGTGCCCCGGTCGGGATACAGCGGCAGCGCCACCTTGTACTTGTCGACGAGGGTGTGAACGGGGCCGGCCTCGTCGTCTCGATAGCCGATGAAGCGGATGCGGCCGGAACACTGGCTGGCGCAGACCGTGGGCAGGCCCTTCTCAACGCGCGGATAGCAGAAGATGCACTTTTCGGCCGTGTTCGTCTGCTCGTTGAAGTACACCTTTTTGTAGGGGCAGGCGCTGACGCAGTAGCGATAGCCGCGGCACCGCTTCTGGTCCACCAGGACGATGCCGTCTTCCTGCCGCTTGTAGATGGCATTGCGCGAACAGGCCGCGAGACAGGCGGGGTTCTCGCAGTGATTACACAAGCGCGGCAAGTAGAAATAGTACGTGTTCGGGTATTCGCCCTCGCCCTGGTCCTCGTCCCAGTTCGCCCCCCAGGTGGGTTTGACGTGGGGACGCAGCCACGGGTCCGCGCCGGCCATCAGCGCTTCCTCGTAGTTGTAGTCCCATGGGATGCCGTAGTCCTCGGCGCCGGGCTCCTTGCCGATCTTCAGCTTCCCGTCCGCGTCGAACCCGCCGCCCATGTCGGCGAAGTTCCTCGGATAGCCGGTGCCGGGCTTGGTCTCGACATTGTTCCAGTACATGTACTCCCGGCCGTTCCGGTTGGTCCACTGCAGCTTGCAACCGGACGAGCAGGTATGGCAGCCGATGCACTTGTTCAGGTCCAGCACCATGCTGATCTGGCGTTTCACGGCCATGTGTTGGGTCCTCCCTGGATGCCCTGGGCGTCTGCGTTATCGGGGATGTCGGATCGCGCCGGGCGGCTATGCCACCGGCTCGACATCGACGCCGCTTTCGTGCGCGAGCTGGTTCGCGTTCCATTTGAACAGCTTGAAGCCCAGGTGACCCCAGCCGCCGGCCAGCTCCAGCGGTTGCAGCAGGCTGGCCATGGCGTTGTTCATGGGCTTGACGTGGTCGTACTGGTGCGGCTCCCAGCCGTGTTCCATCATCAGCGAGGTCTCCGGCAGGCTGGGATAGAACTTGGCCTGGGCGAAGAACTCGCCGGCGCTGTTGAACACCCGCACCTTGGCGCCGTCGGCGATGCCCCGGGCGGCGGCCAGGGCCGGATTGATGTAGATGTTTGGCTCGCCCCGCTGCAGGCGCATCATCCACTTGTTCGACCGCCAGTTGGAGTGGATGCCCCAACGGGTATGCGGCGAATAGAACGACAGTGGATAGCCGGTGGCGTCGCGGCCGGCATGATGGCGCGCCGTCGGCACGGTGGCGCCCAGGCGAACGAAGGTGGGGTGGTCGCAGAAGAAGGTCATGCGCCCGGTCAGGGTCTCGTAGGGCTTCTTGTCCTCGGTCTGGGCGACGAACGGGTTGTAGGGCTCGGTTTCGGGAATCGGCTGGTTCTTCCCGCCCTCGGCCGTCAGCACGAAGAAGCCGCGCTCCACGCCCTCGTCCAGGGTGGCGCCGCCGAGTTCGGGGCTGTTCTCCACCAGCCACTTGGTGGCGTCGTGGTCGGTCATCAGTTGACCGCCCAGGGTGAAGTCGTCGTGGATGGTGTGCAGGTCGCGGGACACGTCCCCATCCTGGAAGCCGGTCACGCCCCGCTCAATGGCCCGTTCCTGGATCTTGCGGGTCAGCAGGGCCATGATGTCCCAGTCCGGCAGGGCCTCGCCGATGGGCTCGACCGGCCGCGAGAAGACATTCATGAAGCGGTGGAAGCCCACGGTGCGCAGGTCCCAGGCCTCGTAGTGGCTGGCCGCCGGGAGCAGGTAGTCCGCCCACTGCGCGGTAGAGTCCATGCGCACGTTGATGTCCACGAACAGCGCCTCGACCTCCTTGAGGATGCGCTCGCGGTACTTGTCAGCGAACTTGTTGCGGCGGAACTTGTTGTCGGCGATGGAGATCAGGCCCTTCATGTCGCCGTGGTACGGCATCCAGCCCTGGCCGATGCTCTCGTCGATCATCTCCTGCAGGTCGTCGAGATCGAAGCCCACCCGTGCCTTGAGCTTGTCGTTGTCGAAGTACTTGCGCGCGTGTTCCATCATGTGGCCGCGCTGGAACTCGCCCAGCCCGCCCGGCTCGAGGCGCGGGAACTTCTTGAAGCCGAACAGCGCCAGTTCCAGCCACTTGGGCTGGTTCCAGTCGATCCACGACGTATCAATGCCGCCGGTGCGGCCGCCGTGGCCGGTCAGCGCCAACATCAGCGACTGCGCCCACGCCGTGTAGATGCCGTTGGAATAGCGGCCGATGTTGAAGCCGTGCATCAGCACGACCTTGCGCGCCTTGGCGAGGCGGCGTGCCTCCTCGCGCACCAGGGCGGCGCTGATGCCGGTTTCGGCCTCGGTGTCATCGGGCGCGAAGCGGGCGGCCTCGGCGCGGACCTTCTCGAACACCGTGGTGACGGGGATCCCCTCGACCTCGAACGTGCCCTCAAGCGCCGGGTCCACGCCGTCGAGCGCCAGGGTCTTGTCCTCCGACCCCATGGAGCCGCGCATGGGCACGGCGGCGTTGCTGTTCAGGTCCCAGTGATAGAAGACCTGATCGGAACCACCGTCCTTCAGGTCCGCCTCGCGCAGCAGCTTGCCGGTGTCCGCGCGCACCAGCGCCGGCAGATCGGTCTGCTCCTTCATGAAGGTGGGCTGGGTCAGGCCTTCCTCGACGATGACATTGACGAAGGACATGGCCAGGAACGGGTCGCTGCCCTGGCGGATGGGCAGCCACACGTCGGCGTGGATGGACGACGGGTTGTAGTCCGGCGCCACCGAGACCACGTGGGCGCCGTTGTACTTGGCCTCCCAGATGAAATGGGCGTCGGGGATGCGGGTGGCGTTCGGGTTGAACAGCGACATCATGATGTAGTCGGCGTCGAACCACGCATCCGACGTGAAGCTTTCCAGCGGATTGCCATAGGCGAGATGGGCGCCGGTGTTCAGGTCGCCGACATCGGTGAAGATGTCGAGCTGCACGCCCCCCACCAGCGACGAAAACCGGTACGGTGCCGCGAAGCGCACCATGGACAGGTTGCCCGACCCGGTGTGGGTCATCAGCTTGCCGGGGCCGTGCTCGACGAAAATGTCGATGACCTTGTCGGCGATCTCCTCGGTGATCTCATCCCAGGACAAACGCTGCCACTTGCCCGCGCCGCGCGCGCCGACGCGCTTGAGCGGATAGCGCAGGCGGTCGCCCTCGTACATCGCGGACGAGTGAATCGCCCCCTTCTGACAGCCGCGCGGATTGGCGTCCGGCACGTTGGGGTTGATCAGAGGATACTGGCCGAGCTGCTCCTCGCGCAGCACGATGCCGTCCTTGACGTAGACGTTGAAGGCGCAGTTGCCCACGCAGTTGATGCAGTGGGCCGCCTTGCCGATCATGTCCCAGGTGAACTCGCGCCGGTACAGGTCTTCCCAGCCGCGATAGGGATACTCGTCGTTGAGGGTGTCGTCGATCGGCTCCAGTCGGTTCAGGGCCCAGGCCTGGTTGCCCGCCAGGACTCCGGCCCCAACCAGGGTTCCGCCCTTCAGAAAATCGCGTCGCCCGATGCGCTGCATGTCTGTCCTCCCCGTGTCCCGTGCACCGTTCGGGCACAGCCCGCCGATGCCTGATTTTGGGAAGGGACCATACCCAAGATGGGGCCTTTAAAGGCTGCGAAGTTGTTACGGCGTGTAAATGAGAGGTAAACGCAACGACAAGCGGACTTGGCGTCCGGGCCTGGGTTGGTGTAATCGGGAAACGGGACAGCAACGATCCCGCAGTCATAACGGGAGGGGCGGCCGTTTTCGGCCGGCAGGACCATGATGGACCAATCCCAGGCCCAGCCCATGGCGATCCGGGACTCGGGCAATGCCGACAGCGGCCTTGCCGACATCCTGGCGCGGTTCCTGGACGACCGCCAGGAGGTCTTGGTGGACCGCTCCCTCGCCATCGCCAAGACGCACGGCTATGCGCCTCTCGCCACCACCATCCGCGCGGCCTGGGTGGAAGCGGTGCTGACCCTGTCGGAAAGCCTGTGCGCCACCGTGGCCCATGACCAAGCCGGGACCGACGGTGAGGCCCTGGGCGCTCCCGTGGACTATGGGCTTGACCCGCGCTTCGCCCGGTTGCGCGAGGTCGCCCGCCGCCATCGCTCGCGCGGGATCACCGTGCAGATGTTCCTGGGCCTGCTGAAGCACTTCCGGAACGTCTATTGCGGGGTTCTGGCGGACATGCCGGGACCGGACGCGACCCGCGCCGCCGTCATCGACCGTGTGCGCGACTTCTTCGACGGCGCCGAACTGAGCATCGTCGCCGACTGGGCCGTCGCCACCAAGGGCGAGCGGTTGATCGAACTCCAGGCGCGCACCCGGGCGCTGGCGCTCGACAAGGACCGCTACCTCGCCATCTTCGAAAGCCTGCGCTCGCCGGCCTTTCTGTTCGACCGCGCCCGCGCGCTGGTCAACGCCAACCAGGCCGCCGCCGAGTTGTTCCTGGGCGATGCGGAGGCCGGCGATATCGTCTATCTGCGGCACATGCGCCAGCGGAAATCGGTGCTGGAGACGATGCTCGCCCCCCTGATCGACTCGGCGGAAGAGGGAGAACGGAGCGTCTGGCTGGAAACCGTGGAGGGGCCGCGCTGCTTCGACGTGCGCATGAGGCCGCTGCACGACGCCCTGGAGCGGACCACCCTGGGCCATGTGCTGCTGCTGAACGACATCACCGCCCACCGCCGCGCCGTCGAGGACGCGCAGCGGGCGGAACGGCAGATGTCGCGATTCCTGGCCACCATCAGTCACGAGATCCGCACCCCCCTTCACGCCGTGCTTGGCGCCGCCGACCTGCTGCGCACGGCTGAACCGGGCACCCGTCGCACCTACCTGGACGTGATCGAGGGTGCCGGACAGACCCTGTTGCAGACCCTCAACACTGTGCTCGACTACTCCAAACTGGAGGACGGGCCGCCGGTGCCGCGCGTCGTGCCCACCGACATCGCCGCCGCGCTGGCGGCGTTCCGGCGCGTCGTCGTGCCCGTCCGGGCCGGGCAGGCCACCCGGCTGTCGGTGGACATCGCCGACGATGTCCCCGCGTGTCTGTGCCTCGACTGGGCCATGACGCGTCAGGTGCTGTCCAACCTCGTCCACAATGCCATCCGCTTCGACGACGGGCGCGGTGTCGGCGTCCGTGTGTCGGCCCCGGAGGGACCCGACGGCGCCGGTGTGGTTCGCTTCGAGGTCTCCGATCACGGTCCAGGGCTTTCCGAGGAGGACGCCAAGGCCCTGGTCCAGCCCTTCGACGAGACCAACGCCCGCTACACCGGCGCGGGCGGCGCCGGCCTGGGGCTGGCCATCTGCAACCGCCTTCTCGGCGCGATGGGCGGGCGCATCGGCGCCGAGACCGGGGACAGCGGCACCCTGGTCTGGTTCGAACTGCCCTACGGGACGGACAGCGCCGACGACGCCGTGCCCGATCCGCCGCCTCTTGCGGCGCCGGTCGCCCGGGCGGAGGGACAGCGCTGCCTGCTGGTGGACGACGACTGGAACTGCACCGTCATCACCACCCACAACCTGGAGCACCTGGGCTTTGCCGTCGATCACGCCGACAGCGTGGCCGCCGCCCTGACCGCCATCGAGACCGGGGCCTATGACGCCATGGTCGTGGACTACGTGCTGCCCGACGGCAACGGCTCGGCCCTGGTCCGCGCCCTGCGCGAGCGCGGTACGGTGGCCGACGCGCGCATCATCGCCCTGACCGCCAACGTCGAGGTCGTCAACGGGGCCCGGGAAGTCCATGCCCTGTTCGACGCGGTGGTGGCGAAACCCGCCGACCGGGCCACGCTGGGGCAGGCCCTGTTCGGCGCCGACGCGGCCCCGGTCGGCCCGACCGACCCCGCGGCAGAGCGATCCGCGCTCCAGGAACTGTCGCCCGACAGCATCCGCGCCATGGCACAGGCCTTCCAGACGCAATGGCGGGACTTTCGCGCCACTCTCTCCCGCGTCACCGAGGACGACCCGCCGGCCCCCGCAACCATCGCCGATCTGGCCCACCGTCTGGCGGGCAGTTCCGCCCTGCTTGGCCTGCGCGACCTTGAGGAGCCGTTGCGCGACCTGGAGCGCCTCTGCCGGGCCGACGCCGACGCCGGGGACCTGACCGACCTGATCGGGGTCCTGGACCGGGACCCGGCCGACAGTCCGTCGTGGGCCGCCATCGCCGCCGTGGTGGAGGGGCCGTGAGCACCGCCCGCTCGACCTTTGCGTCCGCGCCCGAGGCGATGCCCGGCGATCTGGGCGACGTGCTGTGCGTGGAGGATGACCCGGTGGTTCAGATCGCCCTGGGCGACGTGGTCCGCCGCGCCGGCGCCTGCCAGCACACCGCCGCGTCGGCGCGCGAGGCCGAGGCGCATCTTGAGCACCGCACCTTTGATCTGATTGTGCTCGACCGCCGGCTGCCGGACAGCGACGGGCTGCTGCTGATTCAGACCATAAGGCGGGCCTCGGACTGCCCGGTCATCGTGCTGTCGCGGATGGGCGACACCCAGGACCGCATCCTGGGCCTGGGCCTGGGGGCGACCGAGTACGTCACCAAGCCGTTCAGCCCGGCGGACCTGAGCAGCCGCATCCGCTTCATGCTGATGGACCGCGCCCGGCAACGCGCCAGTGACCGCTCCCAGCCGATCACGCGCGGACGCCTGTCGTTCCTGCCCCTGTCGCGCCGGCTGACCATCGACGGCGCGGCCGTCTTCCTGCCGCCCGCCGAGGCCCGCCTGCTGCTGGTGTTGCTGGAGAACGAAGGTGAAGTCTTGACGCGGGACGACCTGACCCAGGCCGCCTGCGGCCGCGACTGGAGCCCCGGCGACCGCACCGTGGACGTCCTGATCGCCCGAGTGAGAAAACGCATTCCTCCGAACGTGGCGGAGATCGTGACGGTTCACCGGACGGGATATCTGCTGACCATCGCCCCGAAAGATGGGTGACCGGGCGGGGTTGATCCTGCCCCGTCGGCCGAGTACCGATTGAGACAAGGCCAGCACCATGACCGACCAAGCCACCTCGCCCCGGTTGGAGACCAGTCCTCGCAAGGCCCTGTTGGCAGCCTTTTTTTTGGTGCGGGTCTGGTCCGGGGGCGATGCCGAGGCCGTTGGGGATGTCGTCCCGCATGGGTCCCGGGATTTTCCCGACGGCCCCCGCCCATGGGGGCGCGCCGGCTCGAGTCAGGTGGCTCAGGCCGCCTGGTTCCAGACGCCGGCCTTCGCGGCCGTGCGGGCGAAGTCCGCGAAGTCACGCGGCGGGCGGCCCAGGGCGCGCTGAACGCCATCGCACAGGTGCGCGTTCCGGCCGTCCAGTGTCTCGCGCGCGATGGCCGTGAAGACGTCGGCCACGAAATCCCCGGCCGCGCGCGCGACGGTGGCGTGGAAGTCCTCGAACGAGATCGGCTCATGACGGATCGGCCGCCCCAGCGCGGCGGACAGGTCGGCGGCCATGTCGGCGAAGGTCATCAGACGCGGGCCGGTCACCTCGTAGAGCTGACCTCGGTGGCGCGGCTCCGTCAGGGCGGCCACGACCACATCGGCGATATCCTCCACATCGATGATCGGTTCCGCGACCCCGCCGCCGGGCATCGGCAGCACACCAGAGAGGATCGGCGCGCGCAACTGGCCCTCGCTGAAGTTCTGCGCGAACCAGGCGGCGCGCACGATGGTGAACGCCGGCCCGGCCCGTCTGACCACATCCTCGCCCATGCGGGCGTGATGCTCGCCGCGCCCCGACAGCAAAACCAGATGCTCGACACCGGCGACGGTCGCGGCCCGGCACAGGGCGCCCAGTCGGTCCACCGCGCCCGGAAAGGCGAGGTCGGGGAAATAGGTCACATAGGCGGACCGGACTCCGTCCAGCGCGGCCGGCCAAGTCTCCGGCGCCTCCCAGTCGAACGGGATGGCGGCGTTGCGCGATGCGCGCCGGACCGCATGGCCCTGCGCGTCCAGCCGGGCGGCGACGCGCGATCCGGTCTTGCCGGTGGCGCCGATGACGAGAATGGGGTCGGTGGGCATGGTCTTGACTCCCTGACGTGTGATCGAAGCCGGAGGATAGACATAGCTCCCCGGTGCGGTATTGACCGCGCCCGCCAGGGTTTTGACCGTTGCCGCCAGGGGACGGTCAGGGTGATCGGCCCGCCTTGCGATAGTTCGCCGGCGTCTCGCCGACCCAGCGCTTGAACGCGCGGGTGAACGCACTCTGATCCGAGAACCCGGTCAGGAAGGCGATCTCGGCCAGTCCGTGGCGACCGTCGCGCAGCAGCCCCTCGGCCAGTTCGCGCCGGGTGGTGTCGGTCAGGGTCTGGAAGGTCAGACCGTGTTCGGACAGGCGCCGGTGGAACGAGCGCGCGCTCAGCCCCAGGCCCTGGGCGATCGCATCCATGCGGGGCGGACCCTCGCTCAGCGCCCGGGCAATCGCGTCCCTGGCCTGTGTGACTAGGTCGCCGTCCTCGGTCACCCGCGCCAACGCCGCGTCAAGGTGCGAGATCAGATAGCGCGAGATGCCCTCGTCCCCCAGGATGTTCGGCCGCGTCAGGGCTTCGTCCGAGATCAAAAGCGCATCAAGGTCGGCGCCGAACCACACCGGGCACCCGAACCAGGCCTCGTGGTGCGCCGTCGTCTTCGGCGCCGCATGACGAAAGCGGACCTCCAACGGCGAGACCGGCGCGCGACTGACCTGCCGGGCCAGCGAGATCGCACTGGCCAGCGTCGCTTCGTTGGACAGCCGCAGACCCAGACGGCGCGCGCCGGGCCGATGCAGGATGAACAGCATGCCGCGCGCATCGGGGCGCCGTTCATAGCGGACGACGCTGGTCCACAGGCGGGCATATCGCTCCACCCGCGCAAACGACCCCATCAGGTCAAGGGCGGCCTTCCAGGCCAAACCGAGCGCGCCGTAATCGTCACAGCGCATGGCGGCACCGCCCCGGACGGGCAGGTCCGTGACGTCCACCTGCTCCGCGATGCGCTCCAGCAGGGTGTAGTAGGTTTCGGCCGGGATCATGACCGCCGGATCCCAAGGCCCGACCGGATCGAGGCCCGCCCACGCCAGCAGCGCGGGCGCATCGATGCCGTCGCCCGCCGCGGCGACCATCTTGCGCGCGAAAAGGGATGTCACCGTGCCCATGCCCCGAAGCATACGCGGATCGATCCAAGGGCCCAAGCGACAGCCCGGCCGTATCCGAGAGCTCAACGGCCGCATCGCCTTCCTTCGCATCACCGAGGGCTTTGGTCGCCATACCGCCACCCTGGCGCTGTTTCGTCACGACGTGCAGGGCGCGGGCCAGACACCGGCCGCAGATGGCCCCCTTGTCGCGCATCCAGGCGCCTCGCTGCATCCCATCAAGAGGATTCTTCCAATTCAGCGTGATCCATTTCCGTTGCCGCAGCCCTGCGCGCGAACGCGGCGGGCGGCCCCTTCGGTCAGAGCTCGGTGGCTTCGGCAAGGGCCAGCGCATCTTCAATGTCAACGCCGAGATACCGGACAGTGCTCTCGATTTTGGTGTGCCCGAGCAGGATCTGAACCGCTCGAAGGTTGCCCGTCGCCTTGTAGATCAGCGAGGCCTTGGTGCGACGAAGCGAGTGCGTCCCGTACTCTTCGCGTCGAAGGCCGATTGCCGAAACTCACTCGTCAACAAGGCGTGCATACTGCCGCGTACTGATGTGGTTTGCGTGATCAACCCGGCTGGGAAAGGCAAAGTCGTCCACGGCACCTCCGCGCCGCTCGAGCCATGCAAGCAGACTCGCTCGGGCATCGGCCATGATCTCGAACTGCACCGGTGTCGCCGTCTTCTGTTGCACCACCATGGCTCGTGTTCGGATTTCTGGTCCGGCAACGAGGGTCCCGATCTTGATCTTCACGAGATCGCATCCCCGCAACTTGCTATCGATCGCGAGGTCGAACAAAGCGCGATCCCGAAGGCGGCCCTCCCGATCAAGAAAAAAGCGGATTGCCCATATTTGCCGGGGCTTCAGGGCGCGCTTTGCGCCAACTTTCCGGCCTGCATTCCATGCGCGCTGTCCCTGCGAAACAGGGTCATATTGTGAATGTCCCATTGCCTTTCTCCTCTGGCCGTGATTGACCAGCAAGGACACGGTATGCCGCATGCGAGTCGATCAACAGGCGGCAATTTCCTTGATCGCGGCTAATCAGCGACTGCCGTGGCGTGGGTCGGCTTGCAACCAGAGGTCCGCTTGTCCTCCGCCCCGCCGCGAAAGGCGACCGTCCCTTTCGTCGGCCCCCTGTCGTCCATTCCGGAACGCGCCCATGTCAGTCGTTTGCCAGGGCCTGCGTCGTTCCCGCGACCGGACATCCGCGTGGCCGTACAAGGCGTGAGCCGTCGCGCACCCGCAAGTGGGCGACACCTTGCGATGCCCTTCGCCGGAGCAGGGAGAGTCTGCCAAGTCGCTGCGGATGGCGTTGAGCAGGTCATCGTCAGACACCGCTGGCTTCGGACTTCTGCGGCGCGGTCGAGGCCGATGAAACGCTTGCGTTGCGACACTTTGGCGGAACCTCACGCCTGAGCACAGGCGTTCACCTCGAAGAGGCTGCAGCAGATCACCACGCTGCCCTTCAGCCAATTGCTGGGCGTGAATCGGCGCGACGGTTGCCCTCCCACTCGGTTCCACCTAAACTCGTTCGATAGAAGAAAGGCCCCGAAAGATACATCAATCTGCTGAAGAGATTGACCCCTTGCCGATAGGGGGTCATTCGGTTCAGCCGATTCACACGATGAGGGCTGCGGTCGCGCACAGGGACACGAGCGCACCGACCGTCAAGACCCGATTTCGGGCGCTGCTCGTGAGTTTGGACCGCATACGAGTTCCCTTGACGGACGTGCCCAAATGTCCTTGAACCGCCGCGTCGATGATACCTGAAAGGGCTTCGTTTCGGTAGCGTCCACGATCTTTGGGCCACCTCACCAAGCGACGGTCCCGGCTTGGGAGGCACGCTTTGCGTTCAGCGGCCCATGTTCATGGGCCATCAGGCCGTTTTCACGCCCCCCAAAAGCATCGCCAGGGGATCCGGACCGATGACCGGTCCATGGAGGAGCAGCAAGGCCCCGTAAAGCCCAAGCCCGGCGATCCAGGTGATGGGGCGCGGAATTCGGCAACGAAACGGCGCCTGCGCCATCTCCTCGCGCCAGGCGGCCAGACGCGTCACGCCGTGACTGCGCCGGGCCTTTGTCGCACCGATGGTCGGTCCAGCCAGGGACAGGGCCAGCAGGGATCCGAACAGCACGGCCTGGACCGCATCCCCGTTGGCGATCAGATGGGCTCCCGCCCACAGGGCGAAGGCCACGGGAAGGGGATGGCGGATCAGTCCGGCGGTTCCCGGTCGGGCGGGATCGAACCGGCCCCGCGCGAAGGACAGCGAAAAGGGGTTCCGCTCCAGGATCGAGGCGGCCAGCAGGACGCTGGCCGGCGCCATCACCGTGACCAGCAGGGCGGTGGTCCCGGGAAACGGTCCCCACAGCCCGACATAGGGCGCCCGGACGGCCGCTGAGATGACCCAGGTCAGAAGGGCCAGGGAGACGACCGAATAGACGATCCGGTAGGTCCTCTCGCCCAGGCCGGCCAGCAGACGCCCGCGAATGCCCGGCAGTCCCGCCACCGCGTGGGAGCCGATGAAGGCCACCAACGCGGCCCCGAATTCCAGGAAACCGCTCGCCATGGTCCGTCCGCTCCGTCCTGGACTCACCCGCCGTCCGGCGCGCGCCGGGGCGCGATCTGGATCGGGCCGTAGCGCAACAGATAGAGCGTGAAGCCGCCGATCCAGGCCCCGCCGGACGTCAGCAGCAACGGCATGTACAGACCGTCCGACACGCCGGCCCAGACCCGCGACACGGCGGCGGTCAGCAGCAGCAGGTAGACCAGCGTCGTCGGCCAGCCCGCGTGCAACGGCAGGCCGCTATGACCGAGTGTGGCCCGGGTCATTACGGCCACGATCATGACGGTGATGGCGCCGACCGTCAGACCGTGCAGGGCGGCGACCTCCGGCACCAGACCGGGCCAGCCGGCGGACGCCGCCGCGAGAAGCAGGCCGAGCGGGATCCACAGATAGCCAACGTGCAGGATCCAGACCAGCGGCTCGGCGCCCGTCGCCATCCCGCGCCAGCGCGCCAGACGCCCAAGATTAAGGGCGCCGGCCAGGCCGAGCAGGACCGCCACGATCACGCCCTCCGGCTGGATCGCCCAGACCGGCAACGCGACCACGGTGACGACCATCGCGGCCTGATCCAACCGGCCGAACGGCGCCGGCAGCCCCTCCGCCGCCTGCTGCGTCAGCCAGTTGCGCGTGAAGTTGGGCACGATGCGGCCCCCGATCAGGGCCGTCAGCCCCACCAGCACCGCAATGCCCAGGCGTGGCCCAAGGTTGGTGTCAGGGAGAATGAAGCCGGTTTCCATCCAGTCGAGCGTCGCGGCGATGGCCAGCAGACCGAGCGCAACCCCGACCGGCAGGTTGCGCCGATTGCCGGCGGCGATCACCTCCCGCACGACGACCGCGCACAGGGTCACCGGAAAGGCCACGTCCACCGCCGCCGCCAGCGGCCAGGGCACCGGCAGCGCCGCCAGCATACGGGCCGCCGCCCACAGCAGAACCAGCAGGAGCAACGGTACGCCCGACAGCGGCAGACGCCCGGTCCAGTTCGGCACCGCCGTCAGCACGAACCCAGCGACGGCGGCGCCGGCGAAGCCGAACAACAGCTCGTGGGCGTGCCACGACAGTGGGTCCATCGGTCCCGACAGCAGGACTCCGCCGCGCAGGAACAGCAGCCACAGGGCCATGGCGACCGTGGCATACACCCCGGCCACCAGGAAGAACGGACGAAAACCGCGTTCCAGAAAGCCTGCGTTCTTGGTCCGTTGTGTCATGAGGGTGATCCCTTCAGGCGTCCGCCATGATCGCGGCGCAATCCTCGGCGACCGTGCCAATCGGCTTCAGGTCAAACGTCGAGACCAGGGTCTCCGCCACCGCCGGGGACAGGAACGCCGGCAGAGTTGGCCCCAGACGGATCCCCTTGACGCCCAGCGACAACAGGGCCAGCAGCACGGCCACCGCTTTCTGTTCGTACCAGGCAATATCGTAGGCGATCGGCAGATCGTTGATGTCCTCGACGCCCAGGGCCTCTTTCAACGCCAGGGCGATCTTGACCAGGGAGTAGGAATCGTTGCACTGCCCGGCATCCAGCAGGCGCGGAAGACCGCCGACGGTGCCCACGTCCAGAGTGTTGTAACGATACTTCGCGCATCCTGCGGTCAGGATGATGGCGTCCTCGGGCAGGGCCTCCGCCAGATCGGAGTAGTACTGGCGGCCCGTGTGCCGGCCATCGCACCCGGCCATGACCACGAACCGACGGACGGCCCCACTGGACACCGCCGCGACGACCTGATCGGCCAGCAACAGGACCTGTTGGTGGGCGAACCCGATCGACAGGTCCGGTCCCTGCAGCGGTTGGGGGGGCGGACACTGGCGCGCCCGTTCGATGACGACGGAGAAGTCTTTCGCGGTACCATCCGGCGCGTCGGGAATGTGCATAGCCCCCGGGTATCCGACCGCGCGGGTGGTGAACAACCGGGACAGGTAGGTGTTGGTGCGGCGGGGTGGGACCAGGCAGTTGGTGGTCATCAGGATGGGCCCCTGGAACGACTCGAACTCGGTCGTCTGCCGCCACCAAGCGCCGCCGTAGTTGCCCACAAGATGGCTGTGTCGGGCCAGGCTGGGATACGCGTGGGCCGGCAGCATTTCCCCGTGGGTGTAGACATCGATGCCGGTTCCGGCCGTTTGCTCCAGCAGGTCGGCCAGATCCTTCAGGTCGTGGCCGCTGATCAGAATGCCCGGGCGGTCGCCGACCCCGGTGGAAACCCGGGTCATTTCGGGATGGCCATAGGTATCGGTGTTGGCGGCGTCCAGCAGCGCCATGGCCGACACCGCGACCGATCCGGCCCGCAGAACCAGGGCGATCATGTCCTCTCGGGGCAGATCCCGACAGGTGGACGCCAGCGCCTCGCGGATGAAGTCATCGACCTGCGGGTCCGTGCGCCCCAGAGTCGCCGCGTGCTGGGCGTAGGCGGCGATGCCCTTCACGCCGATCACCAGAAGCTCGCGCAGGGAACGCCGGTCCGCGTCGGCGGTCGCCAGAACGCCGACCTCGACGCCTTTTTCCAGCCAGGTCGCCTCGGGCGCCCGCCAGACGGCGGCCTCGGGGGCGTCGTTCAGCGATCCACCGCCGGCGACCACCGCGCGCGCCAGGGCATCGCGCCGGTCCAACGCCTCCGTGATCATGGCGCGGAGGCGGGACTCATCCCAGTTGACATTGGTGATGGTCGCGAACAAAGCCTCGCGCAGGAACGGCGCCTGATCCGCCAGCAGGGCACGGGGCCCGGCACCGCCGTCGCGCTCCTCAGAGCCGAGAGCGACGGCGTGGAGGGTCTCGGCGGTCCAGGCCAGACCCCGAATGGCAAAGATCAGCACGTCCTGAAGGACAGCGGTCGTTTCCGGCTTGCCGCAGGTCCCCTTGACGGTGCATCCCGTTCCGGTGGCGGCTTCTTCGCATTGAAAGCAGAACATCTGGTTTGGCGCTCCATGCCTGTGAGACTGCGGCGATCCCGACCGCCGACACGGCTTAATCGGCATCGCAGATGCCTATTTACAAGATCGAAATCGGCTTCTCAAATGCTTATTTGGAGATGCCGCCGCGACCGTGGATCCGGACCCCTGACATGCGCCTGACCCTGTTCACTGATTATGGCCTACGGGCGCTGATGCGCCTGGCCGGCGAGCCGGATCAGCTCTTCACCGCCGAAGGGCTGGCCCGGGAATTGGGGATCTCCCGCAATCACCTGACCAAAGTGGTTCGCGAACTGGCGGTGCTGGGCTTCGTGACCACGCGGCGGGGATCGGGGGGCGGATTCCAACTCGGCCGACCCGCCACCGACATCACGCTGGGTGACATCGCCCGCGCCCTGGAACCTCGGCAGGCGCTGGTGGAGTGCTTTCAGGCCGATGGCGGCACGTGCACCCTGACCGCCCGGTGCCGGCTGAAGCGACCGCTGGCGCTGGCCCAGGAGGCGTTTTTCCAGGCCCTGGACGCTGTGTCTTTGGCAGACTGCGCCCTTGGCCCGCCGGAGTGAGATGGGCACCGGCCTAGCCAAATGACCCTTCGCCGACTCGGGGCATTGGGCGTACCCAACTGAGGGTCAACGATACCCTTGCCGGCAAGGGGTCGATACCGCGCCGATCCCAGCGGCAACCGCCGTGCCGTTTTCCACGCCACCCCAAAGTCAGTCGACCGGACCGCCCAGGGGAAGGGCTGTCGTGGCCTTGATCTCTTCCATGCTGAGCAGGGCGGTCACGTTGTGGATCCGCACATCGGCGATCAGCGCCTGATAGAACGTGTCATAGGCCCGGGCATTCGGCACCCGCACCTTCAGGATGTAGTCGATATCGCCCGCCAGCCGGTGTGCCTCCATCACCTCGGGGCGGCGGTTCAGCGCCTCCAGGAAGGCGCGCTGCCAACTCGCGTCGTGTTCCGAGGTGCGGATCAGCACGAAGAAGCAGGCCTCCAGGCCCAGGGCCTCCGCGTCCAACTCCACCGTCTGGCGGCGAATCACCCCAGCCTCGCGCATTTTGCGCATTCGGTTCCACACCGGTGTCTTCGACGAGCCCACCGCGCGTGCGATCTCGTCGAGCGATTGCCCCGCGTCCGCCTGCAGCGCAACGAGGATTTTCCGGTCCAGCGCATCGAGTGGGGGTGCCATTCCGGCTCGGGCCTCAATCAGGAATACTGTTCTATAATAGTGGATGATTGCCGCCTTTTCGTTCTTATTGCAAGCGGTATCTGGCCAAATGTCGGGAAAGTTTCCTATTCTCCCTGGGAACGGAGGACCCCAGGAATGCGCCATTTCCCGATTTTTCTCGACCTGACGCAGTCACGCGTGGTGGTCGCCGGCGGCGGCGAGGCCGCGCTGGCGAAGTTGCGCCTGCTCTTCAAGACACAGGCCGCGATCACCGTGTTCGCCGCGGATCCGGCCGCCGACATCGCGCGCTGGGCCGCCGCCGGCCGCCTACGGCTGGAGCACCGGGCGATCCGCGCCGAGGACATCGCCGGCGCGGTCCTGGCCTACGCCGCCACCGGGGAGGTGGACGAGGATGCCCGCGTCGCCGGCTTGGCTCGGGCTCAGGGGGTGCTTGTCAACGTGGTCGACGATCTGGTCGCCTCGCAGTTCATCACGCCCGCCATCGTCGACCGGACGCCGATCACCATCGCCATCGGCACCGAAGGCGCCGCGCCCGTCCTGGCGCGCACCCTGAAGGGCGAACTGGAGAAGCGTCTGGAGTCCGGCGTGTCCGCTTTGGCCGAGGCCGGCCGGGCGTTCCGCGACCGCGCGCGGGCGCTGCCCGGCGTGCGCGCCCGGTGCGCCTTCTGGGCGGCCTGGTATGGCACGGACGGGCCGGCCGCCCTGGCGCGCGGCACGCCCCTCGACGCGGCGCTGGAGGCCCTGCTCGCCCGGCATCTGGCGCACCAGCCGGAACCGGGTCGGGTCGATTTTGTCGGCGCCGGCCCCGGCGATCCTGATCTGCTCACCCTGAAGGCGCGCAAGGCGCTCGACGGCGCGGACGTGGTCCTTCACGACCGCCTCGTCGCGCCCGGCATTCTCGATCTGGCGCGGCGCGAGGCGACGATGATCGAGGCCGGCAAGGAGGGGTTCGGCCCCTCAACCCCGCAGGACGCCATCAACCGGCTGATGATCGAGCACGCCCGCGCCGGCGCCCGCGTGGTGCGGCTGAAGGCGGGGGACCCCGCCGTGTTCGGCCGTCTTGACGAAGAGATCGAGGCTGTCCGGGACGCGGGTCTCGACCATGCGGTGATCCCCGGAATCACGGCGGCCTCCGCCGCCGCCGCGTCCATCGGCCGCAGCCTGACCCGCCGGGGCCGCAACAGCGGTTACCAGGTCCTGACCGGACACGACGTCAAGGGCTTCGCCGAGCACGACTGGCGAGCCCTGGCCCGGTCCGGCTCGGTGGCCGCCATCTACATGGGCAAGCGCGCCACCCGGTTCCTGACCGGTCGCCTGATGATGCACGGCGCCGACCCCGAGACTCCAGTCACGGTGGTGGCCAACGCGTCGCGTCCGGACGCGCGTACGCTGGCCACATCGCTCGCCCGCCTGCCCGACGTCCTGGAGACGGCCGGCCTGACCGGACCCGCCGTCATCCTCTATGGCCTGGCCCCGGCCGCCGCCGAGGCCGCGCTGCCCGCGTTCCCCATGCTCGACACCCCCGAGGAGATCGCCCTGTGAACCGACGTTTCACCCCCAAGGTGGTCACCGCCAACGACCTGCTGACCGGCGAGGCCGTCTATCTGACCGGCGACGGTCGCTGGAGCCCCACCCATCGCGAGGCCGCCCTGCTGACCGACGCGGGCGAGGCGCAGCAGCGGCTGCGCGAGGCCATGGGTCAGGTCGACCGGGTGGTCGACGCCTATCTGGCCGACGCCCGCGCCGGCGCCGCCGGCCCCGAACCGGTCCACTTCCGCGAGGTGTTCCGGACCCTGGGGCCGTCCAACTACCGCCACGGCAAACAGGCCGAGACCAGCCCCCACCCCTGATCCGGCTCGTCCTGGAGGAGACCGCGAGAATGTACCGCTACACCGAGTTCGACGACGCGTATGTGCGCACTCGCGTCGACCAGTTCCGCGCCCAGGTCGACCGCCGGCTTTCGGGCGCGCTGACCGAGAACGAGTTCAAGCCGCTGCGGCTGATGAACGGCCTGTACCTGCAACTGCACGCCTACATGCTGCGGGTAGCGATCCCCTACGGCACGCTTTCGTCGCGCCAGATGCGCCAGCTTGCCCTGATCGCCGAGCGCTGGGACAAGGGCTACGGCCACTTCACCACGCGCCAGAACATCCAGTACAACTGGCCGAAGCTGAAGGACGTGCCCGACATCCTGGAGGCCCTGGCCGATGTCGAGATGCACGCCATTCAGACGTCGGGCAACACCATCCGCAATGTCACCGCCGACCATTTCGCCGGCGCCGCCGCCGATGAGATCGAGGACCCGAGGCCCACGGCCGAACTGCTGCGGCAGTGGTCCACCGATCATCCGGAATTCCAGTTCCTGCCGCGCAAGTTCAAAATCGCCATCACCGGCAGTCCCCACGACCGCGCGGTCACCCGGGCGCACGACATCGGCCTGCGCATGGTGCGCGACGATCAGGGACGGCCCGGCTACGAGGTGATCGTGGGCGGCGGCCTGGGGCGCACGCCGGTTCTCGGCCCGACCCTCCGCGACTTCCTGCCCAAGGCCGACCTGCTGCCCTATGTCGAGGCCATCCTGGCCGCCTACAACATTTTCGGGCGACGGGACAACAAGTACAAGGCGCGCATCAAGATCACCGTGCAGGAAGAAGGCCTGGACCGCTTCCGGGCGTTGGTGGAGGAAGAGTTCCAGCGCCGCCGGCCGCACTTCGCCAGCGTCGACCAAGGCATCCTGGCCGACATCGAGGCCGCCTTCGCGCCGCCCGCGTTCATCGCCAAGGACACCGCCCCCTATCTGGCGGGCCGCCGTGATCCGGTGTTCCGGGCCTGGGCCGATACCAACCTGACCTCCCATCGGCGGGACGACCACGCTATCGTCACCATCAGCCTGAAGGCACATGGGGCCACGCCGGGCGACGCCACGGCCGAGCAGATGCGCGTCATGGCGGACGTGGCCGACGCCTACGGCTATGGCGAACTGCGTATCAGCCACGAACAGAACGTCATCCTGCCGCATGTCGCCCGCGCCGATCTTCCCGCCCTGCACGCCCGGCTGGTCCAGGCCGGCTTGGGCACCGCCAACATCGGTCTCATCTCCGATATCATCGCCTGCCCGGGGATGGACTACTGCGCCCTGGCCACCGCCCGTTCGATCCCCATCGCGCAGCAGATCGCCACGCGGTTCGAGGACCTGAAGCTGGAGCACGAGATCGGGCCGCTCAAACTCAAGATCTCGGGCTGCATCAACGCCTGCGGCCACCACCATGTGGGGCACATCGGCATCCTGGGGCTCGACCGGGCGGGGGTGGAGAACTACCAGATCACCCTGGGCGGCGACGGCACGGAAACCGCCGCCATCGCCGAGCGGGTCGGTCCCGGCTTCTCGGCCGATGAGCTGATCCCGGCCCTCGAACGGCTGCTGCTGGCCTATCTCGACCTGCGCCTTGACCCGGAAGAGACCTTCCTGGCGGCCTACCGCCGCCTCGGTCCGGCGCCCTTCAAGGCCGCGCTTTATCATCGGGAGGAGGCCGACCGTCATGTCGCATGAGTTTCCCGTGCCGGTCCCGGACGATGCGGCGGGATTCATCAGCGAACCGGATCGCCCCACCGGCGCCCTTGCGACGCTGGCGCGCATCATCGGCGAGCATGGAGCGGACCGTGTCGCCCTCGTGACGTCGTTCGGGGCGGAGTCCGTGGTCCTGCTGCATCTGGTGTCCAGGATCGATCGCGCCCTGCCGGTTCTGTTCGTGGACACCGAGATGCTGTTCGCCGAAACGCTGGCGTATCAGACCGACGTGGCCGATCGTCTCGGGCTGCGTGATGTCCGGCGCATCAGACCCGACGCCGCCACCCTGGCCACCCGCGATACGGACGGAACCCTGCACCGGTCGGATCACGACGCCTGCTGCGCCTTGCGCAAGACGGCGCCGCTGGACGCCGCGCTGATCGGGTTCGATGCCTGGCTGACGGGTCGCAAGCGCATTCAGGGGGGTGCCCGCGCGGACTTGCCGGAATGCGAGATCGACGCGGCCGGACGGCTCAAGGTGAACCCGCTCGCACTTTGGACCAAATCGGATACCCGCGACTACATGGACCGGTACGACCTGCCCCGGCATCCGCTGGTGTCCAAGGGCTATCCGTCCATCGGCTGCGCGCCCTGCACAACGCCGGTGGCCGCCGGCGAGGACGAACGCGCCGGCCGCTGGCGCGGATCGGCGAAGACGGAATGCGGTATCCACATCGACACGGACGGGCGGATCCACCGCCGAACCAGGGAGCAGGCGGCATGACGGTGATCGTTCGCGACGACGGATTCCACTCCGATGACTGGACCGACGACACCGCCCGGGCCAGCGTGCTCGATCTGGAACCGGGGGTCGATGCCACGAGCCTCGATCTGTCGGGGATCGCGGCCATCCGGGTGCGATTCCCCGTCTTCTCGGATGGTCGGGGGTTCACAGTGGCGCACCGCCTGCGGGCGAGGGGGTTCACCGGGCGCCTGCGCGCGGCCGGTCCGCTCATCGCCGATCAGTATGCGATGGCGCGCCGGGCCGGGTTCGACGAGGTGGAAATCGCGGACGATCAGGCCGACCGACAGCCCGAGCCGCACTGGCTGGCCCGCGCCGACTGGCGGCGTGGCGACTACCAGGCGCGATTGCGCGGCACGACCCACGATCCCGCCGTTGATCGCTGCGGCTGACCACCGGCAACGCCACCGCGCAGGTCAGGCGGCTGCTCGGTCCTGAGCGCTGCCTGGGCATTGAACCGGAGGGCGATGATGCCGTTGTCGAGATGGATGTAACCCGGCGCGACGATTGCCCCCCTATTCGGCACCCCGAAGCCAGAACAGCTAGGCCAGGGTGATGTCGATGCCGATATACGGACAGTAGTCAGGAAGGAGACGTCGCCCTGCAGTAGGCCGAAGCCGCTATCGATGTATTGGATGAAGGTGACCAGGACCGAATCTATACTTTTGAGGTCATCCATGAAGTCGCCTACCTTCGGGGCGCGGCCCTTCTCCTTCCGAATCCTGGGCGAAGGACGAAAAGGCAGCGTCGGGCCCCACGGGCTTCATGCTGATTGGAAAAATCGTCCGCTTCCATTGCAGGCCGCTCCGAAGCGGACGGTCCCCTCCCGGCCCCACATGGTGCGGAGTTCCTGCTCCAGGTCCCGGGCAAATCCGGCGCGGTCCAGGTGTGGTCCGGCCTCCATCAATGCGGGCAACGCCGCCCGACGCTCATCCGCTCCGGATCGCAGGCCAGCGCGACCCGTCGCGGCGTGATAGGCACGCGGGCCATCCGTGACCAACTCCGGATGACCGCAGGCCCGCAGGTGGGTGGAAGAATGGCGCCCGGCAAACACGTCGCCCCCCGGGAGCGGGGCGCGCCAAGCCGTGATCTGGTTCGGGTGGACGTCGAACTATTGCGCCAACTCGGCCAGCGTCTTCTCGCCCTTGATGGCCGCAAGGGCCACCTTCGCCTTGAAAGCCGGAACGTGGTTCAGGCGCGGTCGTCTCGCCATAAGCGGTCGTCTCGCCATAAGATGTCTCCTGTCTCGGCATCGTCGCCGATCTCAGGCAGGAAATCCACTTATCGCCCTGTCCAGATTTCCCCGTCCAGCTCTGTCTGGTACGACGGCGCAGCGCCCTGGGACGCCGTGTTGGGTTTGCCGGAGCCAAGTGACGACACCGGCTCCTGACTTGCTGACGGCGCGCGGACGGCGGCCTTGACAGCATGGTCTGCATTCCGGACAAATAACGTCGGGTTTTCGGGCGAATCTCGCGCGGTTCTGACCGGATCGCGACGACGATGGACCCAAACGACAAGATCGACAAAGGGCTGGGCACGCGGCGACAGGCTTCGGCCGGATGTGTTGCGCGAAAAAAACAACTGCGATCCAGCCACAACAGGGAGGATGTTCCATGAGAATTGTGCGCAATCTGTTCGCGGCGGCCCTGATCGGGGTGTCCGCTCCTGCCCTGGCCGAGACCCAACTGTCCATCGCCACTGGCGGCACCGGCGGTGTGTACTATCCCTACGGCGGCGGTCTGGCGGAACTGATCAACAAGTACGTTGACGGCGCCAGCGCGGTGGCGGAAGTGACCGGCGCGTCGGTCGAGAACATGGGCCTGGTCTCGCGTCAGGACAGCGACATCGCCCTGGCCCTGGCCGACACGGTGTACGCGGGCCATACCGGCACCGGCCGGTTCGAGGACCGCAAGCTCGACAACGTCGTCGCCCTGGGCTCGATCTATCCCAACGCGGTGCAGATCGTCACCCTGGCCGACAGCGGGGTCACCAGCCTCGCCGACCTGAAGGGCAAACGGGTGTCGGTCGGCGCGCCGGGCAGCGGCACCGAGGTCAGCGCCAAGACCATCCTGGAGGCCAACGGCATCACCTATGACGACTTCGAGCCGCAGCGTCTGAACTTCAACGAAACCGCCGATGCGCTTCGTGATGGCGACATCGACGCCGGGTTCTGGAGCGTTGGCCCGCCGACGAGTTCGATCATCAACCTCGCCACCAACCGTGACATCGCCCTTGTCGCCCTGAGTGAGACGGAGATCGAGAAGGCCCGCGCCGCCGAGCCGACCTTCGCCGCCTATACCCTGCGCGCCGGCATCTACGAAGGCATCGCCGAGCCGGTGCCGACCATCTCCACCCCCAACGTCCTGATCGCCAACAGCGCCATGGACGACGATTTGGCCTACAACGTGACCCGCGTCCTGTTCGAGCACGTGGACGAACTGCGGGCCATCCACCCCGCCGCCAACGACACCACCATCGCGTTCTCCCTGGGCGCGACGCCGATCCCGCTGCATCCGGGCGCTGCGCGCTACTACGAGGAGGCGGGCGCGGAGGTGCCCGACCGCCTGAAGCCGTGAGCCGGCGCCGACCGGGGCGGCGCCCGATGATCGCTGCCCCGGCCGTTCTCGTGGTGCCCGTCCTGATGGTGGCCAGCCCCGAATCGAGCGCCGGCGAGCGGGTCGTGGACCAGCTGGAGGCCGTGACCGCCGACGGACGGCGCGTCGCGGCGCTGGCCGTGGCGCGTGGACGCGGTTGGTGCCTGCACTGGAACCATTCCGTGACCGGGGATCCCGTGGTGGACTGCTATGTCAACGACGGCGGGCGTATGACCCTCAGCCATGCGATCCAGCCCGACTTCGCCGCCGGACTGGGCCATGTCCCCGGCCGGGGCGTGTTCCGCGCGGGGCCGGACGGAACCTATCTGATCGACGCCATCGACGAGCCCGTGCCCGGCAACGCCTATGTGCTGCGCGTGGGATCGGCGGCCGTGGACCATCGTCTGGTGACCGATGACGGCCGGATCGCCCGGCTCTCGGCGGTGGCCGCCGGGACGCGAGTCATCCTTCGCCTGCGACCAGAGGGCGCCTCCGAGGAGGCTCGGCCATGACCGCCACCGGAGCCGCGCCCGCCTCCGAAACGGTGGAGGAACAGCAAGGGCGATCCCTGCGCGGCTGGCTGATCGCCGCCGTCGCGATCGCGCTGTCGCTGTTCCAACTGTACGGCGCCGGGATCCAACCGCTGGGGCTGTTCTATCAGCGCGGCATTCATCTCGGCTTCATCATGGCGCTGGCGTTCCTGCTGATTCCGCTGACCAGGACCCGGGGCGCGCGCAGCCTGCCCGCGCGGTTGATCGACGCGGTGTTCCTGGGCGGGGCCATCATCAGTGGTGCTTACATCACTGTCTTCCTGGACGAGATCGTCAACCGCGCCGGCTTCTGGACCACCACCGACATCGTCGTGGGCTGCATTGCCGTGGTGACCCTGCTGGAGGCGAGCCGGCGCGCGATCGGTCTGGGAATGACCCTGATCGCGGTGACCGCGATCCTCTATGCGCTGGCGGGTCCCCGGGGGGCGCTGCCGTGGCTGGGCGAGGGGCTGCCCGGGATCCTGGCCCACCGGGGCAACGACCTGGACCGTCTGGTGGGGCAACTCTATCTGGGGCAGGAGGGTATTTTCGGCCTGCCGCTGGGTGTCGCAGCCACCTACATCTTCGTGTTCGTTCTGTTCGGCGCCTTCCTGGAGGTCACGGGCGCCGGGCGGTTCTTTATCGACCTTGCCTATGCCGCCACCGGCCGCCGTCGCGGCGGGCCGGCGAAAGCGGCGGTGCTGGCCTCCGCCGGCATGGGCTCGATCAGCGGCTCGGCCATCGCGAACGTGGTGACCACCGGGGCCTTCACCATCCCGCTGATGAAGCGCCTGGGCTACCGCCCGTCCCAGGCCGGCGGGATCGAGGCGGCGGCCTCCACCGGTGGCCAGATCACCCCACCGCTGATGGGGGCCGGCGCCTTCCTGATCTCGGAGTACACCCATATCCCGTACCTGGAGATCGTCGCCGTCTCGATCTTCCCGGCGGTGCTGTACCTGGGCACTGTCTACCTGTTCGTTCACATCGCCGCCCTGAAGCAGGGCATGGAGGGCATGGCGCCCGAGGAACTCCCGGACCTGCGCCGGGTTCTGGCCGACGGCTGGCAGTTCATCCTGCCGCTGGGCGTTCTGGTCGGCCTGCTGTTGATGAACCTGTCGCCCATGCGGGTGGGCTTCTGGGCCATCGTGTCGGTCGTTGGGGTCGCCGTCGCCCGCGCCGCGCTGTGGATGCTGTTCGTCGCCCCGCTGCGCGGCGCGCGGCTGGACGCGGCGGCGGTGGGGCGGGCCGCCCTGCGCGGTCTCGTTCTGCTGGTCAAGGCCCTGGAGGTGGGCGCCCGAAATGCCGTCGCCGTCAGCATCGCTTGCGCCGTGGCCGGCATTCTGGTGGGCGTTGTCGGCCTGACCGGCCTGGGGTTGAAGTTCTCCTCCATGATGGTGGCATTGTCCGGCGGCAGTGTCGTCCTGGCCCTGGTCCTCGTGCTGCTGGCGAGTCTGGTGCTGGGGATGGGGTTGCCGGTGACGGCCTCCTACATCGTCCTGGTGGTGCTGGTCGGTCCTACCCTGCATACGGATTTCGGCGTCCCGCTGTTGATCGCCCATCTGGTGGTGTTCTGGTATTCCCAGGACAGCAATGTCACACCGCCCATTGCCCTGGCCGGGTTCGCCGGCGCCGCCATCGCCGGGGCCTCGCCGATGCGCACCAGTCTTCAGGCCTGGAAGTTCGCCAAGGGCCTGTACCTGATCCCGCTGTTCATGGTGTTCAATCCGGTCATCATCATGGGTGGCCCGCTGCCTTTGGTAATCTGGACCGCCGTGCTGGCGGTGCTGGCCCTGGCCGCCTTCGCCGCCGCGCTGGAGGGGCATCTGCTCGCGCCCCTGGACCCGGTGTCCCGGCTTCTGGTGGTCCCCGCGACCATCGCCGTGTTCCAGCCCGACCTGACCATCGAGGCGGTGGGCGCGGCCGCCCTGACCGTCATCCTGGCCCTGAACGTGGTGAAGGCGCGACGGCGCCCGCCCGAACGACGCGGGCAAGCGGCGCTGTCCGATTGACCCCAAATTCCGCAGTTGGGCGCCTGTTCCGGGCTCAAGGTGTTGGCACCAGTCGGAAAAACCCAACACACGACCGCACCCTGGCTGAACGCCAAACACATAGTCGCACAAGGCCTCGGCGCCCAACTGCGGAATTAAGGTTGACACGGACCCCGCTCGCCCACACCAGGGGCTGGCCTACCAGACGCCCGACGAGGTCTATTGGCCAGGCCCGCCGGCCTCCGGGCCCTGTTGACGTTCCGCCCTGCGGCCGGCGGGCCTGGCCGCCTGAACCAACATACCACCACTCATCCAGGGAGCCCTTCAGAGCTTAAGAACCCATCGGACCTGTCCGAACGACCGGGGCCACTTCAGAGTGACGCAGACCTTGCCCGCCTCGACCGTGGGGTCACTGCGCATCGTAGCCGGTCATTTCGAGGTAACCGCGTCCGCCATGGCTGCCGGTGATTCGCACCGGGCCTTCCCAATAGGGAACGCTCA
>NZ_CAKZOT010000099.1 GCF_937138205.1 uncultured Rhodospira sp. | reverse complement strand
CTTGGCTCCGGTAGAAGCGCGATCTGGTACGACGGGGTCGCGTTGCGGCACAACAAGCTGTGCTCACCGGAGCCAAGTGAACAAGCCGGCTTCGTCATTGCGAGGAGCGGAGCGACGAAGCAATCCAGGGCGACGGGTGTCTTTCTCCGCTCTGGATTGCTTCGCCCTCATCTTGCGATGAGGGCTCGCAATGACGGCGTTTTTTTGAAATGGCTCCTCTTATTATCATCGGCAAGCGAATTGTTTTACGAGTCCCTCTTCTCCGTCCTCTCTACCGGCAAAGGTTAACTATGATCCTGGTTCTCCGGAAGATGCTTGACTCGCCTCCCGCGCGGGCCACTTACGAATGGGACGCAGTCGCGGTCCCGTGCCAATCAAAACAGACGCCGAGGGAGGCCCCACCATGCTCGATGATCCGCGGATTGACCGCCGCGTGCTCCTGAAAGGTCTGGCCGGCGCATCATTCGCCGCCGTGCTGGCCGACCCCATTCTGGCCCGCGCCGCCGCCGAACAGACAGAGACCGTCACCCTGACGCTGCCGTCCGGCCGCACGGTCTCGGCGGCGCTGGCGCTGCCGGAGACCCTGCCGGCGCCGACGGTGATACTGATCCACGAATGGTGGGGCCTGAACGACCAGATCAAGGCCACCGCGCGGGAGTACGCCAACGAGGGCTATGTCGCCCTGGCCATCGACCTGATGGGCGGCTCCGTCGCCACCACGCCGGACGCGGCCCGCGCCCAGACGCAAGCGGTGGACGCCGCCGAGGCCACCGAGACCTGCACCGCCTGGATGGACTGGCTGCGCACGCACGAGCACGGCACGGGCACGCTCGGCACCGTCGGCTGGTGCTTCGGCGGCGGCTGGTCGCTGAACGCGTCGCTGGCGGCGCCGGCCGACGCCACAGTCATCTACTACGGCCGGCTGGCGCAGGACGCCGAGACGCTGAAGGCCCTCTCGGGGCCGGTGCTGGGGCACTTCGGCACCCGCGACCAGCACATCAACGCCGACATGGTGGGCGGTTTCGAACGGGCCATGGCCGCCGCCGGCAAGGCCGACAGCCTGACCGTGCACTGGTACGAGGCCGACCACGCCTTCGCCAATCCGTCCGGCGGGCGCTACGACGAGGAGGACGCCAAGCTGGCCTGGGCGCGCACCCTGGCCTTCTTCGCGCAGCATCTGAAGGGGTAGGCGGTTCTACTCGACCTTTTTCACCGCCGCGAGGAAGGCATAGCCGCCGTACAGGGGCGTCACGGTCACCTCGGCGCGGCCCTCGGCGTGCAGGCCCCACAGGTAGGCCACGAGGTCCGGCCGGTACTGGACATGGAACAGGCCGAGCCACCAGTACAGCACGGCCCGGAACCAGCGCGGCAGGTCGGACTGGTCGCCGAAATCGACGATGTGGATCCGGCCGCCGGGCCGGACCACCTCCAGCGCGTGGTCGACCGACTCGCGCCACGGCGGGATCATCGACAGGCTGTAGGAAAACACGACGTGGTCGAACGGGTCGTCGAGGCCGAAGTCGCGGGCCGGGTCGAAGTCCTGCGCCAGGGCGTGGGCCAGGTGGATCCGCTCGGCCAGCCCGAGCCGCCCCACCTTGCCGCGCGCCGTTTTCAGCATGGCGTCGCTGGCATCGAGCCCGAACAGGCGCGCGCCCGGATAGCGCCGGGCCATCTTGACCAGGTTGCGCGCGGTGCCGCAGCCGACCTCGCACACCGTCTCGCCCTCGGCGGCCTGGAGATCGGCGATCACCCGATCGCGCCCGAAAAGGAAGTACTTCCGCGTCAGGTCATAGATATGCCGCTGCTGCCGGTAGATCCGGTCCATCAGATCATGGGCGTCCATCGGGGGGCCTTCTTGATTTTTTTACAGGAGCGGGGAAGCGGGGGCGCGGGAGCCTCAGTCCCGGCGGGTGTACACGTGGAAGCCGCCGTAGATCGAGGCCCGGTCGCGGCGCGTCATGTCGCGGCAGTGCTCGATGTCATGGTCCCAGACCGACAGCAGGTCGGGCGACAGGCTGTTGGTCAGCGGGCTTTCCGTGCCGGCGGTGCGGAAGATGACGCGCGCGCCGGGCCGCGCCGTGCGCACGATCTGGGCCCACAGCTCGTTGAGCTGGCGGTCGTTCATCCAGTCCTGGGCATCGAGCAGGACATAGCCGTCGAGGCTCTCGGCCGGCTGCTCGGCCAGCCAGTGCGTCATCGAGGCATGGTGGATGTGCACCCGGTCGGACAGGTCGCGCAGGCGCTCGTAGTTTTCGCGGCGCAGGTAACGCGGCACCGCCTTGCGGTAATGCCGGTCATAGCCCCGGCCGAACGCCTGCCAGGCGAAATAGTTCTCCTCGATCGGGAAATCGCAGGCCAGCCGCTCCAGCCGCTGCCGCAGCAGGCCGGGGATGTCGCCGTCGGACGCCACCATCAGCGACTCGAACTGGGCCGGGGGAATGCCCAGGCCGTAGAGCGACACCGGCATTCCGCACATGGCGCGCACCAGCTTTTTCTCGAACAGCGGCGAGATGGTGGCGTCGAACACGGCCTTCTGTTCCTCTGGCGTGCGCACCGCCAGCAGGACACGCGGATTCATGCCGTGCGCGCGGGCAAGGACATGCAGAGAGCCGATGAACCGACCGAGCAGGCCGAACTTGTAGATGTTCTTGGTGAAGTAGTTGATGCGCCGGCCGTGCACCGGTGTCCATGCGGTCCAGTACTTCCGCGTCGCCTCGTCCAGGTGCGGCAGCAGGTACTGGGTGAAGGCGCGGCGGTTGGCCCGCTCGTCGGCGTGGCCGAAAAACCGGAAGTAGGTCTCATGATCCGGGAAGCGTTGCAACGCCGTCAGCTTCAAGTGGCTCAGGGCCACGTGCGCAGGGTTGAGGTCGACGGCGTCGATGCGCGCCGGCCCCTCGGTCAGGTAGTTCAGGATGTTACAGCCGCCCGAACAGATCGTCACGATGCGCTTGTCTGGGGTCAGGTGCAGCGCCTCGAGGTCGATCTCCGGATCCTCCCATATCTGCGGATACACGAAGCCCCGGAACATCAAGGTAAACAGTCGCTCCAGCGCGCCTTTTTTGGAAATCGGCTTGCTGTTGTGGACAGCCGCGTGCAGCAGGGCGTTCTTTTTCATGAGGTCGGAATCCGGATACCATGTGGAAGGCATAACGACAGACACCCGCTGCCGGCGGGCCGGGTCAGCGGGTCGCGCATCCTACTGTCATTTCACTGTCGGCGGAACCAGATTCCGACAGGCCTGTGACAGGCGCGCGCGGATGGCGCGGCCCCCTTGACGAAACCGCCGGTCCGGTCACCCTGGGACGCGGCCCTCGACCGCCCGACGGCCCCCTGACGCTGGAGCATCCTGATGGACTCGCATACGCCCTATTCCCGTCTGAAGGCGCGCTTCGCCCGCCTGAGCCATCTGCAGGACGCCGCCGGGGTGCTGCACTGGGACCAGTCGGCCATGATGCCCGAGGGCGGGGCCGAGGCCCGCGCCAGTCAACTGGCCACGCTGCGGACCCTGGCGCATGACATGCTGACGGCACCCGAGGTGGGGGAGTGGCTGGACGCCGCCGAGCGGGATGAGGCACCCGGGCTGGACGACTGGGACCGAGCCAACCTGCGCGCCATGCGGCGCGAATGGCGGCACGAGGCGGCGCTGGACGCGGACCTGGTGGAGGCCCACTCGCGCGCCTGCTCGACCTGCGAAATGGTCTGGCGCCGCGCCCGCGCCGAGGACGACTTCGCCGCCGTCAAGGGGCCGCTGGCGACGGTGCTCGACCTGACGCGCGAGATCGCCGTCACCAAGTCCGAGGCGTTCCAGTGCTCTCCGTACGATGCCTTGCTGGATGCCTATGAACCGGACGGATCACAGGTGGCCATCGCGGCGGTGTTCGACGACCTCGCCGCCGACCTGCCCGCCATCCTCGACGACGCCCTGGCCGCCCAGGGGCCGGCGCCGACCCCGCCCAAGGGACCGTTCCCCGCCGCCCGCCAAAAGGCGCTCGCCGAACGGCTGATGCAGGCGGTGGGATTCGATTTCGGGCGCGGCCGCCTGGACGAAAGCCTGCATCCCTTCTGCGGCGGCGTGCCCGACGACGTGCGCATCACCACGCGTTACGACGAGTCCGACGCCGCCGGCGCTATCATGGCCGTGCTGCACGAGACCGGCCACGCGCTCTACGAACAGGGCCTGCCGCCGGCGTGGCGCGACCAGCCGGTGGGCCGCGCGCTGGGCATGAGCGTGCACGAAAGCCAGAGCCTGCTGATGGAGATGCAGGCCTGCCGCTCGCGGGCGTTCCTGACCTATGCCGCGCCCGTCATGGCCGAGATGCTGAACGGCGGTGACGACGGCGCGGGCTGGGATCCGGACACCCTGTCTCGCCTCTACACCCGCGTCGCGCCCGGGCTGATCCGCGTCGACGCCGACGAGGTGACCTATCCGGCGCATATCATCCTGCGGTTCCGCCTGGAGCGGGCGTTGCTGACCGGCGACCTGGTGCTGGACGACCTGCCCGGCGCCTGGCGCGACGGCATGAAGGAGGTGCTGGGCGTGACGGTGCCGGACGACCGCACCGGCTGCCTGCAGGACATCCACTGGTACGACGGGGCGATCGGCTATTTCCCCACCTATACCCTGGGGGCGATGACGGCGGCGCAGTTGTTCCAGGCCGCCGTGGAGGCCGTGCCGTCGATCCCGGACGATCTGGCGAAGGGCGACTTCGGGCCGCTGCTGGGGTGGCTGCGGGACCATGTGCACGCGCTGGGCTCATCCGTCACCGCCGCCGAGATGCTGGAGCGCGCCACCGGAAAGCCGCTGGACGCCGGCGTGTTCAAGGCCCACCTGCGGCGACGGTATGTGGACCGGGCGGAGTGATCCGCTCCTTCCGCATCCGCCCGCGCTGTCCACCCGGCACGCCTGCGCCCGCAAATCCGCGGGCGCCAGGTCTCCACACGTGATCGTCACGGGCATGTCTTGAGTCGCCAAACAAATCATGCCGGCCGACGTATCGCTTGACTCGTTTGCAGGCCCCTTGTCTTACATCTTACCTTTTCCCGAGATCCTGCCGCCCCTGTCGCTATCATATTCAGACTTGTTTCCGCCGAAGCGGCGGCTCTTCGCTCGCGCGGCGATGTGACTCGTCATTGCGAACCCTCGTCGCAAGACGAGGGCGAAGCAATCCAGAGCGTAAAACGCAAATATCCGCTCTGGATTGCCCAATTGTTGATTTTTGGGCTGTGCTCCTCGCAATGACAAAAAAGAGTAATGATGTGTGAATCAGATAGGCCCCTGTCGGGGGCGTCGTGACGACCGGACGAGTCAATTCTATCGTCGGCCGGTTTGAATGCCCGGCCAGCAAGAACGGTCAACCTTTTCGTCGGCCGGGATCACATCTGTCCGCGCGGTCCCTCGCGCGCCATTTCCTCGTACAGGTGGTATTTCTCCAGCACCTGAGCCTGCGCCTGCGCCATCAGCACGCGCGCGGTTTCCGGATCGCTGGCGGCCAACGCGCGGTAGCGCAGTTCGTTCTGGGTATAGGCCGACAGGGCGATGCGCGGGCGCGGGCTGTCGAGGATGAACGGGTTCTCCTCGCTCGCCCGCACCGCCGGGTTGAAGCGCAACAGCGGCCAGTACCCGCTCTTCACGGCAAGGTCCTGCTGCTCCATGCCCTTGTCCATGGCGATGCCGTGGGCGATGCAGTGGCTGTAGGCGAGGATGATGGACGTGCCCGGGTAGGCCTCGGCCTCGCGGAAGGCGGTCAGGACATGCTGCGGGTTCGCCCCCATGGCCACGCGGGCGACGTAGACGTTGCCGTAGCTGATGGCCTGCAGCGCCAGGTCCTTCTTGCCCACGCGCTTGCCGGCGGCGGCGAACTTGGCCACGGCGCCGACCGGTGTCGCCTTCGACATCTGGCCGCCGGTGTTGGAATAGACCTCGGTGTCCATGACCAGGATGTTGACGTCGCGGCCGCTGGCCAGCACGTGGTCGAGCCCGCCCGACCCGATGTCGTAGGCCCAGCCGTCGCCGCCGACGATCCAGATCGAGCGCCGCACCAGATGGTCGACCACCGACAGCAGGTGGCGGGCGTCGTCGTCGTCCATGCCCTCCAGGATGCCGCGCAGGGTCTCCACCCGGGTGCGCTGGGCCACCAGGGCCGATTCGGTGCGCTGCTCGGCCTCCAGGATCGACGCCGCGAGTTGCTTGCCCACCGCCGGGGCCAGACGCGCCAGCAGGTCGCGGGCGAGGCGCACGTGGTTGTCGGCGGACATGCGGAAGCCGAGGCCGAATTCGGCGTTGTCCTCGAACAGGCTGTTGGACCACGCCGGGCCGCGCCCAGTCTCGTCCACCGCCCACGGCGTGGTCGGCAGGTTGCCGCCGTAGATGGACGAACAGCCGGTGGCGTTGGCCACCTGCAGGCGGTCGCCGAACAACTGCGACAGCAGGCGGACATACGGGGTCTCGCCGCAGCCGGCGCAGGCGCCCGAGAACTCGAACAGCGGCCGCAGGAACTGGGTGCCCTTGACGGTGGAATAGTCGACCCGCGAGCGGTCGTTGACCGGCAGGCTGTCGAAGAAGGCCTGGTTGGTCTCGACCTCGTCGCGGACCGTCAGTTTGTCTTCCATGTTGATGGCGCGGCGGCTGGCGTTGGTCGGGTCCTGCACCGGGCAGACGCTGACGCACAGTCCGCAGCCGGTGCAGTCGGCGACCATGACCTGGAGCGAGAACCGGGTCTCGGGGAAGCCGCGCGCCTCGACCGGGGCCGAGGGGAAACTGTCCGGGGCGCCCTCCAGGCGGGCGCCGTTGTAGAACTTGGTGCGGATGACGGCGTGCGGACAGACCATGGAACAGTTGCCGCACTGGATGCACAGCCCCGGGTCCCAGCGCGGGATCTGGGTGGCGATATCGCGCTTTTCGTACTGCGTGGTGCCGCTGGGGAAGGTGCCGTCGGCCGGCAGCGCGCTGACCGGCAAGGTGTCGCCCTTGTCCGCCAACATGGCGGCGGTGACGGCGCGGACGAAGTCGGGCGCGGTGTCGGGGATCAGCTGGCGCGGTGGCACGTCGGGGCCGTCGGCCTCGGCCGGCGGGATCGGTACCTCGCGCAGGTGGGCGATCGCCATGTCGACGCCGGCGTGGTTGCGGGCCACCACCTCGTCACCCTGACGGGCGTAGGACTTGCTGATGGCCGCCTTGATGCGCTCGATGGCCACGTGCGGCGGCAGCACGTTGGACAGGGCGAAGAAGCACGTCTGCATGATGGTGTTGACGCGCCGGCCCAACCCAGCCTCGCGCGCCACCTTGACGGCGTCGATGACGTGCAGCTTCAGGCCCTTTTCGCGGCAGGTCCGGCGCATGGGGGCCGGCAGGCGGTTCCACGTCTCGGCCGGCGGATAGGGGCTGTTCAGCAGAACGTCGGCCCCCGGTGCGGCGCGGTCGACGATGTCGATGGCATTGACGAACTGGAACTGGTGGCAGGCGATGAAGTTGGCCCGCTCGACAAGGTAAGGCGCGGTGATCGGCTCCGGGCCAAAGCGCAGATGCGAGACGGTGCGCGAGCCCGATTTCTTTGAATCATAGACGAAGTACGCCTGGGCGTGGCGGTTCGGCTCGTCGCCGATGATCTTGATGCTGTTCTTGTTGGCGCCGACGGTGCCGTCCGACCCCAGGCCGTGGAAGATGGCGCGGACCACGCCGTCCGGTTCGATGGAAAAGTCCGGGTCCACCGTCAGGCTCAGGTTGGTCACATCGTCGGTGATGCCGACGGTGAAGCGCGGCTTGGGGTCGGGCTTGGCCAGTTCGTCGTACACCGCCTTGACCATGCCCGGCGTGAATTCCTTCGACGACAGGCCGTAGCGGCCGCCGATCAGGCGCGGCACGGTCTTCGTCGGCAGCCGGTCGTAGGTCTGCGCCTCGGCCAGGGTGGCCAGCACGTTCAGGTACATGGGCTCGGCCTGGGCGCCGGCCTCCTTGGTGCGGTCCAGCACGGCGATGGCGCGGGTCGAGGGCGGCAGCACCGCCAGCAGCTTCTTGGCCGACCAGGGCCGGAACAGGCTGACCTTGATGACGCCAACGCCGGCGCCCTCCGCCTCGTTCAGATAGTCGGCGGTGGTGGTGGCGGTCTCGGCGCCCGAGCCCATGATGACGATCACCCGCTCGGCATCGGGCGGACCATGGTAGGTGAACGGCGCCAGCGGCCGGCCGGTGATGGCGCTCAGGCGGTTCATCTCCGCCTCGACGATATCCGGCATCCGCTCGTAATAGAGGTTGTTGGCCTCCTGCGCCTGGAAATAGACGTCCGGGTTCATGGCGGTGCCGCGCACGAACGGTCGTTCGGGGCTGAGCGCCCGCAGGCGGTGGGCGCGCACCAGATCGTCGTCGATCATGTCGCGGATCACCGCGTCGGGGATCAGCGAGATCTTGTTGATCTCGTGCGACGTGCGGAAGCCATCGAAGAAGTGCAGGATGGGCACCCGCGCGCGCAGAGTGGCGGCCTGGGCCACCAGGGCGTTGTCGTGCGCCTCCTGCACAGAGGCCGAGGCCAGCAGCGCGAAGCCGGTGGTGCGCGCGGCCATCACGTCCTGATGGTCGCCGAAGATCGACAGCGCGTTCCGGGCCAGGGCGCGGGCCGCCACATGGATCACGCAGGCGGTCAACTCGCCGGCGATCTTGTACATGTTGGGCAGCATCAGCATCAGGCCCTGAGAGGCCGTGAAGGTGGTGGCCAGCGACCCCGCCTGCAGCGCGCCGTGCAGCGCGCCGGCGGCGCCGCCCTCGCTTTGCATCTCCATCACATCGGGGATGGTGCCCCAGATGTTGGTCTTGCGCTGCGAGGCCCATTCGTCGGCCAGTTCGGCCATCGTCGAGGACGGCGTGATCGGATAGATCGCGCACACCTCGTTGACACGGTAGGCGATGTAGGCGCAGGCCTCGTTGCCGTCGATCATGACGCGCTGGGGCTCGTTGGGAAGCACGCGGGTCTCGGCGGACGCGGCGGCGGACTGCGCGGTGGTATCGGGCATGACTGGACGTCCCTTTGTTCCCTGGCCTTCAGTCCCTGGTAGGGTTCGCGGACGCTCTTGCGTGGCGCCCTTGCGGATGAGTCGGGTCGGCGGGCGCGGTCGCCCGCCGGGGCCTCAGTGGTGCGGTTCCGGAATCATCTCGATGGCGTGCACCGGGCACTGATCGTGGCACACGCCGCAGCCGGTGCAGCGCTCCAGGTCGACCCGGTAGCCCTTGCCCGGCCCCAGCTTCTGGATGGCGTTTTCCGGGCAGGCGCCCTGGCAGCCGTCGCACTCATAACAGTTGCCGCACGACAGGCAGCGTTTCGCCTCGTAGTGCGCCTGGGTCGGCGAGAACCCGCCCACGACCTCGTCAAAGCCGCTGGTGGCCTCCTCGGCCGGGCGGTGCGGTTGCTCGCGCGGATCCGCCTCGACATAGTACGGCACCTGCAGGTCGGCGAAGCTGACGGGCGGATTGCGGGGTTGGCGCTGGTACAGGCCGCCGCGCAACCAGGTGTCGATGCAACGCGCGGCCTGTTTGCCGTGGCCGACGGCGATGGTCACCGAGCGGTCGGACGGCACCATGTCGCCGCCGGCGAACACGCCCGGCGCGCCGGTCATCATGCGTTCGTCGACGCGCACGGTGCCGTCGCGGTCGAACGACAGCCCGGGCACCGAGCGCAGGAAGCTGGTGTCGGTGTCCTGACCCAGGGCCAGGATCAGGTCGTCGGCCTCGATGGTTTCGGTGCGGCCGGTGGGGCGCGGTCGGCCGCGCTCGTCCAGTTCCATGATCTCGACCGTCATGGCGGTCTGGTCCAGGCTTTTGATGGCCCGCAGCCAGTGGATCTGGACGCCCTCGTCCAGCGCCTCCTGGGCCTCGAAGTCATGCGCCGGCATGTTCTCGCGGTCGCGGCGGTAGACGATCAGGGGTTCGTGCCCCAGGCGCTTGACCACGCGGGCCGCGTCCATGGCGGTGTTGCCGCCGCCGTACACCGCCACGCGCCGGCCCAGGCGCGGGCGCTCGCCGGCCTCGACGCTCTTCAGGAACGAGACCGCGTCCAGCATGGTGCCGGCGTCGCGCGCCGGGATGTCCACCCGTTTGGAGATGTGGGCACCGACGGCCACGAACACGGCGTCGAAGCCGCCGGCCTGGCGTTCGGCCTCCAGGTCGGTGACCTTGTGATTCAGGTTGAGCGTGATGCCGAGGTCGAGGATGCGGTTGATCTCGGCATCCAGCACGTCGCGCGGCATCCGGTACGCCGGAATGCCGAAATGCATCATGCCGCCGGCGATCGGCCCGGCCTCGTGCATGGTCACGGCGTGGCCGGCGCGGGCCAGGTGATAGGCCGCCGACAGGCCGCTGGGGCCGGCGCCGACGATCAACACCCGCTTGCCGGTGGAGGCGGCGGGAGCGTCGAAGCCCCAGCCCTTCTCCAGCGCCACGTCGCCCAGATAACGCTCGACGGCATGGATGGTGACGGGCGCGTCGAGCTCCTTTCGGTTACAGACGTCCTCGCACGGGTGATAGCAGACGCGGCCATGCACCGCCGGCATGGGGTTGTCGGCGACCAGCACGCGCCAAGCCGCCTCGTCCTCGCCGGCCTGGGCCAGCGCCAGCCACGCCTGGATGTTCTCGCCCGCCGGACAGGCCTGGTTGCAGGGCGGCAGGTGATCGACATAGATCGGCCGGCGCACCCGTTCCGGACCGGTGCGCCGCTCATGGCGAAGGTCCAACGGACGCGTCATGTCCGTCGGGCGATGCAGGGGGGCCTGGCCCATGACGTATCCCTTCCCGGTGGGGGCGCTCTTGTTCGGTGACGCCTTGGTCGGTGATCGTGCTGAGGTGAGTCTCGCAGTGTTCGCGGCGGTCGCGCCAGCGGATCATCACGCGGGCGCCATGGTAACCGAAAGCGGCCGGCGAACCAGAGGGGAATCACGCGTCGACGCAAAACCTTCGTCAAGGTGTGTCGCGGGGCCGGGCTAGGCGGCCGGGGGCGCCCTCTCTACTCCTCGATCTGTCCGCGTCACCACGCCGACGGCCAGGTTTCGCGCCTGGCGCCCTTCCGACCTCTCCCAAGAAATTGGGCTATCATGCTCACACTTTCCCGCCACTGTTCGCGCAAGCCGACGGGGCGGCGCACGACCCCACCCCAACCCTCCCTGTAAACGGGGCGATCGTACTTGCACGTCTTTCCGCCGAAGCGGGAGCCCTTTGCTCGCGCGACGATGTGACTCGTCATTGCGAACCGTCGTCGCTAGACGAGGGTGAAGCAATCCAGGGCGTAGACCGTAAATATCCGCTCTGGATTGCTTCGTCGCTACGCTCCTCGCAATGACAAACCATTTTAAGTTGTGTGAATCAGAGAGCCCTATTTATAGGGGAAGTCGGGAGCAAGATCAGGCGGCACGAACATCAGCGAGGAACCGCTCGACCATTGACTTGAGCTGCGTGGACTGCTCGTTGAGGGAACTGGTCGCCTGCAACACGTTCTCGGCGGCTGAGCCGGCCTCGCGCGCCGCCTCGGTCACGCCGACGATGGTGGACGACACCTCGGCCGTGCCCTGGCTGGCCTGCTGGACGTTGCGCGCGATTTCCTGGGTCGCCGCGTCCTGTTCCTGCACCGCCGAGGCGATGGTGGAGGTCACCTCGTTGATGCGGCCGATGATGCCGGAGATCGATTCGATGGCCGAGACGGCGGTCCGGGTCTCCGTTTGTACGCTGCCGATCTCGCGGCCGATATCCTCGGTCGCCCGTGCCGTCTGGTTGGCCAGGCTCTTGACCTCGTTGGCGACCACGGCAAAGCCCTTGCCGGCGTCGCCGGCCCGCGCCGCCTCGATGGTGGCGTTGAGCGCCAACAGGTTGGTCTGATCCGCGATGTCGGTGATCAGGTTCACCACCTCGCCGATCTTCTGCGCCGCCTCGGCCAGGCCGGAGACGACGGTGTTGGTCCGCTCGGCCTCGGTGGCCGCCTGCCCGGCGATGTCGGTGGACTGCTGCACCTGCCGGCCGATCTCGCGGATCGACGAGGCCAGTTCCTCGGCCGCCGACGCCACCGTCTGCACGTTGTTCGACGCCTGTTCGGAGGCCGAGGCGACCGTCGTCGCCTGGCTGTTGGTCTCCTCGGCGATCGAGGCCATGCTTTCGGCCGTTGACTGAAGCTGCGCGGCGGCCGACGCGACGGCCTCGATGACGCCACTGACGCCCTGGTCGAACTGGTTATTCAACTCCTCGATCCGCCGCGCGCGGGCCTCGCGCTTGCGCGCCTCGGCGGCCTGCTGGTCGGCGTACTCGTCGGCGCGCTGCATCCCCTCCTTGAAGGTCTGCACCGCCTTCGCCATGTCGCCGACCTCGTCCTTGTGGTCCTGCGCCGGGATCTCGACGCTGTACTCCCGCTTGGCCAGCCGGCCCATGACCGCGGTCATGGCGGCGATGGGCTTGGTGATGCCGGACGCGATGGCCGCGGCGGCGACAAGCCCGGCGCCGACGGCGACGAGGGTCACGACGACCACGAAAATGCTGGTCATGTTGATCGCCGCCTCGGCCTGCGGGCCGAGGATGTCCTGCTCTTCCTTGACCTGAAGCTTGAAGTCCTCGACCTGCTGCGCGACACGCGGGCCGATGACGTCGAGGGTGTTGGTGATGATGTCGTTGCGTTCGTCGATGACGCCGACGACCCGTTCGAAGGCGCTGGCGTATTCGGCCTTGGCATCGTTGGCCTGCTGCATCCGTTGGCGGCGGCCCGGGTCCTGCAGGGCGGCGTTCAGGGCCGTCATGGCGTCGTCGAAGGCGGCCAGTTCGTGAAGCGCGCGCTCGGCCGAGTCTTCGAGATTGTCCACCAGGAACTTCTGGGCGTACAGGCGTGCCAGCAGCGATTCCCGGAGCGCTAGGCCGGCCAGATAGGCCGCCTCGGCGTCATCGTCGTCGAAAGCCGAGCGCATGATCTCGGTCAAGGCCTGTTCCGTTGCCGGTCCGGTGTCGACGAACACGTCGTTCAACGCGTTGCGACGGTCCTGCAGGTCGGTGACCCGTTCGAACGCGGCGGTGTAATCGTCGAGTTCCGCGCGCATGGTGTCCAGCAGTTGCAGCGCCTCGGGATCGGTGGTCAACGCCCGCGTCGTACCGATGAACTCGCGCGTCGCGTCCGCGCGATCATGCACCTGGTCGATGGCCGCCTGATCGCCCCGGATGATGAAGTCCTTCACCCCCATGCGGGTCAGCAGCATGTTGGCCTGCACGCGCCCGACCTCGTTGGCGGAGCGGGCCAGGCCGCGATACTCGGTGAAGGTCCCGCCAATGCTGACGAGCGCGAAGATGGCCATGCCGCCCACGACAGCCAGAAGGATCAAGATCGCGCCAAACCCACCATAGAGCTTCGGCCCGATACGGATCGACTTGAGCATGGTGCAACGCCCCCTCTCGGTTCATTCTGCCCACTTGGTTCATTCTGAAAGACCCGTGCCGTTTCTGGCGGCTATCATTGGTATTTTCGGGGCACCTATGTCAACAAAAGTTTAGTAAACTCACGCGCCGGCCGACAATCGCCTGGACCACAAAGACAATCTATATGGCGAACTTTGTACCAAGAGAAGCGTTAATGTTCCCTTATCTTGAGAGGGCACCACCTCGCTAGAACAATTCGAAATCCGACATGGCAAAAGGAGCAAGAGCCGGTTCCTTCGGAGGAGGGCACATCCTATTTTTTGGACCTGTCTTACTGCCCCTGGGGGTGGACTGATTCTGCCGCGCACGTACGACGGCCCCATTGAATGAGGGTGACGTTATATTAGGTTCCTTGCAAGTGCAGCCGGCATTGCGCATCGCCAGGTCAGGGCCATGTCCATGGGGGCGATCAATGCCATCCGACCGCCATTCGATCACACGGACAGGACGCCTCGCCATGCCCCGGACCCTTGCCGCGCTCGCCCTCGCCAGCCTGCTCGCCACCAGCCCCTGGGGCGCGGCGGCGCGGGACTTCAACGCCGCGCCCCCGAACGCGCCGCATCAGGAACCGGCCTTCGACGGCCAGACGCGGGCGCCGGTGATCGCCGATCCCATCACGCTGAACCGCGCGGTCGTCGCCGACGGCCTGACGCACCCCTGGGGCATGGATCAGCTCCCGGAAGGGCGTTGGCTGGTCACCGAGCGCCCCGGGCGGATGCGCATCATCTCTGCCGAGGGCGAGCGCTCGCCGGCCATCACCGGACTGCCCGAGGTGGACGCGCGCGGCCAGGGCGGGCTGCTGGACGTCGTGGTCCGCGAGGACTTCTCCGACACGCGCCGGGTCTGGTGGAGCTACGCCGAACCCCGTGACGGGGGCCGCACCGGAACCGCCGTGGCGACCGGCGTTCTGTCCGACGACGGCCGCGCCATGACCGACGTCGCGGTCATCTTCCGCCAGCAGCCGCCCTGGGCGTCGACCCTGCACTACGGCTCCCGCCTTGTGTTCGACGAGACCGGGGCGCTGTTCGTCACCACCGGCGAGCGGTCCAAGCACGAGCCGCGCCAGTTGGCGCAGGACGTCTCGACCCACCTTGGCAAGGTGTTGCGCATCGACCCGATGGGCGGACCGGCCGAGGGCAATCCGGACATCCCGGGCGGTGCGCCCGAAGTCTGGTCGTACGGCCATCGCAACATCCAGTCGGCGGCGCTCGGCCCCGAGGGCGCGCTGTGGACCGTCGAGCACGGTCCGCGCGGCGGCGACGAACTGAACCGGCCCCGGCCCGGGCGCAACTACGGCTGGCCGGTCATCACCTATGGCGAGGCGTACAGCGGCCGGCCGATCGGCGCCGGGATCACCAAGAAGGACGGAATGGAGCAGCCGGTCTACTACTGGGATCCGGTGATCGCCCCCAGCGGCATGGTGTTCTACGACGGTGACCTGTTCCCCGAGTGGCGGGGCAGCGTGCTGATCGGCGGACTCGCAAGCCGGGCATTGGTTCGCCTTGAACTTGACGGGACGCGGGTGACGGGCGAGGCGCGCTATCTTCAGGGCATGGCCCGTGTGCGGGATGTGGATGTGGCGCGCGACGGCGCCGTCATGATCCTCACCGATCACCGCGACGGCGCCCTGATCCGGCTCACGCCGGCGCGATAATCCCCGGACGCGGCGACGAGCAGCAAGGTCCTCACGTTTCCGCCTTGCGGTCCCCATCCGTCCCCTTGTTATGATCCCGTGACCGGTCCGGCCCTGTCCGGCCTTGTCCGGCACAGAACGGAACCAAACCGGGACGGGAGGGGGACTCATCCATGGACATGACCACGCGCTATCTCGGCCTGACGCTGGAGCATCCGGTGGTGGCCTCGGCCTCGCCGCTGTCGGGCACCCTGGACGGCATCCGCCGGCTGGAAGACGCCGGCGCCGCCGCCGTGGTCATGCCGTCACTGTTCGAGGAACGTATCCAGCGTGAGCGCGAGGCGCTCCGCGGCCTGTCCGAGGTGGGCGCCGAGAGCCACGCCGAGGTGCCGGGCGGGTACTTCCCGGCGGCGTCGCTGGACTCCATCGGCATCGGTGGCGAGGAGACGCTGGAGTTGATCCGCCGCGCGCGCGAGGCCTGTGACATCCCCGTCATCCCCAGCCTGAACGGCACCACGGCGCGCGGCTGGACCCACTACGCCAAGCTGATGCAGCAGGCGGGCGCACCGGCCATCGAGCTGAACGTCTACTACGTCGCCGCCGACGTGACCGAATCCGGCGCCGAGGTCGAGGACCGGGTGGTCGGCATCCTCGACACGGTGTGCGCGGAGGTCTCGGTGCCGGTGGCGGTCAAGCTGGGGCCGTTCTACAGCGCGCCGGGGCATCTGGCGCGGCGCCTGGTGACGGCCGGCGCGACCGGACTGGTGCTGTTCAACCGGTTCTATCAGCCGGAAATCGACCTGCAGGCCATGCGGGCGCTGCCCACGCTTGACCTGTCCACGTCGGCCGAGGCACGCCTGCCGCTGCGCTGGATCGGCGTGCTGTACGGCCACGTGGACGACGCCGCCCTGGCCGCCACCACCGGTGTCCAGGGCGCCGAGGACGTCATGAAGTACATCCTGGCCGGGGCCGACGTGGTCATGACGGCCTCCGCCCTGCTGCGTTATGGCGCCGGCCACATGAAAACCCTGGTGACTGGCCTGCGTGCCTTCCTGGAGGTGGGCCGCTACGAGACCGTAGCCCAGGCGCGCGGCGCGCTGAGCCACAAGTCCGTCGACGACACGGCGGCCTACGAGCGCGCCAATTACCTGCAGGTACTCGATTCCTTCCGGCCGGCGGACTTCAGTCCGTAAGGGGACGAGCCGGAGCACGTCAGATCAACCCCATCTCCCGCAGCGCCTGGCGCATCTCCTCGGGCATGGCGGCGATGTCGCCGTCGTCCGGGCTCGCGCCGCTGCGCCGGTCGGGGGGCGCCTGGTCCTCGGCGAGATAGCGCCAGCCCTGGAACGGACGCCACGGCCGCGCCTCGGTGCCCACCACCGCCGGGTCGAGGTGGATGCGGCAGGCCGAGCGGCCGCTCTCCGGATCGGTCACCGGCTCCAGCTTCAGGATTGTCTGGCGGCATCGAATCGCGCCCGTCATGACCCAATAGAGCGAGCCGCCCGGCACGATCTCGTCGGCGCGGCGTGGTGTCATGCGCGTGGTATGCACCAGGGCGTCACCCACGGCGATACGGGGGCGGTGTTGCAGGCCGCGCAGATGGTCGGGGCTGTCGACGCCGACGCAGAGTTTCACCAGGTGGAGGGTCATGGGATCGGGGGATGCCATGCGCGGCGGCGGCGCTCAAGGGGGAAGCGCCGAGGAAACAATCGTCCCGCCGATCACGCTTCCCCGCGCAGCCAGTCCAGCCACCAGCCGCCGGCACCCGGAGGCTCGGCCAGCCGCGCGGCCAGCCACGGCAGGAGGTCGCGCAGGGTCTCCTCCAGCCGCCATGGCGGATTGACGAGGATCAGGCCGGCGCCGGCCAGGCCGGCGATGGTGGTGGTCGGCCGCGTGGTCAACTCCGCCGCCAGCACGCGCGCGATGCCGCTGGCGATGACCTGCTGGTGGAAGGCCTCGACCGCGCCCGGGTCCTTGATCGGATACCACAGCATGAAGACGCCGGTGGCGAACCGTCGGTGGGCGTGCGCCAGCGCCGTGGCCAGTGCCTGATATTCGGCGCGGTCCTCGAACGGCGGGTCGATCAGCACCAGGCCGCGCCGCTCCGGCGGCGGCAGCAGGGCGGCCAGGGACGCGTACCCGTCGCCCGCCTCAACCCGCACGCCGGGCCGTCGGGCCAGCAGCGCCGCCAGCGCCGCGTGCGCGTCGGGATGGCGTTCCACCGCCACCAGGCGATCGCCCGGCCGCAACCCCAGCGCGGCGATCAAAGGCGAGCCGGGGTAGAGCGTCGCGCCGCGCGCCTCCCGGACCCCGCGCACCAGGTCGAGGTAGGGCCGCAACGCCGCCGGCGCCTCGTCCGCGTCCAGCAGGCGACCGATGCCGCCACGCCATTCCCCCGTGCGCGACGCCGCGTCGCCGGCCAGGTCAAAGGCGCCGGCGCCAGCGTGGGTATCCAGCACCAGGATCGGTTTCGGCTTGGCGCGCAGGTGCTCCAGGATGAGTGTCAGAACGACATGCTTCAACACATCGCCCACATTGCCGGCGTGATAGTCGTGGCGATAGTTCATGCCCGTTTGTTCATATCCTCTGTGCGCTCTGTCTTGCCTCGCGTGTCCGCCCATGGCCGGCACCGGCCACGACGTGAAATCATACGGCCGGCGCCGCCGACATGCAAAAAGCACAACACGCGTATGACGTCATGCGATACTTAAGTCATGATGACCAGAAATAAGGACTGTGCTAGGGTTGCGGTACGTAAAAAGCGGACCATGCCAAGCGATATATGAAGAACGACATATACATAGTGTTACGCGCGCGGAAGAAGGTCTGGCAAACAGTTCTGTTTCCCGCCTTTTTTCTTCCGTTTGCGTCTCGGTTTTTGTTGGCAGTGCCGCCGACCACCCCAGGCGACGCCCGACGGACCTCCGTGCGGCCCGGCAGTTGCAGCACCGGGCCGGTGCCCACGCGGGCTTTCATGACAAGGACAATCCCACGATGCACCTGACGACAGCCTGCCCCACGGCCGGCCCCACCCCCACGCTGAGTCCCCTGCGCCTTGATCTGCGGGAACTCATCTATGTCCTGTCCGGGGTGCTGGACTTCGTCGGCGTGTCGGATGTGTCGCACGGCAAACGGGTCGCCTACATGGCCGTGGCCACCGGGCGCGCCCTGGGGCTCGACCCGCGCCGGCTCGACGCCCTGTTCGAGGCCGCGCTGCTGCACGACGCCGGCGTCTCCACCACCCGCGAGCATGACAAGCTGATCTCGCAGTACGCCTTTCTGGAGGTCGACTGGCATTGTGTCCGGGGGCAGGACCTGTTCCTGCGTTTTCCGCCCACGGCCCACCTGGCGCCGATCATCGCCTATCATCACACCCCTTGGAGCCGCCTGCGCGAGGCCGACAACGGCCTGAGCGAATCCACCCGGGTGGCCTCGAACATCATCCACCTGGTGGACCGGGTCGACGCCCTGCTGTCCCGCCAGCGGGGCACGGACCCCGCCTTGATGCGGCCGTGCATCCTCGAGATCCTGGAGGCCGCCGACCATGGCAGCTTCGCGCCCGAGGTGCTGGAGGCGTTCCGCGAGGTGTCGGCGCGGGACGCGTTCTGGTTCGGCCTGGACGCCGACGCGCTGCACGTGGAACTGGCCCCGCTGGCCCGCAACAGCCGTTACCGCACGCTGACGGCGGCCGAGTTGACGGAGCTGGCCAGCATCTTCGCCAGCATCGTCGACGCCAAGAGCCCCTTCACCGGCGAGCACTCGGCCGGGGTCGGCCGGCTCAGCGCCCACCTGGCGGCGCTGGCCGGCCTGGACGAGGAACACCGCCACCGGGTGGAGATCGCCGCCCTGCTGCACGACGTCGGCAAGCTGCGCATCCCCGACGCCATCCTGGACAAGCCGGGGCCGCTGGACCCGGCGGAGTGGGCGACCATGAAGCGGCACGCCTACTACACCTACCAGATCCTGGCCCAGATCACCGGCTTCGACGAAATCGCGGTCTGGGCCGGCTATCATCACGAAAGCCCGAACGGAAGCGGCTATCCGTTCGGCGGCGCGGACACCACATTGTCCCTGGAATCCAGAATCGTCTCGGTCGCCGACGTGGTCCAGGCGCTGGCCCAGGCGCGGCCCTACCGCGAGCCCCTGAGTCCGGGGCGGACCATGGTGATCCTGGACTCTCTGGTCAGCGCCGGCAAACTGGACGGGGACTTGGTGGCGCTGGTCGCCGCCGACCGCGATGCCTGCTGGCAACTGGCGGTGGGGCACGCGTAGCGGGCGGCCGCGCGCAAGACACAGGGGAGCGGCACCAGGGGAGCCACCTTGGGCTTGCCGGCGGCTGGTCGGCGGGGTGGGCGAACGCCCGAATAGAGCAGATCGTTAGGGCGGATTCACGCGTCCCATTTGCCCTGCCGAGCGGGTCAAATGGGACGCGATCCGCCCTATATCCACAGAAAAAGCAAACATAACGATGCTGGGGCTTTTTTGTGCCCAGCCGCCAGACTGAACGGTTCAGCGCAATACAAGCATATATCCGCACAACGCCAGGCGCCTCCGACATCCGAACACGCCTCGATGCCACAGGGGAATCGCTTGAACGTCCTATGAGTGGCCGCACAGGACATCGCACATGTA
>NZ_CAKZOT010000098.1 GCF_937138205.1 uncultured Rhodospira sp. | reverse complement strand
ATGGGTTGCGGGGCTTGTTCACGGTCTGTCACACGGGCGCTGTTCAAGTTGGGTCTCGGTTGTTTTCCCCCCAAGTTAGCGACCCCAGCTCCGACGGTAGCATGATCCGTCATTGCGAGCCCGCGTCGCAAGACGCGGGCGAAGCAATCCAGAGCGTAAGACGCAGATGTCCGCTCTGGATTGCCCAATTTTTGACTTTTGGGCTTCGCTCCTCGCAATGACTATATGAAGAATAATTGTGTGAAATGGATAGGGTATGGGGCATAAAAAAAGTGGCTGCGGCTTATTGTTCTTCAGCGGCCTTCAAGCGATCGGTCACATCCGTGACGCCTGGAATAACCCACACTTCATCCCGCAGCATGAATTTGTGGCTGTTGGTATGAGTGATGTAATTCGCGCGCTCACGGACGATGGCCACCGGAATCAACGCCGCTCGCACAACGCGGTAGTCATCGTCCACGAGGACACCGGCAAGGAAATGGAAGCCGTCAAGGTCGCGGATCGCGGACAACTGTCTTGACCTGTTGCGCCGGTGCAGGCGACGGCCCTTGATCTGGTAGCGCGTGCCGTCCTCGCCGGTCGCATCAAAGGCCTTCACCGAGTTCGCCGCCGGTTTCCATCCAAAGGCCTTGCAGAACAAGAACTCGGCCAGGTCGCCGGTGGGGCCGTTCGCCGACCGCAACACGCCGCGCGCCCGAAGTTCCTCCATCACGGCGGCGTGGAGGGCGAGCAGGTCTGGGACCGATTTGTCGGACAGGCTGTTCGTCATGGTTTCGACGTCATAAACATACATGCGCGCGAGCGAATCGGATCAGAAACAGACGTAGGATGCACTCGAACGGCCCCCCCCAGTTCAGGCCATAAGGTCAGGCCACCAGCAAGTCGTCGTCCAGCACGAATCCCATGCGGCCCTCGCCGGCGCCGTGGAGCAGGAAATGCACCACCGCGTCCATGCCGGCGTCGGCGACATCCGCGTTGGCTTCAAGATAGGCCCACCGGTCGAACCACGGTCCCGCGTCGCGGGCCTCGGACTGCCCGTACTCGGCATAGTGCTGCAGCCCGGACGCAAAGGTGCCGGCGGCCACGGCGGCGGCCACGTCGGCATAGGCCTCCAGGTACCACGCCTCGTCGAACAGCGCCGACGGCGCCCGCCCTTCGAACAGGCCAAAGGCGCTGAAATGCGCGGCCGCGTCGGTGAAGGCACCCTGCGCCACGGCCTCGGCGACGTCCGCGTTCTGGGCCAGATAGAAGCCGGCGTCGAAGCCGAGGCCGTCGAGCCACGTCGCGCCGCCCGGCCGCGCCAACGTCATGGTGCCGTCGCCGGAGAAGGCCAGCAGCTCGACATCGTCGGCCACCGTATCCGTGCCGCCGCCGTCGCGAACCGCCAGGCTCTCGCCCCGCTCGATCGCCGTTTCGGCGAACGTGCCGGCGTACTGCGCCACGTCGACGCCGTCACCGCCGCTGATGGTGTCGTTGCCGGCGCCGCCGACGAGGATGTCGTCGCCGCCCAGCGAGCCGACCACATCGTCGCCGCCACCGCCGTCCAGGATGTCGTCGCCCTCGCCCAGGACGATGACCTGCGCGCCGTCGTCGCCGACCACCACGTTGTCGCCCGCGCCGCCGGTGACGGTGGCGGCGCCGACGATGGCGGCGAACTCCACCCCGTCGAGTTGCAGCACGGTGCCCGAGGGCAGCCCCGAAACGTCGATGACCAGGGCCTCCTGCGTGCCGGCTTCGGAGTCGGCCCCCGTGATGATGATGGGCTGGTCGGGCGGGCTATCGCCGTCCACCGTCGGGGTGATGGTGTTGACGTAAAGCTGCGTTCCCTCCGCCAAGCCGTTCAGGAACGCCCGGCCGGCGCCGGTCATCTCGGTCTGGGTCTCGGAGCCCGCCTCGGTCTCGGCCTCGATGCGGGCGATCAGATCGGGCTGCGCCTGATCCGGCGACTGGGTGGAGGTCTTGCCGGAACTGGTCAGGCCGACGCCGAGCGGCAGGCGGGCGATCACGGCGGGCGCGGCGGTCGTGCCGGCCAGCACATGGTCCGACAGCGCGTTGTCGCCGTCGTCCTCGTCCTCGCCCGCCTGGAAGCCGTCGAAGGGGTCGATGGTCTTGGTTTCGGTGGTCGTCCCGTCGCTGTTGGTGGTGGTCGTGGTGGTAACCGTGGTGCCCTCGGTCGTCTGCGTGGTCGTGGAGTCGCCGGTGTTGCCGCCGCCGCCGTTGGAGGGCGCCTGCGTGGTCAGGGTCAGGGTGGCGTTGGCGGAATCCACGGTGCCGTCGTTGACCGTGAACACCAGGGCCTCGCTGCCGGCGGTCGCGGGCGCTTCGTACAGCAGCTTGCCGGCGGCGATGTCGGCGGCGGACACGGTGTCGTTGTCGGTGAGAGCCGTCTCGCCGCCGTCCAGCGCGCCGGAGCTGTCCGTGTCGACGAACAGGGTGCCGGTGGTCGGCACGGTATCGACGGTGATGTGGTCCAGCGCATCGCCGGTGTCGGGGTCGATGAAACCGAAATCGGCCGTCTGGATCGTCAGGACGGCGCCGGTGGTGACGGTGAGCGTTTTATCGGCGCCGCTGGGGGCGTCGTTGGCGCCGGTGACGGTGACGGTCAGGGTGGAGTCGGCCGTATTGCCCGCCGTGTCCTGGATGGAGACGGTGACCGACGTGGTGTCGGACCCGCCGTCGTCCAGCGCCTCGAAGTCGCCGTTGGCGTCGAAGCTGACGGTGCCGTTCGCATTGACCGTGAACAGCCCCCCGTTGGTGCCCGCGACCTGCGCGCCGACGTTGGCGCCGCTGCCGTTGACGGCGGCGACCGGCGCCGTGCCGTCGGCGCCGGTGTCGTTGTCGGCGAGATTGTCGTTGCCCGTGCTGACCCCGGTCAGAACGGCATCGTTCGCATCCTCGCTGACCGATGCGTCGGTGTCGTCCACCGCCGTCGGGCCGGTGGTGTCCAGCGTGGCCGTGTCGGTCACCGCGCCGGCGGCGTTCCCGGCGGTGTCGGTCAGCACCACCGAATAGGTCAGGGTGCCGTCGTTCAGCCCGGAGACATCGATTCCGGTAATCTGTTCGGTGGACGAGCCCACCGTGCCGCTTGCGGTAACGTTCGTTCCGCCGCCGGAACTCGACACCGTCAGGTCGTAGGTCGTGCCGACCTCGGCGCCGGAGAAGGTAAAGCTCGTGGAGGTCTTCTCATTGTTGTTGATGGTCGAATCGTCAGCGCTGATGCCGTGTCCGGAGGGGGCGGTGGTGTCCACGGTCACGGCCAGGATCGCCGTCGAATCGGAGGTGTTATCGGCGGCGTCGATTTGGTAGGCGCGGAGGTTGTGTGTGCCCTCACCCAGGCTTGCGACGGTCAGGCTCCAGGTGCCACCCGTGACGTCTGCATAGCCCAGGAGTTCCCCGCTGCCCTCGTGCCCGCTGTTGTCGGCGTCGTTGTACACGGTCACGCGCACCCCGGTCTCACCGGAGCCGGAGACCGTCGGGGTCGTGTCGTTGGTTTCGTTGTCTGTCTGACTCACGCCGGTATCGGAGGCCGCGTCCAGGTCGATGGTCGGCGTGGCCGGCGTGTTGGCGTCGACCGCGATGTCTTTGTTGTCGGCGAGGTTGTTGCCTGTGGGGAGCGACAGGTCGGCGGGAACGCCATCGTCATGGGCAACCAGCGTGGCGCCGCCGGTCAGGGTGACGGCGGTGACGTCGAGATCGGCGCTGTCGGTCTCGCCTTCTCCCACACAGTACATGCCCGTGAAGCCGATCTGGTTGGCGATAGTGGAACTGGCCAGGGTCACCGTCGCGCCGGTCGACAGCGTGGCCTGGAGGGTGCCGCCGTTCGCGGTGAAGTCCACCTCCTCGTCGAACCGCACAGAGATGTTGATGGTTGCAATGACGCCGTAGGTGCGGTCGTCCGAGGTCGAGGTGATGGACGTGATCGTCGGGGCCGCGCCGTCCACCACCAGCGCGGCGTTGGCGCCCAGCGATCCGGCCCCGCCGGGGCTGGCCAGCGTCAGGGTGGCGTCGTTGCCGGCGGAATCCTTGATGGTGCCGCCGTTCAGCGCCAACGCGGTGGTCGCCGTGTAGTCCAGGTCGGCGGACTCGTCGCCCGCCTGCACGGTGTAGGTGAAGCTGAGCGTATCCGTGCCGCTACCGGAGGCATAGGTGGCGGTCCGGTCGGTGGTCCCGGTCTCCAGCGTCAGGGTGGGCGTGCCGGTCACGGTCACCGCCTCGTCGAACTGCACGGTGACGGTGATGGTGTCGCCCGCCTTGTAGGTGCCGTCGCCGGAGGACGATGCGACCGATGTCACGGTGGGCGACACATCGTCGGTGACGTTGACCGTGACGGTGACATCCGAGTTCGTGGCGCCGTCACTGGCGCGGATGCCGAGCGTGTAGCTGGGCGTGGCGCTGGCGTCGAGTTGGCTGGTGTCGTTGACGCTCAATTCGCCGGTGTTCGGGTCGATGGCGAAGGCGTTGCCGGTGTTGCCGGACTGGATGGAGAAGGTCACCGTGTCGTCGTCGCCGGTGGTGGCCACCGTGCCCAGCGATGTGGTGTTGGTGTCGGACTCGTTGGCGGCGAAGCTCTGTCCGCCGGTGATTGCCGGGGCGATGTCGTTGATGCTGATCGAAATGGTCTGGGTGGCGGTGTTGTTGGAGGACTCCCCGTCGTCGGCCGTGATCTCCAGCGTGTAGGTGTCCTTGCTCTCGTGATCGAGCGCGGATGGCGTCGCCAGCCGAATCTCGCCGTCGTCGGCGTCGATGGCGAAGGCCCCGCCGGTGTTTCCGTTCGTGATGCTGTAGGTCACGGAGTCCGTGCCGTCGCCGTCGTTGGCGTTGACGTCGTGGATCACCGACGTCGTGTCGGTGCTGGTCTCGTCGACGGCCAGGCCGCCGGGGTCGGAGTTGTCGAAGGTGGGGGGGGTGTTCGGCGCCGCAGTGGTGGTGATCTCCACCAGGGTCGGCGACGCCTGTTCGTTCGGCGTGCTTTCGTCGTCCTGGGCGACGACATAGACGTCATAGGCTGTGGACGCCGCCAAGCCGGTGATGTCTGCGAACGAAAAGTCGAAGTTACCGGTGCTGGGAGATGCCGTGCCGCTTGCCACCGCACCGGCGCCCCCAGAGCCGGTACCCGCCTGCACGTCGTCGGTGGTCGGTGCGGTGGCACCGTCGGTCAACACAACGTAGTGGACGTCGCCGGCCTCATCGAGGCTGCCGGTCAAATCAAAGCTGTTGTGGTCAATGTTCGAGGCGCTTGGCGCGGTGTCGAAGGCCGGCGCCGTGGTGTCGGCTGCGGCCGTCAGGTTAATATTATCGACCCATAGACCGACGTGGTTGTTTGTGGTCGTTACTTCATCAATAATAAGAGCCGTATACGTATTTGGTAGGTGTGTGTTTGAAGCAGAGCCATTGTCATCATCGCTCGCCATGAAGGTGTGAATGTCGTTTGTTCCCCCAGTGACACCAGTAATTCTGTAGGTGTTTGTGCTGCCTGATGCGAGTGGATCGAATACAACCCATGTCAGGCCGCCGAAACTAAATGCGCTTCCATTGTTCAATGTTATTGTATAAGATGGTGCTGGTCTTGAATCGTTTATGCCGAGATCGTCATACCCTAAATAAAATTCTCCGCTTGGGTCTGTGGTAGCCTTTAGTATATTGCCGGATATTTCCTGAGTGACAGTATCTGTGCCGCTTCCAGAGACGAACCCTGACGTCAGGTCGAAGACTGTCAACACCCCCTCATATCCGGCCATCGCCGCCCGAACCGGCGCCAGATCGGTGTGGAGGGCACCGGTCGTCACCTCCAGGTCCCAGTCGCCGCCCAGGTGCGCGGCGCCGGTCGGGTCGTCGGAGGCGGCGACGACGGCCCCCGTCAGCGCGGCGATCTCGCCGATGAATGCCCGCCCCGTCTCCGTTTCCGCCACCGAACAGCCGTGGAACAACAGGTCACCGTCCTCGGTCAGCGCGGCGCCGATGCGGGCTAGGTCCGCCGCGTGATCGGTCAGCGTTGCGGCGGTCACCGTGCCGGCGGCGAAGTCCAGAGCGCCGTCCCGCCCGTGGCTCATGACGTGTATCGCCTCGATGCCGGAGCGCCCCGCCAGATGATCGGCCATCTGCGCCAGGGCGGGCCGGTCGCCCGTCAGCGAAACCACAACAGTGTCCGGACCGAGCCCGGCCAGCAGCGGCGCCGCGTCGGCCACGGCGGCATCGACGAAGACGATGGTGCGGGCGTCAGCAGGCGAAATGACCGTCATCTCTGGGTCTCCTTTCTGGTCCCGGGTTCCGAGGCCTGGGCAGAGGATGCCCCGCACCTCCGAGTGGGCGGCTCGAACGGGTGACGCGTCGGAGGATGGGCGCGCATCCTGACGAGGCGATTCGTGCAGCGCCTGAATTGCATATGTGGCGACGCTCGCACCTTAAAAGCGTTTTGAGCGCCCATTGTGGATTTCGCGATAGCAACCCGTGCGGGTTCTTGGTAGCGTTCTCGACCGAGGCGCCCGGCCAGTCGCCGGCGCCCGAACCCCAGGGAAAGGATCACGCCATGACGACGCGTTTCAAAAACACGCCGCGTGCGGCCTCGGCCGTGGCGGCCAGCCTTGTGGCCGCGATGGGCCTGTTCGCGACCGCCGGCCCGGCCCAGGCCTGCTCGTCCGAACCGTACATGGGATCCCTGTGCATGACGGCGGCGACCTTCTGCCCGGAGGGCTTCGTCGAGGCCAGGGGGCAATTGCTCCCCATTGCCCAGTACACGGCTGTTTACGCTTTGTTGGGTACGAACTACGGCGGCGACGGCACGACTACGTTCGGGGTGCCCGATTTGCGCGGTCGCATTCCGATCGGGCTGGGCCAGGGCCCGGCAACGTCCGACATCTTTCAGGGCGAAATGCGCGGGGCCGAGACCCGGACCCTGACCATCGCCGAGATGCCCAACCACACGCATCCGGCGACGGCGGACTTCTCGCCGGACGGCGTCGAGACCACGGTCGCGGCAAGCACCGGAAACGGTGACAAGTCCGCGCCGGCGGACGGGGCCTACCTTGCTGGGGGCGCCTCCATCTATACGACCGCCACCCCCCGTTCGACGGCGGCCCTGGCCGGCGTCACCACACAGGGCGGTGGCGGCACGGTTGACGTGACCGTGGGCGCCACGGGGGGCGGGCAGTCCTTCGGCGTCGTGGATCCCAGCGTGGGCGTGCGGTTCTGCCTGGCCGTGACCGGCCTGTTCCCGCCGCGCCCCTAGAGCACGTCCCAATCGAGGACCGCGCCAGCCCGCGCCGCCATCCCGCGCCCCCCTGACCACGCGCGCGAGGACCCCCTGCCCGGGACGGTTGGGCAGGGGAGCGGGCCGGACCCGGGTCCAATGGTCAGCGGCATGGTGCATTCCTGGTCTCCCTGGAGACCCCAGGCCCGGTTGGCCTTCGCCGTCTCCAGATGTGGAATGGATGAGTCCGCGCGGGCGCCCCTAGGGCAGGCCTGAAACGGGCATCCAAGCGGCCCCACCCGGGCCGCGTTCGCGGGCGGTCCGAGCATTCAGTCACGGGTTCACGCTATCATTATGGACGAATCACAAGCAGTGATCAATATATCTTTTGGAGCACACAAGAAACGTGTGGCATTTCGCGCGTTTTTTCTTCAAGTTTCCGCGCGACTCGCGTCGCGCCGGCTTCGCCGACACTTCAATTCGTCAGCCGTTCCATGATCGCCGGCAAATGCACCTGGTCGCCCTTGTAGTTGCCGGTCAGGGCGTACAGCACCAGATTGACCCCGAAGCGGTAGGCCATCTCGCGTTGCCGGTATCCGCCGGGCACGGTGGCGAACAGGGCCTGCCCGCTCTCGTCCGTGGCCCAGGCGCCGGCCCAGTCGTGCGCGCCCACCACCACCGACGCCACACCGTCATGGGTCGGCGGGTCGGCCTCGACCCACACCGTCTGGCCGTCGGTGCGGCCGGGGAAGCGGTCCAGCAGGTAGAAACTGCGGGTCAACACGTGGTCCTCGGGCAGGGGCTCCAGCGCCGGGATGTCCACGCCCTTCAGCACCACGGCGGGATCACCGCCCGGATGCACATCAAGCATCATCATGCCGCCGGTGCGCAGGTAGTCGTTGAGCCGGGACCGGGCGGCTGGCGTGACCGGCGTCTGGCCCGGCGTCACGGGCCAGTAGAGCAGCGGGAACACGACCAGCGGATCGCGCGCCGGATCGACGGCCATGGGTTCGGCCAGTTCGGCGGAGGTGCGGCGCCTGAGGACCTGGGTCAGGGCACGGAGCCCGGCCTCGGCGACGCGGTCGGTCTCCGCCGCGCCGGTCTCGACCCACGCCAGCCGCGTGTGCAGCGCCGCCGCCAGCGCCATCGGGTCCATGGGCGCGTCGCCGCCCGTGCCGTCCTGCGCCCGGGCGGTGTTCGGCGCGACGGTCGCCAGCCCCAACGCGAGCGCCACCGCCGCCGCCGCCCTCAACGCGGGCGGGCGCAGCAGCCCGCGCAGGACCAGGGAGACCACCATGTCGGCCAGCGCCAGCAGCAGCGCGGCGGTCAGCAGCGGAGCCCGCAGGTCGCGCTCTCTCGCCCCGCCGTCGAGGCCGGCGTCGTGCACGCCGTCGGGCACCGCCGCGAGCACTTCAGGCGCCGGCAACGCGGCGCCCAGGGCGTGGGCGTGCAGGCGTCCCGGCGCGCCGTACAGACCGGGCGGATGCGCCGGGTCGACGCGCGGCGTCTCGATCATGGAGGCCGGCAGGGGCCGGGTTCCCGGCGGCGGATCGCCGGCGCGGCCGAACCCGTCCAGCACCCGGTGCGGCGGCAGGGCCGCGTCCTCGCTCGCCGCCTCCTCGGTTCCGCGCACGCCGGCGCTGGTGTCCACCAGCCGGCGCAGCATGTCGATGAACAGCCCGGACATGGCCAGCGACGACCAGCGCGGATCGGCCGTGACATGCACCAGAACCACCCGGCCGCGCCCCAGCGGCGCGCCGGTGACCAGCGGCGTGCCGTCCTCCAGCCGCGCCCAGGTGCGGGCCGACAGGTTCGGCGTCGGCTCGGCCAGCACCTGACGCGACACCGTCACGTCCGCTGGCGGCGTCAGGCCGGCGAACGGGCCGCTGTCCGGGAACGGCGCCAGCCGGGCCGGCGCGGTCCAGGACAGGGCGCCGCCCATGGCCCGCTCGCCCGGCCGCAGCCGCACCGGCAGCAGCTCCGGCGCCAGTGGTTGCAGGCGCGGTCCGGCGAAGCGCACCAGCGTCCCGCCCTCGCGCACCCAGGCGATCAGGTCGTCGACCGCCCGCGCGTCGGGATGGGCGCCGTCGGTCATCAGCATCAGTGACAGCCCGCCCCGCAACAGGCCCTGGATCGCCCCCTCGCGCGGCTGGGCCACCGGCACCAGCGCCTGCCGCAGATAGTGCGTTTCGTCCAGCAGCGGGATCGGCGCGCCCTCGCCCACACCCGTGCCGACCACCAGCCCGACCGGGCGCCGCCGCCAGCGGTCGTCCGCCGGCACCACGGCGGCGGCGCCGGCGTGCCCGGCGATGTCGAGGCGGTTGAGGTCCGGCGCCAGATCCGCCGGCAGGTCGAGCTGCACCGGCACCGACGTCTCGCCCTCGGCCAGGGTCACCGGCACGGCCCGCAGCGCCCGGCCCTGGGCGTCGAACGCCTGCACCGTCAAGGCGCGTTCCGGCAGGCGGTCACCGGCCGGCCGGGCCACGGCCAGGGTGGGTCCCAAGGCATCGTCGCTCGACGGGCGCAGGATCAGGGGCGTTTCGCCGGGGCCGGCCCGATGCAGCACCAACCGGCCCAGGCGCCGCAGCCGCTCGATCAGCGCCTCGGTGCCCGGGGCGGCCAGGCCGTCGTGCACCCACACCGCCCGGCCCGTGTCGGGCAGGGCCGGCTCCAGGCGCTCAAGCGCGGCCGTCAGGTCCTTGCCCCAGGGACGCGGGTCCAGCGCGCGCAACGCCGTCGCCGCCTCGGCCGCCGGCATCGGCGCCGGCGGTTGCGCCACGTCATCCGGCGCCAGCGCGCTGGTGGGCAGCAGCAGCACCGCCCGGCCATGGCGCCCGGCCCGCTCGACGCGGTCCAGCATCAGGGCCTGCCGCGCGCGCCACGTCGGCGCCGCCGCCCAGGTGTCGTCCACCACCAGCACCAGCGGTCCGTCGCCGACCCGGGCCGCGTCGCCGGCCGGCAGCAGGAGCGGACCCGCCAGCCCCAGGATCACCAGCAGCGCGATCACCATCCGCAGCAGGATCAGCCACCACGGCGTGCGGACGGACACATGCTCCTCGGCGCGCAGGCCGAACAGCAGGCCGATGGCCGGAAAGGCCAGCCGGCGCGGCGCCGGCGGCGTGGCGCGCATCAGCCACCACAGCAGCGGCAAGGCAGCCGCCGCCAGCAGCACCCAGGGCGCGCTGAACGCGAGGGGACCCAAACTCAGCACGGCCGCCGACCCTCCCGTGGTCCAGACCATCCGGTATGATTAGGGCATGTATGATCGCGGACCGCGAAGGTCGAGTCCCTCAGGCACCGGGGCTCGTTTCGTGCAGCCGCCCGCCCCGCCGCAGGGGCTGGATGCTGCGGGCCAGGCCGGTGGCGTCGTCGGTCTCCACTACGACGCCGCACACCGTGGCCGGGCCGTCGGCCGGGGTCAGCCGCTCGGTGGGCATCTTGCGCACGAAACGGTCGGTGGCGGGCTGCTTGATCATGCCGATGACCGAATCGTAGTCGCCGCACATGCCGGCGTCGGTCATGTAGGCGGTGCCGCCGGGCAGCACCTGCGCGTCCGCCGTGGGCACATGGGTATGGGTGCCGATGACCGCCGAGACGCGCCCGTCCAGGAAATGGCCGAACGCCATCTTCTCGCTGGTGGCTTCGGCGTGGACATCCACCAGGATGGCGTCGGCGCCGCGCCCTGGCGGTCCAGCTAGCGGCGCCGCCTCGATCTCGCGGCGGGCGGCGGCGAACGGGTCGTCCAGCGGGTCCAGGAACAGGCGCCCCATCACCTGCACCACCAGCAGCCGCCGGCCGCGCGCGTCGGTCACCAGCACGGCCCCGTGACCCGGTGTGCCGGGCGGGTAGTTGGCCGGCCGCAGCAGACGCGGCTCGCCGCCGATGTAGGGGATGATGTCGCGCTGGTCCCAGGCGTGGTTGCCCAGGGTGATCACGTCGATCCCGGCCGCCAGCAGGTCCTGGCACAGGCGCGGCGACAGGCCGAAGCCGTGCGCCGCGTTCTCGCCGCAGGCCACCACCACGTCCACGGCTAGGTCCTCGCGCAGGCCGGGCACGGCCTTGCACACCGCATCACGCCCGGTCCGCCCGACGATGTCCCCCAGAAACAGGATGCGCATCAGGATGGGCCTTCATGGTCTTGGCGCGGGACAAGGACCTCCCGCTCGGTCACCACCGCCGTCAGGGGCACGTCGTGCGGCTCGACCGGCACGCCGCCCTCGGTCAGAGGCACCTCCTGGCAGGCGAAGGCGAAGCCGATGGCGGTCACGTCGGCGCCGGCCAGCGCGCGGTCGTAGTAGCCCGCGCCGTGGCCGAGCCGGTGGCCGCGCCGGTCAAACCCCACAAGGGGTACGAGAATCCAGTCGGGCCGGACCTCCGGCGCGGGGGCCAGGGGGTGGCGGGTGCGGAACGGGCCGGTTTCCAGCGTGGTTGACTCCCCGTCCCACAGGCGGAAGACCAAGGCGGGCGCGGCGCCCGGCGGCGGCGTGACCGGCAGGGCCACGGCATGGCCGCGCGCACGCAAAGCCGCCAGCAGCGGGCGCGGGTCCAGTTCCCCGGCCAGCGGCCAGGAGCCGCCGACCACCGCCCCGGCCGGTGGCGCCGCGTGGGCAAGACAGTGGTCGCGCGCGGCCAGGGCCGCCCGCGCGGCCGTTTCGGCATCCACCGCGCGCCGCGCCGCCAGCAGGGCGGGCCGCAACGCCGCCTTGCGGGCGGCCGCGTCGATGGCGGCAGGGGGAAGGGAAGCGGACGACGTGGGCAGGGTCACGCGGCCCTCGGAGAAGCTGAGCCCGACGGCGTCGGCGCGGCGATGTCGCGGAGGCCATGACCCGGTGGTGCCCCGGGCAAGGCTAAACGGAACAGAAACGGTGCGGAGCCACCCTGGCCGTTGGCGGTGCGACCTCCACATGGGCCGCGGCAACAACGTGGGCGCCGTATGTCGAGACCAGGGTCTCGCCAGGGACAGCTCCCTTTTTCAGACGTATAGCCCCCGGGAGTGTGCGTGCCTGACGAACCGGGCAGCCCCGCACCTCTCAACCTAGGCCTGGTCCAGGTGAACGGCAAGGGTCTCGATGCGTTGCGCCATGGCGGCGATGACGGCGGCGGCCTGATCCTCGGCCTCGGCATGGGCGCGGTCGCGCGCCTCCGCCTGTTCCGCCGCCGCGCCCAGGGGGGCCACGCGCTCCCGCAGGGCGTCGCGTTCGCCCTCCGCCTCGGCCAGCGAGTCGGCCAGGGTCAGCCCGACCATGACCAGGGCCATGCCCTCGCTCAGGTGGCCGAGCCGGTCGGTCAGGTCGCGCGCCATGCCGTCGAGACGCCGGCTGAGCGCGATGACGCTGTCTTCCTCGCCGGGATCGCAGGTGACGCGGTAGTCGCGCCCGTTGACGGTGATGGTGACCTGCGGCATGGCCCGTTCATCCTTCCAGCAAGGCGCGCAGTCGGGCAACGGTGCCGTCAAGGCGGCCGTCCACCTGCTCGACCACTTGCCGCAATTCGTGATAGTCGTTGCGCAGCAGTTCGTATTCCTGGCGCAGCGCCGTCCGGTCCTGGTCGTCCCGGTCGCCCTCGGCGCTGGCCTCGGCCTGGCGCGCCTCGCGGGCGGTGACCGCCGCTTCCAGGCGAGCGATGGCCTGCCCCAGGGCCTGCAGCGCCTCGTCAACCCGTTGCCCGGCCATCTCAACCCTCCTGGATCCCGCAGAGTGCCGTCCGCCCGCGCGCCGCTTCCCCTCGGTCGCTCCGTCCGTGCGCACCGGCATTGGCCGTCACAGCCGTCTTTTCTTGATCGAATTCAGGGCGCTATTCTGGCAGGCTGGAACTGTGCCTTAGAATAGGCAGGCAACGGACTCGCGTCAATGGCGACACCACCCCTTTCCGATGCCCTGTTCGCGGCGGCGCCGCTGGCCGTGCGCGGCCCGGCCGACCTGATGGCGGCGGCGCGGGCGGCCCCGGCCGACCGGCCGCTGGTCGTGGCCGCGCCCGACGGCACGGCCGAGGCCCTGGGGCCGGGCTGGCCGCGCGCGCTGGCCGAGACGTTCAGCGATGCCTGGGGCCGCACGCATCCGGACCACGCGCCCCCGCCCGTCGTGCTGGTGTGGGATTGCGGCCCGGCCGTGGGCTTCGCCCTGGCGGCCCTGGCCGACTGGCCGGCGCCGCCGGGCTGGACCCTGGTTCTGGCGGTCGACGCGGACGTGCCCCGCGAGGCCGTGACCGCGCTGGCCGCCCGGGCCGGAGCCGCCGGTGTGACCGTGCGGACGACGCCCGCCGGCCACACCGGCCCCGACTATTCGGGACGCACCGGCTGCGGCCCCACCGGCAGCGTTCCCTCGACATCGCCGAAGTAGCGGAAGAAGTCGCTGTCCGGCGACAGCACGAACGAGCTTCCGTCGCCGGGCAAGGCCTTCCGGTACGCCTCCATGGAGCGGTAGAAGGCGAAGAACTGCGGGTCCTGACCGAAGGAGTCGGCGTAGATGCGAATCGCCTCCGCATCGCCCAGACCTCGTATGGTTTGGGCCCGGTTTTCCGCCTCGGCGATGATCACCGTCTTCTCACGATCGGCGCGGGCGCGGATCTGCTGCGCCAGTTCGCGGCCCTGGGCGCGTGCCTCGCGGGCCTCGCGATCACGCTCGGAGCGGATCCGGTCGTAAATCGCCTGGCTGGTCTGGGTCGGCAGGTCGGCCCGGCGGATCCGCACGTCGGTCACCGAGATGCCCAGGGCCTGGGCTTCGTCGTCGACCTGTTGACGAATTTGGGCCATCACCTCCGTGCGTTGCTCGGACAGAAGCTGGGTCAGCGTGTAATTACCCAACACCCGCCGCAGGGCGGAGATGATGATGTCCGACAGGCGCGACTGCGCAGAGGCCTCGTTGTTCACCGCCTGATAAAAGCGGATCGGATCGGCGATCCGCCAGCGGGTGTAGGTGTCGACCACCACGCGCTTCTGGTCGGCGAGGATGACTTCCTCGCCGGGCGGGTCGGAGTCCAGCACGCGCTTCTCGTACACGCGCAGGTTCTGGATGAAGGGCACTTTGACGTGCAGGCCCGGGTCCTGGATGACGCGTTGCGGACGGCCGAACTGCACGACGATCACCTGTTCGGTTTCGCGCACGACGAACAGGGCGTTGGAGGCCGCGATGGCGCTGACGACGACGAGCACGGCCAGGGCGATCAGAATGACGTTTCTCATCGTGCGGCCTCCTTGCTCGGCGCGGTATCACCGGGGGCGATGAAGCCGGAGGTCGAGCTGCTGGACCGGCTGGCCCCGCCCGAGCCCTGCTGCTGCAGCCTGTTGCGCAGTTCGGGGAGCGGCAGGTAGGGCACGACGCCGCTGCCGCCCTCGGTGCCGATGATCACCTTGTCCACGTTGCCCAGAACCTCTTCCATGGTCTCCAGATAAATGCGCTGAGTGGTGACATCCTTGGCAACGCTGTAGGCCTCATAGACGGCGTCGAACCGGGACGCGTCACCCTCGGCACGGTTGACGATCTCTTCGCGGTAGGCCTCGGCCTCCTGCGTCAACTGCTCGGCCTGGCCGCGCGCCTCGGGGATGATCGAGTTGCGGTAGGCCTCGGCCTCGTTGCGCAGACGTTCGCGGTCGGCGCGGGCGCGCTGCACGTCGTTGAAGGCGTCCACCACCTCGGCCGGCGGGTCGGACTTCAGAAGCTGCACGCGGCGGATCTGGATGCCGGCCTCGTATTCGTCCAGCAGCGACTGCAGGGTATCCTCGGTGCGGGTCTCGATCTCCTGGCGGCCCTCGGTCAGGGCCACCTGGATCGGGGTCTGGCCGATCACCTCGCGCATGGCGCTTTCGGCCGCCAGCTGCACCGCGCTTTCCGGATTGCGGAGGTTGAACAGGAAGTCGCCGGCGTCCTTGATGACCCAGATCACCGCGAAGTCGATGTCGATGATGTTCTCGTCGCCGGTCAGCATCAGGCTTTCCTCGGCCACGTCGCGACGTGCGTCCGGGTTGTCGCCGATCTGGCGGAAGCCGATGATGATGCGGTTTTCCCGCGTCACGTTGGGCTTGATGACCGTCTCGATGGGGTAGGGCAGATGGTAGTGCAGGCCCTCGGAGGTGCTGTAGACGTACTCGCCGAACCGCAGCACCACGCCTTGCTGGTTCGCCTGCACCGAATAGAACCCGGTCAGGCCCCAGATCGTCAGCAGGGCCAGGATCACCAGCCCGATCGCCTTCGGCCCCAGGTTCTTCGGCAGCATGGTGCGCAGCCGATTCTGGCCCTGGCGCAACATCTCTTCCAGATCCGGGGGCGGGTTGCGTGGGCCACCGCCCATGCCGCCGCCTCCGCCGCCGCGACCTCCCCAGGGGCCACCGCCCCCGTTACCGCCTCCGCCGCCCCACGGGCCGCCGCCTCCGCCTTGCGGATTCCATGCCATTGACGATGATCCTTCCGCTCAATACCTCCGGTCGGGAACAGTGACCGGTGACTGGGCCTTGGCCGGCCGCTGTCGTCGGCCGGCGCGTCGTGGCCCCGGTATAGGACACCCGGTTCCGCACGGCAACGCGCAACGGAGCGCGGCGGGGCACGCGACGCCCCCCGCATATCGGAAAATGATTGGGAGTTTTCAAGCATGGCAAGCGTGGACCGGGATGCGGTGATGACAGCCCTGAAGGGCCTCGCCGATCCCAAGACCGGGCGCGATCCGGTTTCCCTCGGCTGGGTGCAAGGCGTGTCGCTCGCGGACGGCCGTGTGACCGTCGCCCTGGAGGTGCCGCCCGACCTGGGGCCGGCACTGGAACCGCTGCGCGAGGAGGCGGAACGGCGCCTGTCGGCCCTGGACGGGGTGGAGACGGCCACGGTTGTCCTCACCGCCCAGCGCGCCCCGGCCGGCCAGGAGGCCCCCGCGCAGGCCCGGCCACGCCAGGGCGGCGGCCGGGCGGCCTCGATCGCGCCGCCCGGGGTGCGGCACATCATCGCCGTGGCCTCCGGCAAGGGCGGCGTCGGCAAGTCGACCACCGCCGCCAACCTGGCCCTGGGACTGGCGGCGCGCGGCCTGCGGGTGGGCGTGTTCGACGCCGACATCTACGGCCCGTCCATGCCGCGCCTGTTCGGCCTCGGCGGGCAAAGGCCGCCCCTGGTGAACGACCGCATCCAGCCGCTGGACAGCCTGGGGCTGCGGGTCATGTCCATCGGCTTCATGGTCAACGAAGAGGATCCGGTCGTCTGGCGCGGCCCCATGGTCATGGGGGCGCTGGAACAGCTGCTGCGCGACGTGGACTGGGGCGAGTTGGACGTGATGGTGGTCGACATGCCGCCGGGCACCGGCGACACCCAGCTCACCATGAGCCAGCGCGTCGAACTGGCCGGGGCGGTCATCGTCTCGACGCCGCAGGACATCGCCCTGCTGGACGCGCGCAAGGGGCTGGCCATGTTCCAGCGCGTCAACGTGCCCATCCTCGGCATTGTCGAGAACATGAGCTACTACGTCTGTCCCAACTGCGGCCACCGCGAGGAGGTGTTCGCCCACGGCGGCGCGCAACGGACGGCCGAGGCGCTGGGGTGTCCGTTCCTGGGGGATATCCCGCTCGACATCCGTATCCGCGAGACCTCGGACGCCGGAACGCCCATCGTCGCCGCCGAGCCGGACGGCCCGCACGCCGGGGCCTACCGGGCCATCGCCGACCGCATCGCGGCGCAGCTTGAGACCGCCGGCGCGGCCGCGCAGCCGAAGCCAAAGATCCGGTTCACGTGATGGTGACCGTTGCTGGGCGGACACTCAGGACGGACAGAGTTGGGTCCAAAGGGTCCCGTTGCCCCGGGGTTGCGGCGCCGGGCGCTTGCGGTCACTGTGGGGCCATCCGATCCCCGAGACAGGGAGGCTTTTCCATGCTGAAACCGATCCTCGCCGTCGCCGCCCTGCTGGCCGCCTCGCCGGCGCTGGCCGCCGGTACCGCCACCCTGCAATCCGCCACGCCGAACGGCGTGCAGTCGATGACCATCTCCTGGCAGGACGATGACACCGCCCGCATCGACCTGCCCCGGGGCGGCTCCTACACGCTGGTCCGGGACGGCGAGCCGTACACCGTCAACCGCATGGACGGGCAGACCATGGTCCTGTCGCTGAAGGGGATCACGCCACACGTGGGCCTGGGTTTCGGTCCCGCCTCGGACCGCTACCAGGCCGCCTCCGTCGAGTCCCTGCGGGCGACGGGGGCCACGGAGACCGTGGCGGGCATCGCCGGCGAGGAATACGAAATGGCCTGGACCGACGCGAACGGCAGCCCGCATGTCGACCGGGTCATCCTCAGCGACGATCCCCTGGTGATCGAGATGACCGACGCGTTCCTGATCTTTCCCCGGGCGCTGGGCCAGCCGGAGGACCCCCGCACGGTGGCCCTGCGCGAGCGCGGTCTCGGCGTCCTGCGCAAGGGGGACGCGTTCCACATTACAGCCATCTCGGGCGAGGTGCCCCCGGCCGACCAGTTCACGCTGCCGGCGCCGCCCATGAGCATGGACCAGATGATGAAGGGCATGATGCCGGGACAGGGGCAGTAGGCCCCCGTGCCGCCGGCTCGCCACTCCGACAGGGAGATGCGCGTCATGTTCAGAAGGGTCCTGATCCTGGCGGCCGTGCTGGCCGCCGCGCCCGTCCCGCCCGCCGGGGCGGATGGCATCGCCATGCTGGAGACCGGCAGGGGACAGCGCGCCCAGGCGTTCTCCATCGTCTGGCGGGACGACGGCGCGACCGTGCGCGTCAACACGCCGCTGCGGGACGTGTCCCTGCTGCTGGTTGACGGCGCGCCCTATGCGGTCCGGCGCATGAACCGCAACTTCGTTGTCCTGACGCTGAGCGGCCTGGGGGAGAAGGCCGCCGGCCTGCTGCCCGGGTTCGGATCGGCGCGGACTAGGGCGGCGTCGGTGGACTCGCTGCGCGCGGTCGGGCCGAAGGCGGTCGTCGCCGGCATCCCGGGCAAGACCTATGAGATGGTCTGGACCGACACCGCCGGCGCCCGGCACACGGACCGGATGGTGCTGAGCGACGATCCGCTGGCGGTGGAGATGGCGGCGGCCATCGCGGCGTTCGAGACGGCGCTGGGCCACGATCCCGGCCCGCGCGCCGTTGCCGTGCGCGACCTCGGGCTCGGGCTGCTGCGCAGCGACGAGGTGCGCCTGACGTCGGCGTCGAACCGGGAGCCCCGCCCCGGCACCTTCACGCTGCCGGCCGAGCCGCAAACGCTGGACGACATCGTCTCGGCCATCGGGCGGATGCGCCGGGGCGGTTCGCCGTAGCGGGCCACGCCCGCCTACCCCCGCCCCCGCCGGTGGCGCCAGTACAGCACGCCCAACGCCAGTGCGGCCACGGTCAGGGTGATCGGGAACAGCACCACCAGCACCGGCACGCTGGCCACCGCCACCGTGACGAGGACCAGGATCGCCACGGCGGGAATCAACAGCAACAGCGCAAACAGCAGGTTGCAGCCGATGGTGACGGGGTCGAAGCGGCGCGGCGGGGGGACCGCCGGGGACGCATCCGTCACGTCCGGACGGTCGCCGGCGCGGCCGTCCGGTGTCCCGTCGCCAGCCGTCGCGCGCACGCCGGCCGTCAGCTCTTGGTCGTGTCGTTCATGTCCTCGGCGGCGCGGCCGATGTTGTTCACGTCGGTCTCGGCGTGTTCGATGGTGCTCGACGTGCTGTCGGACTGGGACTTGGCGCTGGACAACGCCTTGTCGACGGAGTCGGTCAGCGCGTTGGAGCCGGTCACGTTGGTCACGGAGCGCACCAGGTTCTGGGCGCCGCCCAGCATGTCGGAGAATGCTCGGAACATCGATCCGTCCTTCCGTTGCCTGTTGCAGGGACTCCCGCTGACCGGGAAAGGCCAAGCCTGAAGGAGTAGGGCAGCCTACGCACATCCCGCGTCCGGCGCAAGGCGGCCCGGCAAAAAGTGCATGGCTGTCGTGGCCCTGTCCCGGCCCGCCGCCGCGACTACCAAGACCAGCATGATCGCCACGGCCGGAATCAGCATTAAAAGCCTGAACAGCAGGTTACAGCCGATGGCGACGGGGTCGAGGCTGGGCGGGGGCGCGGCCTCCGTGGGCGCGCCGCCCGGCATCGGTTCCGTCATGCGCCGGGCTCTCCGTCGCCGAACAGCGTTTCGAACAGCTCTTCCGCGCGCTTTTTCCCCTCGGGCGTGAAAGCCACGGACTTGGCCTTGCCGACCGGATTGGTGATGTAGCCCTTCTCGTGCAGGCGGTCCATGGCGTCCCAGTCGAAACCTTTCCAGGCCCGGTCGTCGTCGTGCAGCCCGAGCAGCAGCAGCGCCAGGACGGTATCGTCGATGCGGTCCAGATTCGGCATGAGGTAATCCCCTTCAGTGCAACAGGGACCAGGGTAGCGCGGCGGTGATGCTGGTGCCACGCCCCCTGTCCCCATCCTTCGCCGCGTGCTATCACCCGGCGCGTCATGCTGCAGATCAAGGACCTCACATACCGCATCGCCGGCCGGGTGCTGTTCGACGGCGCCAGCGTGAGCCTGCCGGCCGGGGCGCGCGTCGGTCTGGTGGGCCGCAACGGCACCGGCAAGTCGACGCTGTTGCGCCTGATCCTGGGCGAGGTGGCGCCGGACGCGGGCGAGGTCACCGTGCATCCGCGCGCCCGCGTCGGCCGGCTGGCGCAGGAGGCGCCGGAGGGCGACACGCCCCTGCTCGACTGTGTGCTGGCCGCCGATACTGAACGCGCGGCGCTCCTCGAAGAGGAAACCCGTACCACCGACGGCCACCGCATCGCCGAGATTCACGAGCGCCTGACGGCGATCGAGTCCCACACCGCCGAGGCGCGCGCGGCGCGCATCCTGTCCGGCCTGGGCTTTCCGGCCGAGGCGCACGGCCGGGCGGTGGGCGACTACTCGGGCGGCTGGCGGATGCGCGTGGCCCTGGCCGCCGTGCTGTTCGCGCGGCCGGACCTGCTGCTGCTGGACGAGCCCACCAACCACCTGGACCTTGAGGCCACGCTGTGGCTGGAGGGCCATCTGGCGAGCTACCCCGGGACGGTGCTGATCATCAGCCACGACCGCGCGTTGCTCAACCGGGCGGTCAACCGCATCTGGCACCTGGACGGCTGCAAGCTGACCGCCTACGGCGGCGCCTATGACACGTTCGAGAAGACCCGGCGCGAGCAATTGGACCTCCAGGCCCGCGCCTACGAGAAACAACAGGCGCAGCGGCAGAAGATCCAGGCCTTCATCGACCGCTTCCGCGCCAAGGCCACCAAGGCGCGGCAGGCGCAGAGCCGCGTCAAGCTGCTGGAAAAGATGGAGATGGTGGCCCCGGTGGTCGAGGATCACGCCATCTCCTTCGACTTTCCGGAGCCGCAGCCGCTGGCGCCGCCGCTGGTGGCCATCGACAACGGCGTCGCCGGGTATGGCGACACGGCGGTTCTGAAGCGGCTGAACTTGCGCCTCGACATGGACGACCGCGTCGCCCTGCTGGGCGCCAACGGCAACGGCAAGTCCACCCTGGCCAAGGTGTTGGCCGGGCGGCTGGGGCTGATGTCGGGCACGCTGAAGGCCTCGAACAAGCTGACGGTGGGCTACTTCGCCCAGCACCAGTTGGACGAACTGGTGCCGGGGCAGACGCCGCTGTGGCACCTGCGCCGGGCCATGCCGGACGCCAACGATACGAAACTTCGCGCGCACCTGGGCCGGTTCGACTTCACCGCGCGGCATGTCGACACGGTGGTCGGCAACCTGTCCGGGGGAGAGAAAGCGCGGCTGCTCATCGCCCTGATGAGCCGCGAGGCGCCGCACCTGATGATCCTCGACGAGCCCACCAACCACCTGGACATCGACACCCGCGAGGCCCTGGTGGCGGCGCTGAACGCGTTCTCGGGGGCGGTGGTGCTCATCACCCACGACCCGCACCTGGTGGAGTTGGCCGCCGACCGGCTTTGGCTGGTGGACGGCGGCACGGTGGCGCCGTTCGATGGCGACATGGGGGACTATCGCCGCCTGCTGCTGGACCGCGCGCGCGAGGAACGCCGCGAGGCCAGGGCCGACAGCGAACCCCCGAAGGGGGCGACCGCACGCGACCGCAAGGACGACCGCCGCGCCGCCGCCGAACTGCGCCAGCGCAACGCGCCCCTGCGCAAGGCCATCCAGGCGGCGGAAAAGGACCTGGAACGCCTGACGGCGGAAAAGGCGCGGATCGAGGAAAAGCTGGCCGACCCGAAGCTCTACGACGGCCCGGCCGATCGCCTGACGGCCCTTCAGAAGGACCTGGGCGCCGTGTCGAAAAAGATCGAAGCCGCCGAGGCGGTCTGGATGGAGGCGCAAGAGGCCCTGGAAACGGCGGAGGCGGCGGCGGAGTAACACCAGCCGCGGATGAGCAATCGGGTCGAAGGGGACCTCGCGGTTCCCCTCCGACCCGATCAGTCCCACGACGTCTGCCCGCCTCCACCAAAACACGGTTGCGACCGATATCGCGGGATGAACCGGTCATTTCGAATGCCGGCCGGCATCACCCCTCCTGATCCTCGTCGGGCACCACGGGGGCCAGCGGATCGTCGTCCTTGTGCTCGTCGTGATCGAACGCGACCTGTGGCTCCGGCTGGCGGGCGTGACCGGCGCGGCTGCGGGCGATGATGATCGCCTTTTCCAGATCGGCCTCGGTGCACAGGCCGAGAATCACGGGGTTGCGCGCCTTGATGTTGGGCGCGTTCCAGTGCGAGCGGTCGCGGATTGCCTGGATGGTCGGCTTGGTGGTCCCCAGCAGCTTGCCGATCTGAGCGTCGGACAGTTCCGGGTGGTTCTTCAGCAGCCAGGCGATGCCGTCCGGGCGGTCGTGACGCTTCGAGACGGGGGTGTAGCGCGCGCCCTTCTGCCGGCCCTGGGGGATCGGGTTCTCGCCCTTCTGCAGCTTAAGACGCGCATCCGGATCGGACTGGCAGCGGTCCAGTTCCGCCTGGGTGAGCTGGCCGTTGGCCAGAGGATCGAGCCCGGTGATGCCGATGGCCACCTCACCGTCGGCGATGGCCTGGATCTCCAGTTCGTGCATCCCGCAGAAATCCGCGATCTGCTCGAACGTCAGCGCGGTGTTCTCCACCAGCCACACGGCGGTGGCCTTGGGCATCAGCGGCAGAGCCATCGGGCGGTCCTCCAAGGGTCAAACAACATATCAAACGCACAAAAAAACACGCGATCGGCCCGCCGGATCCGGTTGGACCCGGTGGACCCTCATCCTCGGCATCGTGGAGAGCGTGAGCGTCCAGGCTCCGGGGCTCGGCCCCAGCGGGCCGGCCCGCGCGGAGCGGGTAGCCCCTATGTGGCGGGTAGGCTGTCGACGGTCAAGACAATCTTGCCGATATGGGCACTCGACTCCATCAGCGCGTGCGCCTGGGCCGCCTGGGCCAGCGGCAGAGTCGTGTGGATCACCGGCCGCACCGTACCGGCCGCCAGCAACGGCCAGACGTGCTCGTGCACGGCGCGGGCGATGCGGCCCTTGGCCTCCACCGGCTGCGGCCGCAGGGTCGAGCCGGTCAGGGTCAGGCGTTTCAGCATCACCGGCATGAAGTTCATCTCCACCGTCGAGCGGGCCAGGAAGGCGATGGAGACGTGGCGGCCCTCAGGCGCCATGATCGAGATATTGCGCGGCAGGTAGTCGCCACCGACGATGTCGAGGATGACGTCCACCCCCTTGCGGTCGGTGGCGCTCTTGATGGCCTCGACGTAGTCCTCGGTGGTGTAGTTGATGGCCAGGTCGGCGCCCAGGTCGCGGCAGGCGGCGCATTTCTCGTCGCTGCCGGCGGTGGTGAAGACGGTGGCGCCGAACGCCTTGGCGAGCTGGATGGCCGTGGTGCCGATGCCGCTGGAGCCGCCATGCACCAGGAACCGCTCGCCCGGGCGCAGGCCAGCGCGCTCGAACACGTTGTGCCAGACGGTGAAGACGGTCTCCGGAACGGCCGCTGCCTTGACCATGTCGAAGCCGTCGGGGAGGGGCAGCACCTGCGGCGCGGGGGCGGCGACATACACGGCATAGCCGCCGCCGGCCAGCAGGGCACAGACGCGATCGCCGACCGCCAGCCCGCCCGTGTCGCCGCCGCCCAGGGCGACGATCTCGCCGGCCACCTCCAGCCCCGGCAGGTCGGAGGCGCCCTTCGGCGCCGGGTAGTGCCCCAGGCGCTGGATCACGTCCGGCCGGTTGACGCCGGCGGCGTGCACCTTGATCAGCACCTCGCCCTCGGCCGGCTGCGGCACGGGTCGCTCGGCGGGGACCAGCACCTCGGGGCCGCCGGGTGTGCTGATCTCGACGCAGGGCATGGTGGCGGGGAGGGGCGAAGACTCGGGGTCGGTCATGGGGCGGGTTCTCCAGGTTGCTCTGCGTTGGTGCGGATCGCATCAGGAGGCGATCGCCATATTTGATCACGTCATGGTGCGTGGCTTGGCCGTCGGATGCCGACCGTACCCGCCGCCCGGGCCCGGCGACAAGCAATCGCCCCCTCAGCCTAAGCCGCCACTGGTTGCGGCGTCTTTTTCTTGCCACAGAGACTGAGGATCATCCTTGCTCTTTCTTGGTGATTAACTTGGAGGGGTTTCGATGAGCGATGCCGCCACCACGAACGGAGCCGAGTCGGGGCAGCCTTTGGGGGCAAGAAAATCACCCGAGCCAAACACGATCTTTGAAGTCAAGCAAAACGTTGTTCCGGGCGCCACGCCTATCTTTGATGGAGATCTTAACGCAGTCATAGGATACCAGAAAGCAGAAAATGATGGCTGGATTTACTACTTCGATGTTTTTGGGCGTCAAGTTGGTCGAATGGAAAAAGGCCTGGAAAAGCCCCTCATCGATCCGATTGACCTAATATTTATTCTTGGCGGAGTGAGCCGCCTCTTATTGACCAAGGCCGCACCACGCCTGGGAGCCCGGGTCATGGGCGCGGGTGTCGTGAAAACCGTCGCCGCCAAATCAGTACCACCAAGCGCGCTGCAGGCGATGCGCAAGGTGTTTTCCAGGATCCTGCCGACGTCATTGAAATTCACTGCCACAACTGCCGCTCGCATGGCCACACCGGGCCGACATGTCCCGATTCACATCCTTGAGTTAGCCGTCAAGCACGGTAAAAAAGTGGCCGATCCTCAAGGCACTAAGAACGCCTTCCTCTACACGATTCAGATGTTCAGGAACGGCAAACCATATACGCTAGAGGTTTTGCTGCGGCAGACTGATCGCACCGTTCTACATTTCGTGTACAAGTGAGTGACTTGCGAGGACGATCCAACATGTTGCCCGACACCGTAATCGAGACCCAGACGCTCTCCGTCGCGGACATTCTCTGGGACGCCGAAAGCCTGACCTTGGACGTACGCTTTGCCGTGCCCGACGCCGTCATACCCCGGACACCCCCCCTCGTCTCTCGCGTCGAAACCGCTGTCGGCATCCCGCAACCAATGTACCGGCTTGCGCTGGGGGACCTCATGCTGTCGGGCGACTCCAACCGGCTCCTATCCGGCTTCGACATCCGGCGCGCGCCCACGGGCTGGCACCGCCAAAGCCTTGATCCCATTGAGACGTCAACGAAAGGCGCGATCCGGCTGGACGCCGACTTCGACGAAAACGGCCTCGCCTCGGTCGATGCCGATATCGACATCACGGTGGACGACGCGCGCGGCCTCCTGTCCATCGAACGGCGCCCGTGTCCCCCTATCGCCGTGTGGGTCGAGGTGGCCATTGGTGTCGTGGCCGGCCTGGATGAGGGCGGTGGCATCGCGGCGTTCAGGCTTACGGCCGGTCCCGATCTCCCATAACCCTTGACTTTCGTAGGGTATTGCGCCAGACTATATCTGTCCAATGATATAGGACAACGATGGGAGGGAGCTTCAGCCAAAGGAGCCGTCCCTCCGGGAGGTGAACGATGTTGGTGGATCGAACCCTCGTCGCGCGCGATGCGCCGCATGTTCAGGTGATCGCGCGGGAATTCTCCATGTCGCCGATCCTGGCGAGCGCGTGGACCGAGATGACGCTGGCCCAGCCGCATGGCGTGGCAACAGTTCATGACACGCTGGAGCGGTGCGTCCATCATGCCGATGCCTGCGGCGACTCCAAAGAGGCCGCCGAATACCGCACCGCGCTGCGCGGGTTCGACGCCCTGGCGTCGCACGGCGTGGCCCCGCCCTCGGCCGCCCAAACCGCCGAGCGAAAGGGCGATGGCGACTCGGGGAAAGCCGTGATCCTGAGGATTGATCCCCGTTTGATGGCGGGGCCGGTGGGCACGTCCGGCCAGACCCTGGCCGAGGACCCGGGCGCGCGGCTGCATTGACGCGCGGCAGTGGGAACTCCGGACCTGCGGACGGGTGCCGACACGGGGCGGCGGGATACGCCGCCCCGATCTTTGTTCGAGCGGGCGCGGCCTGTTAAACTGGCAGAATAGAGTTTTCCACAGCACCCCGGACCGACGCGCCATGCCCATCGATAGCGACGACCTGGAACCCCGCCCGACCCTGGCCGCCCCGCCCAACATGGAGGTCATGGCGGTGGCCGACCTGGAGCACTACATCCGTCAGCTTGAGGCGGAGATCGCCCGCGCCCGTGCCATGATCGAGGCCAAGGGCGGCGCCCGCGCGGCGGCCGAGTCGGTGTTCAAGACGGGATGAGAGTTCAAGGCGGGATGAGAAAGGGGGCCGTTTCCGGCCCCCGCCCGTCACACGCGCCAACTCGCGGGCCGTCAGCCCTGGCGGGCCTTGTAGCGCGGGTTGGTCTTGTTGATGACGTAGACCCGGCCCTTGCGGCGCACGACGCGGCAGTTCTTGTCGCGGACCTTGGCCGACTTCAGCGAGTTACGCACACGCATCGCACTATCCCCGGTGATCATCAAAAACGAAAAGGTCGGTTCGGGCACGCCGCCTGAACCGAGGAGCGCGCACCCTACCGAGCGCGGCCCACCGCGTCAACGCGAATCAGCCGCCGCGCCAGGGGAATCGGGTGAAGGGGTTCCATCGCTGAGACGGTCCCCGGGGTCAGCGGCCTGCACGAAACCCGTCATTGCGAGCCGGCGTTTCTTGGACGCCGGCGAAGCAATCCAGAGCGGAAATCGCTCGTATTCGCCCTGGATTGCTTCGTCGCTGCGCTCCTCGCAATGACAGGTTGCGTGCTCTGCTCGCGAAGAAACTGCTCATGCGGATTGTCGCTCACACAGGCTTCGTTCACCCGATTGCCCTGGCCGCCGCGCCCGCCCGAAAACCCCCTCACCCCGCGGGCGCGGTCACTCGTCGTCACGGCGCTGGCCCTGGCGCCGGTCCTCGCCGGTTCGCCGGTCGCGCTGGCGCCGTTCCACGCGGCGTCGCTCCGAGCCGGAGCGCACCGGCTCCGCCATCGGCGGCGGTTCGACAGACAGCGCCCGGGCATAGGCCGCGTTGGCCCGCGTCGACTCCGACAGCCCGGTGATCTGGCCGCTTCCCGCTGTTTTCTGTTGCGCGTTAAGGGCCTGGTGCGCGTCGCGCGTGGCGACCTCCAGCCGGTCCAGGCCCTGCACCAGGGTCGTCAGGCCGGGTGCAAACCGGCGCGCCTCGTCGCCGGGCAGCGCGGCGATGGCCGCGCACAGCGCGCCCACCCGCCGGTCCAGGCTGCTGAGGTTGACCAGCTGATGCTCGCGCGACAGGCGCTCGGCGGTGGCGATCAGACTGAGCACCTGGGTCAGCGCATGGGCGATGTCCTGCGATGTGGCGAGGGTCGCTCTCTCGTGATATGCATCCGGCTCGCTCATGGTCTCCGCCTGTGCCCCCCGTCCTGAGTCTCGTCCCCCCGCCCGTCGTCGACCGGGTCACTCCACGGTCCGGCGCCTGTTGGGCCTCGGGCCGCCATGCCCGGGCTCTCGCCGAGTCTGGCGTTGGTCCGGTAGAGATAGGTCAGGATCTCGGCGACGGCGAGCATCGCTTCAACCGGAATCTCCGTGTCGATGTCCACCGCCGCCAGCAGTTCGGCGAGATCGGCATCCTCGCGCACACGAACGCCGTGGGCAAACGCAAGATTGAGAATCTGTTCGGCGATCGTCCCGTGGCCCTTGGCCAGCACCACCGGGGCGCGGCCGCTGTCCGGATCGTAGCCGAGGGCGACCGCGACGGCGCGGGCTTCGGAGCCCGATTCGGGACCGGGGCGGTCGGACATGGCGGGGCTCCCGCGTCGCTTGGGCGCCTGGATATCCTCGCGGCGCTCGTTGAAGAAACGGTTAAGCGCGTCATCCGCTCCCCATTTTACCGAATGTTAAAGCCAACACGGGACAGTGAGGGCATCATGTTCGGCCGCCGTCGGCGCCACGTCGTATGGGACCCGCACACCATGGACCTGACAAACCTGCCGCTGTTCAAGATGGTTCATGCCCGGATGCAGTGGGCGGTTCAGCGCCACCGCGTGCTGGCCCAGAACGTCAGCAACATCAACACCCCAGAGTACCGCACGCGCGACGTCCGCGAGCCCGATTTCCGCCGCATCCTGAACGAAGGCGGCGCGGGGAACCCGGCCGCCGTGCCGGTGGCGCGGACCAATCCGGCCCACCAGCCGGGCACGCTGCCGGAACCGGATCCCTACCGCGTGCGGGCGCAGACGCGCTCGTTCGAAACCACCCTGGACGAGAACACGGTCGTCCTGGAAGAACAGATGCAGAAGGTCGGCGAGACCAAGGGCAGGTACATGATGGCCGCCAGCCTGTTCGAGCGAAACATGGCCATGCTGAAGACCGCCATCAAGCCGAACCGCTGAGCATGAGCTTCGGCGGCGCCAGCGCTGGCGCGGCACGGATCGGAGACCTGTGATCCATGGACGAACTGAGCAAATCGCAGCGCATCGCGGTCGCGGGCATGAAGGTCCAGGCGGAACGCCTGCGGGTCGTCGCCCAGAACCTCGCCAATGCCGAATCCGTCGGTCAGCGCCCGGGGGAGCAGCCGTACCGGCGCAAGCTGATCACCTTCGAAAGCGCTTTGGACCGGGAACTGGGCGCCGAGAGCGTGCGGGTGCGGCGGGTCAAGGAAGACATGACGCCGTTCCCCAAGGACCTGGACCCCAGCCACCCGGCCGCCGACGCCGACGGCTATGTGATGAAACCCAACGTCAATCCGCTCATCGAGATCATGGACATGCAGGAGGCCCAGCGCTCCTACGAGGCCAACATGAGCACAATTTCGGTGGCCCGCGAGATGTCGCAACGAACCCTTGAACTGCTGCGTTGACGGCGGGCGCGACGATCTGAACAGGACAGCACGGAATGCCCGACATCAGTTTTCCCAGCGCCATCGCCGCCTACAAGGCGTCCGCCCGTCAGGCGGGGGACATTGTTCCGCACGAGGTCGGCGCCGCGGCGGCCAACCCGGCCGGCGACACCTCCAGTTTCGCCGGCATGGTCCGGCAGGCGATGCACACCTCGGTCCAGACCATGGAACACGGGGAGCGCATGAGTATGCAGGGCATCGCCGGGCAGGCGGATGCCCGCGACGTCGTGTTGGCGGTCAACAGCGCCGAGTTGACGCTGCAGACGATGGTCGCCATCCGCGACAAGGTTGTGAGCGCCTACGACACCATCATGCGGATGCCGCTTTAGTTCGGGACGCGACGCTGGCCGTCAACCGCCACCTGTCACCTTTGCATTCGGTCCCCCAGGAAAGCCCATTATGGAGGAGACCCAGATCATTGACGTCGCCCGCGACGGCATCCTGACCATGGTGCTGATCGTGTCGCCGGTGCTGCTGGCCGGGCTGACGGTGGGTCTGATTATTTCGCTGTTCCAGACACTGACCCAGATCCAGGAAATGACGCTCGTCTTCGTGCCGAAGATCATCATCGTCTTCCTGGCGACGTTGGTCCTGTTGCCGTTCATGATTCGCCAATTGACCGAACTGACCGAGCGGCTGATGGACATCGTGATCAGCCTGGCGTAGCGAAGAGGGCGCGATCATGGCCGAGGATCTGTTCGCGACGCCCCTGTTCCACGTCATGCTGATCTTCACCCGGCTGGGCTTTGCGTTCATGCTGCTGCCGGGGTTCGGGGCCGCGTACGTGACACCGCGCGTGCGCCTGGCCTTTGCCTTTCCGTTCGCCCTGGTCATCACGCCCCTGGTGGGGCCCATGCTGCCGCCGGAGCCGGACAGCGGCACCGCGCTGGTCATGCTGCTTGTCGGGGAGGTGCTGATCGGCACCTTCCTGGCGCTGGTGGTGCACCTGCTGCAGGCGGCCCTGCACCTGGGAGGCACGGCGATCGGCTTCGCCGGCGGCCTGATGAACGCGCAGGCGTTCGACCCCACGTCGGCGCAGCATGGCGCCCTGGTCCTCACGTTCCTGATGATGGTGGGGCTGGTGCTGATGTTCGCGCTGAACCTGCACCACCTCATCATTCGGGCACTGGTCGACAGTTACGCCCTGTTTCCGCCCGGCGTCCTGCCGCCCCTGGGCGATTTCGTGTCCTACAGCACCGACGTCCTGGTGCGGTCGTTCCGCGTCGGCTGGCAGCTGGCGGCGCCCATGGTGCTGTTTTCGATCGTCTACTACGTCTCGATGGGCATCATGGCCCGCCTGATGCCGCAGATGAACGTGTTCTTCGTCGGCCTGCCGTTGATCATCATGTTGGGCTTGGGCCTGCTGTTCCTGACGTTGCCGGCGGTCATGCTGGTCTACCTGTCGTATTTCGAGGAAGGCTTGAACTCCTTCATCAGTTTTTAAGCGAAAAGGGGACGGCGGTGGCCGAGGACGACGACAAGGCATCGAAAACAGAAGACCCGACGCCGAAACGCAGGAACGAGGCCCGCAAGGAGGGCAACGTCGCCAACTCCCGCGAAATCGGCAGCTTCGCGGTCCTGCTGGGCGCGACCCTGTTCGTCATGGCGCTGTTGCCCTGGGCCGCCGAGGGGATCACCGTGCGTCTGGCGGGGTTCCTGGGCAAGGCCCACCTGTTTCCGCTGGAGCACGGCGGCATGGGCGTTGGCTTGGCCGAATCGGTCATGGCAATCCTGCCCTACGTGGCCTTGCCGATGGCGATCTTTCTGGTCATGGGCCTGGTGGCCCAGGTCGGCCAGGTGGGGCTGCTGATCACGACCAAGCCATTGACGCCGAAACTGGACAAGATCTCGCCGCTGAAGGGCTTCAAGCGCATCTTCTCGATCAAGCAGTTGCTGGAAACGGTCAAGGGGCTGTTCAAGCTGGGGGTGGTGGCCGCCCTCGCCTACGTGGTGCTGCGGCCCGTCATCACGTCGCCCCAGCGGTTCGTCGATCAGGACATCCTGGCCAGCCTGAACGACCTGCACGAGGCGCTGATCGCGCTGTTGATCGGCGTGCTGCTGTTCATGGTCGTGGTGGCCCTGATCGACCTAGTCTACACACGCTACAAGCACACCGAAGACCTGCGCATGACCAAGCAGGAGGTCAAGGACGAGCACAAGACCACCGAGGGCGACCCCCAGGTCAAGGCCCGTATCCGCAGCCTGCGGGCCGAGCGGGCGCGCCAGCGCATGATGCAGGCGGTTCCGGAGGCCGATGTGGTGGTCACCAACCCGACCCACTACGCCGTCGCCCTGAAATACGACATGGAGACCATGGCCGCGCCACGCCTGGTGGCCAAGGGACAAGACCACCTGGCCTTGCGGATTCGCGACGTGGCGGAAGAGCACGAGGTCCCCCTGGTGGAGAATCCGCCGCTGGCGCGCGCGCTTTATGCCACCGTGGACCTGGACCAGGAAATCCCACCCGAGCATTATCAGGCGGTGGCTGAGGTGATCGGGTATGTCATGCGTCTCCGCAAAACCGCGTTTCATTGAGGCTTGGTCCGTCTGGGGCCTGGTGGCTGGCGGCCTGCTTGTGGTGGCCGCCGTGGTGGCCGGGCATCCGGCGGTCTGGGCCGTCTACCCCACCCTGGCGCCCGTGGTGGCGCCGGGCCTGGCCGGTATCGGTATCACCCTGCTCGGGCTGTCGGCGGCCGGCGTGCTGCAGGCGCTGGCCCGGCACAACCGCGAGGCCGCGATCGTCGGCGTGCTGAGCGACATGCTGGAGGCGGAGGCCGAGGCGCGCCTGGTACTCGATTGCGACGGTTCGGTTCTGTTGGCCAACGCCGCCGCCCGCGCCCTGTGGCCGACGCTCGATCCGCCCGCCGACCTGCGCGCCCGCTTGTACGATCCGCGCGGGTTCGTCGGCCTGGAGGACGGCGCGAGCCGGCTCGACCGCCTCGCCGCCGCGGGCGCGGCGGGGTACGTTGAGCGCCTCACCCTGGCCCTTCGGCCCGACCGGGAGGAGGACCCGGCCGGTCCGCCGAATCCCGCCCTGCAGGAACCCGAGTGGTGGGACGTCTCGCTGCGAATCGTGGCGCCCCCTGGGGACGCGGGCGCCGGCTCGGACGCCGCCAGCCGCTGGCCGCGCCTGTGGCAGGCCCGCGACGTCACCGCCCGGCGCGCCATCGACGAGGTGCTGACGCGCGAGCGGGAGAGCCTGTCGGACTTTCTGTACTACCTGCCGGTGGGGCTGTATTCGGCCGACACCGACGGCCGCCTGCGGTTCGTCAACCAGCGCATGGCTCGATGGCTGGACCGGACGCCGGAGTCCCTGCGCGCCGCGCCGCTCGCGGATCTCGTTGAAGGCGGCGTGCCGCCGCTGCAGGACGGCGACTGGCGCGGCGAGGTGCGCTTCGTCTCCGCCACCGGCCGGCGCTTCTCGGCCCTGGTCAGCCAGGTGTCGCACGACGACGCGGGGGAACTGCTCACCCGGACGGTGGTGATGCGCGACGCCATCGAGGCGCCGCCGGCCGCCACCGGCCAGGACGGAATCGGCCCCTGGCGCTGGGACCGCATGTTCCGCTGGCTGTTCGACGGCGCGCCGGTGGGCATCGCCCTGACCGATCCCGACGGCCGCCTGACCGACTGCAACCGGGCGCTGGAGGTGATGCTGGGCCAAGCCCGCGACCAGTTGCTCGACCAGTCGCTGGAGGCCCTGGCGGCGCCGTCGGACCGGGCGCGGGTTGGCACGGCGGTCGATCAGGTGTTGCGCGGCGCGTCCAGCCGAGGCCGGCAGATCGATATCAGCCTGGCCCCGCCCGATGCGGCCGATCGCGACGGCGAATTCGGTCCCGTGACCGCCTCCATGTTCCTTGGTCCCATGGGCGGCAAGGGCGGCGGTGGCCCCCAGGGCAGGGCAGGCCTGGGCAACGGTCCCGTCGTGGAAGGCGTCATTGCCCACCTGATCGACACCAGCGAGCAGCGCAGCCTGGAACGCCAGTTCGCTCAGGCGCAGAAAATGCAGGCCATGGGGCAGCTCGCGGGCGGCGTGGCGCACGACTTCAACAACCTTCTGACCGCCATGATCGGCTACAGCGACCTTTTGCTGCAGCGGCACGGTACCGGCGATCCCTCGTTCGCCGACATCATGCAGATCCGCCAGAATGCCAACCGGGCCGCCAACCTGGTGCGCCAGTTGCTGGCGTTCTCGCGCCGCCAGCCCTTGCAGCCGCGCCGGCTCGACGTCGGCGCCGCCCTGTCGGAACTGTCGCACCTGCTGCGCCGCCTGCTGGGCGAGACCATCCAGTTCCGCCTGCTGCACGGCCGCGATGTGGATTTCGTGCGCGCCGACCCCGGCCAGTTCGACCAGGTGATCATCAACCTGGCGGTCAATGCGCGCGACGCCATGCCGGACGGCGGTGCCCTGACCATAGCCACCCGGCGCGGCGTGCTGGACAAGCCGGTCGACCGGGGGGTCGAGACCATGCCGGCCGGCGAGTACGTGGTTATCGAGGTGCGCGACACAGGCAAGGGCATCGAGGACGAGAACCTGGCCCGCATCTTCGAACCGTTCTTCACCACCAAGGGCGGGGCGGCCGCCGGCACCGGCCTGGGTCTGTCCACCGTGTACGGCATCCTGCGCCAGACCGGGGGCTTCATCGATGTGGAGTCGAACCCGGGACGCGGCACGAGCTTCACCATCCACCTGCCGCGCTGGTCGGCCGAGGATACGCGTCCGGCGATAGCCCCGCCGCCGCCCAGGCCGGAGCCGCCGGATCGCTCATCGGAGGAGGACGAACCACCGCGAGCCGCCGGCGGTGAGGTGGAGGACCTCTCGGGTGCCGGTACGATTCTGTTGGTCGAGGACGAGGACCCGGTGCGCACCTTCGCCGCCCGCGCCTTGCGCAACAAGGGCTATACGGTGCTGGAGGCCCACGCCGGGGAACAGGCGCTGGACATGCTGAACGACCCGCAGCCGCTGTCCCTGCTCATCACGGATATGGTCATGCCCGGGATCGATGGCGCCACTCTGGCGCGCCGCGCCCGTGAGCGGCGCCCCGACCTGCGGGTGATCATCATCTCGGGCTATTCGGAGGACGCCGCGCGCGGCGACATCCTGGAGCAGCCGCACATCGCCTTCCTGCCGAAGCCGTTCAGCCTCAAGCTGTTGGCCGAAACCGTGAAGACCATGCTGGCGGAGACGTGAGGCACAGGCCCAGAGAAGCACAACCCCAGACTCGAACCGGCGGCGCGAGTGGCGCGCGCCGCCGGCTGTGTGATCGGTCATGGAGGTGGCGGAAGGCGGGAGGAACGTGGTGACGAAAAACCGGTGATCGCTGCATGGGTGCCAGCTGAAGGCGCCCGGTGGGTCCGTGTCGGAGGAGGCACCGAACCACCGTGGAAAAGCCGATGACCCGCGACCCCTTGAGAATGGGCGGGTGCCCCTAACGTCGGGCCGTCCGGCACATGAAGAATTGTTAATCCACGCCGGCCAGCGCATCGGGGGCGCGGACGACTCGGCGAGGGGCTTTCCGGTCGCGTGGAGATTTGCGCGGCCCGTTATGCTCCCATGGGTTGCGCCATGCGCCGCGACGGCGCGCCCGCGATGCCCGGTCCTGGCGGCGCGCCTCGGCTGCGGGGTCGGTGTCAATCCAGAATGACAAGCGCAACGAAAACCAATGTTGACACTCCGCCGCCGATGGGCGAAAACGATCAACAGAGTGTGGGGATGCAGCGGGCATTCCGGGCGCGTCGGCTTCGGTCCGTGGGCTCTTGGCCACGGCCGGGCAAAGGCTGGCCGACGACAGTGGACGGGATGCCCGTGTGGCGCAACCATGGCTCCGTGGCGCGGGGCCGTGGTTCAGGACAATCCTGGTCGGATTGAGGATCAATCCTTGCTGAGGGGATGAGTGTAATGGCTGAACAACCTGCTCCTGCCGTGAGCCACCAGAAACTGAACCGGACCGGCCTGACCGATGAGGAGGCGAAGGCCTTCCACGCCATGTTCCAGCGTGGCGGTCAGATCTTCTTCGCGATCTGCCTGATCGCGCACTTCATCCTGTGGTCCTGGATGCCGTGGTACCCCGGCCCGACCGGCGGCTGATCCCGCCTGTCTCGCCGAGCCAACCGCTCCATCGCATCCGTCGTTAAGACGATCACACCGGATCCCGGAGAATACACATGCTTCCGAATTGCCTGAAAAAGGATGAGAAGGTCGAGGTGCCGAATTTCTTCAATGAAGACTGGCGCTTCTGGCAGATCGTGCGCCCGATCGAAGGCATCGCCGTGACCTTCGTCGGCCTGTCCATTCTCGGCATTGTCCTGCATCTTGCCATCCTGTTCGGCAGCGAGCGTTACGCCACCGCCTGGATGGGTTGATCCGATCCGAACCGGCGGGCGGGGAGGCTGACCCCGCCACGCCCGGTTCGCGGGTCGATAGATCGCAGAGTCAGACTCGACGATACCGTCCGGAAGCGTGGAGCTTCGCCGGGCGGTGTCGTGCGTCTGGGAGGCGAGACTGCGCCGCCGCTGGCAGGCCGAACGGAAATGGGTTCCGCTGGCCACGCGCCACGCTGGCATCACCGGCGGTCCTGCTCCTCGGCCGCGCCGGACCACAGCCGACGCCCCTCTCCCGCCGCCACCGTTTCGATCCGAGCCCGGCCGTCGGCCAGCCACAGCGCGTGGGCGCCGTCGCGCGCCAGCGCCGCGCGGTCGATGACCCGCCGGGGTCCGTCGCATCCGTCCGGCGCCGGCAAGGGCGTAATCACAACGTCCGCCCGCGCACAGTCCTCGGCCAGGGCGGCGCGGTGCCAGGCCAGCGCCACCACCACACCGCCCCGCGCCAGCAGGCACCCCCGGGGATCGCAGCGCAGGCGGTCGTCCGCCGTCGCGGCACCGGGCGCCGGCCACGACTCGCCGCCGGCTCCGCCAAAGCGGGCCGCCCAGACCTCCCGAGCGAAGCCGTCCGCTCGCCCCGGCGAAAGGATCAGGCCGCCGTCCCCCGCCCGCGCGGCCAACAACCCGCCGTCCTCGTTGACGATCAGGTCAGGCAGCGGCTGGGTCCACGGGCTGGCCAGTCCGGCGACGATGCCGGCCACGCCCAACAGGCGCCACGGCCGCCGCCACAGGCACAACCAGACCCCGCCCAGCGCCACCGCCGCCAGTCCCCAGACGGGCACCGCCGGGATCAGCCGACTCGCCCCGGGCCAGCCGGCAACCGTCTCGGCGACGGCGGTGACGGCGGCCAGGCCCCAGCCGAGCGGCGCCAGCGCCAGTCCCTCCAGCCCCAGCGGCAGCAGGATCAGGCACACCAGCAGCCAGGGCATGACCCACAATCCCATCAAGGGCACGGCCAGCATGTTCGCCGCCAGCCCGAAGGCGGCCACGCGGTTGAAGTGGAAGGCGGCGAACGGCATGGTCGCCATCCCCGCCACCAGACTGGTCAGCAGCACGCCGCCCAGGTAGAGCGCCACCGTCCGCGCCATCCGCCCCGGCCACGGGCCGTCGCGGCCGCGCCGGGTGGCGAGTCGAGGCGCGGCCAGTTCCCAGGTGGCGACCAGCGCCAGCACGGCGGCGAACGACATTTGAAACGACGGCCCCAGCAGCGCCTGCGGCTGTGTCAGCAGCACCGCCACCGCCGCCCAGGCCACCAGCCGGGGTGAGATGGCCACCCGGCTGACCAGCACCGCCACCAACACAAGCCCGGTCATCAGAAATGCCCGTTGCGTCGGCACCGTGGCCCCGGCCAGCATCAGGTAGACGGCCGTCCCCGCCAGCGCCAGCACGGCGCAGGGCTTCTTCAGGTCCCAGCGCGCGGCCAGGGCCGGCACCGCCGCCAACAGGCCTCGCGCGCCGGCAAACATCAGGGCGGCGATCATCGACATGTGCAGGCCGGAGATGGCCAACAGGTGCGCCAGCCCGGAGACCCGGAACGCCTCCAGCACCGGCTCGGGCACGCCGCCCCGGTCGCCCGTCGACAGCGCGGCGGCCAGGGCGCCGGTCTCGCCCGGCAGCCCGGCGCGCATCCGCTCGGCCACGGCCAAACGCACGCGCTCGCGCACCGCCGCCAGCCGCTGGCCCAGGGTTGGGGCCGGCACCAGGTCGCGCGGCGCCCAGTCACCGACGGCGAATCCGACCGCGCCCAGGCGCTCGAACCACGCCCGGCGCGGGAACTGATAGGCGCCCGGCGCCGCCGGACGCGGCGGCGGCGAGAGAATGGCGCGTGTCGAAACCCACGCCCCCGGCACCGGCGGCGGGCCGCGCATCTGTGTGACGCGCACCCGGGCCGGGGTTTGCGCGGGCGGCCGGCCGCGCAGGGTCACGTCCGCCAGGGTGACGCGGTGGCCCCTGGGGCGCGCCTCGACCAGTACGACGCGGCCGGCGGTCTCGATCGGCCCGAGTCGTTCTGTCAGCACCGGCGCCGCCACAGCGTGGGCGCGTTCCTGGGCGACGACGAAGCCCACCGTGCCGGCCACCAGGGCCATCAGCAGGGCCGTAACCCAGGCGGCGCGCCGCGCCACCAGCACCAGCAGCAGGCACGCTCCGGCCAAACCCGCCCCCGCCAGGCGCGGCGGCTCCTGGGGCAAGGCGAAGTAGGCGGCGATGCCCAGGGCCAGCGCCACCGGCAGCCACAGCGGCCAGCGCGTGCGTTCGGCCTCCAGCGTCGCCACCAGCCAGCGGGCCGTCGCGCGTCCGTCGAGCGCGCCGGTCCCCGGGGCGGTCCAAGGCGCGGCGACGGCGCGGGGAGGCTGTTGGGGCCGGAACCGTGTCATGAAACCGATCGCACCAGAGGGGCCGGAGACCAGCCCCAATCTTCGCGAGTTCCGGCGTCGCGCACAATCAAACAGGCGCGACCTCGGCCAGAGCGGACGCGGCCCGGTTTGCGGTTTCCCGCGCGCAGCGCAGCGTGTAGAGAATTCCGGCCGCCGAAAAGGGGAACCTTTTCGTCGGGCGGCATGATCCCTCCCGTTACCATTAATACCAGCCGACCGAAGTCATGACTCGTCGCCATTCGCCGGGTGCGGTGCCGAGGCGGGAGATCCCTCGGCTCGCTGTCGCTCGCTCGGGATGACGTATGTTTTTGTTTTTTATAAACTTATCCGTCATCCCGAAGCGTCCGTCAGGACGCGAGGGATCTCCCAAGGTGGCGTGCCGACGGTCCGGGAAACGTGTCACGATTTCCGTCGCTTGGTATAATTCGTCAGCGCCGGGAACCCGATCCGCCGCCATGCGTTCCCCGCACAGGACGGCGCGGCGCACCGGCGCCGCGTGGGTCCGCCGAAGACCAGGAACCAAACTGGCACCCCCGATAGTGGCAACCACGAAAACGGAGGTTCCTCATGACCAGGACTCTGACCGCGATCGTTGTTGCGATGGGCACCGTGGGCCTGGCCGGCGGCACCGCCATGGCCGCTCAGCCGTATAACCAGGCCGACGGCTCCTGGATCAGCCTGGGTGGCACCGTGGTTTCCTCGGACCTGTCCACGTTTACCCTGGACTATGGCGACGGCGTGATCACCGTCGAGATGGACGATTGGGACTCCGATGCCGACGCCTTCGGCATCGTCAGCGGCGACAAGGTGACGGTGTACGGCCGCGTCGACGACAACACGTTCGGCGCCGACACCATCGAGGCCAGCCGGGTCTTTGTCGAAGACCTCAATACGACGTTCTATGCCAGCAGCATGGACGAGGAATCCGGCATGTCCTGGCACGTCGAGCCGCCGGTGGTCATCAGCCGCACCCATACCAGCGGCATCGTGACCTCGGTGGACCAAGCGGGCGAGGAGTTCATGCTCGATGTCGGTCCGACCGAAGTGACCGTCGAGGTCGAAAGCCTGCCCTACAATCCGCTGGACGACCAGGGCTACCAGCAGATCGACGCCGGTGATCGCGTCAGCGTCTCCGGCCTGATCGACAGCGACTTCATGGAAGGCCAGGTGCTGGAGGCCAGCACGGTGGTCACCCTGGAGGACAACACGCAGTCCTGACGGACCAGACGGATCGCGGTGCACGGCACCGAACCGGAAATGGCAGGAGCCGCGTCGGCGGCTCCCGCTTTTCATGCGCCCTTACCGGACCATCTGAACGCCAATCCCCAGGGCGTACAGTGCCAGAATGCCGACGCTCTCGAAGCCGATGCCGGCGATGCCCTTGCGCTCGCGCACGACGAGACCGAGCAGGAGGACAGCGGTCATCGCCAGGCCGATCACCAGCCAGAACAGATCGGCAAGGCCCACGGCGTGATACAGCGAGCCCTCGCGATACGCCACGTCGGAGGCGGACAGGAACAGCACGTCGAAGGTGTTGCCGCCAATGATGCCGCCAAGCGCCAGTTGCAGCGCGCCGCGTCGCACCGCCGCCAGCGTCGTGATCAGTTCCGGCAGCGACGTCGTCACCGCCGTCAGCAGGACGCCCACAGCGGTTTCCGAAACACCCAGCATGTCGGACAGTTGCCCACCGGTCTTGGAGATGAGCCACCCGGCCCCGCCGAGCACCACGGCGAGACCCAGGAACTGCGCCAGCAGCGGGGCGATGCCGCCCCGCGTCGCGGGGCTTTCGTCCGGCGTATCGGTGCGCGTCTCCCGGGTTTGCTTGGGATGCCACATGGGCGATTTGCGCACCTGGGCCGTGGTGCGGGTCCCCAGGATATAAACCGCCACCAACACCACAGAGGCCGGGTGGACGCCCAGCACGGCGGCGTCCGGCCCTGTCACCGCCAGCAGGGCCACCGCCAGCAGCAGGGACAACAGGGCGGCCTGAACCATGCTGGCGATTTCGGCCGCCGCGTGCTCCATGTTGACACGGTGGAACAGAAGGTCGGCCAGCGCCAGAAACGCGGTCTGCGCCGCGATGCCGCCGACGGCATTGGAGAAGGCGAGCGAGGCCCGTCCGTCCAGGGCCGCCGTGATCGAAACGACAACACCAGACAGAGAGGTCGCGAGGCCGAGCAGGACACCGCCAACCAAAGCCTCGCCTAGACCCGTGCGGTCGCCCAGCCGGTCGGCGAGCTCGGTCATGCGCACGCCCAGCACGGCGATGGTCAGTCCGGCGGCGGTAAACAGGACGATGACCATCGGCAACGACAGCGAGGCAATCATCGGCGGTCACCTTTTCCGAAAGGGTCGGACAGGCGACGCCCCGGGTCGACCTTACAACACGGCAGGTCGCGCCGGGGCGTCAAGGGTCGCGTCAGACGCGGGCACGGTTTACCAGAGTGTGGATTCCAGCACCGGCATGTCCCCGGTGTTGACGGCGACGACATCCGGCGTCGACTGCCCCACCGCCTGCACGACGACGCGGCGGTTGCGCGGCTCGCGCACGCCGTCGCCGGTCGGGACGGCCGGTTCGGTTTCGCCCTCGGCCGCCAGGGACAGCGTGTCGATCTCCTGCACCGTCAGGCCCATGGTCGTCAGGGCGTCGGCGACGGCAATGGCGCGGCGCTCCGAAAGCTCCTGGTTGTAGTCGGCCGGGCCGGAGCGGTCGGCGTGGCCGACCACGCGCATCGCCACCGAGTCCGGGTCGTCCAGGGCGGTTTCAAGGTTATCAAGGATACCCCGCGCCTCCGCCGTCAGGATCGCCTCGTCAAAGCCGAAATACACCACGGCCTCGGCCACCACCGAGGACGGCTCGTCCATGGTCATCCGGGCGGCGATCACCGTCATGGCGTCGCGGAACTGGGTGCGGCAGGCCTCGATGTGTTCGTGCTGATGGCCTTCCTGCACCTGCTCGACCCAGCAGTCGTAACTGACCAGCGCGTAAGCCGATGCCTTGGGCGCGATCTGGGGACCATCCGTGGTCAGCACGTGCATGAGCGCCTCGCGGGCCTGGTTCAGGCGCGCCAGGTGGGTTTCGTCCGTGATGCCCTGATCGGCGGCGATGGCCGGCATCGGCGCCTCGCCACGGCTGATGGCCGCGCCCTTTTCGGCGAAATGCTCGGCGTCGTACCAGTCGGCCATGGCGTCGGCCTCGAACAGGGTGAACTGCTTGTAGTAGCGGGTTGCCTGTTCCTGGAAGGTCGGCGCGTCGGCCGGAATCTGCACGTCGCGCATGGTCTGGACGCCCTGGAACCCGAACAGGGCATGGGCCGGCGAGGCCAGGGCGAGAGTCAGGACGGCGCCGGCGCCAAGCCGGCCCAATGTCATCTTGGGCTTGGTCGTCTTGGACATGATCATCGGTCGTGGTCTCCTTGGGTCAGCACGCGTCACCCCATGCCGGCGGCTTCGGCCGGCGCCGCCGTCGCGTCAGGGGGATGCGGGCGCACGGGCGGGGGGGGAGGGAGCGTCGGGCGGCCCCGTCGATGGAGCCGCCCGCGGCCAATGCGCCTACTCGCGCAGTTCTTCCTTCAGGAACCCGGCGGCGGCACCGGCGGCTCCGCCCAGGGCCGCGCCGCCGGCCGCCGAGCCGCCCGTGATGGCCGCGCCCGCCGCCCCGACGCCGGCGCCGATGGCGCCGCCGCTGACGGTGCTTTGCTGCTGATGGGTCATGTTCGAACAGGCCCCCAGGGCCAACGGCGCGGCCACGGCCAGGGCCAGGGTCGTGCGCAGGGTCATGGGACAACCTCCGTTTCGGGTCTTGGGTGATCGCGTCTGTGATGGAACCGGCGGAGCCGGTCGCTCGGTCGGCGCCGCCCTAATTGGTGTCGGTGGCCTCCTCGGCCTCGTCGGCGGCGTCCTCGACGGCGTCAACCGCGCCCTCGGTGGCCTCGTTGAGGGCCTCGCCGGTCTCCTCGACCGCGTCGCCGACCTCCTCGACGGCATCCCGGGCCTGATCGGCGGCCTGTTCGCTGTCCGACTGGGTCAACGACATGCCGACCATGACGGCCCCGGCGACGAGCACAACAATCGCAATGGCGATCAGCGCCTGTTTCATGTTCGGTTCTCCTCTTGCAGTCATGCGTTACCGCAGCAACGTCCGCCCCCGCCGATCCGTTCCCGGGAGCCTGATGGCGCGCCCTGACAACGCCGACGGTTCCGGCCGCGGGATCGGTGTGCGGGCGTCAGCCAGTCCCGGTGACCTCGCCCTCGCCTTGGTCGGACGGGGCCTTCTTGCACCGCTCCGGCGCCTCGATCGAGACGGCGTTCGGGAACATGTCCAGGAAGGGAATGCGCAGGCCATAGCCGTTCACGATCACGGCCTCTTGCGGACATTCACGAGTCACACGGTTGGCCACCGATTGCAGGTCCGCAGAATCGAACTTGAAATAGGGCGGCGCGAACCCGGCATCCACGTTCTTGAAGATCAGGGTGTCGGCGGTGCCGGCATAGACCGTCTCGATCCGGTACTGGACTTCGCGACCGTCGCCGGTCGTGCCGGTGATCTGGACCTCCCAGGACCCCGGTCCCCAACGGACCCAGACGAATGCCAGAATGACGACGAGGACCAGCCCCAGCGCGATCTTCATCTTGGTCATCGGACTCACCGACGCGTTCCCGTTTGTGCGAGCTGGATCATCGACTTTCATCATTTTTCTCCTTCATTTCGCTTCGCCATCCGGAAACGCGGGAACCGCCTCGGGGTTCCCGTGAAGGGGCGCCCAATTGCACGTCACGGCGCGAATTGCCCGCTGCCTGGCATCCTCTGACCCCCATTCTCAGGCGGAAAAGCACGATCGTTTCAATCAGATGAGCCGAATGACCCCACGCTACGAGGGGGCATCGTATCGACCGGGATGAAAGGCGCCACTCACAGAGGGTCGGCGGCACGCGCAACGGGCGTGCAATGAAATCGCCGACGGCATGGGAACCCGACAGGGATGATCGGAGTTGTGAGGGTAGTCGCAGCGTGGCGGAGCCGCCACGTTCCGTCGTTGCCCCCGTCATGGCGGGGGCGACGGCGCCATCGTCACAAAGGAAAAGGAGGGTCCCATGTTGGGTTGGGCCATCATGTTTTTCGTCGTCGCCATCATCGCGGCGGTCTTCGGATTTGGCGGCATTGCCGGCACGGCGGCCGGAATTGCGCAGATTCTGTTCGTCATCTTCCTGGTTCTGTTCCTGGTGTCCGTGGTCGCCTCGGTGATCTCCGGCCGGCGTCCGCCGGCGCCGTAAGAGCCGCAAGAGAAGACAATCACAGCACACGGCAAACGACAGGAGCCCACCAATGAGGCACGCGATCACGGTTTTTTCCATACTCGGCCTGCTGGCGGTCGCCGGCTGCAACACGGCCGAAGGGATCGGCGAGGACGTCGAGGCGGCGGGCGAGGCCATCGAAGAAGAGGCCGAAGATTGAGCCTGAAGTCTAGAGCAGATCGTGATCAATCTGAATCACCTCGTGCTTCAGATTGATCACGTGAATCTGCTCTATATCAAATATTTAGGGCGGATTCACGCGTCCCATTTGCCCTGCGGAGCGGGTCAAATGGGACGCGATCCGCCCAAGGCGGCGCGGGCAGGCGCCCGCGCGGTCCCCAACCCGGCGTCCGGCCTGCCCGGACGTCGGGACGGAAGGAGGAGGATGACCCGATGGCACATTCCATGACATCCCCCTCGGACGAGCACACGTTCGAGGACGCGCCCGAGGAACGGATCTGGGGCATTGATCAGGGCGACCTGACTCGCATCGGCGTCGTTTCGCTGTTGGCCGGGTTGGCGGCGCTTTTCGTGCCGTGGCTGGCCACCACGGCCGTCGAATGGTTCCTTGGCCTGGCGCTGATCGTTCTCGGTGGCTTCGAGGTGATGCACGCCCTGCCGTTCAATCGCGAACGCGGCTCCATCTGGCACCTGGTGCTCGGCGTGATCGCGGCCGGTGCCGGTCTGATGTTCATCGTCGAGCCGCTGGCCGGCACCCTGACGCTGACCAAGGTCGTCGGCTTGCTGCTGACCGCGTCGGGGCTCACGAAGACCGCGTTTTCCTTTTCGGTCCGCCGGCTGCACGGCTGGGGCTGGGCCTTGGGCAGCGGTCTGTTGAGTCTGGGCGTTGGCGTGGCGATCCTGTTCATGATCCCGGTTCTGTCGAAGACGCTGCTTGGCGCCCTGGTGGCGGCCGAGTTGCTGATCAACGGGGCCTGGATGCTGAAACTGGGGCTGACCCACGAGCGGGCCTGAGCGCCGCGCCGCCCGTTGCATCCCAGTTGGCAGCCGCATTCACGGTCGGGGCGAGCCTCTCGACCGTGAACGCGGCGCCGCGATTCTTGAACCCCGCCCGTCCGGAGTTTTTTTACCGCCCACCGCTGAACGGGGAGACCAACAATGGCTCAGACCGTGGAAAGCGTTCTCAACACGCTGGACCGTAGCGCCGCCGAGCGCGACACCGTGTCCCTCAATGATGTCCTGGAAACCTTTGGGCCGCGTGCCCTGGGGCCCCTCGTCTTCGCGATTGGCCTGGTGATGCTCTCGCCGGTCAACTGGATCCCCGGGGCGGGCATCGTGCTGGCGACAGCGTTGACCCTGTTCCTGGCGCAGGCGTTGCTGTCGACAGGGCCGCCCCGACTGCCACGGCGCCTGGGTCAGGCCAGTGTCAGCAGCGACCGCGCCCGACAGGCCATCGCCGCCGTGCGGCCGTGGGCCAAGCGGGCGGGTGTCCTGGTCCGGCGGCGCATGGAGACGGTCATGAACCCGGTCTGGCGCCGCCTGGCCATGGTCATGATCATGATAACCGCGCTGTCGATGTACCCCCTGGCGATCATTCCCGGCGGGGCCGGACCGCCCTCGCTGGCCATCGCCATCTTCGGCCTGGCGCTTCTCGCCGAGGACGGCCTGCTGATGCTGGTGGCCCTGGGCATGTCGCTCGGCGCCCTCGGGTTCGCCGTCTGGACGTTCGGGTAGCCGCGGGGAGGGCCAGCCAGAACGTGCGGCGGGTCCGGTGAAAAGCTGGCCAAAAAACGGGCTTATCACGGACTTGCGTGGTCCTCGCGTTGGTGCGGCGGCACGCGGGCGGAACGGACCAGCCGGTCTCCCTCCCCATGAAACGGCGATGCGCTCCAAAAGCGATGGCGCTTGGCCAGGGGCTTATCGTCGTTCAAATGCGATTGCCCTGGACAGGCCGCCAGGGGAATCGGGTGAACGGGTCATGCCGTGACGACGCTTGCGAGGTAGTC
>NZ_CAKZOT010000097.1 GCF_937138205.1 uncultured Rhodospira sp. | reverse complement strand
TGACCGGGTGTCGGCTGAACGAGATCATGACCCTGCGCTGGGAGCATGTCGACCTGCGCAACCGGGCGCTGCGGCTGCCGGAGTCAAAGACGGGCGCCAAGGTGGTGCATTTCGGCGATACGGTGGCCGCCGTGTTGCGGGGCATTGAGCGCGTTGCCGGGAACTCCTGGGTCATCACCGGACGGAAAGAGGGATCGCGGCTCACCGACCTGCAGCACCCCTGGCGGCGCATCCGTGCCGGCGCCGGCCTCGATGACGTCCGCCTGCACGACCTGCGCCATTCCTTCGCCAGCGGCGCGCTGAGCCTCGGCGAGGGCCTGCCGATGATCGGCAAGCTGCTGGGCCATTCCCAGGTCCAGACCACCGCCCGCTACGCCCACCTTGCCGACGATCCGGTCAAGGCCGCCGCCGGAAAGGTCTCGGACTCCGTTGGGGCGGCGATGATGGGTGGCCGAGATCGGGTGGCGGCGCGTGACAATTTTGCAAGGAGCCAAGATAAACATCAAGGTATGACTGCTGAAATATGAGAACTCTGAAAATAAAAAATAGAAATAGCCGATTGAAATGGCGCTCCGTCAATACCATATGCGAAACGCTGGCAAATCATTGCCGGCATGGCCCGAAAAGGGGCACTCATGTCTTTCAAAACATTCGCCCAATCGCACCCCAACGCATACAAGGATACGTCGGACGACAAGGCGGCGGGTGCGCCGGCCGCCGGGAAAGCGGCCGCCCAGCCCCCCGGAAAAGGGAGCGATGTGGCTTCGGAGCAGAAGTCGAAGTGACGGGACTCGGAGGGGGGCGACTCCCTCCGCCTGCCTCCCCCCCCCCTGCCGGGATCGTCGCGACGCGGAGTTCTCCGATGACCGTCCGCACATCAAAGAAAACCGTCACCTTCGCATACCCCTTCACTCTCGGTGATTTCGACGAGCTTCTCCAGCCCGGGACCTACGACGTGGAAACGGACGAGGAACGACTGGAGGGCGTGTCGTTCGAAGCCTATCGAAGGGTACAGACCCTGGTCCACCTGCCCGCGACGCCTGCAACTCCTGGGCGTTCGCGAACGCTGACGGTCGATCCCGATGACCTGGAGGCAGCCCTGGCGCGCGATGCGGCGGCGTCAATCCAGACCGCGCCAGAAGAGCCGCGGACAGCCCGGTAAAGGGCCCGCTCAGCGCATCCGCCAACGCGATCCCGGCGACCGCCGCGCGGGCATCACGTCCCGGGATGGCCGTGATTGAGATAGCCGCTGTCGAAACCGGCCAGGTCCTCAAGCCCCGCCAAGTCGAGAATAATCACCTGTTGGGCCTTGAGCGTGATGAGTCCGCGTTCGCGCAATTGCCTGAGAGTGCGGTTGACATGGATGGCGCTGAGCCCCAGCGCGTCGGCCAGAACATACTGATTGAGAGGGCAGGCGAATCCGTTGTTCGTCACTTTGCCGATCAAGGCCAGGCGTTGCCCCAGTTCCAGAAAGAAATGGGCGGTGCGCTCGATGGCGCTTCGCCGCCCGATATTCACCAGGTGCTCGACCACCATCGCCTCGTCACGGGAGGTGGCCCACATGATGGCCGTGGCCAGACGCGGAAAGTCCTGGAAAATCTGGGTCATTCTTTGCTGAGACACTTCGCTGATGACGGCGTCGGTCAGGCTCTCGAAAGAATGGTCGGAGGTGCGCAACAAGATACTGCGCAATCCCATGAAATCACCGGGAAGCGGGAAGCCGATGATCTGCCGGCCGCCGTCGGGAACGATTTTGTAGCAGTTGGCCCAACCCTCAAGAAGCAGCCAAGCGCGATGGTCTTTCTGCCCCTCGTATACGATTTCCGTTTGCGGCGCCACGCTGCGACGGATGGATTCCAGTTCGGCAACGCACCGCAATTCGTCCGGCACCAGCGGCATGAAGGAGCCAAGCTTTCTCGCCAAGGGACTTTCGCTTGCGGACATGGGTCGTGCTCCCGGGTCGCACCGTTGGTACCAAGCCAACAGGCTATCCCAGATTAGCATGCGGCGCCGCGGGACGCGGTAGCCTTTCCCGTTCAGTCGCCCTGGAGCGCGGCACGGCATACCGCCAGCCCCCACCTCCTCGAGGACCGCACGTGAAACCTGATCCCGATATCGCCGGTTTGGCGGCCCTGTCCATCTGCGAGTCCCTGCTCCTGTCGATGACCGACCTGGAGATCATCGACCGCGACGAAGCCCACGCGATCCTTGAGGACGCCGCCACGGCGCATCGAAGAGCCATGGAGGAGGCCACCAATCAGCATGTGCATCGGGACGTCGCCGACCTGATCGAACGCATCATCAAGGGCAGGAACTCGACCCGCCCCGTCTGATGGTCGTCCCTGCGGCCTGCCTGAAAGGGGCCAGTCCATGCATCTGCTGCTCATCAATCCCAGGCTGCCCGAAAGCTATTGGAGCTTCAAATGGGCGGTGGACCATGTGCTGCCGGGCAAGCGGGCGGTGAATCCGCCACTCGGCCTCGCGACCCTGGCCGCGCTGTGCTCCCGCGATTGGGACGTCGAGATTGTTGACGAGAACGTCGAGACCATTCCGTTGACGACCACTGCGGACATTGTTGGCGTGTGCGGCATGGGCGTGCAGCATCCCCGCCAACGGGAGTTGTTGGCCTATTACCGCGAACAGGGCCACTACGTGGTGGCCGGCGGCAGTTACGCATCGCTGTGCCGCGAGGACTACACCGCCGTCGCGGACACCGTGGTGGCCGGCGAGGCCGAGTACATCTGGAAGGCGTTTTGTGACGACTTCGAGCGCGGTGAACCGAAACCCATGTATCACGAGACCGGGACAGTCGATCTTGGGGACTCCCCGCTCCCCCGCTTCGATCTGCTGAAGCTCGACCTCTACACCAATGTCACGCTTCAGTTTTCGCGTGGCTGCCCGTTCCGCTGCGAGTTCTGCGACATCATTGTCATGT
>NZ_CAKZOT010000096.1 GCF_937138205.1 uncultured Rhodospira sp. | reverse complement strand
TTCCGTTTCCTCATCTTCTGGCGGCTTTGCGCGAGATTCCTGATCCCCGGCGTGCCCAGGGCAAGCGGTATCCGCTGGCGTACCTGCTGCTGTTCACGGTGCTGGCCCTGTTGAGCGGGGCGCGATCATACCGGGGCATCATCACCTTCCTGGAACAGCGGCGGGAGCATCTGAACCAGCATTTCGGGGTCGACCTGAAGCGGGCGCCGGCCATCAACACCTTGCGGTTCTTGATCCAGACCTTGGATGGCGAAGCGCTTGAAGCCGCGTTCCGGCGCCATGCGAAGGCGCTGACGCCACCCGGCTCGGCCGACGCCAGAACGGTGGTGGCGCTCGACGGCAAGACGCTGCGGGGAAGTTTCGATCACCTCAACGACCGCAAGGCCGCGCATACCCTGACGGCGTTCGCGTCCGAGGCGGCCCTGGTCCTGGCACACACCGAGGTCGACGCCAAATCCAACGAGATCCCGGCCGTCCAGCGGATGATCCAGGACCTGGGCCTGACCGGGGTGCTCTTCACAGCCGATGCCATGCACTGTCAAAAAAACTTTTGAGATCGCCAGGGACACAGGAAACGCCCTCCTCGTCCAGGTCAAATCCAACCAGCCCGCCCTGCATGACGCGCTCACGGCCATCTGTGCCGCAGAGACGCCCGCCGACAGCGCCGAGACCACCGACCGTGGGCGCCATGGCCGCCAGGAACACCGCCGGATCGAGACCTTCGACGTCGCAGGGCGCCTCGGCGCGGACTGGGACGGGCTGATCGTCGCCGCCGCCCGTGTCACCCGCCTGACCTGGCACAAGAACACCAAATCCGGACAGTGGGACAAAACGGAGGAAACCTCCCTCTACGTCTCCCAGATCAGCCTGTCCGCCGCCGTCTTCGGCGCCGCGATCCGCCAGCACTGGGGGATCGAAAACCGAAACCACCATGTCCGTGACGTCTCCTTCCTCGAGGACCATAGCCGCATCCGCATCAAGCCCGGCCACTTCGCCCGCCTGCGATCCTTCGCCCTCAACATCCTCCGCGCCAATGGCGCCGACAACATCAGCCGCGAACTCTACATCAACGCCCTCAACCCCAATCACGCCCTGGCCTACCCAGGGCTGTTCAGTTCTGCCGCCGGCTCGGGCGGGCTGTCGTAGGGCGAGTCATTCCGACGGTGTGTGTCCAGAAACGAGTCTACCAATGATGCGAAAGCTGTGAATCATAGAGGGCACCTTTTCGATGGAGGGTGCCATGATTCCGTTTCCTCATCTTCTGGCGGCTTTGCGCGAGATTCCTGATCCCCGGCGTGC
>NZ_CAKZOT010000095.1 GCF_937138205.1 uncultured Rhodospira sp. | reverse complement strand
GAAGTAGTCCGTGATCGGCTTGACGATGTAGTCGAGCATGGTCCGTTCGCCGATCTTGACCACGATGTCGGCGGGCATCCCGGCGCTGAGCGACTGTTCGCCCAGCTTGGCCAGTTCCTCGTCGGGCACGACGACCTCGATGCGGAAATAGGCGGTTTCCCGGCGCTCGTCGACGATGCGGTCGCGCGAAACCGTGGTCACCTCGCCAAGGATGATCGGGGTGCTGCGCAGCTTCAGGGCGCTGAGACGGACCTCGGCCTCCAGCCCCGGGTGCACGGCGTCGATGTCGACTGGCGAGACCTGGCCCTCGATCACCAGGCGGTCGTCCAGCGGCACGATCTCCATGATCGGATCGCCGGCGCGGATGACGCCGCCCTGCGTGTGGACCTGCATATTCTGCACCGTCCCAGCGAGAGGCGCGCGGATGTCGATGCGGTCCAGGGTATCCTGGGTCACCACCAGCTTCTCGCGCAACTGGCCGATCTCGTTGCGCACCTCGCGGAGTTGGGCGACCACCTCCTCGCGGAACTTCTGCCGGGTCTGGATGATCTGCAGTTCGGCCTCGCCGATGCCCTTTTCGGCGCGGGCGATCTCGGCCAGGGTCGAGCCGATGGTGCCTTCCAGATCGGCCACCTCGCGTTCCATGGCCAGGATGCGGGTGCGGGGGTAGTAGCCCTTCTCGTACAACTCCCGCAGGCCCACAAGCTCTTCCTTGAAGATCTCGTGCTGACGCAGCTTGGAATCATGCTGGGCCCGCAAGCCCTCGATTTCCTGCGAGAACTGTTGGATGCGCTGATTGAGGATGGCGATCTGCCCGTCCAGTGAGCGCTTCCTTTCCAGGAACTGCTCGCGCTGGCCGGCCATGGCGGCGGCCACGTCGGGATCATCGGCGCGCGAGGTCAGGACCTCGGGAAACGTCACGCGCTCGGCGCGCTGATTCTCCGCCGTCAGGCGAGCCTCCAGGGCCAGCGCCTCGTCGAGGTTTTTGCGCGTGACGGCGGCTTCGGCGCCCGCCCGGGTGGCATCCAGACGGACGAGAATGTCCCCCGGCTGGACCACGTCGCCCTCGTCGACCAGGATCTCGTCGACGATGCCGCCTTCCAGGTGCTGGATGGTCTTGCGGTTGCTCTCGACGATCACCGTGCCCGGCGCGATGACGGCGCTGTCCAACGGCGCGGTGGCGGCCCAGGTGCCCAGGCCACCGAACATGACGAGCACCACCAGCAGGCCCATCAGGATGATGGGGCGCGGGTTGGTGGGCGGCTCCGGCTCACTGGGCGGTGTCGCCGGGCCGGTGCGGGCCGGCAGGCCACGGTCCTGCAGCGGAACGATGTTGCCTTGGTTTGACATAACGCGCGGCGGTCTCCTTAACCGAGGGCAAAACGCGGTGGCCCCTGGGGCCGCGGGCACACTGGCCCGGATCGTGTCGTGCCGGGGCCATCCTCCCGGACCGGATGGAGTCGGTGCTAGCCCATGCGTCCGCCCGCGCCCCCACCCATGCCTGATGCACCGCCAGAAGCGCCGTCGCCGCCGGACACGGCGCGCGGGGGCGGCCGACCCTCGTCGCGAACCGCGCGGGGCTGCATCACCTTGGCCAGGATCTCCTGGCGCGGGCCGATGGCGTCGACCACCCCGGCCTTGAGAATCAGGATGGTGTCGACGGCGTTCAGCAGCGTCGGGCGATGGGTGATGACAATAACGGTCTTGCCGGCGTCTTTCAGCCCCCGAATCGCGTGCATGAGGGCGGTCTCGCCGTCCGAGTCCAGATTGGCGTTGGGCTCGTCGAGGACGATCAGTTGCGGCTCGCCGTACATGGCGCGGGCCAGGGCGACGCGCTGGCGCTGACCGCCGGACAGCACGGCGCCGCCGGCCCCGATCTGGGTGTCATAGCCCTCGGGCAGGGTCAGGATCATATCGTGCACGCCCGCGCGCTGGGCCGCGACGACCACCGCCTCGGGGTCGATGTCGCTGAAGCGGGCGATGTTCTCGGCCACCGTGCCCTCGAACAACTCAACGTCCTGCGGCACGTAGCCCATGTGCTGCCCCAGGGCGATCTTGTCCCAGTGCGCCAGGCTGGCGCCGTCCAGCCGAACATCGCCCTGCAAGGGCGGCCACACACCCACCAGAACGCGGGCCAGCGTGGACTTGCCGGCGGCGCTGGGACCGATGACGCCGAGCACCTCGCCGGGACTGACCGCGAACGACACGCCCTTCAGCACCACCATCTTCGACTCGGGCGGTCCGGCGATCACGCGCTCGGCGGTCAAGTGTCCCTCGGGCGCCGGCAGGGCCATGCGCTCGTCCGAGACCTGGGTCGTGGCCAGCAGCTCGCGCAGCCGTCCGTAGGCGGCCCGCGCGTTGGTCAGGTTGCGCCATTGGGCCACCGACTGCTCGACCGGCGCCAGGGCGCGGCCCATGAGGATCGAGGCGGCGATCATGGTCCCGGGGCTGACGATCTGGCGGATGGCCAGGTAGGCGCCGGTGCCGAGGATGGCGATCTGCAGGAACATGCGGATCGATTTGGACGCCGACATGATGACGCCAGCGCGGTCGCTGGCCTGGGCCTGTAGCGCCAGAACCGTGCGGTGGCGGTCGGACCAGCGCCGCAGAATGCCGGGCATCATGCCCATGGCCTCCATGGCCTCGGCGTTGCGCACGCTGGTGGTCACGTAGTTGTTGGCGTTGATGCTGGCCGTGTTGGCCTCGCGCAGGGGTTTGCGTGACCAGACCGCGTTGGTCAGGGCCAAGAGGAAGATAATCACCGCGCCGCCGGTCGCCACCACGCCCAGATACGGGTGCAGCAGGTAGACGGCGGCCAGGAACAGCGGCACCCACGGGGCGTCGATGAAGGCCAGCAGCCCCTGCCCCGTCAGGAACTCGCGCACCGAGTCGAGGTCCCGCAGGGCCTGCGCCTGGCCGCCGCCCGGCGCGACCACGCTGCGACGGAACACCGCCGAGAACAGGCTGCCGCCCACCTCGTTGTCTAGCCGGGCGCCGGTGCGCACGAGAATGCGGGCGCGGATGGCGTCCAGCACACCCATCACCAGCAGCATGGCGCCGGCCAGGACAGTCAGGGCGATCAGGGTCGGTTCGGAGCGGGACGCCAGCACGCGGTCATAGACCTGAAGCATGTATAGCGGTGCGACGAACATCAAAAGGTTGATAAAGAAGCTAAAGAAAAAGATGGACATGAACACGCCACGGCAGGCGCGCAACGCGCGGTCCAGCTCACTCTGAAACGTTCGCTTCACGGCCTGCTCCGTTGTCCGCGCCGTCGTCTTCCCTGCCGTCGCGTTGTATCACGCCACTGGTTGCCGAAGACTGAAGCCCAGGCTCGCCCAAGCCCTGCGGCGCAAGCCCATACACCACCCCCCGGTCGACGTCGGTGTCGCCGACCGCTGATATCACCTGACGGCGGCCCCCGAAACCGCCCCCGAGTCGCGGCGCATCGGGCTGGCGCGCCGGCCCGTTGCGGCGGCCACAGCCGCGCCCGCCCCGCCCAGGGTCTCCCCGAATTGGGCCTAGCGCCGTCGTTGTCAAGCCATATATAGGGGTCATGGCCATTCCTCACGGACCGAGGCCATGATGCCGGCGGGTGTTGGCGACCAGGCTGTACAGTAACTGTTGAAGGGGGGCCGGATCCGGTCTAATGTCGCCTTCATCGCGTCGCCTTCGTGCGGCCACAAAGGGCCGTGTCCCGGTCCAACACCTGGGCAAACCACAGGGGCTTGCGTGCCGTGTATTCCCATCCCCAACAAGGCGCCGGTCCGGACGCCCAGAAACTGCGGCGGGCGGCGGGCCGTTGGCTGAAGTCCCTGCGCGAGCAGCGGGGGGTTTCGCAGCGCCAAATGGCCACCCTGGTGGATGTGGAGTACTACACGTTCATCTCGCAGATCGAGGCCGGGCGTGGACGCATCCCGCCGGACCGGTACGAGGCCTGGGCGGCGGCCCTTGGCGTGCCCTTAATTCCCTTTGTCAAGACGCTGATGAGCTTCTACGACCCCGTGACCCACCGCATCCTGTTCGGTCACGAGGCCCCGGCCATGGACATCGACGCCGCCCTGATGGACGAGCCCCCGACCACCGCCGGCCGCCGCACCGCCGGTCAGGCCACCCGGCGCTAAGCGGGCGCGCTCAACCGAGCCTCGCGTCCTCGCTCCCCGGCCATCACGCGCCCGCCACCGTCGCCGCCAGATCGCGGCCCAGGGCGGCGCCGTCCAGCCCCTTCAGCCCGATCGCCACCAGCCGTCCCGCGCGCGGTTCGTCCGTGCGCCACGGCCGGTCGTGCCGCGCCAACACGCGCGGCCCCACGCCCTGGACCAGCAGCCGCATGGGCTTGCCCGGCACCTCCAGCGTCCCCTTGACCCGCAGCACCCCATGCGCGCTCAGCACCGGGGCCAGGGCGTCGGCCAGGGCGTCCGGCCCGGGATGGCCGCCGCCCACCGCCGGCATGTCCAGCGCCACGCTCTCGAAATCATCGTGGTCGTGGCCCTCGGGGCCGTCATGATGGGTCGGGCGGCCGTCCAGGTCGTCCTCCACCGCCATGCCCAGGCCCAGCAGCACCGCCGGATCCACCTCGCCGTGGCGGGTCGCGAGCACCGGCACGCCGGCGCGCACCGTGGCGCGAACCGTGGCCTCCACGCCTTCCAACGCCGCCGCGTCGAGCAGGTCCGCCTTGTTGACCAGCACCATGTCGGCGCACATCAATTGGTCGGTGAACACCTCCTCCAGCGGATTGTCGTGATCCAGCGCGGCGTCTTCCGCCCGCAACGCCCGCACCGCCTCCGGATCGTCGGCGAACAGGCCGGCCGCCGCCGCCGGGCCGTCGACCACCGCGACGACACCGTCCACCGTCACCCGCGAGCGCACCTCCGGCCACGTGAACGCGCGCACCAGCGGCTTCGGCAGCGCCAACCCGGACGTCTCGATGACGATGTGGTCCGGTGGCTCGGGGCGATGAATCAGCGCCTGCATGGTGGGCAGGAACTCGTCCGCCACCGTACAGCACAGGCAGCCGTTGGCCAGTTCCACGATGTCGTCATCGCCGCAGCCGGCGATGCCGCAGGCCGACAGGATGTCCCGGTCCATGCCGATGTCGCCGAATTCGTTGATCACCAGGGCGATGCGCCGGCCGCCGGCGTGGGCCATCAGATGGCGGATCAGCGTCGTCTTGCCGGCCCCCAAGAAACCGGTGATGACGGTGGCGGGGATGACGCGGGGCAGGGGCATGGCGGTCCTCCGGGCGGCTGTGAGCGGGCGGGTCGGCGCGCCATCTAGCCGCCCCCGCGCGGGCGATGCAAGGCGCGGCCCGACGCTCACAATTTTGTTCCCGTCATGTTCTTTTCTCTTGCACAACAGAACAAATCGGGTACGGTTGCGTCAGTGATCGGCGGACGGTCCCGCCTTGCACCGTACCGCAGCCGTGTGGAATAAGGGGGTCTCCTCATGTCGCAAAGCGCGCTCCGCCTCGTGGACCGGGACACCATGGACAAGCAAAAGGCGCTCGACGCCGCCGTCAGCCAGATCGAACGGTCCTTCGGCAAGGGCTCCATCATGCGCCTGGGCCAGCGCGACCGGGCCGTGGAGATCGAGTCGATCCCCACCGGCTCGCTCGGCCTGGACATCGCCCTGGGCATCGGCGGCCTGCCGCGCGGCCGCATCGTCGAGATCTACGGCCCGGAAAGCTCCGGCAAGACGACCCTGGCCATGCACGTGGTCGCCGAGGCGCAGAAGCGCGGCGGCACCTGCGGCTTCGTCGATGCTGAGCACGCCTTCGACCCCTCCTATGCCCGCAAGCTGGGCATCGACCTCGACACCCTGTTGATGTCGCAGCCCGATGCCGGAGAGCAGGCGCTGGAAATCGCCGACACCCTGGTGCGCTCCGGCGCCATCGACGTGCTGGTGGTGGACTCGGTCGCCGCCCTGGTGCCGCGCGCCGAGCTGGAAGGCGAGATGGGCGACGCCCACGTCGGCCTGCAGGCCCGTCTGATGAGTCAGGCCCTGCGCAAGCTGACGTCCTCGGTGGCGCGCTCCAACACCCTGGTCATCTTCATCAACCAGATCCGCATGAAGATCGGCGTCATGTTCGGCAGCCCGGAGACCACGACCGGCGGCAACGCGTTGAAGTTCTACGCCTCGGTGCGCCTGGACATCCGCCGCATCGGCGCCGTCAAGAATAAGGACGAAACGGTCGGCAACCAGACCCGCGTCAAGGTGGTCAAGAACAAGGTCGCGCCGCCCTTCAAGACGGTCGAGTTCGACATTCTGTACGGCGAGGGCATTTCCAAGCTGGGCGAGATTCTCGACCTGGGCGTGCGCGCCAACATCGTCGAGAAGTCGGGCGCTTGGTTCTCCTACAACTCGCAGCGCATCGGCCAGGGCCGCGAGAACGCCCGCCAGTTCCTGCGCGACAACCCGGCGGTGGCCGAGGAGATCGAGAACGCCATCCGCGCCAACGAGGGCCTGATCACCGAGTCCCTGATCACCGGTCCGGGCGGCCTGGAGGACAACGACGACGCCCCCGTCGCCACCGCCGCCGACGAGGGGGAGTAGGAGCCACCGCCGCTCCCGCGCTCCCCGTTCACCCCTCCGGCCGCCACGCATCGGGCAGGTGCGCCGGGGGCGCGCCTTCGGCCACGGCGATCAGGTCGAACCGCACGCCGGCCTCGGCGTACTCGGGATGGCGGGCCAGCCAGCCCTCGGCGGCGATGGCCAGGCGCCGCTGCTGCGCCGGCGTGACCGCCGCCAGCGCGGCCTCCAGGGTTCGGCGCGCCTTGACCTCGACGAACACCACCACCGGGCCGTCGGCGGATAGGTCCCTTGGGCGGTCCCCCGAGCGCCCCCCTGAGCGATCCAGCGCCACCAGGTCGATCTCGCCCGCCCCGTCACCGCGCCGGCTGCGCGCGCGCCGGTCGAGGATCAGCCACCCCTGCCCCGCCAGCCAGGCGGCGGCCGAGTCCTCCGCCGCCCGCCCGGCGCGGTCGGCGGCCCGGCGGGCCTCGGGCGGGCGCCGCGTCACGACCCGTCCCCATCACCCAGCGCCAGCGCCCGCTGGTACAGATCGCGGCGGGGCGCGCCGGTCTCCTGCGCCACCCGCGCGGCCGCGTCGCGCGTGCCGAGGCCGTCCGCCAGCGCCGCCCGCAGCCGCGCGTCCAGGTCCTCCGGCGCCAGGTCAGCCGGATCGGCGGCCGCCGGCGGCGCGACCACGATCACCACCTCGCCCTTGGGCGGCCCGGCCGCCGCGTAGTGGGCGGCCAGCGCGGGCAGGGTCTCCCGGCGCACCTCCTCGTGCCGCTTGGTCAACTCACGGCAGACCGCCGCCGGCCGACCGCCAAGCCCCTCGGCCATGGCCGCCAGCGTCTCCGGCAGGCGGCGCGCGCTCTCGAACACGATCAGCGTCGCCGGCACCCCCGCCAGTTCCGCCAGAGCACCGCGCCGCGCCGCCGCCTTGGGCGGCAGGAACCCGGCGAACAGGAACCGGTCAGTTGGCAGGCCCGAGGCCACCAACGCGGCCAACGGCGCCGACGCTCCCGGGATCGGCACCACGGCATGGCCGGCCTCCACCGCCGCCCGCGTCAGCTTGTAGCCCGGATCACTGACCAGCGGCGTGCCGGCATCGGAGACCAGCGCCACGACCTCGCCCCGCGCGAGGCGCGCCAGCAGGGCCGGCCTTTGCCGCGCCGCGTTGTGTTCGTGATATGGCGTCAGTGGTGTGGACACCCCCAGGCGCGCCAGGAACGGACCGGTGGTCCGCGTATCCTCGCAGGCGATGACGGCGGCGCCGCGCAGAACCTCCAGCGCCCGCAGGGTGATGTCCCCGGCATTGCCGATGGGTGTGGCCACCACGTACAGGCCCGGGGAAAGGTCCCGGGGTGGCCCGGGGGCCATGTCGTGTTTACCTGCCGCCTCGCCCTGGCTAGGGTGTGTCGTCATGCTCGTCTCGTCCGGTGCCGATGTCCGCCCTTTTCCCGCCAAACCTCGCGGCGACAGTGGATCAGGGCCGGCCAGGCTGGCCCCACCACCCGCGCGCCCCCAGGACCGTGTAGCAGGGAGAGACCATCCGGTGACAGCACGATCAACCTCTTGGCCCCGGCCCCGGCGGTTCCGCTTGGCGTTCCTGGCCCTCCTGCTCGCCGTCGCGGTCCCGCTCGCCGCCTGCGCGCCGATGCGATCCCCGCCGCCCAGCCGTCCCGTCGCCCAGCCGCCCCCACAGACCCAGCCGGCGCCGCCGCCCCGCACCGAACTGACCCGCCCGGCGCCGGATGCCCCGCTGTCGGGCGGCGTCAGGCAGGATTTCGCAGGCGACCGCATGGTGCGGATCGGGCTGCTGGTGCCGTTGAGCGGCGCCGCCGCCGGAACCGGACAGGCCCTGTTGAACGCCGCGCAGATGGCCGCCTTCGACATGGGCGACCGCCGGTTTGTCCTGCAGCCCTATGACACCGGCGGCACCCCGGCCGGCGCCGTCCAGGCCGCCCAAAAGGCCCTGTCTCAGGGGGCGCGTATCCTGCTCGGTCCGCTCTACAGCAACAGCACCCGCGCCGTCGGCCCGGTGGCCGCCGGGGCCGGCGTCAACGTCGTCGCCTTCACCACCGACCCCGGCGTCGCCGGCGGCAACGTCATGGTCATGGGCTTTCTGGTGCGCGAACAGGTCGACCGCATGGTCCGCTTCGCCATGGGCGAGGGACGCTCGCTGTTCGGCGTCCTGACCCCGGAGGAGACCTATGGCCGCGTGGCCACCGACGCCTTCCGCCGCCAAGTCTCCGCCCGGGGTGGCCAGGTGGTCGCCGTTCAGGGCTACGCGCCCGACAATCCCGATCTGCGCGAACCGGCGCGCGCCCTGCGCGGCGCCGACGCCATCCTGATCCCCGACGCCGGCGACGGCCTGCGCGCCGCCGTCAACGCCCTGGCCTATGTCGACATCGATTCGCCGCGCACCCGCTACCTCGGCACCATGCTGTGGGACGACCCCGGCCTGTGGCGCGAAAGCGCCCTGAGCGGCGGCGTGTTCCCGGCGCCGCCGCGCGGCAGTATGCAGGCGTTCGCGCGCAAGTACGAGGCGGCGTTCGGCGCCCCGCCCTCCGACCTCGCGGTGCTCGGCTACGATGCCGTGGCGCTGGCGGCGGTGCTGGCGCGCACGCCCGGTGGCGCGCGCTTCGACCGCGCCACCCTGACCAGCGCCGCCGGGTTCAGCGGCGCGGCCGGCATCTTCCGCTTCCGGCCGGACGGCACCGTCGAACGCGGCCTGTCGGTGATGGAGATCCAGCCCGACGGCTCCATCGTCGAGGTGTCCCCGGCGCCGCTGTCGTTCCGCTCCGGCTCCGGCGCGGCGTTCTAGGGCCGCCGCGCCCGCGCCGACGGGACGATTCCGCGCCGCATTGCGGTCGTTTACGCGGCGGCGTTAACCTCTTTTCCACCGGTGTGCCGGCATCCTCCTGAGATTGTGGCCCTCCCCGCGCCCCGGGGAGGCCCCGACCGATGGAGGCGCGGTGTGGCGGGACCCCCGGCCACGACGGGGATGCCGGGCCGAGACCTGGCCCAGCAACTGGCGGCGACCGTTCACATCAACGGACGCGCCGTCGGCCGCGAGGTCCTGCTGGGCATCCGCGATGCCAGCCGCCGCACCGGCGTCGACTTCACCTACATGCTGGCCAAGGCGAACCAGGAAAGCGGCCTGCGCCCCGACGCGGCCAACGCCCGGGGCACGGCGCGCGGCCTGTTCCAGTTCACCAACCAGACCTGGCTGGAAATCCTGCGTCGCCATGCCGGTTCGTACGGTCTTGACGAGGTGGCCGACGCGATCCGTGTCGACGGCCGGGGCCGGTTCCGCGTCGACGACCCGGCGGCCGAGACCCGCATCCTCGACCTGCGCGAGGACCCGCGCCTGTCCGCCCTGATGGCCGCCGAATACGCCGGCAGCAACAAGGCCCACCTGCACCGCGCACTGGGCCGCCCGCCCAAGACAACCGAACTCTATCTCGCCCATTTCCTCGGCCCCAGCGGCGCCGTCACGTTCCTGGAGGCGGCGGCCCGCACGCCGCACCTGCCCGCCGAACGCGTGCTGCCAGAGGCGGCGGCCGCCAACCCCGGCCTGTTCCGCGCGCACGGCCGGCCGCGCACGTTGGACGAGGTGCACCGGCTGCTGCACGGCACCATCACCCAGGCGATGCGGGGCTTCCAGGCCGTGGCCGACTTGGCCCAGGGTCCGGCGCCGCGTCCGCCCGGGGCGAAACCGATCCCGCCCGCACCCGAGGACATGGGGGTGCCGCTGCTCGCCCGCGCGGCGACCCCGCTCCCGCCCGGCACGCGGCCCGCGTCCCGGGGGGCCGAGGACATGGGCGGGACTCGACTCGCAAAGGGCGAGCCTCCCCTGCCGCCAGGGGCGCGCCCCGCGCCGGCCACGCCAGAGGCGCCGGCGCCCGACGGCGAAACACGGGTGGCCGCGGCCACGCCGCCCCCGCCCACCGCACCGCCGCCAACAGAGGACATGCACGCCGCCGAATCGGCCATCGCCCGGGTGCTGGCCGCGACCCAGGCGGTGGAAGAGGCCGGCGCGACGCAGGGACTCGACCTGCCGGGGCCGTCGGCGCTGGCGATGGCGGCGCTGCTCGACGAGATCACCGGATCCCGGGCGCCAGCGGAGGCCGCGCCGGTCCCTGCTCCGCCACCAGCGCCGGTGCCTGCCACCACCCCGGCCGAGCCGCCCCGCACCGGCTCGGCGGTGACGTGGCGGGCGGCGCGGGCCGATATCCCCACGCTGGCACCGGTGGCGCGCGGCGCCTTCCGCGCGGTGCACATCGCGGCTAAAACCGAGACCACCACCGCCGCCCTTCGGGTTGCCACCCCGGCCGGCGCCGATCCGGCCGACCGGGACGGCGTGCTGACCGGCGCGCAGGCGGAACGGCGCATCGCCGCCATCCTGACCGCCTCGCGGTCCGGCTAGCGCTCATCAATAACTTGCAACAAGGGCCACCATGGCCAAGGGCGACCTGCACGCCATCATTCGCTTGAACAAGCTGGAGATCGACGAGCTGCGCCGTCAGCTCGGCGTGCTGCTGCGCGAGGAGGCGACGCTCGTCGCCCGGGACCGGGCGCTCGACGCGGCGCTGGATCGGGAATCACGGCTGGCAAACGCCCACCCGGAGGCCGCCTACACCCTGGGCGCCTTCCTGGCCGCGCACCGGCAGCGCAAGGAAGCCCTGGCGGGCGAGTTGGAGGACGTGCGCACGCGCATCGCCGAGATGCGCGAGACGCTCGGCGAACTGTTCCGCCGCCGCAAGACCTATGAACTGGCACAGGAGGCCCGCGATCTACGCGCGGCGCAGGACTTGGCCCGCAAGGACCAGGCGGTGCTGGACGAGATCGGTCTGACCATGCACCGCCGCCGCCGCATCGAGGACGGCGAGGATCAGGTCGGGGGCAACCGCTGAGGCGCCGCCATCAGGGAGTGTGATCCCCGGTCCGCCCGCGATCGCCTCTCCACGGCCCGGCCAAGACCGTCCGTGCCAACAGGGCCGCCGACAACACCGCCCACACCGCCCACAGGCGCCAGCGGGGCACACCCTCGGGCGCGAACTCGGTGAACAGGTAGCGGCGGAAGCTCCGGACCTTGTGCCGGGTGACGAACAGCCCCGACACCGGCGAGCGGCTCTTCAGGTGGGTCGCCGTGACGTGGGGCGCGAACAGCACGCGGCCGCCCGCCCGCCACACGGCGCGGCACAAGGCCAGGTCCTCGAAGTGCAGGAAATACGCCTCGTCGAACCCACCCAAACGCCGGTAGAAGGCGGCCGGCAGCAGCATGAACGCACCGGAGACCGCCGGCATCTCCACCAGATCGGCCGTCGGCAGCGGCTCCCGGTGGCGATTCACCCGAGCAATCCGGCCGCCCAGCGCCTCCCCCAGCCACTGCCCGGGCGTGCCGGCGTAGCGCCGCCCGCCGGACTGCTCGGACCCATCCGGGTTGAGCAGACGCGGCCCGATCACCCAGGCGTCGTCCGGCTGGCCGGCCGCCAGAACCAGCAGGCGCGGCAGGGTTTCGGCCTCCGGCAGGCAGTCGGGATTGAGCAGGAGGACAAGACGCCCCCGCGCCTCGGCGACACCGAGGTTGCAGCCGGCGCCGAAACCGACGTTTCCTTGGCCGTGGATCAGCCGCAGACGCCCCGGCGCGGCGGCCGTCAGATCCTCCGTCCCGGGCGGCCAAGGCGGATCGGCGCGGTTGTTGACCAGAATGATTTCGGCCACCTCGGGCCGGGCCAGCAGGGCCTCCAGCACCGACCGCAGGGAGTCGCCGCCGTAGAAGACGACGACGGCGGACACCGCCGGCTGGGGCACGGGCTCGGGCTCAGGCATCGGCGGGGCTCATCCGCGCGGTACCGCATCGGTGGTCTCGTGTCATGCTGTTCGCCAATCCGGTTGACACGCTTGGTGTGCGCGCAGTCTATCGTCCCGGTCCGCCGGGTTACAGGGCGTTCCTGGGTCGTTAAGAAGTCACCTGCCATGCGGATCATCTTCATCCACCAGAACCTGCCCGGGCAGTTCCGTCACATGGTCCGGCACTTGGCCGCGCAGGGCGGTCATGACGTGATCTTCATCGGCGCGCGGTCGGATCGGCCGATCCCGGGCGCGCGGGTGCTGCCCTATAAACTGCACCGCGACGTCACGAAGGGCATCCACCCCTATCTGGTGCGCACGGAAAGGGCCGTCCTGTACGGCCAGGCGGTGGCCCGCATCCTGGTGACCCTGCGGGGTACGCTGGGCCGGCCGGACCTGATCGTCGCGCATTCCGGCTGGGGCGAGGCGCTGTTCGTCAAGGATGTCTTCCCCTCGGTGCCGCTGCTCCTCAACAGCGAGTTCTACTACACCGCCCAGGGCGCCGACGTGGGGTTCGAGGAGGACGGCCCCTTGCCGCTGGACACGGCGGCCCGCACCCGGATGCGCAGCACCCACCTGTTGCAGTCCCTGCTGGCCTGCGACCGCGCCATGACGGCGACCCACTGGCAGAAGAGCGTCCATCCGGCCGTGTTTCACGACCGCATCAACGTCATTCACGAGGGAATCGATACCCAGGCGCTCACGCCCGACCCAGCGGCCAGCGTGACGGTGGGCGACGGCATCGTCCTGCACGCCGGTGATGAGGTCGTCACCTACGTCGCCCGCAACCTGGAGCCCTATCGCGGCTTCCACATCCTCATGCGGGCGCTGCCGGCGATCCTGGAGGCCCGACCAAACGCCCGCGTGGTCATCGTCGGCGGCGACGACGTCAGCTATGGGTCCGCCCCGCCCGCGCACAAAACATGGCGAGAACACATGCTGGCCGAGGTGCCGCTGCCGGCCGACCGGGTGATCTTCACCGGCCGCGTCCCCTATGACACCTTCCGCCGGGTGCTGCAGGTCTCGGCGGTGCATGTGTACCTGACCTATCCCTTCGTGCTGTCGTGGTCGATGCTGGAGGCCATGAGTTGCGGGTGCCTGATTGTCGGCTCGGACACCCCGCCCGTGCGCGAGGTCATCGCGCCCGGCGAGAACGGCCTGCTGGTGTCGTTCCACGATCCGGCCGCGCTCGCCCGGCAGGTGGTGGAGGCGCTGGAGCGCCAGCGCGAGCTGGCACCGCTGCGCGCGGCGGCGCGGCAAACGGTCGTGGAGCGCTATGACCAGCCCGATTGCATCCGCCAACAGGTCGCCCTTCTGCATCAGATGACGGGAACAGCCCCATGACGGACCCCCTCGCCCGCCCGGCCGCGTTTTTCGACCGCGACGGCACCCTGAACGTGGACGTCGACTACGGCCACCGGCCGGACCAGATCACCTGGCTCGACGGCGCGGTGGAGGCCCTGCGGCGGCTGAACGAGGCCGGATGGTGGGTGTTCGTGGTGACCAACCAGTCCGGCGTCGCGCGCGGCCTGTTCGACGAGGCAGCGGTCGACCGCCTGCACGACTGGATGGCGGCCGATCTGGCGCGCCAGGGCGCGCACGTGGACGCGTTCTATTACTGCCCGCATCATGCGACCAAAGGCATCGGCCGGTACCGGATCGAGTGCGACTGCCGCAAGCCGGCGCCCGGGCTGCTGCTGCGGGCCATGGCCGAGTACCCGGTGGACGTGCGCCGGTCCTTCATGCTCGGCGACCGGATGCGCGACGTCGAGGCCGGCCGCGCCGCCGGAGTCGCCTCGTACCTGTACGAGGGCGGGAACGTCGATGCCGTGGTGGAACGGTTGATGGCGGGCGAGAGCAATCACCGAACCGCGCCTTGACATCCCCGCCGGGCCTGCCCACCCTAACCGCAACGGGGGGCAAACCACCGGAGACGATCAGGGACGCGGCCGGCGCCGCGCGCGCGACTCGCCTTGGCGACCAGGACACTCTGCATCAGGACATACGGGTGCCAGATGAACGTCTACGACTCCGCCCGCATGGCGGACGTCCTGGCGCCGCTTGGCTATGCCCTGACCGAGGACCCGGCCGAGGCCGACATGGTCCTGCTCAACACCTGCCACATCCGCGAAAAGGCGTCGGAGAAGGTGTTCTCTGAACTGGGCCGCCTGCGCCAGCTGCGCGAACAGCGCGAGGCGCGCGGCGCGGGCCGCATGATCCTGGGCGTCGCCGGCTGCGTCGCCCAGGCCGAGGGCGAGGAGATCCTCGCCCGCGCGCCCTTTGTCGATCTGGTTCTCGGGCCGCAGGCCTATCACCGCCTGCCGGAAATGGTGGCTCGCCTGAGTCGCGCCGGCCGGGCGCAACTCGACACCGAATTTCCGGCCGAGCCCAAGTTCGACCATCTGCCCGCCCCGGGGCCGCGCGGGCCGGCCGCCTTCCTGGCCATCCAGGAGGGCTGTGACCGCTTCTGCACCTTCTGCGTCGTGCCCTACACGCGGGGCGCGGAGTACTCCCGTCCGGTGGCCGACATCCTCGACGAAGCCCGCGCGCTGGCGACCCAGGGCACCGTCGAGATCACCCTGTTGGGGCAGAACGTCAACGCCTACCACGGCGAGGGGCCGGACGGCGCGACCTGGAGCCTGGGGCGGCTGATCCGCGCGCTGGCCGAGATCGACGGACTGGACCGGCTGCGCTACACCACCAGCCACCCGCGCGACGTCGACGACGACCTGATCGCCGCCCATGCCGAGGTGCCGGCGCTGATGCCGTTCCTGCACCTGCCGCTGCAGGCGGGTGCCGACCGCATTCTGAAAGCCATGAACCGGGGCCACGACGTCGACGCCTACCGGCGCGTCGTCGACCGCCTGCGCGCGGCCCGGCCGGACTTGGCGTTGTCGTCGGACTTCATCGTCGGCTTCCCCGGCGAGACCGACCGGGAGGTTCAGCGGACACTGGACGTGATCGACGAGATCGGCTTCGTCCAGGCGTATTCGTTCAAGTACAGCGCCCGCCCCGGCACGCCGGCCGCCGCCATGCCCGGTCAGGTGCCGGAGCCGGTCAAGGCCGAGCGATTGGCCCGCGTGCAGGACCTGCTCAACACCCAGCAGATCGCCTTCAACCGGCGCTGCGAGGGGCTGGAGATGGCCGTGCTGTTCGACCGGCCGGGCAAGCATCCGGGCCAGCTCGTCGGCCGCAGCCCCTTCATGCAGCCGGTCCACGTCACCGCGCCCGAACGCCTCATGGGCACGGTCCAGCGCGTGCGCATCGACCAGGGCCAGCCGAACAGCCTGGCCGGACGACTGGTCGAGACCAGCGACGGCACCCTGCCGGAGAGGGCCAGCGCGTGAACGATGCCATGGTGCAGGAGATCCGCACCTACGCGGACAACGGCGCCCTTCAGGTGGTGTTCGGGCCGGGCAGCGAGAACATGGACCAACTGGAAGCCCGCCTCGGCGTCTCCCTGCCCACCCGGGGCAACGAGGTGACCGTGGCCGGGCCGGCCCCGCATGTGGCCGTCGCGGTGCGGGCTCTGGATTCCCTGTATGCCCGCGCGCGCGCCGGGCGGGACGTCACCAAGGCGGACGTGGACGCGGCCGTGCGCATGGGCCAGGACGAGACGGGCGCGGCCGACCCGGCGCCGGCGTTGCGCACCCGCAAGCGGGTGATCGAGGCGCGCTCGCCCGGCCAGGCGCGCTACATCAATGCCCTGCTGCGCCACGAACTGGTGTTCGGCCTGGGGCCGGCGGGCACCGGCAAGACCTATCTGGCCATTGCCCATGCCGTCGCCCTGAAGCTGTCGGGGGCCGTCGACCGGCTGATCCTGTCGCGCCCGGCGGTCGAAGCGGGGGAGCGTTTGGGCTTTCTTCCCGGCGACTTGCGCGAGAAGGTGGATCCCTACCTGCGGCCGATGTATGACGCGCTGTACGAGATGATGCCCGGCGACGAGGTTCTGCGCCGGCTGGAGGCGGCGGAGATCGAGGTGGCGCCGCTCGCCTTCATGCGCGGGCGCACACTGGCCAACGCCTGCATCATTCTCGACGAGGCGCAGAACACCACACCGACGCAGATGAAGATGTTCCTGACCCGTCTGGGCGAGAACTCCCGCATGGTGGTCACCGGCGACATGACACAGATCGACCTGCCGCTCGGCGCCCGCTCGGGCCTGCGCGACGCGTTGGAAACGCTGGACGGGCTGGACGGCGTGGCCGTGTGCCACTTCACTCACCGCGACGTGGTGCGCCACGATCTGGTGACCCGGATCGTCAAGGCCTATGACGCCCGCGACCGGCGCCTGGCGACCACGGCCGACGATGGCGCCGGGCCGGGCTCGACGGATGGCAGGGGATCGCACCGCCGATGACGGCCAACAAACCCGCTTATAATATTGCTATCGACGTGGTCGTCGAGGCGCCGGCTTGGCGCAAGGCGGTGCGCGGGGTCGAGGGTGTCTGTGAGCACGCGGCACGCGCGGCGCTCGTGGGCGGCCTGCCGGGATCGTCGGCGGCCGGCCTGGTCCTGCTCGACCGGCCGTTCGAGGTGTGCGTCGCGCTTGAGGACGACGCCAGCGTCCAGGAGCTCAACCGCGCGTTCCGGGGCCAGGACAAGCCGACCAACGTGCTGTCGTTCGCCGCCCTGGAGGACGCCGATGGCCACGTCCTGCCGCCGATCACGGACGGCCCGGACAATGACGACGACGAGCCGGAAACGCTGGGCGACGTCATCATCGCCTTTGAGACCACCCGCGACGAGGCGGCCCGCGACGGCAAGCCCCTGGCCGATCACCTGAGTCACCTGGTGGTGCATGGCGTCCTGCACCTGCTGGGGCATGATCATATCGAGGACGCCGAGGCCCGCCGTATGGAGCGCCTCGAAACCCGTATCCTGGCCGCGTTGGGCATCGCCGACCCCTACGCCGACCGGCCGGATGACGGCGCCGACGGCGCCGATGTCACGCCCGACCCCCCGGGTTCTGGGACTGGAGACCATGAACGACCCGACCCCGAGTAGCCCGCCGGGTTCCCCGCCGCACGCCGGAAACAGTACTGGCGCGGGCGCGGGCGACCCGGCCCCCGCATCGCCCCGCGACACCGATCGCCCGGCCCGGCAGGCCACGCCGCGCGACGCCAGCGAATCCGGCGGCGAGCCCCTTCGCACCTGGCTGCGCACCCTGCTCTCGCGGGTGCGCACCAACGGCGATTCCTCGGTCCGCGATACGCTGGAAGAGATCATCGAGGAGCGCGACGACGCCGAACTGCCGATCGACGCGCACGAACGCCTGCTGATCACCAACGTCCTGCATCAGCGCGACACGACGGCCGACGACATCATGGTGCCGCGCCCCGACATCGTCGCCCTGCGCGAGGGCGCGACCCTGAGCGAGATCGCCGACCTGATGGCCCTCAAGGGCCACTCGCGGATGCCCGTTTTCCGGGAAACGCTCGACAACATCCTGGGCATGGTGCACATCAAGGACCTGATTCCGCACCTTTATCGGGGCGAGGCCCCGAATCTTGCCACGCTCGTCCGGCCGGTGCTGTTCGTCTCGCCGTCCATGCGGGTCCTGGACCTGTTGCTGGAAATGCGCCTGAAACGCTCGCATCTGGCCCTGGTGGTGGACGAATACGGCGGCATCGACGGCCTGGTGACCATTGAGGACCTGATCGAGCAGATCGTCGGCGAGATCGAGGACGAACACGACGTCGAATCCGATCCCGAACTGACCGTGCACGAGGACGGCTCCATCGTGGCCGACGCGCGCCTTGATCTGGAGGATTTCGAGGAGCGGTTCGGGGCCTTCCTCAGCGACGAGGAACGCGAGGAAACGGACACCCTGGCCGGGCTGGTGTTCCGGCTGGCCGGCCGGGTGCCGGGCCGGGGCGAGTTGATCGTCCATGACAGCGGCATGGAGTTCGAGGTCATGGATGCCGATCCCCGTCGGATCAAGCGGCTGCGCCTGCGCAATCTGCCGACCGGCCCGGGCCCGGTCGCCTCCATCGGACCCGACGGCCCGTGATCGCCCACCTCGCGGGCGCCGTGGCCCGGCTGCGCGGCTGGCGGCGTCACGGCACCGCCTTCCTGCTCGGCGCCGTCGCGGTGTTGGCGCTTCCACCGGTCCATGCCGTGCCCCTGCTTGCGGTGGCGCTGGTCGGGCTCGTCTGGCTGCTGGACGGCGTCGAGCGACGCCTGCGCGGCAGCTTCGCCGTCGGCTGGTGGTTCGGGCTGGGGTATTTCGTCGCCGGCCTGTACTGGATCGCCCACGCCCTGCTGGTCGACGCCGCCCGCTTCGGCTGGATGATCCCCTTCGCCGTGGTCGGCCTGAGCGCCTTCCTGGCGCTGTTCATCGGCGCCGTGACCCTGCTGGCCGGCGCGCTCTGGCAACCGGGACGGCCGGCGCGGATCGCCGTGCTGGCCGCCGCCTGGGTGCTCGGCGAATGGCTGCGCCTGTGGGTGGCGACCGGGTTTCCATGGAACATGCTGGCCACGGTCTGGATGCCCGCGCTGCCCATGCTGCAGATCACCAGCGTGATCGGCGCGTTGGGCCTGAGCGGCCTGACCGTGCTGGCGCTGGCGGCGCCGGCGGTGCTGGGAGACGCGGTGCGCCGGCGCGTCAAAGCCCTGGTGCTGGCCGGGGCCGCCGTGGGGCTGCTGGCGCCGGCCGGCTGGGGCGCCTGGCGCCTCGCCACCGTCGACCCCGGCACGGTTCCCGACACGCGCCTGCGTCTGGTGCAGCCGGCTCTGACGCAGGCCGAAAAGCTCGACCCGGCGTTGCGCGAGGTCAATCTGCTCGACCATGTCGTCCTGAGCCGCCGGCCGGGCTTCGACGATCTGACGGCCGTGATCTGGCCGGAGACCGCGTCCGCCTTCGCGCTCAATGTCGACATGAACCACCGCCTGCTGGCCGCCGACGGCGCGCCGACGGGCGGTGTCCTGATCACCGGCGCGCCGCGCCTCACGCCGCGCGGCGAAACGCCGCTGCAGGCCTGGAACAGCCTCTATGCGCTCGACGCGGCGGGCGGGATCGTCGCCCTGTACGACAAGTTCCACCTGGTGCCGTTCGGGGAATACGTGCCGTTTGGCGATATCCTGCCGGTCGACAAGGTCACGCCGGGGCGGATGGACTTCTCCTTCGGCAAGGGTCCGCGCACCCTGCGCATCCCCGGCCTGCCCCCGGTCTCGCCGCTGATCTGCTACGAGGTCATCTTCCCGGGACAGGTTGTTGACGCCGGCGCCCGGCCGGCCTGGATGGTCAATGTCACCAACGATGGCTGGTACGGACTCAGCTCCGGACCGTTCCAGCACTTCGCCACCGCGCGCCTGCGGGCGGTCGAGGAGGGCCTGCCCCTGGCCCGCGTGGCAAACACCGGGATTTCGGGAATGGTCGACCCTCTGGGACGGGTCGCGGCGCGGCTAAGCCTCGGCCAACGCGGGATTCTTGACACGACCCTTCCGGCCGCGTTGCCGCCCACCCCGTTCGCGCGATGGGGTCATCTGCCAGCCCTCGCCGCCGCACTCGCTCTTGTCATCGCAGTCTTCGCAACAAATCGCCAGCGGCGCCGCCACTCGCGTCGCTGAAATCGTCAGAGGACGCACTTTCGACTGACAGTAGAAACCGCCGCCCCACTTGCAGAATGCTACAGGTTTTCGTTGACGCCTCGGTCCCCCTTGACTAAGGTCATATACGAAGGATGCGTTTTCTGGCCGCATCGCCCTAGGCGTGTGACCCGCGACACGAGTCGATCAAGGCAAGATTCCATGGCGGAAGAAACAGGACGACGACCGCGACGTTCCAATCGCGGGCGAACGCCCTCGGGACACCCGAACCCTGTCGATGTGCACGTGGGCAGCCGTGTGCGGCTGCGCAGGACCCTGTTGGGCATGAGCCAGGAACACCTTGGCGAGGCCATCGGGCTGACATTCCAGCAGGTGCAGAAGTACGAGCGCGGCGCCAACCGCATCGGTGCCAGCCGGCTGTGGGACATCAGCCGCGTGCTGGACGTGCCGATGAGCTATTTCTTCGACGACATGGACGAGGGCGTCTCCAACCTGAGCCCCCGGAACATGATCCACGCCGCGCAAGAACCGGAGGTCACCGGCGGTGTTGACCCCCTGACGCGCCGGGAAACGCTGGAACTGGTGCGCGCCTATTACAGGATCGGCGATCCCCAGGTGCGCAAGCGCGTGTTCGAACTGACCAAGACCCTGGCCAACGGCGCCGAGAGCGAGGCCACGGCGCCCGCCTTGCCGAGCACTTGACAGTCGCCGCGCGTCACGCGGTCGCACCCCCACTCCTGATGATATATTTGAAGACCCGGGGTTTGAACCGGACGACGGGCATGGGTATGATCCCTGCGCCGTTCCGTCAGCCGCGATCCGGCGGCATTCGCCCCCCGCACCGAGGCCCATCCCATGGGCGGTGTTGTCCTTATCTGTTCCGGAGCAGAGCCATGGCCATGTCGACCGTCGACCAACTGCGGATGCGTACACGCCACCAAAACGAGTTGGAGTTGGACCGCCTGCGGACGCTGCGCGCCTCGCTCTCCGACGACAAGCCGGAGGCCGCGAAACAGATGGACGCGCGCATGGCGGCGCTGGAGGAAGCGCTGAAACCGACCTCGAAGTCGCCGCCGGTGCTGAGCATGTGGCATTACGCCGTCATCGCCATTGCCGCCGCCGGGATGCTGGGGCTGGGCTTCATGGCGGTGGTCGCGATGGGCCAGTTCGTCAGCGCCCAGTAACGGCCCGGGCCCTTGGCGGCGCCGACCGCGAAGCGGCGCGGGACCGTGGCGTCCGGCCATTCACCCATGCTACACAGGCCGCGCCCGTCCACCTGCCGAGCCATTCCATGACCCCGGATCCCCTGGTGATCGCCCTGCCCAAGGGCCGCATCCTGTCGGAGGCCATGCCGCTGCTGCGCGCCGTCGGCATCGAACCCGACCCCGATTTCGACAATCCGTCCTCGCGTGCCCTGAGATTCGGCACCAACCATCCCCATATTGACCTGATCCGAGTGCGGTCGTTCGATGTCGCCACCTTTGTCGCCTTCGGCGCCGCGCAGGTGGGCATCTGCGGTCACGACGTTTTGATGGAGTTCAACTATCCGGAGCTGTACGCGCCGCTCGACCTGGGCATCGGCGCCTGCCGTCTGGCGGTGGCCGAGCCGGAGGCGCTGAGCGGCGAGGATGACCCGGGACGCTGGTCACACGTCCGCGTCGCCACCAAATATCCAGAGGTCACCCGCCGCCACTTCGCGGCCCGGGGCGTGCAGGCCGAGTGCATCAAGCTGAACGGCGCCATGGAACTGGCGCCCGCGCTGGGCCTGTGCCGGCGCATCGTCGACCTGGTCTCGACCGGCAGCACCCTGCGCGCCAACGGACTGGTGGAGGTGGAGCACATTGCCGATATTACATCGCGGCTGATCGTCAACCGCCCCGCCCTGAAAACACGGGCCGCCGAACTGAATCACTGGATCGACGCCATTTCCGAGATCGTCAGCCATGCCCGTTGAGTTGAACACCGCCGACCCCGACTTCGACGAGGCCTTCTCTGGGCTCCTGGCCGCACGCGCGGCCTTCGACACCAGTGTCGACCCGGTGGTCGCCGACATCCTGGCCGACGTGCGCGAGCGCGGCGACGCCGCCGTGATCGAGTACACCCAGCGCTTCGACCGCGTGCATCTGACCACGGACACGTTGCGGCTGGACGACGAGACCATCGACGCCGCCGCCGGGCGGGTGGATCCGGAGACCCTGGGGGCGCTGAACACGGCGGCCGAACGCATCACCCGCTTTCACGAGTACCAGCGGCCCAGCGACATCGCCTTCACCGATCCGGTCGGCGTGCGTCTGGGACAGCGCCATACACCGGTGGACGCTGTCGGGCTGTACGTGCCGGGTGGCACGGCGGCCTATCCGTCGTCGGTGCTGATGAACGCCATCCCGGCCAAGGTGGCCGGTGTCGACCGCCTGACCATGGTGGTGCCGACGCCGGATGGGGTGATCAACCCGCTGGTGATGGCCGCCGCCCGCCTGGCCGGCGTGGACGAGATCATTCGCATCGGCGGCGCGCAGGCCATCGGTGCCCTCGCCTACGGCACGGAGAGCATCGCGCCCGTGGACAAGATCGTCGGCCCCGGCAATGCCTACGTCGCCTCGGCCAAGAAGCAGGTCTACGGCACCGTCGGCATCGACATGATCGCCGGCCCGTCCGAGATCCTGGTGGTCGCCGACCGCGACAACGATCCGGCCTGGATCGCCGCCGACCTGCTCAGCCAGGCCGAGCACGACGAAGCGGCCCAGTCCATCCTCATCACCGACGACGCGGCCTTTGCCCGGGCCGTCGCCGAGGCGGTGGACGGCCACCTGCGCACCCTGCCACGCTCGGCCATCGCCGCCGAAAGCTGGGCGCGGCACGGCGCCGTGATCGTGGTCGAGCATCTGGCGGAGCAGGCCCCGCCGCTGGTGGACGCCATCGCGCCCGAACACCTGGAGCTGGCGGTGGCCGACCCGGACGCCCTCGCCGCCCAGGTGCGCCATGCCGGCGCCATCTTCCTGGGCCGCCACACGCCGGAGGCGGTGGGCGACTACGTCGGCGGCCCCAACCACGTGCTGCCCACCTCGCGCGGCGCCCGCTTCTCGTCGGGCCTGGGCGTGCTGGACTTTATGAAGCGCACGACGCTGCTGGGCTGCGACGCCAACGCCCTGGCCACCATCGGCCCGGCGGCGGTGCGCCTGTCCGAGGCCGAGGGCCTGGGCGCGCACGGCCTGTCGGTGGCCATCCGCCTCAACATGCCGCGCGCGCGGCCAGCGGACGCGATCTGACCCATGGTGTTGGGCGGCGGCGCCAGCGACGGGTTCGGCCCCGATCATCGCCTGGTGGATGTCCGCCTGGACGAAACGACCCTGGTGCGCCGGCGCCCCGAGGTGGAGCACGAGCGCACCGTCGCCATCTTCGACCTGCTGGAGGAGAACCGCTTTCGGCTGAAGGGCGCGCGCGGGCCGTACATGCTGCGCCTCAGTCTGGAGGACGACCGCCTGGTGCTGGACGTGCGCAGCGAGGACGACCGGCCCCTGCACCGGTTTCTCATGTCGACCCGGCCGTTCAGTCGCATCGTCAAGGACTACTTCATGGTGTGCGAGAGCTACTACGGCGCCATCAAGTCCGGGGCCTCGCCGTCGCGCATCGAGTCCATCGACATGGGCCGGCGCGGCCTGCACAACGAGGGCGGGGATCTGCTGATGGAACGCCTGTCCGGCAAGATCAGCATCGACCACGACACCGCGCGGCGCCTGTTCACGCTGATCTGCGTGCTGCACATCAAGGCATGACGCCGGTGGCCGCGCCGCTTGCCCTGCCCGGCACGGTGCTGTTCGCCTGCACCCACAACAGCCTGCGCTCGCCCATGGCGGCGGGCCTGCTGCGGCGCTACCACGGCCAAACGATCTGGGTGGACTCGGTCGGGGTGCGCCCGCGCGAGCCCGACGGCTTCGGGATCGCCGTCATGGACGAGATCGGCGTCGACCTGACCCGCCACCGCCCGCGCGCGTTCGAGGACCTGGAGGACGAGAACTTCGACCTCATCATCTCGCTGTCGC
>NZ_CAKZOT010000094.1 GCF_937138205.1 uncultured Rhodospira sp. | reverse complement strand
CCGTTGGCCTCGCACCAGCTCATCAGGTTCGGGCGGGCGAACCCGGAATCGCCGCGCACCAGGATCTGGACCGTCGGCCAGACCTTCCGGATGCGGCCGACGATGCGTTTGATCGCCGCCTTCGCGCCCTTGGCGCCGTCGACATTGCCGTGACGCAGCTTGGCTAGCAGGAGATGCGGGCCGCAATAGACATACAGCGGCAGGAAGCAGCGGTGTTCATAGTAGCCGTTGAAGAAACCGCCGATCTGGTGGCCATGGGTCTCCACGTCGGTGGCGTCGATGTCCAAGGTGATCCGCTCGGGCGGGGTGTCGTGGCTCTCGGTGAACAGGTCGACGTACAGGTCCTGGAGTCGGTTCGGCTGGGCGGTGATCCTGTGGTAGCGCCGGTCGCTGTCCTCGAAACTCCGTTCCACCCGTCCCAGAGTGGAACTCCCGGCGAGGGGAGCCGGCTTGTCGCGCCCGGGGGACTTCGCCTCGCCCAGGAGCCTGAGCAGGGGATCGTGGCGCAGGCTGTCGTGATCGGTGAGGTCCTCGTATCCCAGTGCGATGCCGGTGACACGTTGAGCCAGCAGGTCGGCCAGCGGATGACGGACCCGGCCCGGGTCCCGGTGGTCGTCGAAGCACGCCGCCATGCGGGGGAACAGGTCCAGGCGCCTGGCCGTCTCCCGCAGCAGCAGGCCGCCGGCGTCCGAGGTGATCTCGCCGCCGTCGAAGGCGGCGATGACCGCGCGCGGACCGAAACCGGAAAAGAGCATGCGAGGTCCCAGTATCGAATTGATTCTGTTCGACATTATAGCGGCCGGCAGGCCCTCGGACGAGGAAAAACCGGGACCCGGACGGCGCTGTTTTGCTATCCTCCCCGGCGTGGTCCAGAGAAGGGAGAGACGCCGTGCCCGTCAGCAAGAACCGCCGCAAGGACGGCACGAAGGCCCCAAAGCCGGCGCCCCGGAAACGCCGGAAAGCCGAAGCGTCCCCGGCCCCGCTTCCGGAGGACCTTCCCCCGCGGGTGGTCATGGAAAAGATGATGGCCAACCTGCAGAGGGGCCTGTTGGCCGAGGACCTCGCGGGCGAGCAGGCGGCCGATCCGCTCCACGCGGCGCAGGACATCATGTACGACGCCTGGGAGGGCGCGACGAAACGGGACCGGATCGCCCTGGCCAAACAGGCGCTCGGGATCTCGGAGCTGTGCGCCGATGCCTGGCTGCTGCTGGCCGAGGATGAGGCAAAGGGCATCATCGAAAAGCGCGCGGTTCTTGAAAAGGCCGTGGCCGCCGGGGAGCAGGCCGTGCGGCGGACCCTGGGGGAGGAGGCGTTCGAGGAGGAGGAGGGGAACTTCTGGGGGATCCTGGAAACGCGTCCCTACATGCGGGCGCGGGCGGCCCTTGGGCGGATCGCACCCCATTTGACCCGCTGAGCGGGCCAAATGGGGCGCGTCAATCCGCCCAAATTGGTTGATTCAGGACAGATCGTGATCAATCTGAAGCGCAACGTGATTCAGATTGATCACGATCTGCCCGGGCCGACTGTCTCTGGGAGATGGGGGACCCGCGAAGAGGCCGTGGCCCACTGGCGCGACATGCTCCGGCTGTGCCCGAACGATAATATGGGCATCCGCCATGTGCTGGCGCCGAAACTGCTGCACCTGAACCTGTTCGAGGCGGTCCGGGAGCTGCTCGACGAGTACGAGGAGCCGGACCCTGCCAAAACGGGGGCCGAATGGGGCGACACCGACGCCCTGCTGAAATACAAACAGGGCGGGGCCAAGTCGGGCGCCGGCAAGGCGCTGGCCGCGGCCATCAAGAACAACCCCCATGTGCCGGCCTACCTGCTCGGCGAGAAACGCCTGCCGAAACAGCCACCACCCCACTACGCCCTGGGATCGAAGGACGAGGCCGTCCTCTACGTCCTCTCCAGCGGGGAGACATGGACCTCGACGAAGGGCGCCCTGGCCTGGTTGAGCGAAACCGCCAAAAACACCCTGTAAAAAACCAGCCGCCCAATACCCGGGACAAAAGACTTTTATCGTTCAGGGAATCCAGGTTCGTCCGAAACACGGTGACGGATCCGGGAAAAACGCAAGTATATGCTCTGGATTGCTTCGTCGCTTCGCTCCTCTCAATGACAAGAAAGAGTAAAGGTGTGTGAAGCGGATAGACGAAAAAAGGGGAGAGCGTGACGCTCCCCCCCCTTCTTCCCAGTCATCCGAACCGTGACCCAGGTCAGTCCGCCGCCTGGGTCAGGTCGGCGCCGGTTTCCTGGTCGACCTGTTTCATGGTCAGCTTGACCTTGCCGCGATCGTCGAAGCCGACGACCTTGACCTTCACCGTGTCGCCCTGGCTGACGACGTCGGCGACCTTCTGCGGGCGCTGCTTGGACAGCTCCGAGATGTGCACCAGGCCGTCGCGGCTGCCCAGGAAGTTCACGAAGGCGCCGAACTCGACCACCTTCACGACCTTGCCGGTGTAGATGACGCCGATTTCCGGATCGGCGGCGATGCCCTTGATCCAGTCCACGGCGCGCTGCGCGTTGTCGGCATCGGTGGCGGCGATCTTGATGGTGCCGTCGTCCTCGATGTCGATCTTGGTCTGGGTGCTCTCGGTGATCTCGCGGATCACCTTGCCGCCGGTGCCGATGACCTCGCGCACCTTGGACGGGTTGACCTTGATGGTGGTGATGCGCGGCGCGTTGCCCGAGACTTCCTCGCGGGCGCAGGACAGCGCCTTGGACATCTCGCCCAGGATGTGCAGGCGGCCGTCCTTGGCCTGGGTGAGGGCGACTTCCATGATCTCCTTGGTGATGGACGTGATCTTGATGTCCATCTGCAGCGCCGTCACACCCTCGGACGTGCCGGCCACCTTGAAGTCCATGTCGCCCAGGTGGTCCTCGTCGCCGAGGATGTCGGACAGCACGGCGAAGTCGTCGCCTTCCTTGATCAAGCCCATGGCGATGCCGGCCACCGAACGCGGCATGGGCACGCCGGCGTCCATCAGCGACAGCGAGGATCCGCAGACGGTGGCCATGGACGACGAGCCGTTGGACTCGGTGATTTCCGAGACCACGCGCATGGTGTAGGGGAAGTCGGCCTTGGCCGGCAGCAGCGGCTTGACGGCCCGCCACGCCAGCTTGCCGTGACCGATCTCGCGCCGGCCGGCGCCGCCCATGCGGCCGGTTTCGCCGACGGAGTACGGCGGGAAATTGTAGTGCAGCATGAAGTTCTGGCGGTACTCGCCCTCCAGGGCGTCGATGATCTGCTCATCCTGGCCGGTGCCGAGCGTGGCGACCACCATCGCCTGCGTCTCGCCGCGCGTGAACAGCGCCGAGCCGTGCGCGCGCGGCAGGAAGCCGACGTCGATCTCGATGGGGCGCACGGTCTTGGTGTCGCGGCCGTCGATGCGCTGCCCGGTCTTCAGGATGGTGCCGCGCACGATGTCGGCCTCCAGCGCCTTGAAGGCGGCCGGGGCCAGGGCCAGCGCGGCCTCGTCGTCGGCGAAGGCGGCCAGGGCCTCTTCCTTGACGGCGGCGACCTTCTTGTGGCGCTCCTGCTTGTCCGGCTCGGCGTAGGCGGCGGCCAGGCCCTCGCTGGCGATCTCGCGCAGGCGGGTGGCGACGGCCTCGGCCTCCGGCGGCGGTTCGGGCACGTCGCGCGGTTCCTTGGCGGCCAGCTCGGCCAGATCGATGATGGCGTCGATGACCGGCTGATAGCTCTCGTGACCGAACATGACGGCGTCCAGCATCTGCTGTTCGGTCAGTTCCTGGGCCTCGGATTCGACCATCAGCACGCCTTCGGCGGTGCCGGCGACCACCAGGTCGAGGTCCGACTGCTTGACCTGGTCCAGCGTCGGGTTGAGGACCATCTGGCCGTCGATGTAGCCGACGCGCGCGGCGCCGATCGGCCCCAGGAACGGCAGGCCGGAGATGGTCAGCGCGGCCGAGGCGCCGATCATGGCGACGATATCCGGATCGTTCTCCATGTCATGGCACAAGACGGTGCAGATGACCTGGGTCTCGTTGCGATAGCCCTTGTGGAACAGCGGCCGGATGGGCCGGTCGATCAGGCGCGAGACCAGCGTTTCCTTCTCGGTCGGGCGGCCTTCTCGCTTGAAGAAACCGCCCGGGATCTTGCCGGCGGCGAAGGTCTTTTCCTGGTAGTTGACGGTCAGTGGGAAGAAATCGATGCCGGGGCGCGCGGCCTTCTCGCCGACGACCGTGCACAGAACGGTGGTCTCGCCCAGCGAGGCCATGACGGCGCCGTCGGCCTGGCGGGCGACGCGGCCGGTCTCGAAGACCAGCGGTCGGCCGCCCCAGTCGAGCGTCTTGCGGAATGTGGTGAACATGGACATGGGTGTCATCTTTCCCTTGCGTGAGCGTCGCCGCCGTTGTGCGCGTTCCCGACACGCCCGGACAGACACCCGCGCTTGGCCCCGCCGCTGGGTGTGGCCGGGGGGCATGTGCGGATGACGGTAAAAGGACGGGTGGTGGACGGGATCCGGGCCGTGTGCCGGGATCCGCGACGTGCGGGGGGCGCGAGCCCGCGATCAGCGTGACCGGGGCACGACCGGGCACCCGCCCCGGTGGGGCGGGAGCGCGGCCGGCCGGACACAGCGCCCTGTGTACGGGGGACGGCCCGGCTCCGGAAGCGTCCGGGCCGGGGGCACGGTCTATTTACGGATGCCGAGTCGGGCAATGAGGGTCTCGTAGCGGTCGCGCTGGCGCCGCTTGACGTAGTCCAGAAGCTGCCGGCGCTGACCGACCATCATGAGCAAACCCCGTCGGGAGTGGGTGTCCTTCTTGTGCTCCTTCAGGTGCTCGGTCAGGTTCGAAATGCGCTCGGTCAGGATGGCCACCTGAACCTCGGGCGAGCCGGTGTCGCCGTCCTTGGTGGCGAATTCCTTGATGAGTTCCTGTTTGCGTTCGGCTGTGATCGACATCGTGTTACGTTGGCTCCCAGATGCATGACGGCGGGACGTCACGGTCCCGAACCGAAATCGGAAAACGGTGAAAACGGCAAAAGCGGCCAGCGCGCCACAACGTGGCGCCCTCCCGCCGCTTCACAGGTTCATGACGCGGACCGGGCGGATCTCGCCGCCGACGATCCGAACCATTGCCACCAGACGCGTCCCCGACATGGCCCTGTGGACCGTCTCGCCGGGTGGGGTGGCCTGCCCCTGACACCGCGCCGAAGCCTCCCTCATCAGCACCGGCAGCAACGCCACCGGCTGCCCCTGGGAGAGGCGGCGGGCTTCCTGTTCCGTCAGGGCCAGGGCCGGGATGTCGTCCAGCGCGGTCTCGACGGAAAGCAGGACATCAGAGTGCGCGAGACTATGCCCCACTGTTTCCAGTTTATCCAGGGAAATCGCGTGCGAGTCGTCGAACGGGCCGCAGGACAGCCGCCGCAGGCTGTCCATGTACGCCACCGTGCCCAGGCGCAACGCCAGATCGCGGGCCAGGGCGCGCATATAGGTGCCCTTGCCGGCGGCGATCAGCAGGTCGAGCCGGTCCGGGTCGGCGCTGGCCTCGTCCTCCGTCGTCAGGAGTTCGATGGAGTCGATGCGCACGGGACGCGGGCTCAGGTCGACGGGCTGGTCCGCCCGCGCCAGATCATAGGCCCGCCGGCCGGCCACCTTGACCGCCGAGAAGCGGGGCGGCACCTGCTCGATGGTGCCGGTGAAGGCGGGCAAGGCGGCGCGCACCTGGTCGAGCGTCGGGCGCGCGTCGCTGGTGGCGATCACCTGCCCCTCGCCGTCGTCGGTGTCGCGTTGTTCGCCCCAGCGCACGCCCATGCGGTAGAGCTTGCGTCCGTCCATCACGTGGCTGACGGTCTTGGTGGCCTCGCCCAGCGCCACGGGAAGGATCCCCGTGGCCAGCGGGTCGAGCGTGCCGCCGTGCCCCACCTTGGCCGCGCCGCTGATGCGGCGCACGGCGGAGACCACCGCCGTCGAGGTCATGCCGAGGGGTTTGTCGATCACCAGCCAGCCGTGGATCGGCAGGCCCTTGCGTCTACGCCCCATCGTCGGCGTCGTCCTCGCCGGTGCGGTCGGCGCGCCCCCGCCCTGGGTCCACGTCGCGCGCCACCTCCGGGCTGTGCAGGATGGCCTCGATGCGGTCGGCGGTGTCGAAGCTGGTGTCGGTGGCGAATGACAGGTCCGGCACATACCGAAGGCGAACGCGGCTGGCCACCTCGTGACGCAGGAACGGCTTGACCCGGCGCAGCCCCTCCAGCACCTCGGCCTCGGCGGCCTCGCCGCCGCCCAGGGGCATACAGAAGACGGTGGCGTTGCGCAGGTCGGGGCTGACGCGGACCTCGGTGATGGTGACCGGCGTTCCGGCCAGCGCGGGTTCGCGGATGTTGCCTTCCTCCAGAGTCCAGGCGAGGGCGTGGCGCAGTTCCTCGCCGACGCGCAGTTGGCGCTGGCTCTGCGGGGCGCCGGCCTGTTTGCCGGCGGCGCGGGCGGGGTCGCGTCTCATGGTGACGGGACTCCTTGGGGTTATGGAGGTGATCCGGGCCGGCGGCGGCCCCTTGCCGATCATCGCCGGGCCAAATGTCGTCGGGCGGGCAGCAGTTCTCAATATGGATGTACAGCAGTGGTCCGGACAGCGCGGCACACACTCCTCCCCCCGTCGGGGGGAGGCTGGGAGGGGGGGAATCAGATGTCAGAAGACAGAGGTCAGAAGACAGAAGCGTAAAGCATGGAATGGCGCCATCCCGTTGAGCTTCTGTCATCTGTCATCTGATTTCTGTCCTCTGGTTCCCACCCCAGCCCTCCCCTATCCAGGCTATCATATTCACACTTCTCCGCCAGCTCGTAGGGTGCGTCTGACCGCCGCGA
>NZ_CAKZOT010000093.1 GCF_937138205.1 uncultured Rhodospira sp. | reverse complement strand
GAGGAGGCTGAACAAAAGGCGCGCAAGAAGGGCAAGCGCCGGGAGGAGCCGGAGCCCGAGGAACCGGCCCTCGACCCCAACATCCACCACATCGAATGGGGCGAGACCCCCAAGGACAAGAAAAAGGGCGGCGGCGGCTTCTTCGCCCGCCTGCGCGAGGGGCTGACCCGGTCATCGACAAAAATCTCGCGCGGCATCACCGAGCACATGGTCACCGCCCGCCTGGACGACGAGGCGCTGGAGTACCTGGAAGACGTCCTCATCCAGGCCGACCTGGGCGTCAAGACGGCGAACGACCTGATCCAGTCCCTGTCCCGCGCCCGCTTCGGCGCCAACCCGACCGAGCAGGAGGTGCGCGAGCACTTCGCCGGCGAACTGGCCACGCTGCTGGAACCGGTGGCCATCCCCCTGGCCATCCAGAAGCAGCCCAAGCCGCATGTGGTGCTGGTGATCGGCGTCAACGGCTCCGGCAAGACCACGACCATCGGCAAGATCGCCCGTCAGTTGACCGACTGGGACATCCAGGTTTCGCTGGCGGCCGGCGACACCTTCCGCGCCGCCGCCGTCGAACAGCTCAAGATCTGGGGCGAGCGCACCGACTGCCCGGTGGTGGCGCGCAAGACCGGCGCCGACGCCGCCGGACTGGCCTTCGACGCCATCCAGGAGGCGCGCGAGCGCAACGACGACGTGCTGTTGATCGACACGGCCGGCCGCCTGCAGAACCGCACCGAGCTGATGGACGAGTTGAAGAAGGTCGTGCGCGTCATCAAGAAGCTGGACGAGACCGCGCCGCACACGGTTCTTCTGGTCATCGACGCCACCGTCGGCCAGAACGCCGTGCAGCAGGTCAAGGTGTTCCAGGAGATGGTCGGCGTGACCGGCCTGGCCGTGACCAAGCTGGACGGCACCGCCAAGGGCGGTGTCGTTTTGTCGCTGGCCGAGCAGTTCGGCCTGCCCATCCACTTCGTCGGCATCGGCGAGGCGGTCGAGGACCTGCGGCCCTTCCGCGCCGACGAGTTCGCCAGCAGCCTGATGGGGTTGTAGGGAAGGCTGGATTTCACGGCGGCACCAACGTGAAATCAATATGCAATCTCTGCCTTGACGGGTCGCGTCCAAGGGCACATGCTCGTTCCGAAAGACGCATTCCATTGAGAAGGGCTTGGCCGTGAGCACGGCTGTATCGCGCATCATCGAAGACCTGCGCGCGCGTGGCGGCCTGAAGGGCGCCGACATCGCCAATATCGTCAACACCTCGCCGCCGACGGTCTCGCGCTGGTCCAGCGGCAAGGCCTCGCCGCCGTTGCGCACGCAAACGGTCATCGCCGATCTGCGCTATGTGGTCGAGCGGCTGTCCGACTTCTATACGCCGGACGAGACCCGGTTGTGGCTCCATGCCGCGCATCCGTTGTTGAACAATGATCGGGCCATTGATCTCATCAACACCGGCCGCACCGAGGAGGTGCTGGCGGTGATCGAGCGGCTCGACGCCGGGGCGTATCTCTAGGCGATGGTCGGCGGACGGACATCGCGGGATCTCGCCCTTCTGGATGCCCTGGACGCCCTGGAATGGGTGCCGTTCGAGGGGCGGGTCTGGCGTGCGGTGCGGGAGGGGCGGGACCCGCTTCAGGGCCATCCGTCGGCGGGCCGCTGGGATCCCGGCACGTTCGATGTGCTGTACACGTCGTTGGAACCCGAGGGCGCCGTGGCGGAAATGCGGTTCCATCTGGCGCGCCAGCCCGTGTTCCCGTCGCACCTGACCTTTGTGTTGCATGAGATGTCGGTGCGAACGGCACGCACCCTCCGGTTCGCGGATCTCAGTGCCCTGGCCCCACTCGGCGTGGACACGGCCCGCTATGCCGATGTGCTGTACGAGGCCACCCAGGCCATCGGTGATGCCGCCGACTTCCTGGGCTTCGACGGCATCCTGGCACCCGGCGCCCGCTGGCCGTGCCTCAATCTCGTGATCTTCACGGACCGCGTCACCCCACAAGACCTGGACATCCTGTCCAGCACGGACATCGACTGGCCGGACTGGGATGCGCGCCTACGGTCCTCATGAAAAAACGACCATGTCGACGGCTACGGATTTGGCGCTCGTCCCGTCCCGAAGGTCGGCGCCGACGGCGTTTCGTCGCGAGAGGCCCGAACCGCGACCCACCTCGACACAATGACCCTACTTTGACACTGGGTCATTCGGCTTGAGTGAATCACCTGTTTATGGTTTTCTGCCCGCTCAAGGATCAGGATGAACGCGGAGCGGGGGTCAATCGGCGCGCAGATGTCCAATTGGGCGCACAGTCCCTTGCCCCCCTGCATGGCGATGCGAACCGTCGGAAGCCAAAGACCCAGCAAGAAAACCCCATAAGACAGGAAACTCTCGCATGAGTTTTATGAAGAAGCTGAAGATCGGGCTAGCGGTTGTCCTCGTGGTGGCTTTGGCCTTCGTCTGGGTTCGCTGGGGGCCGAAGTCGTGGGAGGTCCAGATCACCGGCACAACCGGCGACGGTCGCGAAGTCCAGTACCGGATCGAGACGGTCTATGCCGGCACCAGCGACACACTGATCTTCAAGAACGTGGATGCCGGTTTCCTGCCGCCCTATTTCAAGTTCGACTCCGCGGACCTTCAATCCGTGGCGAACCGGGTGACCCGCGAGTGCCCGCAAGAGCCCGTGGTCGTGAACGGGTATGGGCTGCGCATTCCCTTCCTGAGCATGTTCCCCAACGCCGTCTCGATCGAGGCGCCGGAACGGTGCAAAAAGGCCCCGTCCGATCAAGGCGATGGCGAAGGCTCCGAGACCGGCTGACGGCTCCGCCCGTCCCCCCCGCAGGGTCGGCAGGTCATGTCCGGGCACGATCATGTCCGGCACGACCACCAACCGGCCGGACGATGATGCATCTGCGTGCGCCGAGGTCTTTGTGCCGGGCGACGTATGGCTTGACTCGTCTGCCGGCCCCTTGTCTTGCCTTTTCCCGAGATCCCTCCGCCCCTGTCGGGGCGTTCGGGATGACATTTTATGATATGAAACAAACACATCTGTCATCCCGAGCGAGCGAAGCGAGCCGAGGGATCTGGAGCCGCGGTGTGATGGCCGGCCGGTAAGACTGGTCCATCCTTGCGTCGGGCGGTATTAGGCGTGGCGCCCGCAGATTGGGGCAGCCCTGATGATCGATCGGATCACCCCTTGTCGGCCTTCGCCGCCTCGATCGCCTTGTTGATCATTTCGCACGCCTCGTTCGGGTCGCCCCAGCCCAGGATCTTGGTCCATTTGTCTTCTTCCAGGTCCTTGTAGTGGGTGAAGAAGTGCTCGATCCGGTGCAGTTCGGTCGGCCGCATATCCTTGTAGTGCAGCACGTTATCGTGGTAGGGATGCAACTTGGTGTGAGGCACGGCCAGGATCTTCTCGTCCATGCCGGCCTCGTCCTGCATCTTCATCACACCGATCGGGCGCACCCGCATGACGGCACCCACGGCCACGGCCAAGCGGCCGATGACCATCACGTCCACCGGATCGCCGTCGTCCGACAGGGTGTGCGGGATGAAGCCGTAGTTGACCGGGTAGTGCATGGCGGTGTGCAGAAACCGGTCCACGTACATGGCGCCCGACGCCTTGTCGACCTCGTACTTCACGGGCTCGCCGCGCAGCGGGACCTCGATGATGACATTGACGTCCTCGGGCGGGTTCTGGCCGATGGGAATTTTGTTCAGGTCCATGACGGGCTTCGCATCCTTCGGGACTCGGGTTGAAGTGGAGCCGGACGATAGTCGCTTTCGCGATGCGGCAAAACCCCGCAACGGGATTCGGGATCCGAACGATCGCCGATTTGTCTCGCCGGGGGGTCGCGCCGGGCGTACGTCATCCGCCCCGGATCGCCGGTGTGGGCCGCGATTGCACCCGAAACGCCCATCGCGATGGCAAGAAACTTGTGTGACATCGACCACAGGCCGCAGACTGCCGACACCGGCGGGCTGGTCCGTCAACCGGTCCGTCCCTCCACCGTCAGGGAGTCGCGCCCATGACCCGCACCTTTGCCCTCTCCCGCTTGCGTCAGGGGCTCACCGACCAAAGCGACGGCGTCGTGGGCCTCGCGTTCCGCGCCCGCGTGGTGGCGCCCGGGGCGCTGCTGGTCGGTACGGCATGACGGATCCGAACGCCCAGACCCTGACCGTCCGCTTCGCCCGCCCCGCCGACGAGGCCGGCTGGCGCGTGCTGTGGCGCGGCTACTGCGCCTTCTACGGCGTGGACATCCCCGAGGCGGTGACCGCCGAGACATGGCGCCGCTGCCTCGACCCGAAAACGCCGGCCATCCGGTGCCTGGTGGCCGACAGCCAGGGTCCCGAGGGCTGGGGCCTGGTCGGCTTCGCCACCCTGGTCGAGCATCCCGGCACGTGGTCGATCGCCTCGGTCGGCTACCTGGAGGACCTGTTCGTGGCCGAGGCGGCGCGGCGGCGCGGCGCCGGGTCGGCCCTCATGAGCGCCTGCGCGGCCATCGGCCGTCAGGCCGGCTGGGCGAAGCTTTACTGGCGCACCAAGGCGGACAACGCCACGGCGCGGTCGCTCTACCGCCGCCTGGGGCAGGAGACCGACTGGGTGGTCTACGACTGGCCACTCGGGACACCGTGACGACACCGGTCCGGCCTCGAAAACCCCGTTCCGTTCCCGACCAAAATCCTCTACGGTCCCCGGCTTCCCGCAATCACCCACGGTTTTGGCACGATCCGGCATGACCGAGAAGACAACAACTCCTTCGCCCAAGGTTGGCCTGATCATGGGCAGCCAGTCCGACTGGGCCACCCTGCGCCACACGGCCGAAACGCTGGAGACGCTGGGCGTGCCGTTCGAGGCCCGCATCGTCTCCGCCCACCGCACGCCGCAGCGACTGTACGACTACGCCACCAGCGCCCGGGACCGGGGCCTGGTCGCCGTGATCGCCGGCGCCGGCGGGGCAGCCCACCTGCCGGGCATGTGCGCCTCCATGACGCCGCTGCCCGTGTTCGGCGTGCCCATCGAGAGCAAGACCCTGAAGGGCCTCGACAGCCTGTTGTCTATCGTGCAGATGCCGGCCGGCGTGCCGGTCGGCACCCTGGCCATCGGCAAGGCCGGCGCCATCAATGCCGCCCTGCTGGCGGCGGCGGTGGTCGGGCTGAGCGATCCGGCCGTGGCCCAGGCGCTGGATGCGTGGCGGGCGCGGCAAACGGCGGCGGTTGCCGAGGTCCCCGTGGACGACCCCGAGCCGGCCCGATGACCACCATTCCGCCCGGATCGACGATCGGCATCCTCGGCGGCGGCCAGTTGGGCCGCATGACGGCGATGGCGGCGGCGCGCCTGGGCTACGACTGCGTGGTGCTGACCCCGACGGAGGACAGTCCGGCCGCCCGGGTCGTCCGCGAGGCCATCGTCGCGCCCTACGATGATCCGGCCGCCCTGGCCGCCTTCGCCTTCAAGGTCGACGTCGTCACGCTGGAGTTCGAGAACGTGCCCGCCGAGGCCCTCGACCTGCTGGCGACCCGGCTGCCGGTACGGCCCGGCCGCTTGGCGTTGGAGACCGCCCAGGACCGCATCCGCGAGAAGGCCTTCTTCAACACCGTCGGCATCGACACCGCGCCCTGGCATCCGGTGCACGGCGTCGATGACCTGCGCGCCGCCCTGGCGGATCTGGGCACGCCGGCGGTTCTGAAAACCGCCCGCCTGGGTTATGACGGCAAGGGCCAGACGCGGATGGACGCCACCACCGACCCGGCCGCCGCCTGGGACTCGCTGGGCACCGATGCCGCCATCCTGGAAGGGTTCGTGGACTTCGCCATGGAGGTCTCGGTCATCGTCGCGCGCGGCGCCGATGGCCACATGGAGACCTACGACGCAGTCCAGAACATCCACGAAAACCACATCCTGAAGACCACGATCGCCCCGGCGCCGCTGCCGCCCGGGCAGCGCGCCGCCGCCCGCCTGTTGGCGCGCCGCGCCGCCGAGGCGCTGGACCTGGTGGGCCTGCTGGCGGTGGAAATGTTCGTCACCCCGGACGGCCGCCTGCGGGCCAACGAGATGGCGCCGCGCCCGCACAACTCCGGGCACTGGACGCTCGACGGCGCCGTCACCGACCAGTTCGAGCAACTGGCGCGGGCCGTGTGCGGCCTGCCCTTGGGCAGCACGGCCCCGATCGGCCGGTCGGCCCGCATGACCAACCTGCTGGGCAATGCCGCCACGGACTGGGCCGCGATCCTGGCCGATCCGGCCGCCAAGCTCCATCTGTACGGCAAGCGCGAGGCCCGCGCGGGCCGCAAGATGGGGCACGTGACACGGGTCGAGCCCAAGGACTGATCATCGAAGGACCCCGGCCATGCCCCTGACGGTGGGCTTTCTGGTGTTTCCCGACCTGATGCAGCTCGACATGACCGGGCCGCACGAGGTGTTCGCGCATTGCCCGGACACCCGCGTGCTGACGGTCGCGAAGACTCCCGAGCCGGTGCGGGCCAGTGGCGGGCTGCGGCTGATCCCCGACGTCTCCTTTGCCGACTGTCCGGCGCTGGACGTGATCTGCGTACCGGGCGGCGCCGGCGTGACACCGCTGATGGAAGACCCGGATACGCTCGCGTTCCTGCGCGGGAAGGCGGACACGGCGCGCTACATCACCTCCGTCTGCACCGGATCATTGCTGCTCGGCGCGGCCGGCCTGCTGCGCGGGCGGCGGGCCGCCTGCCACTGGATGTCGCGCGAGATGCTGGCGGCGTTCGGCGCCATCCCCGACCCCGCCCGGGTGGTGCGGGACGGACCGGTGGTCACCGGCGGCGGCGTGACCGCCGGCATCGACTTCGCCCTGACGCTGGCCGCAGAGGTGTTCGGGGCCGATACGGCGCGCCGCGTTCAACTGGCCATCGAATACGCCCCGGCACCGCCGTTCGACGCCGGACGACCCGACACGGCCGCCCCCGGCGACGAGGCCGCCGTGCGAGAGGCGGCGGCGGCGCGGCAGACCGCGCGCGCCGAGGCGGTCGAGCGGGCCGCGCGGGCCTTGCGCGACGGCGGGGAATGACCGCATCCTCGACACGAGTGCCCTCCATCATCTTCAAAGAGGTCCGCCCATGAGCGCCACCTATCACGTCGCCGGCATGACCTGCGGCGGCTGCGCCCGGTCCGTCGAGCTGGCCATCCGGCAAGCGGTGCCGAGCCTCGAAGCCGTATCCGTCGACCTTGAGACGGGAACCGTCACCGTCATCGGCGCCGCCGACCCCATCGTCATCGCCGATGCCGTGGACGACGCCGGCTTTGCTTTTGGCGGTCACGCGGCTTGATCTGTCGCGGGACCGGTCCCCGACCGGCGCCCGTCCGCGCCACCACCACGCAATCACTGATGCCGCACCACCAGCACCGAGCAGGTGGCGTGCCGTACCACGCGGGCCGCGTTCGGACCCAGCAGGTAGTCGCGCAACTCCGGCCGGTGGGCGCCGATCACGATCAGATCGATCTCGCGCTGTTCGGCCATGGACAGCACGGACTCGTACACATTGCCCTCGCCCACCAGGTGATTGACCGCCATCCCGGGCGGCAGCGCGGCGTCAGCCTTCTCGCGCAGCTTTTCCATCACTATGTGCGCCATTTCCTGCTTATAGCCGGACGGGAAGAACTGGCCGACGATGCTCATGCCGAAATCGGGCACCACGGTCATCACGTCCAGGCGCGCCTGCCATTGGTGGGCCAGCGCGACGGCGGTGGGGTAGGTCTTCTCCCAATCGAACGAGGCGTCCAGATCGACGGAGACGAGAACACTGTTGAACATGGGACGGGGCTCCGCGCGAGGACAGGGGATGGTCCAGCTTAACGGACGCGCCGGCGGTTGTAACCAAGCGCCGCGCCGCGACCGACGCTCGGTTCGGGCCAGGTTCGGGATTGAGCGGCGCGACGGGTTGGCTCTACACTCCGGCCGCCTCGACTTTCCCCACGCAGTTCATCACAGGACACGGACCATGACGATCCTGGCCATTGGCATTCTGCTGTTCTTCCTGACCCACATCGTACCGACCATGCCGGTGCAGCGGGCGCGCATCGTCGACCGCGTCGGCGAAAAGCCCTACAAGGCCGGCTTTTCGGTGCTCTCGCTGATCGGCCTGGGCCTGATCATCTACGGCTTCTCGGTCGCCCCGAGGATGCCGGGCTACGCCATGCCGGAGTGGGGCGAATACGTTCCCCTGGTGGCCATGCCGCTGGCCTTCATTCTCGTGCTGGCCGCCTACATCCCGTGCAACATCGCGCGCTGGACCTGGCACCCGATGACCATCGGCGTGTTGCTGTGGGCCGCGGCGCACCTGATGGCCAGCCCCTACGCCGCCTCCGGCCTGCTGTTCGGCAGCTTCGCGCTTTACGGCGTGTTCAACCTGCTGGGTCAGTTCGTGCGCGTCCAGCCCGACCCGCCGCCGAAACAGCCCGTCGGCAAGGACATCATCGTCGTCTTCATCGGCCTGTCGCTGTTCATCGTCATGACCGTCTCGCACCACATCCTGTTCGGAGTCAGCGCCCTGCCCTGGCTGTTCGAGGACCACGGGACGGGCCTACCGGCACTGCCGGGGTGAGGACCAACCGCGCCCGCCGCTGGCGATGAACGAGTCCCCGAACGCCGTGCCGCCGGCCTCGTCCGTCACCGTGCCCCCCGTCCCCGCCCTGGTGGCGAGTCCACGCCGGGCCGTGCTGGTGCATCCGGACGGCGAGGTGGAGGACGGCGCGCCGGCCGCCATCGGCCGCCGCGCGGCGGAGCTGCGCCCGCTGGTGTGTCACGCGCCATCCACGGCGGCGCGGCTGGGACGGGAGTCGATCCGCGCCCATGACCTGCTGGAGCTGTTCGCCTTTGTCCGGCCGGCCCGGTTCGTGCTGCCGACCGTCGGTGGTCTGGCCGAGGCCGTCGGGCTGGAGCCCCCGCACGATCGCGTTGCCGAGGCCCTGACCCTGCCGCGCATCGCCGCCGTGCTGCTGCACGAAGTGGCCGCCCTCATCCGCCGAGATCAGGCCGACGCCCGCACGCTGGCCTTCGCGATGGCGCGGGGCGGCTGGCTGTGGGGGCCGCCGGTGCTCGCGGCCCTGGGCGCCCACGGCGACGGGCCGCACACATCGACCACCGTCCGCGCCTTCCGCGTCTGGGAGCGCCTGGGCGAGATCAGCGAACACGCCCCCGACGTCCCCGCCGGCAACCAGCCGGTCAGTGACGCCGAGGCACGCGGCCGTCTCGCGGACCTGCTCGGCCCCGCCGCCGAGGACCGCCCGCAGCAGGCCGACTACGCCAGTGCCGCCGCCACCGCCTTCGCCCCCCGCGAGAAACGCGCCGCCCCCCATGCCGTGCTCGCCGAGGCCGGAACCGGCGTCGGCAAGACCCTGGGCTACATCGCCCCGGCCAGCGTGTGGGCGGAGAAGAACGACGGCACGGTGTGGATCTCCACCTACACCCGCAACCTGCAACGCCAGCTCGACGGCGAACTGGACCGCCTGTACCCGGACCCGACGGAAAAGGTCCGCCGCGTCGTCATCCGCAAGGGGCGCGAGAACTACCTGTGCCTCCTGAACCTGGAGGAGGCGGTCTCGCGCCTGCCCACCCAGCCGGCCGCCGCCATCCCCCTGGGCCTGATGGCGCGCTGGGCCATGGCCACGCGCGACGGCGACCTGGTGGGCGGCGACTTTCCCGGCTGGCTGGTGGACATCCTGGGGCGCGGCTGGAGCGTCGGCCTGGCCGACCGTCGCGGCGAGTGCATCTTCGCCGCCTGCCCGCACTACAACCGCTGCTACATCGAAAAGGCCGTGCGGCGGGCCAGGCGGGCGCGGCTGGTGGTGGCCAACCACGCCCTGGTGCTGGTGCAGGCGGCGCTGGGTGGGCTGGAGGATGGTGTGCTGCCCACGCGCTATGTGTTCGACGAGGGCCACCACCTGTTCGAGGCCGCCGACAGCGCCTTTTCCGCCCACCTGAGCGGGGCGGAGACGGCCGATCTGCGCCGATGGCTGCTGGGGGCCGAGGACGGCTCGCGGTCGCGGGCACGCGGCCTGAAGGCCCGCGCCGAGGAGCTGATCGGCGAGAACCCGCGCGCCGCCGAGGCCCTGGTCGAGGTACTACAGGGCGCCCGCGTGCTGCCCGGCCCCGGCTGGCACGCGCGGCTGGGCGAGGGCGGCGGACGCGGCCCCACCGAACGGTTCCTGTCGCTGGTGCGCGAGCAGGTGCAGGCCCGGGCGCGTGGCCTTGATGGCCCCTATTCGCTGGAAACCGAGGTCGCCCCACCGCTGCCGGGCCTGGTGGAGGCGGCGGCGGCGCTCGATGTGGCCCTGCATGGGCTGGACCTGCCGGTCTCCAATCTGATCAAGGCGCTGGAGGCGCGGCTGGACGACGAGGCCGCCAAACTCGACCCCACCACCCGCCAGCGCCTCGAGGGCCTGATCCGCAGCCTCGATCGGCGCGCGCTGCGGCCGGTGCGGGCATGGCGGGCCATGTGCCGCACAGTCGGCGCCGAGACCCAGCCGGAGTTCGTCGACTGGCTGGGGATCGAGCGCGCCTACGGCCGCGACCTGGACGTCGGCCTGCACCGCCACTGGGTGGATCCGACCGTGCCGTTCGCCGAGGCGGTGGCCAGCCGCGCGCACGGCTTCGTCGTCACATCGGCCACGTTGCGCGACGGCTCGGGCGATGCGGAGGCCGACTGGCACGCCGCCGAGCGCCGCACCGGCGCCGTCCACCTGCCCCACGCCGTGCGCGCCGCCGTGCCCTCGCCCTTCGACTACCCGACGCAGACGCGGGTGCTGGTGGTCACCGATGTGCGCAAGGACACCCTGGACCGGGTGGCGGCGGCGTACCGCGAACTGTTCCTCGCCGCGCGGGGCGGCGCGCTCGGGCTGTTCACCGCCATCGGCCGGCTGCGAGCCGTGCACCGGCACATCGCCGCCGACATGGAGGCCGCCGACCTGCCGCTGTTCGCCCAGCATGTGGATGGCATCGACCCGGCGACGCTGGTGGACATGTTCCGGGCGGAGGAGAACGCCTGCCTGCTGGGCACCGATGCCATGCGCGACGGCGTGGACGTGCCGGGGCGCTCGTTGCGGCTGATCGTGTTCGACCGCGTGCCGTGGCCGCGCCCGGACATCCTGCACAAGGCGCGGCGGGCCCACTTCGGCGACCGCGCCTATGACGACATGATCACCCGCCTGCGCCTGAAGCAGGCGTTCGGCCGTCTGGTCCGCCGCGCCGACGACCGGGGCGCGTTCGTGCTGCTCGACCCGATGATGCCGTCGCGGCTGGCCGGCGCCTTCCCGGACGGTGTGTCCATCGAGCGCGTCGGACTGGCCGAGGCGGTGGAGATCGTCGGCACCATGGGATAGTGCCGCGCGGACGACGGCACTGCCCAGGCCGGGCATTGCCGGGGCCGTCACTCCAACCGCTCAGCGCTGTTTTTCGCGGATCATCTCCATCAGCGACTCGACCGCGTTGTCGGTGCCCTCGGCGATCTGACTGACCGTGGCATCCAGCATGTAGCAGGGCGAGGTGACGATCTTGAGCGCGGGGTCCACCACCACTTCGCCGTGGGTGGTAGCCTGGTGGTTGGCCCTCATCTTGGTGAGCGCCTCGGCGGTGCCGGGATCGGAGCCGATGGTCAGGGTCACGCCGCCGAACACGCGGGCGATCACCGCCGGTGCGATGCACAGCGCGCCGATGGGCAGGCCGGCGCCGTGGGCGGCCTTGAGCGCGGTCTCCACGGCGGGCAGCACAGTGCAGTCCGGGCCATCGACGGCGAACGTGCACAGGTTCTTGGCGGCGCCGAATCCGCCCGGCAGGATCAGGGCGTCAAAGTCCGCCGGGTCAAACGCGGTGATGTCCTTGATGGCGCCGCGCGGGATGCGGGCGGCCTCGGTCAGGACATTGCGGGTCTCGTCGGTGGGCTGGCCGGTGCGGTGGTCGATGACGTGCATCTGCGGCACGTCGGGCGCGAAGCACTGGTAGCTGGCGCCACGCCGGTCGATGGCCAGCAGGGTCAGCACGCTCTCGGTGACCTCGGCGCCGTCGTACACGCCGCAGCCGGACAGCAGGACAGCGAATCGGGGACTGTCGGTCATGGGTCGGTCCTCTCACTGGTGTTTTCGGCGGGCGGGCCGTGCCGGGGTCGCCCGCTGGCTCGAGTTTACCTTGGAAACCTTGGCCGGCGACGGCAAGTGAAGATGCGCGGACTCACCCCTCGGGCGCCAACCATTGAGCCCGACGGTGGAAAACCCACAGCAGGCCGCCCGTCAGTGCCGCCGCCAGCGCCAGCGGCCCCCATGGGGCGTCCATCGCTGCCCACAGCGCCAGCCCGGCCAGCGCCGTGTTCAGCGCCGCGATGGCGCCGCTGACCCGGGCGTGCGACAGGCCCGCCTGCACGGCGCGCTGATAGGCGTGCTCGCGGTGCGCCTGCACCAGCGGACGGCCCCTCAGCGCCCGCAGACCCAGAGTCAGGGTGGCGTCGGCGAGGTAGTAGGCGGGCGCGATCAGGGCCGGCGCCCAGTGTCCCAGGCTGGCCAGGATGATCAACAGCCCGCCCAGCAGGTAGCCGAGCGGCACGCTGCCGACGTCGCCCAGGAAGATGCGCGCCGGATGCCAGTTCCACACCAGGAACCCGGCCATGGCGCCGACCAGCACCCAGGCCGCGCCCACCGGCACCGGCACGCCGGCGACGGCGTGCAGCAGGGCCAACGCCGCGCCCAGCCCGATCACCTCGACCCCGGAAATGCCGTCGATGCCGTCCATGAAGTTGAACAGATTGACGAACCAGGCCCAGGCCACGGCCGCCACGACGAGATCCAGGGCGGGTGGCAGCCAGCCCTGGAACACAGGCCCGGGCAGCGGCAGGACGACCAGGGCACCGAAACAGGCCAGCAGGTGCGCCGCCAGACGCGTCCGCGCCGACAGCCCGCGCAGATCGTCCCACCACGACACGACGGCCAGAGTCACCGTGCCCACGACCAGCGCCCAGGGCGTGCCACCGCCGTCCGCCAGCGGCCGCGTTGCCGCGTCCCACGCCAGCAGCGGCAGGGCCACGGCCAGCACCCCCAGGCCACCGCCGCGCGGTGTGGGAACGCTGTGACTGGACCGCGCGTTGGGGTGATCCAGCATCGCCCGGGCGCGCAGCCAGCCTTCGACCAGCCGGACGGTCCCGGCGGACAGCACGGCGGCGATCAGAGCCAGGATGAGCGGATGCGGCGCGGCGGGCAGAGTCATGCGCCGGGATATACGCGACAGCGGCCACGACGGCAACGACGGCTCCACGCCGATCCTGTCCAAACTAGGCCGCATGGTTTAGGCTGATTAGAACGCAAATCATTCGGAACGCCGGAGGCCGCATGTCCAAGACCGTCACGTACTACCTGTCGCTGAACTCCCCATGGAGTTTCCTCGGCGGTGCTCGCTTGGCCGCCCTCGCCGACCGGCAGGGCGCCACCGTCGATGTGCGTCCGCTGGACGTCATGCGGCTGTTCAAGGAAAGCGGCGGCCAGCCGCTCAGCCAACGGCCCAAGGCGCGGCAGGACTACCGCCTGTGGGAGATTCAACGCTGGAGCCGGCGGCTGGGGACCACCATCCGCTCGCACCCGGACGCTTTTCCGTGCGACGAACGCCTGGCGGCGGCGTGCGTGCTGGCCCTCAAGGCCAATGGCGGCGATGCCCTGGGGCTGGCCACGGCGCTGGGCGGTGCCCTGTGGGTGGACAACCGCGATCTGGGCCAGCGCGCCGAGGTCGCCGCAGCCGTCCGCGCTGCGGGACACGACGCCGACGCCCTGCTGACCCGGGCCGATGACCGTGCCGAGCAATGGGAGGCACAGCGCCAGGCCAACACGGACGCCGCCCTGGGCGCCGGGGCCTTCGGCGTGCCCACCTACGTTGTCGACGGCGAACCGTTCTGGGGCCAGGACCGGCTGGATTTCGTCGAGGACGCGCTGTCTTGACCTGCCGGGGCCGGGCGTGATCCCTGGGGCGCCGCATCGCCCGACCGCGAGGAGTTTCATGACCGTCACGACCATGCCACCAGGGCCGCCCGCCCCCGCCCGGGTCATCGCCCATCGCGGCGCCTCGGCCTCGGCGCCGGAGAACACCCTGGCCGCGTTCCGCCGCGCCCACGAACTCGGCGCCCGCTGGGTCGAGTTCGACGTGCGGCTGACGGCGGACGACCGGCCCGTGGTGTTCCACGACGACCGCCTGGAGCGCACCACCGACGGCAGCGGCGCCCTGGCCGACACCCCCCTCGCGGCCCTGGGGGAGCTGGACGCCGGCGAGTGGTTCGATCCCGCCTTCGCCGGAGAACTGGTGCCGACGCTGGAAGAGGTGCTGGATCTCCTTGCGGAGATGGACATGGGCGCCAACATCGAACTGAAGCCGGACCCTGGGCGGGAGGCCGACGTGGCGGCCATCAGCCTGGAGGTCGCCCGTGGGCTTTGGCCGGAGACGGCCCCGCCCCTGCTGGTGTCCAGCTTCGCGCCGGAGAGCCTCGCGGTGGCCCGCGACCTGACGCCGCAGTGGCCGCGCGGTCTGTTGCTGGGCGCATTGATCGACGGCTGGTCGGACATGGCGGCGGCGGTCGATGCCTGGTCGGTCCATTGCGACGCGGCGCTTCTGAACGCGCGCGGGGCGGCGGAGGTGCTGGACGCGGGCTATCGGGTCATGGTTTATACAGTGAATGATCCGGGTCGCGCCGCCAACCTGTGGGACTGGGGGGTCGACTCGATCATGACCGACCGACCGGAAGCCTTGCTGCCGCTGGCCGGCGCCTGAGAGCGGGACGGGACCCACGCCACCGCCTGGCGCCGAGGCCAAGCCCGGCATCGCCCCGCACGATGCGGCAGGTCCGGGCAGATCATCCCCCGCGATGTTTGCTTGATGCCCGGTCGGTCCGATGTCGCGGCCCCGCCTGTGGGGTCGTGTCCGATCCGGTGGCGTCTGGTCACGCATGGGGCGCTCACCGGCGTTTTTTTTTTGGAGAAGGCGAAAGGACTCGCAGTGAAGCCTCTCAATCCGCTCCTGATTTCCGGTCAGGAGGTGCTGCCGCTGGTGGAAGGCGGCAAGGGTGTCGCCGTGTCCAACGGCATGAGCGCCGGGGCCTGGGCCGCGGCCGGTGGCGTCGGGACCTTTTCGGGGGTCAACGCCGACAGCTACGACGAGACCGGCAACCTCATCCGCCAGATCTACAAGGGAACAACCCGCCGTGAGCGTCACGAGGAGTTGGTGGCGTACGGTATTCGCGGCGGCATCGCCCAGGCGCGCATCGCCCACGATATGGCCGGCGGACGCGGCCGCCTGCACGTCAACGTCCTGTGGGAGATGGGCGGCGCGGAACGCGTGCTGCAGGGGGTTCTGGAGGGCGCCCGGGGCCTGATCCACGGCATCACCTGCGGCGCCGGAATGCCCTATCGCCTGGCCGAGATCGCCGAGCGGTTTCGCGTGCATTACTACCCGATCGTCTCGTCGGCCCGCGCTTTCACCGCACTGTGGAAACGCTCCTATCGCAAGTACGCGGATTGGCTGGGCGGCGTGGTCTACGAGGACCCCTGGCTCGCTGGCGGCCACAACGGCCTGTCCAACAACGAGGATCCCCGGACCCCACAGGATCCCTATCCGCGCGTCGCCGCGTTGCGCAAGAGTATGCGCGAGGCCGGCTCGCCCGAAGTGCCGATCTTCATGGCCGGCGGTGTGTGGTACCTGCGGGAGTGGTCCGACTGGATCGACAACGAGGAACTGGGACCGATCGCCTTCCAGTTCGGCACCCGTCCCTTGCTGACGCGCGAGAGCCCAATTCCGGAGTCGTGGAAACAGCGGCTGCTGCGACTCGCCAAGGGCGATGTCCTGTTGCACCGGTTCAGTCCCACCGGGTTCTACTCTTCAGCTGTTCGCAACGCCTTTCTGCACGAACTGGAGGAGCGCAGCGAGCGCCAGGTCCCCTACGCGCGCGAACCCGACGAAACGCACAACGCCGCCTTGGCCGTCGGTGCCCGGGGCCGCCAGGTGTTCGTGCCCGAAAGCGCCCTGGAGAAGGTCCGCAGTTGGATGGCCGACGGCCATACCGAAGCATTGCGCACCCCGGACGAGACGCTGATCTACGTCACGCCGGACAAAGCCAAGGAAATCCTGCGCGATCAGGTCGACTGCATGGGGTGCCTGTCGGCCTGCGCATTCTCCAATTGGTCGCAGGCGGAGAGCGGTAGCACGGGCCGGCGCGCCGATCCTCGGTCGTTCTGCATACAGAAAACCTTGCAGTCCATCGCGCATGATGGTGATATCGAGAATAATTTAATGTTTGCCGGTCACAATGCGTATCGGTTCGCAACGGACCCGTTCTTCGCCAATGGCCGCATCCCGACGGTGCGCGAGTTGGTGGATCGGATCACGACCGGCGATTGACGACTCCACGGGCGGCGGTCGGTGCGTCCGGATCGTCGATCCGGGTTCGGGATCGGACCCGTCACTGGATTGGAGCGCGACCATGAGACATCATCCCGCCGCGATCGACCGTGTGCGCGATGCCGGGCTTCGCCCCACCCGCCAGCGGCTGGCTCTGGCCCGGCTGCTGTTCGACAATGGCGACCGGCACGTGACGGCGGAAATGCTGCACACCGAGGTGATGGCGTCCGGTGTCGGCGTGTCCCTGGCCACCGTCTACAACACGCTGCACCAGTTCACCGAGGCTGGCCTTCTGCGTGAGATCGTGGTCGAGGCCGGCCGTTCCTACTTCGACACCAACACCAGCGCCCATCACCACTTTTTCCACGAGCGCCACGGCCAATTGAGCGACATCCCGGGCGATGAGATCGAGCTCTGCCGCGTGCCGTCGGCGCCGGAAGGGACCACGATCAAGAGCGTCGACGTGATCGTTCGGCTGGATGGATAGGGGTCGCACTGTCAGGTGGGCCAGGCGAGCGCACGCAATGGCCCGCCCGCCTCGGCGGTTCCCGGCCGCTTCCGCCCTCACGGCGCGATCGTCACCCAGCCCTTGAGTTGGCGTTCCACGATTTCGGCAATGCCCGCCTGCACCCAGTCGACGCCCGGCACCAGGTCGTCGGGTGCGTGGCCGGTGGTCTCCATGGTGTTGCCGCAGGCCACGTACTCGATGCCGTACTTGAGCTGGCTGGCGATGCGGTCGGCCACCGGGCTGTCGGCATAGAGCATGTCCATGCCGCGCCCGTAGGCGACGATGGCCAGTTCCACGTTGTCGATACCGTAGAACTTCTGCAGGTTGATGGCGTTCCACAGGATGCTGTTGGCCTGCCGTTCGTCGTCGGTGGTCAGTTGCAGGATGATCCGGCGCGGAGTGTCGAACCCGGGCGGCGGGTCGGCCAGCTCGGTCTCACCGGCATGGGCGGCCGGCCCCGCCAGGACGACCAGCGTCCCGAGCAGGGCCAGACCCTTGGCAAAAACGTGTGCGGTCATGGGTCTCAGTTCTCCATGACGGACTCGACGGCGTCGGCGATGTCCTCCACGTACAGATCGCGGAAGTAGTGCGTGGCCCCCTGAACGACGGTCACCATGACGTTGTCTCCAGCCATTTGGCTCATGCTGCCGACCAGCCCCGGGACCACATCGTCGGCCGTGCCGACCACCACGACCGTCGGTTCTTCGATGTCCGACAGCAGCGTCGGGGTATCGCGGCGCGGATCGTCACCGTAGTAATCGAGCACCGTTCCGACCGCGACCTCGGCATCATCGCAATACAGGAACCGGTCCAGCGTCATCAGTGCGTCGGGCTCCTTGTCGGCCGCCGTTTCCAGCACCTCGGCCAGGGGCGTGCCCGTGGACGCTTCGTACTGTTCGGCGAAGGCTTCGGCGTTCCACAGAGCCGGCGCCACCAGGACCACGCCCGTCACCGCCGGGTCGTCGTGCTCGGCGGCATACCAAGCCACCTGGTTGCCGCCCCGCGAGTGCCCGAGCAGGGTAACATTCGACACACCCTGGTTTTTCAGCCATCCCACCCAGGCACCGATTTCGCCCACAGCGTCGGTATGCTTGTGGCGGTGCGTCTGCGCGCAGTCATAGCTGCCGTGGCGGTTGTCGATGCCAAGGCTGAGATTGATGGCCAGGGAATTGATCGCCCGTTCGGCCAACGCCTGCTGGATCGACTCGATCGTTTCCATCCGGTTGTGGGCAAGCGTGCCATGAACCAGGACAACCGTCGGATCGGCCGCCCCGTTGCCGTCCGGAACCGTGTGTTCGGCGTTCAGGGTCAGGCCCCCGTAGTCCAGGGTCACCTCGTCGGCGTTCGCGGGCCCCGCCAGCATCAGACCCAACAGAACGCCGCCGGCAAGGCCAAGCGTCCACTGGGGCACGATGGTGCGTGTGTGGGTCATGGGTACGGTCCTCCCTGGTCTGTGTTGTGGTGCCGGGTCCGCGGTCGGCCCGGCATCTTGGTGTTGAATTAGGGTTTGATCATATCGCACTTGCACCGATGCGCCAGCGACAATGACGCGCCCGATGCCAGAGATGTGCCCCCCGCCCCCCGCCGCCGCCGCGCACGGCCGGTTCGCGTTCGGATTATGTCTTGCAACACCACGGCAGTTGGTTAGGATCATCTAATATTTCGCCCCCGGACGGGTGCGACCAGACAAGAACAAACCTGGGGAGGATACGGATGGACCGGAGCAACGAAGCGCCGGACGGAGGCGCTCGCGCGCGTACGGGCGCGCAGCCTTCATCAACCGGGCGGCGGGCGTTCCTGAAGACGGGCCTGAAGACGGGCCTGGGCGTGGCCGGCGCGGCGGTGGCCGGCGGCATGGCCGGCCGGGCCGGCGCCACACCGATGACGGCCGGCGCCGAGGCCGATCCGGCCACCCTGCCGCCGAACGTGCCGTGGTGGAACCAGTACCTGGGCGACGGCGTGGCGGCGCACCCCTATGGGTCGCCCTCGCCTTACGAGGCCCACGTGGTCCGCCGCAATGTCGAGTGGTTGACGGCGACCACCGAATCGTCGGTCAACTTCACGCCGATCCAGGACCTGTACGGATTCGTGACACCCAATGGGCTGTGCTTCGAGCGCCATCACGGCGGCACGGCCGAGGTCAACCCAGTCGACTTCCGGCTGATGATCAATGGCCTGGTGGACACGCCGAAGGTCTTCACCATCGAGGACATTCTCCGGTTCCCGTCGGTCAGCCGGTTCCACTTCCTGGAATGCGCCGCCAACACCGGCATGGAATGGCGCGGCGCCCAGCTCAACGGCGTGCAGTACACGCACGGCATGATCCACTGCGTGCAATACACCGGCGTGCCGCTGCGTGTGATCCTCGATCAGGTCGGCGTCAAGCCGAACGGCACGTGGCTGATGGCCGAGGGTGGGGATTCCGCCGGAATGCACCGCTCTGTGCCGATCGAAAAGGCGCTGGACGACGCCATCCTGGCCTATGCCATGAACGGCGAGATGCTGCGGCCAGAGAACGGCTATCCGCTGCGCCTCGTGCTGCCGGGCTGGGAAGGCAACATGTGGGTGAAGTGGATTCGCCGCATCGAGGTCGGCGACAAGCCCTGGCACACGCGCGAGGAAACGTCGAAGTACACCGACCTGCTGGAGAACGGCAAGGCGCGCTTCTTCACCTGGGAGATGGACGCCAAGTCGGTGATCACCGGCCCTTGCCCGGAAAAGCCCGTGCTGCACAAGGGCATCAACCAGATCAAGGGCCTGGCCTGGTCCGGACGCGGCCGCATCAAGGAGGTGCACGTCAGCACCGACGGCGGCCGCAACTGGATGCAGGCGCGGCTGGCCGATCCGGTCCTGCCCAAGTGCCTGACCTGCTTCAACGCCGAGTTCGAGTGGAACGGCGAGGAGGTTCTGCTGCAAAGCCGCACCGTTGATGAGACCGGGTACGTGCAGCCGACCATGCAGGCGCTGCAGGAGGTGCGCGGCGTCAACTCGATCTACCACAACAACTCGATCCAAACGTGGCTGGTGAACAAGACCGGGGAGGTGGAAAATGTCCGTCTTGGCTAGGACCCTCACCCGGGGCATCACCGCCGGCGTGGTGACGCTGGCCCTGGGATCCGCCGCCTTTGCTTTCGAGCTGGAGGCCGGCAAGCCGTACGACCTGGGCCGCCCGGCGACGCCGGAGGAAATCGCCGCCTGGGACATCGACCTGCGTCCCGACGGCGCCGATGCCCCGGTCGGCCAGGGCACGGCGGCCGAGGGCGAAGAGATCTACATGGTGCAGTGCGCGTCCTGCCACGGCGAGTTCGGCGAGGGCCGGGACCGCTATCCCGTCCTGTTCGGCGGCGAGGACACCCTGGCCAGCCACGACCCGGTGAAGACGCCGGGCAGCTACTGGCCCTATGCCTCGACGCTGTTCGACTACATCCACCGGGCCATGCCGTTCGGACAGGCGCAGACGCTGACCGACGATCAGACGTACGCCCTGACGGCTTTCCTGCTCTACATCAACTTCGTCGTCGACGATTACGACTTCGTGCTGAGCCACGAAAATATCGGCGACATCGAGATGCCGAACCACGATGGGTTCATCCCGGACAGCCGCCCGGACGCCCAGCCGGAGACAGTCTGCATGAGCGAGTGCGACGTAGCGACCGAAGTGGTGGGCCGGGCGCGCATTATCGACGTGACCCCGGACGACGACGGCGAAACGGCGGCGATCAGTATCGATTAGCGGGGCACGGAAAAACGACCGGCCGTTTGTAGGGTGCGTCTGGCCGTCGCGAATGCGGCGGCCGACGCACCGGTCGGTCGCGCGGTGGTGCGTCGCGCCTGCGGCGCAGACGCACCCTACGGATTCCTGAGCCACGAGACCATCGGCGAGATCGAAATGCCCAACCGCGACGGCCTTGTGCCGGACAGCGGCCGGGACGCCCTGCCCGAAACGCGCCTCAGTGGGTAGGGTGCGTCTGGCCGTCGCGAATGCGGCGGCCGACGCACCGGTCGGCCGCGCGGTGGTGCGTCGCGCCTGCGGCGCAGACGCACCCTACGGATTTCTGAGCCACGAGACCATCGGCGACATCGAAACGCCCAACCGCGAAGGCCTTGTGCCGGACAGCGGGCCGCGACGCCCTGCCCAAAACGCGCCTCAGAACGCGTAGATGAACTTCAGGTTGATCCGGTTGCCGTCAAACGTGTTGCGGCTGTAGACCTCGTGCTGCCACTTGGCGATGAAGCTCATGTTCTCGTAGTCGTACTTGACCTGCGGCCCGATGGCGAACGACTTGCGGATGCTATCCGCGACCTCGACGCCGTTGACCTCGTCGCGCTGGATCTGGTGGACGAAGTAGCCACCCACACCGACGGCCCAATTGTCGAAGTTCTTGGCCAGGGTGTAGTCCATGTGGAACTCGTCACCGGACTGATAGTCGGTGTCCGGGTTTTCGGTCTTGATGTTGTACATGAACTTGCCGGAGGCTTCCCAGCCGTCCGCGTTGCGGTAGGTCACCGCCACCAGGGGCTCGAAGCTCCAGTAATTGGCGCCGATGTTGGCGAGGTCACCGGCCTTGTAGCGGCCTGTCGGCGCGTAGATGTCCACGGCCGTGGCCAGATGCCACTCGGGCCAGTGCCACGACAGGATGAACGGGCTGAAGGTGATGTCGCCGATGCCGCTTTTGCGCTGCGACATGACGCCCGCGTCCACTTCGATGTCGAAGAACGGAACGATCAGGTGCGCGCCCCAGTATCCGCCCAGGATCTGATAGGGGCTGGTGTAGATGGCCCGCGCGGCGATGCCGTCGACCCGCAGCGAGATCGGGTCCTGGCCCGGGAAGGCCACCTCGTCGCCGTCGGCGTCCACCAGCTCGCCCCGGTAGTCGACGCCGTATCCCAGCAGATAGAACCCCGGCGGCGGCACGGCCCCAGCCATGAAGCCTTCGCCGCCGTGCGGATACTGGTCTCCCCCTTCCTTGGCCAGCGCCGGCGCGCTCACCACCATCGACAGCGCCAGCGCCACCGCGCCGACGCCTTTTACGTCCCGAACCATCCTGCAGTCTCCCCCAAAGGCACGAATCTTGCGCCGCAGGCCGCGCCGGTCGGCCATGTCCGAAACCGTCCCACGAAACCCTACGGCCCATAGGCCCTTCTCCTCGCCCCGGGGGGCGCTGTCAAGAAAGCTTCGCGAACGGCGTGACCCAGACACCCCCGGTCACGGCGGCGGTTCCTCGATGGTGGTCGGCAGCGTGACCCGAAAGCGCGCGCCCTGCCCCGGTGCGCCGTCCAATAGCGTCAGGTCCCCCCCCATGCGGCGCATGATTCCCCGGCTGATGGCCAGGCCCAGGCCGGCACCCTTCTGACCTTCACGGGTCCACGTGGCCGAAAACAGGGAAAACACCCGGTCGCGATGTTCGTCCAGAACACCCGGTCCGTTGTCGGCGATCATCACCTCAAAGACGCCGTCCGTCACCTGGCTGTCGATGGTGATGTCGACCACGTCCTTGTCGTTGTGGCGCACCGCGTTGGACAGCAGGTTGATGAACACCTGTCGCAGGCGGTCGGGATCGGCCTGGACACGAACGCCGCCGGCGCGGCCAAGCCGCCGGATCCGCACAGGCGCCGTACCGCTCAATCCTTCACAGGTCTCCGCCGCGATATCCAGCAGCGCATCCGGATCCACCGGCTCCAGCGCGATCGGGATCTCCCCCCGTTCCACCACCCGAAGGTCCAGAATGACATCCAAAAGGCGCGTCAGGCGGATGCTTTCCTCGTGGATGATGGTGACGAAGCGTCGCGCCTGGGCGCTCTCCAGGTCGTTCGACGTGCGCAGGATCTCCGAGAAGCTGCGGATCGCCGTCATCGGCGTGCGCACCTCGTGGCTCACCTGGCCGAGGAAGTCGTCCTTCTGCCGGTCGATCTCGCGCAGGCGTTCGTTGGCCTCGCGCAACTGCCGCGCCGTCGTTTCCAGTTCCGCCGATTTGCGTTCCAACGCTTGGCTGTAGCGCATGATGCGCGCGGTCTCGTCGGCGATGTTGACCAGTTCGTCGATGCTCACCACCTCGCCGCCCGCCACCTGGGCCATCATCGCCCGGGCCGACGCGCCGCCGACGCTGCCGGCCAGACGGCGTTCCAGGTCGGCCATCAGGTCTTCGGTCGGCATCGGCAGGCCCTGGTTCACCCCCTGCCGCCGGGCCGTCGCGTCAAAGAAGTCCTGGGCCTGTTCCGCGCCGAGGATCCGCTGGGCCAGAATGAACAGTTCCTCGCTGGTGGCCGTGCGCCGGATGCGCGCGCCCTCCCCGGTCGCCACCTTGCCCCCGCCCCTGAAGACATCGACGAACTGGCTCGCCTGCACCCATTCCAGCGGACGCGGATCGCGGCTCAGCGAGCCCAGGATGAAGAGCGTCACGTTCGCCAACAGGCTCCAGAACGTGGCATGAACCAGCGGATCGAGCCCCTCCAGCCCGAACAGAGCCTCGGGCCGCAACAGGCCCAGGCCGAACGGTCCCTCGGCCATCATGCGCGCGGTGATGGGCCAGTCGCTTTCAAGGCTGGGCAAGGCCAGGGTGTACATCCACAGGACAAACCCCGCGCACAGCCCCCACAGCGCCCCGCGCCGGTTGGCCAGCGGCCAGAACAGGCCGCCGATCAGGCTGGGCAGAACCTGGGCCACGCCGACGAAGGCGATCAGGCCGATCGAAGCCAGCGCGTCCGACTGCCCGCTGACCCGGAAATACAGGAACCCGAACAGGATGATCGCCGCGATCACAATCCGCCGCGTCACCAGCAACAGGCTGCGCACATCGCCGCTGACCCGCACCCGGCCGTGGGACAGCCGCAGCGCCAGCGGCGCGACGATATGGTTCGAGACCATCGTCGACACGGCAATGGAGGAGACGATGATCATCGACGTGGCCGAGGAAAATCCACCCAGGAAGGCCAACAGCGCGAGACCCTCCTTCCCGGCCATCAACGGGATGGTCAGGACGAACATGTCCGGGTCGGAGTCGGCGGGCATCACCGTCATGCCGCTGACGGCGATGGGCAGGATGAACAGGCAACTGACGAACAGGTAGGCCGGAAACAGCCACGAGGCCGTGGACAGGTGGCGTTCGTTGACGTTCTCGACCACGATCACCTGGAACTGGCGCGGCAGGCAGACGATCGCCGCCGCCGACAGAACCACCAGCGTCACCCAGCGCGGACCGAAGATGTCCTCTGTGTGCAGGTAGCCCGGCGGCGCGTGCGCGAACAGGTCGCCCGGCCCGTCGAACAGCCCGAACACCACGAACACGCCGACCGCGACCAGGGCGCACAGCTTGACCAGCGCCTCCAGCGCGATGGCCGCGACCACGCCGTGATGGCGTTCGTTGGCATCGACGTTGCGGGTGCCGAACAGGATCGTGAACACGGCCATGCAGACGGCGAGCCAGAACCCCGCCCGGAAATCGGTCTGATCCAGCGGCAGGCCGGCGACCACCTGGTAGCTCGTGGTGACCGCCTTCAATTGCAGCGCGATGTAGGGGGTCACCGCCGCCACGGCGATGATGGTGACCAGCGCGCCCAGGACCTCGCTCTTGCCGAACCGCGAGGAGATCAAGTCGGCGATCGAGGTGATCCGCTGCGTCCGGCCGATCCGCACCAGCTTGCGCAACAGCAGCCACCACCCCACGAACACCAGCGTCGGCCCCAGGTAGATGGTGGCGAACTCCAGCCCATTGCGGACCGCCGAGCCGACGGCGCCGTAGAACGTCCAGGACGTGCAGTAAATGGAGATCGACAGGGTGTAGACAACCGAGGACTGCAGCCACCCCACGTGGCCCTGCCGCGCGCGGCGGTCGCCGATGTAGGCCACGGCGAACAACACCACGACATAGGCCAGGGACGCGCCCAGCGCGAATTCAACGGTGCGCGTCATGGCGGGCGCTCGTCGTCAGCCCGCGACCGCGCCGGTGCCGACAGCCGGCGATTGATCAGGGCGGCGACGGCGATCAGGGCCGCCCACGCACCGAACACGTACACCACGATCGACGGCACCCCGAAGAGGGCGTATTCGGACACGAACAGCCCGATCACCGGTGGCATGAACAACACGAGCCCGAACGCCGGCAGGATCATCGCAAGGTCGCGCCAGCGGCGCGGTGTCCCCGCCGCCCACGGGCTTTCCGTCCGTTCGGGCCGGTCGGTCACGGCGCGACCAAACGCCGCACCTCACGCACGACGTCCTGGTTCGAGAACGGCTTGGCGACAAAGGCATCGGCGCCCATCTGGTCGGCCATCTGGCGGTCGCGCGCCTGCCCCTTGGCGGTCAGCATCAGCACGCGCAGGTGGGCCAGCGCCGCGTCGCCGCGCACGGTCCGCAGCACCTCGAACCCGTTCACACGCGGCAGCATGACATCCAGGATGAGCAACCGCACGGCCTCGTCGGCCTTCAACTGTTGCAAGGCCCCCTCGCCATCCCGCGCGGTGACGATGTCGTAGCCCTCGCGTCCGAGTATGAAGACAAGCGATTCCAGAATGCTTGCCTCGTCCTCGGCGATCAGCAGGCGCGTGGCCAATCGTGCCCTCCCTGTTCTTTTTTTTCCCCGCGTCGAGACGGTCCATCCCCCATGTTACCCGGGCCGAACGGGGAACACAAAGCCCTGACTCCGCTCAGGCAGGGCAATCGGGTGAATTAGGGCGTGACAACGCGCGAAAGTTCTGAATCGAT
>NZ_CAKZOT010000092.1 GCF_937138205.1 uncultured Rhodospira sp. | reverse complement strand
CCTTCGCGCCTGCGGCGCTCGGGTCGAGCGCGCGGGGCAGTCATGCCCCGGCCTCATTGAAGCTCCGTGGCTCCCACGGTCGAGCAGACGCGAAGCGTGGGGTTGTTCGCCCTGGCACGGATTCAGGCCCGTTTTTTGCAGAATTCACCATAGGACCCTACCATCCCACCGCCTTGCCAAAACCAGCCCCGCCACCACCGACCCGGCGCACAGCCCGGTCCCCAGCAGGAACGCCAACCCTCCGACGGCCGCGTACAGCCAGCCGGAGACGATCATCGCCAGCCCGAGAAGGGCACCCATGGCCAGCGCCGAGTACAGCCCTTGCGCCCGCACCGCGTGGTCCGGCGGGACCGCGCGCGCGATGAAGTGCATGGCGCCCAGGTGCCCGGCGGCGTAGGTCAGCGCGTGCAGGCCCTGCACGGCGAACAGCACCGCCGGCTCGGTCGTCACCGCCAAGACGCTCCAGCGCAACAGGCCGCCGGCCCCGGCGATCAGCAGCAGTCCCATGGGGCCGAGCCGCGCCAGCACCCGGTTGCCCACCGCGAACAGCGCGATCTCGACGATCACGCCCAGCGCCCACAGCAGGCCGATGGTGGTGTCCGACAGGCCGGCCGCGCGCCAGTGCAGGGTGGCGAAGCCGTAGTACGGCGCATGACTGGCCTGTGACAGCCCGACGCAGGCCAGGAACAGAAGGAACCGGGGCTCCGAGAGCAACCGCCACAGTCCGCTTGAGTGCCACGGCCGGGCGCCGGCGGCCGGCGCGCGCGGTCGGGGCTCGTCGGCCGGCAGCCGCGCGGCGCTGATCGCCGTGATGGCGAGCGCTCCCAGGATGGCGGCCGGCACCACCAGCGTCACCGGCAGCACCTCCAGCACCGCGCCGGCGGCGACGGCGGCCAGGATGAAGGTGGCCGAGCCCCACAGCCGCATCCGGCCGTAATCGGCCCCGGTCTTGTGCACCACGCCCATGGCCACGGACTCGGCCAGGGGCAGCAGCGCCGCCATGCAGGCGGTCGCCGGCACGGCCAGCAGAAAAATGGGCCAGAAGCCGGACAGCGGCGTCAGCAGCGCGAACCCGATCAGGCTGGCCAGGGTCAGGGCAACCATGGTGCCGCGCCGGGCGCCGGTGCGATCGACGCGGCTGGCGATGACGGGGTTGGTCAGCACCTTCGACCATTGGCTGGCGGCCATGACCAGCCCGATTTCCACGGCGCCCAGGCCCCGTGTCTCCAGCCACGCCGGCCAGAACGGCAGCATGACGCCGATGCCGGTGAACAGCGCGGCGTAGAACAGCCCGACCCGCGCGGCCGGACCTGAGACGGCAACGGACCTCATGCCGGCATCGGGGGCTACCCCAGCCGCAAGGGCAGGGACCGCAGCCGCTTGCCGGTGGCGGCGAAGAGGGCGTTTGCCACCGCCGGCGCCACCGTCGGCACGCCCGGTTCGCCGATCCCCGTGGGGGGCTCGGTCGACGGCATGATGTGCACCTCGATCTCCGGCATGGAGGCCATGCGCAGGATCTCGTAGTCGTGGAAGTTCGACTGGGTCACCTGGCCGGTCTCGTCCAGGGTCAGGCGGCTGCGTAGCGCGGCCGACAGGCCGAAGACGGCGGCGCCCTCGATCTGGGCGCGGATGATGTCGGGATTGACCGGCACGCCGCAATCGACGGCGCACACCAGACGATCCACGGTGAAGCCGCCGTCCTTGGCGGTGACCTCGGCGACATGGGCGACGTGGCTGTTGAACGAGGTGTGCACGGCCAACCCCCGGCCCCTTCCGTCGGGCATCGGCTGGCCCCATCCGGCCTCTTCCGCCGCCCGGTTCAGAACCCCCAGCAGGCGCGGGTGATCGCGCAGCAAATCCCGGCGGAGCACCAGCGGATCGACGCCGGCCGCGTGGGCCAGCTCGTCCATGAAGCTCTCGACGGCGAAGGCGGTGTGTGAGTGCCCGACCGAGCGCCACCACAGCACCGGGATGCCCGGATCGGGCGAATGCAGCTCGCCCTTGATGTTGGGAATGGCGTAGGGCAGGTCGATGACCCCTTCGACCGACGTCTGGTCGATGCCGTCGTCGACCAGGAACGCCTCGAACGGCGTGCCCTTCAGGATGGACTGAGTCACCACCCGCTGTCGCCACGCGGACGGGCGTCCGCCCTCGGCGGCCAGGGCGCCGGCCAGGGCGTGCAGGGCCATCGGCCGGTAGTATCCGCCGCGGATGTCGTCCTCGCGCGTCCACAGCAGCTTGACCGGCGCCTCGATGCCCTGATCCACCAGACCGCGCGCGATGGCCGCCACTTCGGCGACGTAGTCTCCGGTCGGATTGGCGTGACGGCCGAAGCTGCCGCCGGCATGGGTGACGTGCAGGGAAACGGTCTCCGGCTTCACGCGGGCGGCGGCGGCGATGTTGAGCACATCGAAGGTCGGCGTCTGGGCGCCGGCCCACACCTCGATCCCGGTGTCGGTCATGCGGGCGACGGCGCTCAACGGCTCCATCGGCGCATGGGCCAGGAACGGCACCTCATAGGCCGCCTCGACCATCTGTGCGCCCGGTTCCGACAGGGCGGCCAGCGCGTCGCCGTCCGTGCGGAAGGGCGTGCCGGGGGTGGCGGCCAGCTCGCGGTACTGTTCCATCAGGGCTTTCGAGCCCACGCGAACGGCGGCGGACTCGTCCCATTCCACCTTCAGGGCCTCGCGCGCCTTGAGCGCGTGCCACATGGAGTCGGCGACGACGGCGATACCGCCACCGGCGGTGGCGGGCAGGGGCAGGATCGCCTTGACGCCGGGCATGTCGCGCGCGGCGTCGGCGTTGACGGCCTTGACCGTGGCGCCGAAGCGCGGCGGTCGGCGCACCAGCGCCGTCATCATTCCCGGGAGTTTGAGATCGCTGGCGAACACCGCGTCGCCCTTGAGCTTGGCCGCCGTGTCCGGGCGGGGCAGGGAGGCTTTGCCGATCAGGCGAAAGGCGCTCGGCTGTTTCAGCGGCACCGAGGCAGGGTCTGGCGCCGCCACCCTGGCCGCCCGCTCGGCCATGGCGCCATAGGTGGCCTCGCGGCCGCTGCCCGCGTGGCGGAGCACCCCGTCGCGGGTCTCGATGGCCTCCGCCGGCACGCCCCAGGCGCGGGCGGCGGCCTGCACCAGCATGGCCCGGGCGACGGCCCCGGCGCGGCGCATTTGCTCGAAAGAGTTCGCTAGCGAGGTGCTGCCGCCGGTGCCCTGCGCCGGTCCCCAGAACAGGTTGTTGTAGCGTTTGGCGTCGGCCGGGGCATGTTCGGGCCGCATCTGCTCCCAGGCGGCGTCCAGCTCCTCGGCCACCAGGGTCGTCAGGCCGGTGAACACGCCCTGGCCCATCTCCAGGTGCTTGATCAGCACGGTGACCGTGTTGTCCGGCGCGATGCGGACGAAGGCGTTGGGGGCGAAGGGCTCGGCGGCCTCGGAGTCGGCCGTCTCCTGCGCGCGGGCCACCGGCAGGACCACGCCGAGCGTCAGGCCGGCGCCGGTGCCGGCCATCACCCGCATCAGGGTACGGCGGCTCAGGCGCGGGGCACGGTCGTGGGCGGCGGTGTTCAGCGTGGAAGGATGGGCGGCAAGGCGCTCGAACACATGGGTCATGGCCTTTACCCCCTTGATGCCTGGGTGAGACGGTTGGCGGCGGCGTGGATGGCGGCGCGGATCCGCCCATAGGTGCCGCAGCGGCACAGGTTGCCGTTCATCGCCCCGGTGATGGCCGCGTCGTCCGGCTTTGGCGTGCGGCTCAGCAGCGCGACCGCCTGCATGATCTGGCCCGGCTGGCAGGCGCCGCATTGGCTCACGCCCTGGTCCCGCCACGCGGCCATGACGGCGTCGGCGACGGGGCCGGACAGGCCCTCGATGGTGGTGATCTTGGCGTCAGCCACATCGCCCACGTAGGTCTGACAGGCCTGCACCGCCTGGCCGTCCACATGCACCGTGCAGGCCCCGCACTGCGACAGGCCGCAGCCGTACTTGGTGCCGGTCAGGCCGAGCGAGTCCCGCAAGGCCCACAGCAGGGGGACGTCCGGTGCCACGTCGATGTCGTGCACCGTGCCGTTGATGGTCAGGCGGGCCATGCGGCCTCCATGTCGTGGACGGGGAGCAGATCGGGCCACGGGCCGGGTCCTGCCCGGCGCTGGCACGCGCTACACATAGCGCCCCGACGCGCGGACAAAAAGGGGGATCATGGAAGGGTCTTGGAGGCGCCGCCGGAGGGTCGCCGGGCCTGCGCCCTTTCTTGACGCCGGTGTTTGGACTATCCAGGGACACCGCTTCGAAGCCACTCAGCGAGGGAGCCTCCGCCATGCCCCGCACGCCCCGCAAGTACGAAGAGCACCTCGACCGCACCCCGGCCAACCATGTGCCGCTGACCCCGTTGCAGTTCCTGGACCGGGCGGCGCTCGCCTATCCGGACAAGGTCTCGGTCATCCACGGTGCCCGCCGCTATACCTGGAGCCAGACGCGGGAGCGCGCGCGGCGGCTGGCGTCGGCGCTGGCCAAACGCGGCATCGTCAAGGGATCGACGGTCGCGGTGATGGGCTCCAACACACCGGAGCTGTACGAGGCCCACTTCGGCGTGCCCATGATCGGCGCCGTTCTGAACGCGCTCAACGTGCGGCTGAACGCCGATGAGATTGCGTTTATCCTCGTTCACGGCGAGGCCGAGATCCTGATCACCGACCGGGAGTTCTCGCCGACGATCAAGAAGGCCCTCGCCAAGCTGGAGTCGCCCATCCCGGTGATCGACATTGACGATCCCGAGGCCGGCGGGGCCGGGGAATTGCTGGGCGAGACGACCTACGAGGACCTGCTGGCCGAGGGGGATCCGGATTTCGCCTGGGCCTATCCGGCGGATGAGTGGGACGCGATCTCGCTGAACTACACGTCGGGCACGACCGGCAACCCGAAGGGCGTGGTCTACCACCACCGTGGCGCCTACCTGAACGGGCTCGGCAATATCGTCACCTGGACCCTGCCGCACGAGTCGGTCTATCTGTGGACCCTGCCCATGTTCCACTGCAACGGGTGGTGCTTTCCATGGACCATGGCCGCGCTGGCCGGCACCAATGTCTGCTGCCGCAAGGTCAACGCCAAGGCCATCTACGACGCCATCGCCGACCACGGCGTGACCCACTTCTGCGGCGCGCCCATCGTCCTGGGCTTCGTGATCAATGCGTCCGACGCCGAAAAGCGGCCGTTCGATCATACGGTCAAGGTGATGACCGCCGCCGCGCCGCCGCCGGCGCCCGTGCTGGCGCGGATGCAGGCCGAGGGCTTCCATGTGACGCACACCTATGGCCTGACCGAGGTGTACGGCCCGGCCACCGTCTGCGCCTGGCACACCGAATGGGACGACCTGGACATGGAGGAACAGGCGCGGCTGAAGGCACGCCAGGGCATCCGCTACGTGGTGCAGGACGATCTGATGGTCGGCGATCCGGAAACCGTGGAGCCGGTGCCCCACGACGGCGAGACCATGGGCGAGGTGTTCTTTCGCGGCAACATCACCATGCGCGGGTATCTCAAGAACCCGGACGCCACCGACAAGGCGTTCGCCGGCGGCTGGTTCCACTCCGGCGACCTGGGCGTGGTGTATCCGGACGGCTACATCCAGCTCAAGGACCGCTCCAAGGACATCATCATCTCGGGCGGCGAGAACATTTCGTCCATTGAGGTCGAGAGCGTGCTGTACAAGCACCCCGACGTCGTGGCCTGTGGCGTGGTGGCGAAGACCGACGAGCGGTGGGGCGAGACCCCGGTCGCCGTGGTGGAACTGCGCGACGGGGCCACGGTCACCGAGGCCGACCTGATCGCCTTCTGCCGCGAGAGCCTGGCCGGATACAAGTGCCCGCGCACGATCCTCTTCGACGAACTGCCCAAGACCTCGACCGGCAAGATCCAAAAGTTCCGCCTGCGAGAGCACGTCGGGCGACTGGCGGAGGCGGGCGAATCTTGACCCACCCCGCCCACGACTCGGAGCCGGCCGGCCCCGGGTTCGTTGTCCGCGCGACGTTGCTCTGCGCCGCCTCGCTGACGGTCATGGCGGGGGCGACCATCTCGCCGTCCCTGCCGGCGCTGTACGACCATTTCAGCGGCACGCCGGGCGTCGAGTTCCTGGCCCGGCTGGTGCTGACGCTGCCGGCCCTGTTCATCGCCGTGTGCTCGCCACTGGCGGGCGCCATCGTCGATCGCTTCGGGCGCAAGCCGGTGATCGTGGCCGGCGCGGTGCTGTATGTGCTGGGCGGAACCACCGGGCTGTATGTGGACAGTCTGGCCGCCGTGCTGGTGGGGCGTGCCGTGCTGGGCGTGGCGGTGGCCTGCGTCATGACCACCACCATCACGCTGATCGGCGACTACTGGCAGGGCGAGCGGCGCGGCCGCATGATGGGCTGGATGTCCGCCTTCATGTCCTGGGGCGGGGTGGTGTTCGTGCTGCTCGGCGGGGCGCTGGCCGAGTTGCACTGGCGCGGGCCGTTCGGAGTGTATCTGGCGGCGCTGGGGCTCTTGCCGTTCCTGGCCGTGGCGTTGTGGGAGCCAGAGCGGTCCCGGGGGAGCGGGCACGGCGAGACGGCGCGGCCTCACGCGGCCGAGGGACCCGCCCGGGTGAACTGGCCGCTGATCGGTGTGGTCTACTTCGCCGCGTTCATGCTGAACGTCGTGTTTTACGTGGTGCCGACCCAGGCACCGTTTTTGCTGCGGGAGCTTGGCGTGGTGGCGCCGATCGCCGCTGGGGTCGCCATCGCGGCGATGAACGTGGCGGGTGGCATCGGATCGCTGAGCTACGGCCGTCTGCGCGCCCGCCTGTCGGCGCCGGCCGTGTTCGGCGTGTCGTTCGGGCTGATCGCGGTCGGGTTCATGGGGGTGGCGGCGTCCGGCAACCAGGTGGCCTTCATGATCGCGTTGGTGTTCACCGGTCTGGGGGTCGGAACGACGTTTCCCAACATCACGAATTGGCTAATGGTTCTCGCGCCGCCGCACCTGCGCGGTCGGCTGGTGGGGGGCACGACCATGTGCATCTTTTTCGGCCAGTTCGTCTCGCCCCTGTTCAGTCAGCCGCTGGTGGCGGTGGTCGGCCAGTCGGGCACCTTCGCCGTCGCCGCCGGGGTGGTGGCGCTGGTCAGCGCCGGGTTCTGGGGTTTGGCCGTCCGGCTTGGCGGACGTGACTAAGGCCCGCGGGCGGGGACCGGCACGGGTTTCGTGGGCACGAACTCGCCTCTATACTGCCGGTTCTCGCGGATCGGGCCGGCGTCACGACGGTGCCGGCGCGCGACGAGGGGTTCGGTGCGGCAAGGGAGACGGATGGTGACGGTGACGCCGGAAACGACACACGGAACAACACACGTGGGCTTTGTCGGCCTGGGCATCATGGGCCTGAGCATGGCCGGGCACATCCAGGCGGCGGGGTATCCGCTGCATGTGTTCACGCGCTCGCGCGACAAGGCGGCGCCGCTGGTGGACGCGGGGGCCGAGTGGCATGACGATCCGGCCGCGCTGGCCGCCGCCTGTGACGTGGTGATCACGATGGTCGGCTATCCGGCGGATGTCGAGGCGGTCTACTTCGGCCAGGACGGCCACCCGGAGACGGGCATTCTCGCCGCCCTGAAGCCGGGCGCCGTGGCCGTCGACATGACCACCTCGTCGCCCAGCCTGGCCGAGCGCATCGCCGCGGCGGCGGCCGAGCGGGGCGCCGCCGCGCTCGACGCGCCCGTCTCCGGTGGTGACGTTGGTGCCCGCAACGCCACCCTGGCCATCATGGTGGGCGGCGACGAAGCCGCGTTCCAGACGGTCAAACCGCTGTTCGAGGTGATGGGCCAGTCCATCGCCCTGCTGGGGCCGGCCGGCGCCGGCCAACACACCAAGATGGTCAACCAGACGGTCATCGCCGGCACCATCCTCGGCGTGGCCGAGGGCTTGGCCTATGGTCGGCGGGCCGGACTGGACCTGGAGAAGGTGCTGGAGGTGATCGGCGGCGGCGCGGCCGGCGGTTTCCAGCTCAACGTGCTGGGCAAGCGCATGGTCGAGGGCGATTTCGCGCCCGGCTTTTTCGTCCACCACTTCATCAAGGACATGGGCATCGCCGGCGCCGAGGCGGAGCGGATGGGTCTCGACCTCCAGGTTTTGACGCTCGCGCGGACGATCTATGAACGGTTCGCCGCCGACGAGGGCGGACGCGAGGACGGCACCCAGGGCATTTTCCGGATGATCGCGAAGGACCCAGCGTAATGGACTTCAACGGCGAATACACCATCCCCGCGGACCGCTGGACGGTCTGGTGGGCGCTCAACGACTCCGAGGTCCTCAAGGGCTGCATCGACGGCTGCGAAAGTCTGGACTGGACCTCGGAGACCGAACTGACGGGCAAGTTCAAGGCGAAGATCGGCCCGGTTTCGGCCCGCTTCGCCAGCACTCTGACGCTGTCGGAAATGGAAGTGCCGGAAAGCTATCTTTTGACCGCCCAGGGGCAGGGTGGGGCGGCCGGCTTTTTCAAGGGCAGCGCCCGTGTCGTTCTGATCGAGGACAGCGAGGGCACCACGACGTTGCGCTATCAGTCGGAGGCCGCCGTGGGCGGCAAGCTGGCCAGCGTTGGCAGCCGTCTGGTGAAGGGGGCGGTCGACAAGACGGCCGCTGACTTTTTCCAACGGTTCTCGGAACGGGTTGTCGGCAACGTTCCCTCCGTCGAGGAGCCGGACGTCTCGTCCCGTCCGCCGGAACCCGTGCTCCCCACGCCTCCGGAGCCCGTGATCGCGCCGGCGGCCGGGTCCGCGTCCCCGACGACGAATGGCCCGACGCGCATCACCTGGCGTGTCCTCGCCATTGTGGCCGGTGTAGCTGTGGCCATTACGGGAATCCTGATGGCGATCATGATGATGCCGGCGTGAGCCGGCGACGCCGGACTGCCCGCGTCGTGCCGCGACCGAGCCTTCAAAAGGCCATACAGCGCGACGATCCTGCCTCCTGATGTTGGGTGGGTGCGACATGACTTTTATGCGCCGGCCCGAAGTGTGATGAGCGTCATGTTTTTGCAAGGCGGCGCGATGCCACTGTTCCGCGACGCGCTTGCGGCGTCGTTGACGGCGCGGCACCGTCCAGAATCGGTCATTCCGGGATGACCCCTGGTCTGTCGCCTGCAGTCGGCCGTATCTGGACGGGTGCGGACTGCTCACCCAACGTCGCCAGAAAGGGACGAAGCGGGCCATGACCACCTATGTCGGCGATGACACTGACGTCTATCCCTACAGCGCCGTCGTTTACGTCGAGGCGACCTTCCCCGACGGCAGCAGGTACTCGGGAAGCGGATTTCTGGTCGGCCCCAACGACGTCCTGACCGCCTCGCATGTGATTTATGACGTGAACGAAGGTGGCGTGGCCACCTCGGTCACCGTGACGCCGGGCCTGGACGGGGGCTACGCGCCGTACGGGGCCCACGCGGTGGCCCAGATCGACTACCTGCCGGTGGACGCGGATGGTGACGGCTATCTGTCGACCTGGGACTCGCGGAACGACTTCGCGCTCTTGGCCCTGGAGACCGACGTGGCCAGCCGGACCGGGCTGTTCGCGCTGGACTACGACGGCGGCAGCGCGCTGTACAATGTGACGGGGTATCCCGGGGTCTACGCGACGGCCGAAGGGCCGCGCATGACGAATGACAGCGGTTACGTTGTCGAGAACATGTTGTACTCGAATTACGAGTTTGTGTCCGTCGAAACCAATCCAGGGAACAGCGGCGGTCCCCTGTGGACCCTGGAGAACGGGACCGCCACGGCGGTGGGTTTTGTCTCGACGTCCGGGTGGGCGACGGACGTGGCAAGCCAGGAAGACCTCATCAAGGCCTGGATCGCCGGCAACGATGACCTGATTACCGTCGTCTCGGACAACGTGTCGGGATCTGGTGGGGATAGCCAGGCGGACGCCGTGGTGACGTGGACCAACGCGGCGGGCATCGACGAGGATTGGTATCTGACTCAGTACGCCGACGTCGCCGACGCGGGCATGACTCCCGTGAGTCACTACAATCAGTTCGGATGGGCCGAGGGCCGGGATCCCAACGCTTTCTTCGACTCAGATGGCTATCTGTCCGTCTACCAGGACGTCGCCGCGACGGGGATGAATCCGCTGTCGCATTACCTCGATTATGGGTGGCGCGAGGACCGGGATCCGTCGGCACGGTTCGATACCTCGCTCTACGAAACCGCCAACTCGGATGTCGCGGCGGCTGGGATCAATCCGCTGCTGCACTTCCTCGACTACGGGGCCGCCGAGGGGCGGTCCATCGCCGCGTCCGAGGATCCGGCCTGGCAGGCGATCGCCTGACGCCCGTGTGCTGCGGAGTCGCGGGCGGGCGGCGGTGGCGGTGTTCGGCGCGGCGGTTCGTCGCGGCGGGCCGTTCGCCACCGTCCCTGGTCCTGGCCGCGCCGGGCCGAGCCCGACCCTACGTCAACCTGGCGCCAACGGCGGCCGTGGCCGGCGCCGTCGGCGATGCTCTTTTCCCCACCGAATCACGCCTCTATGATCCCGGTCCGAAAACGGGACCCGGCCGGACAACGGCGGGGGCAAGGATTATCCAGGGAGGAGACGTGTCGGCATGGACTTCCGTCTGACCGAGGATCAGGTGCAGTTCCAGGATGTGGCGCGTGCGTTCGCGGCCGATGAGATGGCCCCGCACGCCGCACGCTGGGACGAAGAGAAAGTGTTTCCCGAGGAGGTCCTGCGCAAGGCGGCCGAACTTGGGTTCGCGGCCATCTACACGCGCGACGACGTCGGCGGGTCCGGCCTGGGGCGCCTGGACGCCGCGCTGATCTTCGAGGAACTGGCCACGGCCTGTCCGTCGACGGCGGCCTTCCTCTCCATCCACAACATGACGTGCTGGATGATCGACCGCTTCGGCAACGATGAGCAGCGGCACCGCTTCCTGCCGGCGATGTGCACCATGGAGCGCTTCGGCAGCTACTGTCTGACCGAGCCCGGGGCCGGGTCGGACGCCGCCTCGCTCAAGACCCGGGCCGAACGCGACGGCGCGGACTATGTCCTGAACGGCGAGAAGGCGTTCATCTCGGGCGGCGGGCGCTCGGACGTTTACGTCGTGATGGCCCGCACGGGAGAGCCGGGGCCGAAGGGAATCTCGACGTTCGTGGTGGAAAAGGGAACGCCGGGCCTGTCCTTCGGCAAGCAGGAACGAAAGATGGGCTGGAACAGCCAGCCGACGGCGCCCGTGATTCTGCAAGACTGCCGTGTCCCCGCTGCCAATCGCCTCGGCGAGGAGGGGCAGGGCTTCACCATCGCCATGAAGGGCCTGGACGGCGGGCGTGTGAACATCGGCGCCTGCTCGCTGGGCGGCGCGCGGGCGGCCATGGAGGCCGCCATTGCCTACACGCGCGAGCGGCGGCAGTTCGGACGGGCCATCGCCGACTTCCAGGCCAGTCAGTTCAAGCTCGCCGACATGGCCACGACGCTTGAGGCCGCGCGCTTGCTGCTGCATCGGGCGGCGGCAGCGCTGGATGCCGGGGACCCCAACGCCGCCATGCTGTGCGCCATGGCCAAGCGGTTGGCCACGGATACCGGGTTCGCCGCCTGCGACGAAGCCTTGCAACTGCACGGGGGGTACGGCTACATCCGCGAGTATCCGATTGAACGGATCCTTCGGGACCTGCGCGTGCACCGCATCCTGGAGGGGACCAACGAGATCATGCGCGTGATCGTGGGACGCCGCCTGCTGGCGGACTGAGCGACCGCACCGCCATCACCGGAGACGAATCCGATGAGCGAACCGGAAATCCTGTTCGATATCGTGGAGGGTGTCGGGCGCATCGTTCTGAACCGACCCAAGGCCCTGAACGCGCTGTCGCTGGCCAAGATCGGCGAGATGGACCGCACCCTGCGCGGCTGGGCCGATGATCCCGGGGTCAAGGCCGTGATCATCGAGGGCGCCGGCAACAAGGCCTTCTGCGCCGGCGGCGATATCCGCGTGCTGTCGGACGCCGCGCGCGCCGGCGACGACGCCACGATCCGCCAGTTCTTCCGCGCCGAATACACGCTTGATCGCCTGATCAAGACCTTCCCCAAGCCCTATCTCGCCTTTCTCAATGGCATCACCATGGGGGGTGGCGTCGGCATCTCGGTGCACGGCAGCCACCGCATCGCCACCGAGAACACGCTGTTCGCCATGCCGGAAACGGGCATCGGCATGATCCCCGACGTGGGCGGAACGTGGTTCCTGCCGCGCTGCCCGGGGGCGGTCGGCCTCTATCTCGGGCTGACCGGCCAGCGGCTGAAGGCGGCTGATTGCCTGTATGCCGGGATTGCCACCCACATCGTGCCGGCCGAGCGCCTGGGCGACCTGGAGGCCGGCCTGTGCGAGGCGGCGCGGCGGGCCGACGACGCGGATCGGATGTGGCAGGCCATCACCGATGTCCTCGACGTGTTCCACGAGGACGACGAGGCGCCGCCGCTTGAAACGCATCGGGCGGCGATCGACGCCGCGTTCGGACAGGATAGCGTGGAGTCCATTCTTTCGGCCCTGGACGGCATGGACACCGAGTGGAGCGCACAGACGGCGGCGACACTGCGGGGCAAGAGCCCGACCGCTCTGAAGGTCGCCTTCCGGCAGTTGCGCGCCGGGTTGCAGCTTGATTTCGACCAGGCCATGCAGATGGAATTCCGGCTGGCTACACGGATCACGCGGACGCCGGACTTCAGCGAAGGTGTGCGGGCGGCGATCATCGACAAGGACAATGCGCCACGCTGGTCCCCGGACACCCTGGAGGACGTGGACGACGACCAGGTCCGGGCGTTCTTCGCCCCGCTCGGGGACGGCGACGAACTGGCCTTTGAGTAACCGAACGGGCACGGCGACCAGACCACGCGGCCAAAACAATCAATGTCGGGAGGACGACTCACCATGGCGACCATCGGATTCATCGGTCTCGGAAACATGGGCGGCCCCATGCTGGCCAATCTGGTCAAGGCCGGGCATACGCTCCGCGCCTTCGACCTGTCCGACGAGGCCCTGGCCCGGGCCGAGGCCGCCGGGGCGACGCGGGCCGACAGCGCCGCCGCGGCGGCGGCCGGGGCCGATGTCGTCATCACCATGCTGCCGGCCGGTCAGCACGTTCGGGCGGTCTACATGGACGAGGGCGGGGTGATCAGCGCGGCACGGGCCGGCGCGTTGCTGATCGACTGTTCCACCATCGACGTGGATTCCGCACGGGCCGTCGCGGCGGCGGCCCACGACGCTGGCCTGATGATGGTCGACGCGCCGGTGTCCGGCGGTGTCGGCGGGGCCGAGGCCGGAACCCTGACCTTCATGGTGGGTGGGCCGGACGCGGCGGTCGAGGCGGCGCGCCCGATCCTGGAGTGCATGGGCAAGGCAGTGGTGCACGCCGGCGGCTCCGGCAACGGTCAGGCCGCCAAGATCTGCAACAACATGATGCTGGGCATCCAGATGCTGTCGGTGTGCGAGGCCTTCATGTTGGCCAAGCGCCTGGGCCTGGACGCGCAGAAGCTGTTCGATGTCAGTTCAAAGGCCTCGGGCCAGTGCTGGTCCCTGACCACCTACTGCCCGGTGCCCGGCCCGGTGCCCACCAGCCCGGCCAACCGCGATCACGCGCCGGGCTTCACGGCGGCCATGATGCTGAAGGACCTGAAACTGGCCCAGCAGGCCGCCGCCGACCGCGATGCCGCGACGCCGTTGGGTGCGGCGGCCGAGGGATTGTATGCTCTGTTCTGCAACCAGGGGCACGGCGGGCTCGACTTCTCCGGCATTGTCCGCATGATCGACGGCCAGCGGTAACGGGCGCGGCGAGCCGACAGGTGATCGGGCCGCACCCCTGGGGCCTTGCAGAGGATGGGACCGACCGTGCGCGAGATCCTGTTCGAACTGTATTACGACGGTCCGTACGTCCGCGTGTCTGCCATCGACCCGGACACCAATACGGAGGTCAGCCTTGTGGGGGACGCCCGGTTGACCGAGGCGTCCCTCAAGGCGGCTGCGAAACGCAAGCTGGAGTATGTCATGCGGCGGGACGGCAAGTTGCGCTGAGACCGCGCGACGGACATCGTGACACGTTTTCCGGACCGTCGACACACGACCTTGGGAGATCCCTCGCGTCCTAACGGACGCTTCGGGATGACGTATGTATTTGT
>NZ_CAKZOT010000091.1 GCF_937138205.1 uncultured Rhodospira sp. | reverse complement strand
GGCGACGCACCGCCTCGCGGCCGTCGCGGCCATCCGGTGCGTCGTCGGCGGCTTCTCCGCCTCCAGACGCACCCTACGACGGCTGCGAACAGGATCATGACTCGTCATGGCGAACCCTCGACGCAAGACGAGGGTGAAACAATCCAGACCGTACAACACCAATACTTGCCCTGGATTGCTTCGTCGCGACGCTCCTCGCAATGACGGGATGAAGAGTCGCTCTTCAGCCCTGTGAGGCGAACCAATCACCCCGCTCCCGGATCACGGCGCGTGCCCGCATCCGAACATCGCACCCGGATACGCGCTCAACCCGACGCCGGAATCACGTCGAACGGGGACCGCGTGCGATAGGTCAGTTGCACCACCCCGCCGGCATACTGCTGGCTGCGGACCAGGGTGGGCAACAGGCGCGGCGCCACCTCCGGGAACAGCGGCAGGCCCTGGCCCAGCCAGGTCGGCACGACGAACATGTCGATCTGGTCCACCCGACCATGCGTCAGGAACAGGGCGATCGTGCGCGCGCCGCCCACGACCCAGGTGTCGCCGTCGTCGTGCTCGCGCGCGCGTCTCATGAGGCCCGGGATGTCCCCCTGCCAGCGCGCGACGCCGTTTGGGATGTCTCCGTCCAGCGGCCGGCTGGTCAGAACCCAGCACGGCTTGTCTGTATAGGGCCACGGTCCGAAAGACAGGGTCTGTTCATACGTCGCCCGCCCCATCACCAGCAGGCCCACGCGGGCGTAGAAGTCCGCGTAGCCGAGGTCCTGGTCGTCGAACGGCGCCAGCCATTCAACGCCGCCCTCCGGGGTGGCGATGAAGCCGTCGAGACTGACGGCACTGTACAGGCGGACCATGGCACCCATGACGACCCCGGCGTTACAATCCCGTGAACGGATCGTACCCCATCGAACGACACGGCGTCGCCGCTGACGTGCGGTCGCGCGCGGCACCCTCAATGGGTGCCCCATTGGCACCCTTTCTGGGTGGCACGTCAAGTGGCGGGACCGAAGGGGCCAGGGCAATCGGGTGAAGGAGGATCCCAACGCCGAGACGGAAACCTTGGCCAGAGGCCCGCACAAAAACCGTCATCGCGAGCCGGCGTCTTTAGACGCCGGCGAAGCAATCCAGGGCTTGTTCATGATGTATTCGCCCTGGATTGCTTCGTCGCTTCGCTCCTCGCAATGACGCCTTGCGTGTCCTGATCGCCAATAAGCTTCTCATGCGGGTTTTCGCGCATCCTTTCGTCGTTCACCCGATTGCCCTGCCGATGGAGCAGGGCACTCCGGACGAGAGACGCACGGCCTACATACAATCCTGACATATGATGCCTCTCTTGAACGTCTCCCGATTGTCAATTACACAGGTCCGACGTGACAATTCTAGGGGACTCGCCGGAGGCGTGTGGACTGGGAGGCGATCAAGTGGAGACGGTTGACCAAGTGCGAGGCGTGCGCGGACGCCGCAACGTCGGTATGGAACGCGACATCGGAGCGCGGCTGCGCTATTATCGGGAACGAGCCGGGCTTTCCCCCGACGAGATGGCGGCTCGGCTGGAGATCAGCGCCACCAAGGTCCGCAATCTCGAAACCGCCACGAACGTCATTCCCATCGCCCTGCTGACCCGCGCCGCGCGCGTCCTGGGCGTGACCGTGGGCGATCTGTACGGCCCGCACGACCCCGTGGTGGGGGCGGACGCCGAGCGGACACGGGCCGCGCACGCCGTGCTCTCTCATCCCGAGACGCGGGCGCTGATCGAGGCCTACTACGCCGCCCCCGAGAGCGTGCGGGAAACCTTCTCCGGGTTGTTGAAGTCGCTGGCCGGGCGCTGACCGGACTCCCTCCCTCCCCGTTTACGGCTGACGTCTTCACACTTCTTGCCCGCCAAGCCGGGGAGCCCCGCTACGGCGGCAACGAGACTCGTCATTGCGAACCCTCGTCGCAAGACGATGGTGAAGCAATAGAGAGTGTAAAGCGCAGACATCGGCCCTGGATTTCTTCGTCTCTTCCCTGGTCGCAATGACGAGAAAGAGTATTGATATGTGAATTGGATGGCCGTTTACGAGGAGGGTTGGGGTGGGGTCGTGCGCCGCCCCGTCGGCTCGCGCGAACGCTGGCGGAGACGTGTGAATACGATAGGCCCCTGTCGGGGCGTTCGGGACAACATTTTATCATATGAAACAACCGCATCTGTCATCCCGAGGGCGCGTCAGCGACGGCGGGATCTCGAGCGGTGGCGTGACGACAGGCCGGTCGGAACGGTCGATCCTTGCGTCTACCAGTATTATGCAAGGACTTCTATAATTAGACGAATTCTTCCGCGCCGAAGACCTCGTCTTCGCCCATGCCGCTCCCGGTCTCGGCATAGCCCGCGTTGGAGAAATCGGGCGGTGGATCCGCGTTGGCGTCGCCGCCGCCTTCAACGGTGTCGGTCCACCCCCCGTCGCCGCCGACCTCTGCGTCGCTTTCATCGTCGGTCCAGGCGCCGCCGCCGTCGTCGGTGTCCTCCGGTTCCTCCAGGTCGAACAGGACCGTGCTTTCCAGCGTGGCGTCCGAGGCGCTGAGTTCGATGCCATCGTTCTCGTTGTCCGCTTCGGGCTCCTTGGTCGGTGCGTCGGCCTTGGTCCCGCCTTCGGTCTGGCCGTCGCCGCCCTCAGCCTCACTGTCGCCATACCCGTCCCCTTGACCGTCACCCTTGTCCGGCCCCTGAGTGTCGTCCGCGCCGGCCTCGGCAAGCGCGTCAGGGGGTGCCATGGCTGCGGTCAGCCCGGCGGCCTCGGGCGCCAGCCCCTCCGCCTTCTCCGCCGGCGCTTCGGCCCCCATGGCCTCGGCCCCTGGGTCCTCCGTGGCCGGATCGAGGATGATGTCCGACGGATTGGGCTCGTCGGTCACGCGCACGGTGGCCCGCGCGGTGGTGCTCGCCTGGCCGTCATCCACGGTGAAGTCGATGAAGCGGTCGCCCAGGTCCGGCTCGGTGCCGCTGTTCTGCAGCTTCACGCGGCTGAGCAGGTCGGTGTAGGTGGCCTGATCGGCCTCGCCCGAGAAGCGGATGGCGTAGCCGGTGTCGTCCTGCACCACCTCCATCTTCACGCCTGTGTCGCCGATGGTGCCGTCCTCGTTGACCGTCACGCCGTTGAGGTGCAGTTCGTCGCCCACACACATGCCCTCGCTCAGACGAGCCTCGGCGCCGGCCATCATCGGGCTGTCCGCGTCCTCGATCTGGATACCGGGGGCGGCGGCCGTGGGCACCAGCTGCCGGGCGTTCTCAGCGCCGACGTTGACCTTGAACACCAGGTCGTTGAAGTCGTGGTCCCCCAGGTTCTTCAGATCCTCGAAGCCGACCATCAGGCTGTCGCCGTCGTCGGTCACGCCGCTGATCGCGTGTTGCAGGTCGTCCGGGTTCAGGCCGGTGGTGTCGTTGGCGGCCGTCGAATGATAGATGCCGCCCTGAGACTTGACCTCGTTCACGCTGCCGTCGTCACCCACGAACACCAGCTTCGGGTTCGACGTATCCACCGTGGCGGGGGCGCCGCTGTCGTCAACGAAGGCCAGCTTTCCACCCTCGTTCTTCGAGGCATCGTCCCAGAAATCGGCCTTCTTGTTCTTGTTGTGGCCGTTCCCGACCAGGAAAAAGCCGAGGGTCTTGCCGGCGAAGCCGTCCTCCGGCGGCGTCAGGGTGACCGTTTCCGTGCCCGCCTTTTCGATCACCTTGTCGGTGGCGTCGCCGTAGACAAACTGCGGATTGTTCAGCGTGCCGTCTTCCTCGACCGTGTACCAGCCGAGAGAGTTGTGATAGCCGGCGCCCTCGCTGACGAACGTGACGCTGACATCGTGGTCGTGTTTGAGCGTCAGGTTGTCCGGGTCGACGCCGTTGACCTTTTCCGGGTCCAGGCGGTTTTTTTCCGCCAGGTCCGGGAACGCGGCCTGGCTGTCAAAGCTGTGCTTGTAGACTAGGTCGCTGACATTGGTGACGCGGATGATGTTCTCCAGGCCGCTGATCACCGGACCGTCGTTGACGGCGGCGACCTCGACCGACAAGGATTCGGTGGCCGAGGCGGAATGGCCGCTCAGTTCCGTGCCGGTGGCGGTGACGTCCAGGGCCAGCGTGCCGTTCCAGTTCTCCGCCGTGGACACCGACAGGCCGTCGAGATCGTCGGCGGTCAGCGTCCAACTGCCGTCCTCGTTGCGCGTGCCGGCGGACAGGTGGGCGTCCTCGGGCACACCGGAGACGGTCACCGACAGTGTTTCGGAGCCGTCCTGGTCCGCCAGCATCGCCTTGATATCAAGGGCGACGGCGGTGTCCTCGGCGCCGACGGCGTCCTTGGTGGTGAGGGTCACGCCGTCCGCGTCCAGGTCGACGGCGTTGCCCTGGCTGTCCACGATGGCCGTGCCTTCCCAGTCGGAGACGGTCAGGCCAAGGCTGTCGACGGCGGTTTCGCCACCGTCGCCGGCGTTGATCGCCTCGCGCATCTCGCGCAGGTCGGACAGCATGTCCCCGTTGGTCAGGTTGGCGTCGTCCACCTCGACCCGCAGGGTATCGGTACCCTCGCCGCCGTCGTAGCGGGTCTCGCCACCGTCAGAGGTCCGATCCGCGGTGCGCACGATGCCGAGATCGTCGCCAGCGCCCCCGTGCACCGTGTCGGCGCCGCGACCCCCGTCCAGCACGTCGTCGCCGCTGCCGCCGTCCAGCATGTCGTCGCCGACACCGCTGGTCAGGGTATCGTTGCCGGCGCCGCCCGTCAGATCGGCGGACTTGGTCGCGCCGTCCACGGTGATGGCGTCGTTGCCGTCGCCCAGGTCGGCCACCACCTGGGTGTGGCCCTTGTGGCCTGTGACGGTCACGGCGTCGTCGCCCGCGCCGGTCTCGACCCGGAAGGTATTGTCCCATCCCGCGTTGTTGGTCCGGGCGTCGATGTCGACGACGTCTTTGCCGTCGCCGGTCTCGACCGCGCCGCGCTTGGCGTCGATGATGGTCACGGTGCTGTCGCCGCCGTCGCCCAGGCGCACGTCGGCGTGGACGAAGTTGTCGACGGTGACGTCACTGCCGCCGTCGCCCTCGGCCATCACGCTCTTGGCCTTGTTCCACCTGTCGACCTCAATGGAGGTCTTGCCGTCGCCGCTGGCGTCGGTGTCGGCGGTGACCTCGGCGCCCCACGGCGTGGTGGTGCCGCTCTCGGTGATCTGGACGGTGTCGTCACCCTCGAAGTCCGGGGTCCAGGTCTGGGAATTGTCGAGGGTGAAGCGGACGTCCGGCTCACTGGGCGCCGGTGCCCCGTCGCCGGTCTCTTCGCCCGTATCGCCGCCGTCGGACTGGGCCGGAGCCTCCCCTTCGCCGCCATCGTCGCTGCCGGCCTCGGCCGGTGGCGTTTCATCGCCGCCCCCGTCTTCGCCCCCGTCTTCGCCGCCCTCGTCGGAGGCAGGCTGTTCCGGCGCCGTATCTTCGGGGTCGGTGCCGCCGGTATCACCGGACTCCTCCGGGGCGCCCGTTTCACCGGGACCAGGCTCGTCGGTCGCCGTCTCGTCGGTCTCGGGCTCGTTGGTCTCGGTCGTTTCAGGAGGCTCGGTGGTCGCGGGAGGATCGGTGGCCTCGGTCGTATCGGGGCCGCCGGCCGTGGTCCCGGTCGGGCTACCCGTGTCATCACCCCCATCCGGGCCGCCGGCCTCGGCCTCGGGGGCGCCGGGTGTCGCCGGGGTGTCGTCGGTTACATCCAAGCCCGCGACGTCGGGCTGTATCGCAGGGTCGGGCGCGCCCTCGGCCCCGGCCGGTCCGCGCACCAGGGTCTCCACGCCATCCGCAAGGCCCGGCACGATCCCGGGCGGCAGGGTGGCCTCGTCCGTCGGCGCGGCGGGCAACGGATCGACCGCGCCGTCCCCGGTCGCGCGGGCCTGGGGCGCGGCCGGCGCCGACGGCGCGTCTGCGCCGTCACCGGCCAGCCCCCTGTTCACACTGTCCATCAGGCGATCGATCGATGACGCCAGTACGTCCGGCGTGCCGGGCGAGCCCGCGCCGGCGGGCTCGTACCCCGCGTTGGCCAGCCGAGCACCGCCGTTCGGCATGTCCTGCCCGGTGCCCCATTCCACCTGCTCGGCACCCTGGTGGATGTTCTCATGCGCCCGGGCGTCGTCGCCCGGCATCATGTTGCCGATGGCTTGCTGAAGCTCGGCGTCGTCGGGTCTTGGCGTTCCTGCCTCCGCCATGGACGTCGTGTCTTCAAGAATCTGCCGATCGGAAACCCGGGTGGTGTCGGTCTCGGTGGCCATGATGCCCTCGTCTGTGCGGTTCTCGCGTCGATACGGCCAGGATGGAGCGCGTGTCGCTGTAACAAAAACGCCGTCTGGATCCAGTCATGTGCCTACCGATGGTCAGCGGCAGGCCCACCGACTATATGGCGTCAACAACACGCGACAAAAGTCCCAAAAACAAAGACTTCCGTTTGGTCATAGGGTTTCGCGGGATCAATACTACGTAGGTCATACCAAAACCGCGTCTCCACGGCGATCACCCTGGCGCCGTCCCGAATCAGTCGCTCTCATCGCCCTTCATGACGCGGTCGAAATGAGCCCCCGAGTCGGCGGAGCGGTCCGGCTTGGGCGCCAAGTCCGGGGCCACCACCGCCGTCCAGTCGCCGTGCCCTTCCGTGGCGCTGCCCAGATCGAGCACGGACGGGTCGGTGCGCGGGTCGCGCCGCCGGTCCCGCTCCGGCGTCACCACGTGGCGCGGGTCGTCGTCGGCCTTGGGATCGGGTGCGGCGGGCGTTCGGGCCATGGCGCGGTTCCTTTGCGGTCCGGATCGGCCGGCTAGCGTTCCTGGAACGCCTGGCTGAGCGAGACGTAGATGGGGCGCAACAGATACGCGAGAATCGTCTTTTCGCCGGTGATGATGCTGGCGTCGACGGTCATGCCCGGCAGGATCGGATTGCGCCCCGGCACATCGCCCACATAGTTCCGCGTCAGTTCGATGAACCCCTTGTAGTAGGCTTGGCCGGTCTGCTCATCGAGGAACGTGGTGGGCGAGACGTCCGTCAGCACGCCCTCGGCCGACCCGTACCGGGCGAAGTCGTAGGCCGACAGCTTGACCGTGACCTCCTGCCCAACCCGCACATGGCCGACGTCGCGCGGCTGGATGCGGGAGTCCACGATCAGCACGTCGTCGATGGGCACCAGCGTCATGAGCGCGTCGCCCGGCTGCAACACCGCGCCCGGCGTGCGGATCTTCAGGTCCTGCACCAGCCCGTCGACGGGGGCCGTGATTTCCAGGCGGTTCAAGCGGTCGGTCTCGGCCGTCAGGCTCTGGATGACCTCGTTGATCTCGGCGTTCACCTCGCCCATTTGGTCCAGCGCCTCACGCCGGCGGGTGGCATCCAGTTGCGCCAGACGGCTGCTCAGTTCCTTGCGGCTTTGGTCGTTCAGGGCGAGTTGGTTGGTCAGTTCGTTGATCTCGCCGTTGATGCGCTCGACCTCGCGCTCGACCTCCAGGAAGGTGACGCGCGAGCCCAGGCCCTCGACCATCAGTTCGCGGCGCATTTCCCGCTGCTGGATCACCAGGTCCACCTGCCGTTCGAGCGAGGCGATCTTGTTCTCGACCAGCGTCGTCTCGCCATCCAGGGTGGCGATCTGATCGCGCAGGACCTGGCGGGCGGCGGCGTGCTCCTCTTGTTGCAGCGAAAGGATGTAGCGCTGATCCGCGACCAGATTGGCGTAAGCCGCGCCGGCGAACGAGAAGTCCGGCGCCCGATCCTCGGCGAACGCCCGCAACCGTTCGGCCTTGAGGCGCAGGCTGATCAGGCGGGTGCGCAGGGTTTCAAGGTCCGAGCGGGCCTCGACCGGATCGAGGCGGGCCAGCACCTGGCCGGCCTCCACCGTCTGGCCCTTCTGCACCAGCACGTCGCGCAGAATGCCGCCCTCCTTGTGCTGCACGACCTGAAGGCTCGACGAGGGCACCACGCTGCCGGGGGCGTGCGCCACCTCCTTGACCGTGGTCAGGCCGGCCCACACGACCAGGGCGCCGACCAGCGCGCAGACCATCACCAGGGCCAGCCGGATCAGGGCGGACGGCCCGGATTCCTCCAGCACGATCGACTGCGCCATGTGGCGCGCCTGGCGGCTGGCCTGCGACGGCGTCGGACGGTCCAGGGTGGTGGCCTTGGGCATGGGCGGGCGCCCCTCCTTGTGGGCGATCAGATCAGATCCGGTCCAGGTTCAGGCGCGGCCGCACCTCGGCGACCGGCCCGGACAGGCGCAGGTATCCTCCCTCCAGCACCAGCATCTTGTCGGCGAGGTCGTAGTGGCTGGGCCGGTGGGTGATGATGAACACGGTGGCGTGGCCGCGCATCCGCCGCACGGTGTCCATGAACGCATGGTCGCTTTCGAAGTCGAGGCCGTTGACGGGTTCGTCGAACAGGTAGATCGGCGCGCGCTTCAGGTAGGCGCGGGCCAGATTGAGCCGCTGGCACAGCGAGGCCGTAAGCTGTTCGGCGCGGCCATCGCCGATGCGCGTGGCCAAGCCGTCCGGCAGCGCCAGCACCTCGTCCAGCGCGCCGGCCTCGGCCAGCGCCCAGTGGATATCGTCGTCCGAGGCGGTCGGCTCCACCAGCCGCAGGTTCTGGGCGATGGTGCCGTAGAAGAACGTGGCCTGCTGCGGGACATAGGCGATGGCGTGCCGCAGTTCGACGGGATCAAGCTGGCGGATGTCCTTGTCGTCGATGCGCACCGATCCGGCCTGGACCTTGTACAGTCCGGCGATCAGCTTGAGAATCGACGACTTGCCCGACCCGTTCGCGCCGGTGATGACCACCACCTCGCCCGGCTCGGCGACGAAGCTGACGCCCACCAACGCCGGGTCGGCCCCCGACACGTAGCGCAACGAGACACGCGAGAACACCACCCGCCCCTTCAGCCGGCGCAGGGGGTGGGCCATGACGTTCGGCTCGCGCTCCAGGGCGATGGTCATCAGGGCGTTGATCTGGCGGATGGACGAGCGGATCTGCTCGAACCGCGACAGCGACATGAACAGGGTCTGCATCGGCGACAGCACCCGCCACACCAGGATCATCGACGCGATCAGCGCGCCCGCCGTCATGCCGCCGCCCAGCACCCCGGACACGCCCAGCGTCATGGCCGCCACGCCCGAGATCACGACCAGCATGTGCGACGCGGTTTGCAGCAGGTTCTGGGTCTGCGCGGTGCGGAAGCTGGCGGTGGCCGCGCGCGCCGAGACGGCCCGGAAGCGGTCGAGCCACACGTCCTCGGCGCCGGCCTGCTTCAGCGCCCGCATCTTGGTCGTCGTCTCGACCAGGAACTCCTGGCGGCGGGAGCCGACCCGCGCCGCCTCGGTCACATTGCGCCGCACGATGGGCACCGTCACCAGGCCCAGCAGCACGAAGGCCACCAGCGCCACCAGGGGCACCACGGCGATCCAGCCGCCGAGCACGGCCAGCACCAGGACCGACACCAGGATGAAGGGCATCTCCAGCATCGTGTTGGCCAGCGGTCCGGTGAAGAACTCGCGCACCGATTCGAAGTCCTTGATGCGCGCGACCTGGGCGCCGATGGTGGCGCGCTCGGTATACGACGTCGGCAGGTGAAGAATCCGCTGGAACACCGCGTTGCCGACGATGGCGTCGAGGCGCCCGCCGATGTAGGCGAGCATTCGCGCCCGCAAACCCCTCAACAGCGTGTCGAAGACGATGGCCACGCCGACGCCCAGGGCGAACCATCCCAGGGTGTCGAGCGCCCGCGCCCCCACCACCTTGTCATAGACCCCCATGACGAACAGCGGCGTGGCCAGGGCCAACAGGTTGAGCACGAAGGTGATGCCCAGCATCCGCCAGACCAGGCCCTGGAACCGTCGCACCACCCCGGCGAACCAGCCGGCGCGTTGCTGCGCCGCCGTGCGCGGTTCGTCCGGTTCCAGCGGCGTGAAGAAATAGGCGGTGCCGGGCTGTCCCGGCCGGCTGACCGGCCCTTCGGCGCGCGCCCCGCCGTCGAACGCGGTCACCGTGCGGCCGTCGATCGCGGTCACCACCAGGGCGGCGCCCCGGTCGGGCACGAACAGGCACGGCAGCAGGCGCGGATCGATCCGGTTCAGGCGGACCCGCTCCGGACGGCTGGAGTAGTTCAGGTTGGCCATGGTGTTGCGCAGGCCGGTGATGTCCAGATCATCGGCGAAGTGCGGCAACGCCTCGGCCACGTGGCGCGGGTTGCCCAGCCAGTTCAGGGCGCGCAGCAGCGGCACCAGGCACGAGGCCAGATCGCTGGCGGCGGTGAAGCCGCCCAGGGCCTCCGGCGTCAGGCGTGTCAGGGTGGCGTGGTCGGGCCGGCGCGCCCAGCCGCTCGCCCAGCCGGTCGCCTGGCCGTCGTCGCCGGGCGCCGCCGCGCCGGTGTCATGGGGCTCATCCGGCAGGGGCCGGGGTTGCGCGGCGGTGGGGGTCATGCCGCGCCTCCTACCCTTGGGGTCGCGGCCTTCTGTTGGAAGGCTGGGGGAGAGACCGCCTGTTGGATGGCCGGGGGCGAAACCGCGACCGGCCCGCCGCTCGTGTCCTGACGCGGGGTCAGGGTGCGGTCGCGCAGGTCGTAGACGCGATCCGCCATGCGCAGCATCGACGGCCGATGGGTCACCAGGATGAGCGTGCAGGTGCCCTTGAGGGTGTCCAGCACCGCCTTGAGGTCGGCGTCGCCGGCGCTGTCCATGCCGGTGTTGGCCTCGTCGAACAGCACGACCTTGGGTTCGGGCAGCAAGGCACGGGCCACGGCGATGCGCTGGCGAATGCCGCGCGGCAGCGTCTCGTTGGCGCTGTCGCCCACCAGGGTGTCGTAGCCCATGGGCAGGCTGGCGATGATCGGCCCCAGCCCCAGGGCCTCGGCCTGGGCGATGGCGGCCTCGCTGCGGCGCGGATCGAACATGGTGATGTTGTCGAGGATGGTCCCCCGGAACAGCTCGCCCAGCTGCGGCAGGTAGGCGATGTGACGCTTCAGGCGGCACGGGTCGTAGTGGTCGAGCGGCACGCCGTCCAGCAGCACGTCGCCACAGTCCGGCTTGAGCGCCCCGCTCATCAGGCCAAGCAGGGTCGTCTTGCCCGAGCCGTTGTCGCCGGCGATGCCGACGCACTCGCCCGGGCGCACCGCGATGTTCAGATCGCGCAGGATCGGCGGCGCCTCCGCGTCGAACGAGAACGCGGCGCCGCGCAGCGCCAGGGCGCCCTGGACGTCGCGGGGCTCGGGCAGGCCCGGCTCGCTTTCCGGCTCCATGTCGAAGACGGCGTGCAGGCGGCGGCGGGCCAGGCGGATGCTCTGGAATCGGGTCCAGACCCCCAGCGCCCGTTGAATCGGTTGCAGCGAGCGGCCGGCCAGCAGGGTGCAGGCGGCCAGGGCGCCGACCGTCATGGTTTCGGCGACGACGAGGGTGCTGCCGGCGCCGACGGTGGCCGCCATGGTGGCCTGGGAGAACACCGCGCCCAGGCTCAGGGCCGAGGCGCTGGCCAGCGTCACGTCCCGGTTGGCGGCGCCGCATTTCTCTTGCAGGCGTTCATAGCGGCGCATCATCTGCGCCTCCATGGCCATGGACTTCAGGGTGTGGCCGCCCTTGAGGGCCTCGATGATGAAGTTGAACCGGCGGTCGTCAAAGGTCATCCGCTGATCAATGGCCCCGCGCAACCGGCCGCCCAGGCCCACCGCCATGATCCCGAAGATCAGCAACAAGCCCAGCGGCACCAGGACCAGCCAGCCGCCCAGCAGCCAGATAATGCCCAGGTAGAGCACCGCGAACGGCAGGTCGAGCAGCGACAGCAACGCCTGCCCGGCGTAGAAGTCCTTGACCGTGTTCAGGGCGCCCAGGCGTTCCAGGTGCACGCCGCTGCCGACGCGCTCGAACGCCTGCACGGGCGCGTCGAGCAGGCGGCGCATGGCGGCGACGCCGGTGTTGTGCTCGAAGCGCGCGCCGACCCAGCCGGTCAGATAGGACCGGCCCAGCTTGAGAAGGCTTTCTAGGATCAGGGCACCGCCGATGCCGAGCACCAGCAGGGCCAGCGTGCTGATGGCCTCGTTGGGCAGAATGCGGTCATAGACCTGCAACAGGACCAGGGGCAGCATCAGGGTCAGCAGGTTGATGAACAGGCTGATGAGCACCAGTTCCGGCAAAACCCCGCGCAACGTCGAATAGCGCGCCGGCGTTTCGCGGCGGCGGCGCCGGCCACGCGCGTCCGGCCGCCGCCCGGAACCGGCGCGGCGGGGTCGTGCCCCGCTCAAACCTTTCATCAACTGATCCGGCATGGGTCCCTTCAACCACGCGTGTCGACCGCAAAAGCGCGCTCTTGCATTGTTCGGCGTGTCGTGTCGTTCGGATCGCGGTCGGTCGGCGGATTGCCCGAACGCCGACACCTGACGGACATACCCTGATGCGATGAAGATAAGAAACCCTTAAGACACGACAAACCGGGCCAGAAGTCGTACATAGTTTGTCGAGAACCCGAGCGCCCGTTCTGGTGGCGTCGGCAAGCGCCTTTTGATGTATACAGTCAATCGATTGCAGAAAAATTGCGTGGCTCTACTTTCAACCAGTATTGGGCGGGTGGCGCGCACGATTTGCGCCCCGGGTTGGGGGCTGGGCCAGGCTCCACGCCCTGCGGCTCAAGAACCGCCATGAAAAAAGCCCCGCTGCTGTCGCAGCGGGGCTAAGGCCCAGCATGAGGAGATGCCTGATCGACCACGGAAATCCGAAATCCGATGTCTCGACAAGACCCACCAGTCATCGCGCGAATGGCGCCCCAATGCAAGCCGGCCATCGGTCATACCGCCACCGGTTCGGTTGGCGTTCGGCCGGCGGGCGCGAATGCGGCAAGGATTCCAGCGCATTGCCGCGCGCGCCTGTGTCGGGCCGGACGGCCAGCGATCGGCGCGACGAGGCGCGGGTTCGATCCGCCCGCGTTCCGAGTCTTGCCGTTTCCGGCCCGACTCCGGGGCGCGTCGGCCCCGCCCGCCTGCTTACCAGGTGCCGGTGTTCTCCATCGATGCCCAGGGCTCGCGCGGCTCCTGGGCCTGGCCGGCCTGCAAGAGTTCGATCGAGATGCCGTCCGGCGAGCGGATGAAGGCCATGCGACCGTCGCGCGGCGGCCGGTTGATGGTCACACCCTTGTCCTTGGCGTGCTGGCAGGCGGCGTAGATGTCCTCGACCCGGAACGCCAAATGGCCGAAGCTGCGACCGCTCGTCAGGTCCTCCGGGTCCCAGTTCCAGGTCAGTTCGACCTCCGCCTCGGGGTTCTCGTCGGCGGCCAGGTAAACCAGCGTGAAGCGACCCTTTTCCGAGTCCTTCCGCCGGGTCTCGTGCAGGCCGAGGACGTCGCGGTAGAAAGCCAAAGAGGCGTCCAGGTCGCTGACCCGGACCATGGTGTGCAGAAATTTCATGAAACGGTGATCTCCCGGTCATATGGGGCTTGGCCAAAGGGGGGACGGACCCCTACCCTAAGGGATCGGCGGCGGCAGCGGTGCTCTCCGGGCGGAGTCTGGGCATGGAAACGCGCGAGCGACCCCTGGTGGATGTGTTCGTGGCCGACAAGAGCCCGCTTGTCCGCATGGCCATGAAGACGCTGATGGGCGCCGATCCCCGGTTCAATCTGTTGGGAACGGCCGAGGACGGCGAATTGTTCCTGCGCGCCGTGGAGCGCCTGACGTTCCAGGTGGGCGTCATCGGCTGGACGATGCCCTACATGGACGGCGCCGCCGTGCTTGAGGCGTTGCGCCACCGGCCACAGGCCCCGCGCATCCTGGTCTACACCGGCGACCCGGACCCCGCCATTCCGCGCCGCGTCATGGACCTGGGGGGCGCGGGCTTCTGCTGCAAGTCCGAAAGCCCGGAGCGGCTGCTGGCGGCCATCGACACGGTGGCCCGGGGCCACATGACCTTCCCCTACACCGACGTCGGCCGCCTGTCGGAACGGCCCGCCTCGCCGCTCGACGTCTTGACCGCGCGCGAGCGCGAACTGCTCGCCTGCCTCGCCGAGGGCCAGTCCAACGCCTGTATCGCCGCGCGCTTCGGCATTTCCGTGCACACGGTGAAATTCCACCTCAAGAACGTGTTCGGCAAGCTGGACGTGTCCAATCGCGCCGGCGCCGTCGCCGTGTTCCTGGCCAATGCGCGGCGGGGCGGGTCGGCGGCGTAAAGCCTACCCGTTTGAGTGGGACGCTCCTCCCCAAAAGAGTCCACATTCCCCCTCGGGAGAGCGTTTCGCCGGGTCGGGCCGGATATTAGAACTTTCGCATAAATCCACGTCCGTCCGAGACGAAGGGGGAGAGAAGCGGCCATGATGAGCATGACCGGGGAGAGCGCGCCCCTGTTCCTGTACGCCCTGCGCACCGTGACCGAGGCGGCGGCGGTCGCCGCCTATGACTGGATCGGCCGCGGCCGCAAGGAAGACGGCGACGGCGCCGCCGTCGATGCCATGCGCGAGGCCCTGAACCAGCTGGCCATTGACGGCGTCGTCGTCATCGGCGAGGGCGAGAAGGACGAGGCGCCGGCCCTGTACAACAACGAGCGCGTGGGCACGGCGGCCGATGCCGTGCAACTGGACATCGCCGTCGACCCGATCGAGGGCACCACCTACATGGCGACGGGCCTGGCCAACTCGCTGGCCGTGATCGCCGCCGCCCCGCGCGGCGCGATGATGGACCCCGGCCCGGCCTTCTACATGGAAAAGCTGGCCGTGCCGCCGGCCGCCAAGGGCAAGATCGATCCGTCCTGGCCGGTCGAACGACGCCTGACGGCGTTGGCCCAGGCGCTGGACAAGCCGATCGGCGAGTTGACCATCTACGTGCTGGACAAGCCGCGCCACCGGACGATGATCGAGCGCATCCACGAGGCTGGCGCTCGCGTCGCCCTCTATCCGGCTGGTGACGTGGCCGGCGCCCTGATGGCCGCCATTCCCGGGTCCGGCATCGACGCCCTGATGGGCACCGGCGGTACGCCCGAAGGCGTGATGACCGCCTGCGCCGTGCGCGCCCTGGGCGGCGACTTCATGGGCCGCCTGGACCCGCAGTTGCCGAGCGAGCAGATCGCCGTGCGCGACGCCGGCCTCAGCACCGAGCGCTGGTACGCCATGGAGGACATGATCCGGTCGCAAAACGTGTTCTTCTGCGCCACCGGCATCACCCCCGGCCTGCTGCTGGAGGGCGTGCAGCGCCACCGCGAGCATTTCTGCCTGCACACGATGATGATCTCCGGGGCCAGCGGCGAGCGCCAGTTCCTCACCAACTGGCGCCCGCGCGAGCGCACCGCCGCCTGACGATGCGAAAACGGTTCGCGCGCCGCCGCCCCGCGCGGCCCGCGCCGGCTCCACGATACAAAGACCGTTCTTGGGAGGGACCCTCCGTCATGCCTTTGAAGCGCTTCGATCGCCCCGTCATCCTGGGCATGGTCGGTGACTCGGCCAGCGGCAAGACCACGCTGGCGCGCGGCGTGGCCCGCATCCTGGGCGAGGATCGCGTCGCCGCCATCCGCACCGACGACTACCACCGGTTCACGCGCGCCGAACGCAAGGACAACGGCCTGTCGGCGTTGGACCCGCGGTCCAACTACATGGATATCATGGAGCAGCACCTGGAACTGCTGAACCAGGGCAAGCCGATCCTGAAGCCGGTGTACGACCACACGCGGGGCGAACTGGCGCCCGCCGAGTACATCGCGCCCAAGCCGTTCATCATCGTCGAGGGCCTGTTGGGGTATGCCACCAAGGAGATGCGTGACTGCTTCGACGTCAAGGTCTACCTCGACCCGGACGAGGACCTGCGCATCGACTGGAAGATCCAGCGCGACACCGCCGAGCGCGGCTATACCCGCGAACAGGTCCTGGCCTCGCTGGACAAGCGCAAGACCGACAGCCCGACCTACATCCATCCGCAGCGGGCTTTCGCCGACATTGTCGTGCAGTTCGCGCGCCCGGAGGGCCAGGCCGACGAACGCGGCGCGCACCTGGATGTGCGCCACATCCTGCGCCCGACCCTGCCGCACCCGAATCTGGCACCGCTGGTGGACGCCAGCGCCAAGAACGAACTGAGCCTCGACCTGACCCGCGACGAGGACGGCAAGCCGGTGGACGTGCTGGGCCTGTCCGGCGCGCTCACCGACGAGCGCGCGGCGGCGCTGGAAAACCTGTTGTGGGACCTGATCCCCGAGGCGAGCCACCTGCGGGAAAACGTGGGCGAGTTCACCAACGCCAACCGGGAGCAGGTGGTCAGTCACCCGCTGGCGCTGTCGCAGCTTCTGATCGCCTATCACATGGTCAAGGCGGCGCTGGGCGTTCACGTGATTTAAGATGCGTCAATGCGGCGTCCGGGCCGCCATGCTGAATTGACCGGTCGGCGGCCCGGTCTGGCCTCGTCCGGTCAGGCCGGGCCGTCGCCGCCAAGGGATAGGGAAACGACCAGGATGAGGGCCGCCATCACAACAACCGGCCCCGCGCGAGGAAGGACCACGCCATGACCCATCACACTCCGTCCACGGCCACCGCCACCCACGCCGCCATGGCGAACTGCATTCGCTTTCTGGCCGCCGACGCCGTGCAGGCCGCGAAGTCGGGCCACCCGGGAATGCCCATGGGCATGGCCGACGTGGCCACGGTGCTGTTCACCCGGTTCCTGAAGTTCGATACGACCGATCCGAAGTGGCCCGACCGCGACCGCTTCGTGCTGTCGGCCGGCCATGGCTCGATGCTGATCTATGCCCTGACCTATCTGGTCGGCATGGACGGCATCACCATGGAGGACCTGAAGCAGTTCCGCCAACTGGGCAGCAAGACCGCCGGCCACCCCGAATACGGCCACACCCCGGGCGTCGAGGTCACCACCGGCCCGCTGGGCCAGGGCATGGCGACCGCCGTCGGCATGGCCCTGGGCGAGCGCATGGCCGCCGCCCGCTTCGGCGGCGACCTGGTGGACCACTACACCTACGTCATCGCCGGCGACGGCTGCCTGATGGAAGGCATCAGCCAGGAGGCCATCGCCCTGGCCGGCCACCTGAAGCTGAACAAGCTGATCCTGCTGTGGGACGACAACAGCATCTCCATCGACGGCGCGACCGATCTGGCCACCTCGTGCGACCAGCTGGCCCGCTTCGAGGCCAGCGGCTGGGACACCACCCGCATCGACGGCCATGATCCGGAGGCCATCGCCGCCGCCATCCAGGCCGCGCGCGACAGCGACAAGCCCAGCCTGATCGCCTGCAAGACCGTCATCGGCTTCGGCGCGCCCAACAAGCAGGGCACCGCCGCCACCCACGGCGCGCCGCTGGGCGACGAGGAAATCGCCGCCGCCCGCGAGGCGCTGGGCTGGCCGCACGCCCCGTTCACCCTGCCCGAGGACGCGCTGGGCGCCTGGCGCGCCGCCGGCGCGCGCGGGGCCGCCGACCGCGCCGACTGGCAAGGCCGTCTTGAGGCCGCCGACCCGGCCCGGCGCGAGGCCCTGACCGCCGCCGTGTCGGGCGACCTGCCGGCCGGCTGGGAGGACGCCCTGCGCGAGCACATCGCCCGCCTGGTCGAGGACAAGCCGAAGATCGCCAGCCGTGTCGCCTCGCAGAAGGCGCTGGAGGTGCTGGTGCCGGCGATCCCGACCCTGGTCGGCGGCTCGGCCGACCTGACGGGCTCGAACAACACCAAGGTTTCCGGCATGGACGTGGTTTCGGCCCAGGACTACGACGGCCGCTACATCCACTACGGCGTGCGCGAGTTCGGCATGGCCGCCGCCATGAACGGACTGGCGCTGCACGGCGCCGTCATCCCCTACGGCGGCACCTTCCTGGTCTTCGCCGACTACAACCGGCCGGCGATCCGCCTGGCGGCGCTGATGGGCGTGCGGGTCATCCACGTGCTGACCCATGATTCCATCGGCTTGGGCGAGGACGGCCCGACGCACCAGCCGGTCGAGCATCTGGCCTCGCTGCGCGCCATGCCCAACGTCAAGGTGTTCCGCCCGGCCGACGCCGTGGAGACCGCCGAATGCTGGGCGCTGGCCCTGAAGAACACGGGCGGCCCCAGTGTGCTGGCGCTGAGCCGTCAGGGCCTGCCCGCGTTGCGCACGACGCTGCGCCAGGACATGCCGTGCGAGAAGGGCGCCTACGTGCTGGCCGAGGCCGAGGCCGGCGCGCGCCGGATCACGCTGCTGGCCACCGGCTCCGAGGTGGCGATCGCCATGGAGGCGCGTGACAAGCTTCAGGGCGAGGGCTTCCCGACGGCGGTGGTCTCCATGCCGTGCTGGGAGCTGTTCGTCGAGCAGGACGCGGCCTACCGCGACAGCGTGCTCGGCCCGGGCACCGTGCGGGTGGGCATCGAAGCGGCCGGTGACATGGGCTGGCACCGCTGGCTGGGTGACGACGGCGCCTTTGTCGGAATGCCCGGATTCGGCGGCTCGGCCCCGGGGACGGCGCTGTACGATCACTTCGGCATCACTGCCGAGGCCATGGTCGCGGCGGCCAAGGCGCGGCTGTAACCCTATTGGCGCCTGAATCGAGGAGGGGGAGCCCTCGCGGTTTCCCCCTCTCAGACCAGGCGACGATAGGTATGATACCGGCAGACAATTGGGTTACTCGTTGACCGGACCCATTTCTTGCCTTTTCCCGAGATCCCTCCGCCCCTTTCGGGGCGTTCGGGATGGCATTTTCTTTTGTGAAACAACCACATCTGTCATCCCGAGCGAGCGCAGCGAGCCGAGGGATCTCGAGCCGTGGTGTGATGGCAGGCCTGCAAGTCCGGTCAACCTTTTCGTCGGTCGGTATGACAGATTTCTTAAGCGCCGGTCTCGCGGCGACGCCCTTGCTGTTCGGCAAGCGGTTCCCGTCACCAGGGCCCGCAGGGGACTTTCACCTTCAAGGTTCCTGCCATGCCTGGCGCACCAAGCAAAAGGGAGCGCCTCTTGAGCGCCAGGGCAATCGGGTGAAGGAGGAACCCAACGCCGAGACGGAACCCCGGACCAGAGGCCCGCACAAAAACCGTCATTGCGAGCCGGCGTCATTTGACGCCGGCGAAGCAATCCAGGGCGTGTTCATGATGTATTCGCCCTGGATTGCTTCGTCGCTGCGCTCCTCGCAATGACGCGTTGCGTGCGCTGCTCGCGGGGAAGGCGCTCGGCGGACAATCGCTCATACCGGCGTCGTTCACCCGATTGCCCTGTCTTGAGCGCTCCCTTGGCTTGTCTGAGCTTGTCTGATCGACTGTCCGGGCGCTATTGCGCCGCCAGGCCGAGCTGGGTGTCGATCTCGTCCATCAGATCGTCATGCGGCGTGGGCGTGCCGGCCGGCGCCCGGGGCCGCACCACGGTGTCGTCGTCCAACACGGCCTTGACGTCGCGGCGGCCGCGCGAGACCCGGCTCTTGATCGTGCCGGGCGCGCATCCGGCGATCTCGGCGGCCTGCTCGTATTCGAACCCGCACGCGCCGACCAGGACCATGGCCTCGCGCTGCTCCTCGGGCAGGCAGACGAAGGCCCGCTTGAAGTCGTCGAGTTCAAGACTGGCGTGCTGCCCGCTGGGCTCGCCGTGCGACAGCATGGCGTCTTCATCGGCCTGTTCGCTCTTGCGCCACTTGCGGCGATGCTCGGAGTAGAAGGCGTTGCGCAGGATGGTGAACACCCAGCCGCGAAAGTTCGTGCCCGGCTGGTAGCTGTCCTGGTTGGCGAGGGCGCGGGTGGCCGCTTCCTGGGCGAGATCGTCGGCGAGGGCCTGATCGTTGGTCAGGGAGTGCGCAAAGGCCCGCATGTGGGGCAACGCGTCGACGAGTTCCTGGTTGAAGGATGGCATGGACGCCTCCTTTCCCTTGTCTTGGGTGGTCGCGGCTCGAACGGTCCCGTTCGGGAGCGGCCGGCCGCGCCGTCAGTCGGTGGTCTCGCCCCCGTTGCCGGTTCCGTCCCCACGCAGTCGGCGCAGCAGCGCCTGAAACGTTTCGGGAAGCGGTTCGGCCGCGATGTCGCCGTAGGCGCGGCGCAGGTGCGAGTCGACCCAGTGTTCATTCTCGTTGTCCGGATGGACGATGGTGCGGAAAGCCGGTCTGTCCTCCCTGTCGGGCGGGCTGGTGCGGTAGCGGCCGTTGCCGTGGCCGTTGCCGCCGCTGCCTTGGGTGTTCGACCTGTTCAGGCGTTGAAGGTCGCGCTTCCGTGTTGAGGTCCACATCAATTCGCTCCGCCCGGCTGTCCATTTGCCTCGGGTCGGGGCGCCCGCGATCGGCGAGGTGCCGGATCGCGACCGTGGTCGGTTCGCCCCGTCTCGTCATGCCCGTCGTGCTGACTGCCGACATGGGACGGAAACGTTCGGCCGGGGTCAAGCGTTCCATGGCCCGGCCATCGAAGACCTATACTTTGGGAGTATGCCGTCGGATGTAAAGGGTATCATCCAAAAGACGCAGGAAGGTCACAATGTGGCGCGCTCGTCGGCGCGACACGGGCCGGGACGGCGTATCCGCCCGTGATGCGTGGGGGCCTGGAACCTTCCGGGCCACGGGGCGTTGCCACGGGATCAACGCACGCGCCGGGTCCGCCGGCCCCCCTTTGCTCGCCGCGATCATGCGGCCGGGTCCCGATCCCTATCCCTTTGGAGGCGCCCATGAGCCCGACGCGGCTGATCGGCTTCACCGAACAGATTCTGCTCGGCCTTGTTGTCGTCATGACCCTCGCGGCGGTGGGCCTGGAGCTCTGGTCCGTGGTCCAGAGCCGCACGGTCACCCTGGCCGACATTCTGTTGCTGTTCCTCTACGCCGAGGTTCTGAGCATGGTGAAGGTCTACTACGCGCGCGAACGGGCGGCGTTCCTGTATCCGATCCTGATCGCCATGACGGCGCTGTCGCGGCTGATCGTGTTGCAGAGTAAGGACATGGACCCGCGCGCGATCTTCTTCGAGGCGATCGCCATCCTGATCCTGGCCCTGGGCCTGGTGCTGATGCGCTCGCCGGTGCTGCGCGGGTTGGTGGACCGTGGGTTCGGAGACCGGCCGACGGGGCGTCGGTCCAGCGAGGACGGTGATGCGGTCGAGGCCGTATCAGCGGGCGAAGCCGGAACGGGCGAAAAGCGCTAATCCTCGCGCCCGCCAAGGGCCAGGGCGCGGGGATCGACGATCCGGTCGTACTCCGCCGCCTCAAGCAGCCCCAGGGAGAGCACGGCGTCGCGCAGGGTGGTGTCGTCGTGCGCGGCCTTGTGCGCGGCTTCGGCGGCCCGGTCATAGCCCACGGCCGGCGCCAGCGCGGTGACCAGCATGAGCGAGCGGCCGGATAGTTCCTCAAGCCGCGCGTCCACCGGCTCCAATCCCGCGACGCAGCGGTCGGCGAACGACCGCGCGGCATCGGCCAGCAGGCGGATCGAGGTCAGGACGTTGTGGATGATGACCGGCTTGTAGGTGTTCAACTCCATCTGCCCGCCGGCGGCGCCGTGCATCACCGCGCCGTGGTTGCCGGCGACCTGGGCGCAGACCATCAACAGGGCTTCCACCTGGGTCGGGTTGACCTTGCCCGGCATGATCGACGAGCCGGGTTCATTGGCCGGCAGCGTCAGCTCGCCGATGCCGCAGCGGGGGCCGCAGCCCATGAAGCGGATGTCACCGGCGATCTTGCTCAGCGCCGCCGCCATGCCGCCCAGCGCGCCCGACAGGTCCACGAACACATCGTGGGACGCGTTGGCGGCGAAGTGGTCGGGGGTGCGCGTCACCGCCAGCCCGGTCAGGGCGCGAACCTCGTCCAGGAACCGGTCCACGAAGCCGGGCGGACAGTTCAGGCCGCTGCCCACGGCCGTGCCGCCCTGGGCCAGCGGCAACAGATCGTCCGACAGGCGCCTCAACCGCGCCGCCGCCCCCGCGACCTGCGCGGCGTAGCCCTCGAACTCCTGGCGCAGAGTGACGGGAACGGCGTCCTGCAGGTGGGTGCGCCCGCTCTTGACGCGCTCGCCGAACGCCGTGGCCCGTTCGCGCAACACCTCGCGCAGATGCTCCAGCGCCGGCAGCAGGCGGTCGCGCATCTCCAAGAGGGTGGCCAGGTGCATGACCGTGGGAATGGTGTCGTTCGACGACTGGGCGCGGTTGACGTGGTCGTTGGGATGCACCGGCGCGCGCGTGCCAAGGGGCTGCCCCAGGCGCTCGTTGGCGCGGTTGGCGATCACCTCGTTGGCGTTCATGTTGGTCTGGGTGCCGCTGCCGCTCTGCCAGACGGGCAGGGGGAAGTGGTCGTCCAGCAGGCCGTCGGCCACCTCGCGCGCCGCCGTCTCGATCGCCGCGCCAAGGTCGGCGTCCAGATCGCCGATGGCCATGTTGGCCCGCGCCGCCGCCTGCTTCTGCACGCCCAGGGCGTGGATCAAGGGCGACGGCATCCGCTCGACGCCGATGGGAAAGTTCTCCAGCGCACGTTGGGTCTGCGCGCCCCAGTAGCGGTCGGCCGGTACGCGCACGACGCCGAGACTGTCTGTCTCCTCGCGATGCGTCGTGGTCATGTCGTTTTTTCCCGCCGTGATCAGGTCCGCACCACCGGACGCGTGCTGTAGACGTGCAGTCCGCCCGGTTGATTGCTTTCGGTGTGCCGGCTGCTCGGCTGGCCGGCGTCCGGGCCGCCCGAGGCCGGCGACCGGGTGATGGCCCGCAGGACACGGCCGATGGTCGCGTCCCCGTTGGCGCCAAGGGCCAGATCCGTCAGGGAGACGAGACCCACCAGGCCGCCGCCCTCATCCACGACGCACAAGCGGCGCAACCCTTCGCGGGTCATGATGTCGGCCGCCTCGGCGATGGGCGCGCGGTCCGAGCAGGCGACGACGCGATTGGTCATGACGTCGGCCACCGCGTGCGTATCGGGATCCAGGCGGTGGGCGACCGCGCGGACCGTGATGTCGCGGTCGGTCACAATCCCCGCGACCGTCTCGCCATCGAGAACGACGTACAGGCCGACGTTGAACTCGGCCATCTGGAGGGCGACCTCGCGAATGCGGTTGTCGGCGTGCACGGTCTTGACCGACCGTGTCATGACCTCGCGGACCATGGTTTCGCTCCCGTCGGCGTCCGGGGTCTGGTCGTCGGCCGCCGTCAACCGGCGCATGGCCTCGCGGATGTCGGACAGCGGCGCCGAGTGGCCGCCGCCCATGTTCTCCTCGTCGGCCACCATCAACTCGATGGCGTCGTGTTCCCATTGGCGCAGCACGGCCAGCTTGTCGCGGTCCGACAACTCTGGGCGCTGCAACAGTTCCATCGGCGTGCATAGCCCGAGGTGATAGCGCAGCAACGGGGTCTCGGCGGTGGTGGGCTGCTCCGTGGGCATGATTGCGATCCCTACTGAACAGGTGGTTTGCTCTTCAAAAAACCAACGGCTCAGCCGGGCAAAGGTTCCAGCGCGGGGGATTGGTCACACGGCCTGGAACGGACCGGGGTCCGCGCGCGTTTTCTAGTCGACCGCCAGCGATCCGGCGGCGACCAGACAGGTCCGTGTCGGTGCGGCCGGCCCGCATGGGCCGCCCGCCCGGCGCGCGGCCGCCCCATCCCATCCGACCCCATCCCATCTGACGACGCGGAAGAGCGAAGGCACACCATGGAACAGTCTCTTGAAGTCGCCTTTCACGGCATGAGCTCCTCCGATGCCCTGGGGGCGTTCATTCACGAGGAAGCCGGCAAGCTCGACCGGTTCGGCAAGGACGTCATCAGCGCCCGGGTGTCGATCGAACGCGCCCAGCAGCACGGCGCGTCGGACGTGGACGAGGTGCACGTGGACGTGCATCTGCGCGGCCAGCACCTGTTCACCCGCGCCACGGTGGAGCACCGCCACCGCCACGAGTCCCATGGCGTCTACAACGCCGTCACCCGGGCGATGAACCAGATGGTGCGCCGCCTGGACAAGGAACTTGGCCGTCGCAACGACAAGCCCCTGTTGCAGGCGAGCGAGGGCGAGTCCACCGGCAGCGTGCGGCACCTGGACCGGACCCAGCGGCACGGCTTCATCGAACGCGCCGAGGGACCGGACCTGTTCTTCCACGAGGCCGTGCTGGAGGACGCGACGTTGGACGATATCACGGAAGGCGACGCGATCCATTTCGCGGTGGCCGAGGCGGAAGGTGCGTATGGCCCGCAGGCGCGGTTCGTGCGCCCGCTTGCCATCGGCCGGTAAGGCGCCGCACGCTGGTCCGCCCTCATCAACGCCGCGCCGGTCGCGCCGGTCCCCTCGCGGATAATCTCAAAGGTTTTCTGACAGCCCATGGTCAAACGAGTGGTGAAAATGGGCCGGGTCGCGGCGCGACGCCTCAGGCGCGGCATGGTCGACGCGCGCCGTCTGGCCCGTGTGGTTTGGTTCGGGCTCAGGCACTTTGTCCTCTCCCGCCTGTTCCGGCGTTTACGGCGGACGGCCCCGGCCGAGTTGACCCAGGCCTTGATGGCGGCCAAGGCGATCGAGCATCCGCCGCCCGTGCTCGCCGTCACCGGGCCGGACGAGATGGCGCGGGCCTGGGACCAGGGCTTCGCCGCCGTCAACGCGGCGTTGTACCTGAATCTGCAAAAGCCCGATCACCTTTCGGCCTGGCGCCATGCCCATCCGGCGCCGTCCTTCCCGGCGATCTATCTGTGGGATTCCGCCTTCATCGCCCAGATCTGGGCGTGGTGGGATCCCTCGGTGGCCGCCGACGTGCTCCGGTCCGTCGTTGACGGGCGCGACGGCGACCGCCTGCGCCACTTCATCGCCGATTTCGCGCGCTCACCCTTTACGCAGCCGCCGCTGATCGCCTGGAGCCTCGAGCGGCTGGCCCACAGCGCCACGCCGGAGGTCCACGACCCCTGGCTGGCGGCGATGTACGCGCCGCTCCGCGACTACAAGCGATGGCTCTACACGCATCGGCGGACGGCGGACGGACTGTTCGCCTGGGCCCATGCCTACGAGTCCGGCGTCGAGAACGCGCCCCGGTTCGGATCGCGCGACGAGCGAACGTTGCGGGACACGCGGCGCGTGGCGGCGCCCGACTTCTGTGCGTACATGGTGCTTAAGTGCGAGGCCCTGGCGGCGATGGCCCGGCGCCTCGGCCGGGAGGCCGACGCCACGACCCACGAGGCCGACGCGACGGCTCTGCGGGAGGCGGTCAACCGGACGCTGTGGGATGAGGACGAGGGCCTGTACTTCGACCGCGACACCGCCAGCGGCCGTTTCGTGCGCAGCCGCAGCATCGCCTCCCTGCTGCCCCTGTGGGCGGGCATTCCCGACGCGCGGCAAGCCGCGCGCCTGCACGCGCACATCGTCGACCCGGAATCCTTCAACACTCTGATCCCCCTGCCGTCGGTCGCCCTGTCGGACGCGGCGTTCGAAAAGGACATGTGGCGCGGCCCGGTGTGGCTGAACACGGCCTTTGCCGTGGTCGAGGGCCTGCACCGGTACGGCTACGTCGAGACGGCCGCCGAACTGGCGTTCCGGTTGTGCGACGGCGTCTACCGGACGGTCCGTCTGACCGGACACGTGCACGAGTTCTACGACCCGCAGCAACATGGCATCCAAACTCTTCACCGCAAGAAAGGGAACCTTTGGAAGCGCATGACGTTGGGAGGATTGCCGGTCGGCGATTTCGTCGGCTGGTCGGGTCTGGTCAACACCCTGGTCATTGAAACGCTGTTCGGCCTGCGGCGCCGGCCAGAGGGCCTGGCGATCACGCCACGGTTCCCGGCCCGCGCCGCCGGGCAGAGCTTCCGGCTCACCCTGCCACGCGAAGACCTGGAGGTCAGCGTGGACGTCTCCGAGGGCGGCGCGGTGTCCGGCCGCGCCACTGGTCCGTGGGGCGAGACACCGTTTGATCTCCGCTTCGGCCAGGACCTTCTGTTGGCGCCGTCCCAATAACATGCCCGAGAGGCTGCCCATGAAGCTGTGCGACATAACCCTCGCGTATAACGAAAGTAGCGGCGGTATCCGCACCTATATCGACGAGAAGCGTCGGTACCTGCGGGAGCACACCGAGCACGACCACCTGCTCATTATCCCGGGCGACCAGGACCGCACGCATCGCGACGGACGGCTGACCACGGTGCAGATCGAAAGCCCGCTGATGCCGGGGCAGGACACCTATCGCTATTTCATCCGGCCGCACAAAATCCGCGAGGTCCTGTTGGAGCATCGCCCGGAGGTCATCGAGCTGGGCAGCTACTATCTGGAGGCGTGGGGCGCCATCTCGGCCCGGAAAAAGCTGCGGGAGGAGGGGGCGGACTGTGTGATGGGCTGCTACTTCCATACGGACGTGGCGGAGGCCTATGTCGCCGCGCCGCTCCGGACGATGGCGCGCGACTGGCTGCCGGACGGGGACTCGGTGTGGGCGAGCCTGGGCGACCGGATTTCCGAGGTGGCGGCGGCCGGTATCGAGCGCTACATCGGCGCCGTGTTCGAAAACTGTGACTACGCCTTCGCACCGTCGGACGCGCAGGCGGCACGTCTCAAGGAGTACGGCGTCGAGGACGTTCAGGTGGTCCACCTCGGCGTCGACCTGGAGACGTTCCACCCACGCCAGCGCAACGACGAGACCCGCGCGTCGCTGGGGGCCGGCCCGGACAATCTGGTGCTGATCTTTGCCGGGCGCCTGTCGCAGGAAAAGCGGGTGCTGACCCTGCTCGAGACACTGGACCGTCTGCCGAAAGACCTCGGCGCCATTCTCTGCCTCGTGGGGCACGGGCCGTTGCGGGACGAGGTCGAGGCGCGGGCGCAAGACCGACCGGACCTGTGCCTGCTGCCGTTCCAGGCCGACAAGATGGATCTGGCGCGGCTGCTGGCCTCGGCGGACGTCTACGTCAGCGCCGGGCCGCATGAGACCTTCGGCCTGTCGGTCATCGAGGCGCAAGCCTGCGGGCTGCCGGTGGTCGGGGTCGAGGCCGGCGCCCTGTGCGACCGGGTGCCGCCGGACCTGGGCGCCCTGGGCGCGGTCGATGACGTGGCGGCCATGGCCGACAACATCGTGAGCGTCGCCGCCCAGCGGGAGGCCATGGGCCGCGCGGCGCGCCGCCACGTCGAGGACACCTTCAGTTGGACCCGAACCGTCCGGACGCTGCTCGACCGGTATACGAGTGCTGGATGACGGATCGGTTCGAAGGGGGCGCTGCCCCAACCATGGGTCCGGCCCGTCGTGCGTCGTGGCGAACGCGGATGACCGCGCACCGTCAAGCCTGGCGCCGCTCTGTTTTGCTGGACAACAGCCCCGCCTGGGACACTTGCACCATCGACGCCGGCCACCACCGGACACCCCGCCGGGGGGCGGCAAACTGTTCGACCGTTAGCGATCGCCCTGGTACCATTTCGTTTGTGGGCTTATCGGTGACCCTGTCCGAACACGGGCCGCTCTGATGGTCCATGACAGGATGCCACTCGGCACGGGAGTTGAGGGCGATGTCCTCGGAACCGGCTCTTGATGGCGTGTACGCTCGCCTGCTGCCGGCTTCGGCCGGCGAGACCGACTTCGCCGCCAGTGTACGGGCCATGACGGAGGCCTTCGGCGCCGCCGGCGGTGTCGCCTACGAGTGCGATCGGCGAACCGGCCGCATTGGACCCTGGGTGGGATTCGGCCTGGAGGCGGGCGAGCGCGAATACCAGGAGCGCATGATCCGGATCAATCCGCGCATCCGCCCGGCGATGCGCCATGCGCCGGGATTCCTGGTCCACGAGGCCATGTTCATCGACGAACGCACGATGAGCCGGCACGAGTTCTACGACTGGCTGAACCGGCGCCACGGCCTGCGGTATTTCATCGGCATGAGGGTGCATGACGAGGGCGAGCGCTCGCTCTTCGTGTCGGTGGAATTTGAACGCCGCCATGGACCGCCGACGCCGGGCGCCCTGTCGGCATTCGCCCGCCTGGGGCCGGCCTTCGGCAACGCCTGGCGGCTGGCCCGGCGGGTCCGACGCCCGGCGCCGGCGGCGGGGGCGACGCCCTGGACGCCGGATCACCTGCCCTGGGCCATCCTGGCCCTTGACCGCGCCGGGCGCGTCGTCGAGGCCAACCGGCAGGCGCGAGCGATGCTGGCCGACGGCGGCATCCTGACCCTGGAAGACGGCTGGCCGTGCCCCGTCGACGCACAATCGCGGGGGCCGTTCGCGAACGCCCTGCGCCGCGCCCTGCGGGGGGACAGCAGCGATGCCAGGCTTCGTCCCGCCATGGGGCGGGTGCCGCTTCTCGCCCAGGTGATTCCCACCGCAGCCGGCCGGACGCCCGCGTCGCCGGACATCGCCGCCGTGCTCTACCTGCGCGACCCCCGGGCGGTGCCGGCCGATCTCGGCCCGACACTGGCGCGGGTGTACGGGTTCACCGAGGCCGAATGCCGTCTCGCCCTTCTGCTGGCGCGCGGCGAGGCCCTGGGCGAGGCCGCCGCAACCCTTGGCACCTCCCGCAACACCGCCCGCAACCACCTGCAGGCGATGTTCGCCAAGACCGGAACCCGGCGGCAGACGGATCTGCTGCTCCATATTTCGAGTCTGCTGACTCCGGCCGGGGCCGGGTGATGGCGCGAATACCGGGCCGGAAACCGTCGCCTCCAAACCACGGTTGCGACGGGTTCGCCGATCGGTCAAGCGCAAATTCGCTGGCATGACGCAGTGGGGACCCAATACCCGCCGACGTATGGGTTGACGCGTTCGCCGGACCCTTTTTTTTGCCTTTTCCCGAGATGCCTCCGCCCCTTCCGGAGCGTTCGGGATGACATTTTCTTATCCCACATTCCGCAGTTTGGAGCCCAACTGCGGAATTGGGGATAAACGGGGGGAGTCCGATCCGCACTCGCTTCGCGGGCCGCGCTCCGGCCTATCGGAGCGCGCGAACTCGACTCCTCACCCATTCATGGGGAAGGCCGGGAGGGAGGGGGGGGTTCAGGCGCTCGGTGCCGACGTCGCGGATGTCATCCCCACGGCATCCAAAGATGACGCGCCTTGCTCCTCGACCCGCACCGTCCACGCCGCCTCCGGGGTCCAGTGGCCCCAGTGGCGGCTGGGGCCGCCGGTGACGGTCAGCGGCGGCAGTGGCTGGCGCGCCAGCGTGCCCGGGCCGTCGTGCAACACCGCCACCCCGTGCCACGGGCCGGGGTTGAGGCGCGGCGCCGGCAGGGCCAGGGTAATCGCCACGGTCTCGCCGGCCTCGGCGGCCACGGGCGCGTGCGCCAGGTCGCTGGCCAGCCCGGTCACCCGGGTGCCGTCCGGCGCATACAGCGGCACGCCCACGTTCAGCGCCCGCACCGGCGCCCGCAGCCGTGCGCGCAATCGCAGCACCAAAGGCGCGCCGAAGGGCACGGCCGACACCTCCGCCCCCTGCCCGTCCAGCCACGCCATGGCGAGCGGATCGACGCGGGCCTCGTCCCGGAACAGCGGCTTGAGGAACCCGGGCACGCCGTCGTCGCTGGCGGCGGCCTCCGGCGCGTCGCCCTCCGCCAGTCGGCGGTACAGCGCCAATCCCTCTTCGACACCGCCGTCGAACGCCACCCGCCCCCGGTCCAGCACCACGACCCGGCCGCAGAACCGCGCCACCTCCGGCAGGGCGTGCGACACCAGCACCACGGCCGCCCGCTCGCGCAGCGCCATCATGCGGGCCAGGCATTTCTGCCGGAACGGGAAGTCACCGACCGACAGGCCCTCGTCGATCAGCAGCAGGTCGGGGTCGCTGTGCACGGCGATGGCGAAGCCCAGGCGCAGCGCCATCCCGCTGGAATAGCCGCCCACCGGCCGGTCGAGCGCGGCTCCCAACCCACAGAAGTCGACGATGTGGGGTGTCGCGGCGGCCATCTCGGCCCGCGTGCGCCCCATCAGGGCGCCCACCAGGGGGATGGTCTCGCGGCCGGTCAGCGAGGGCGAGAACCCGGCGGTCAGGTCGATCATGGTCGCCAGCCGGCCCACGCGCGCCACCCGCCCGGCGTCCGGCGCCCATTGCCCGGCGGCCAGCCGCAGCAGGGTCGTCTTGCCGGCGCCGTTGAGGCCGACGACGCCGACCGCCTCGCCGCGCCGCACGGTCAGCGAGACGTCGTCCAAGGCCTTAACCACGCCCCGACCGAGGTCGAGGGCGGGCAGCGGACCCCGCCCCACCAGCGCCCGCCACACCTGCCGCGTCCAGGCGCGGCGGTCGGCGCGGGCGCCCGTGGCGAAGCGCTTGGTGACGTCCTCCAGGGTCAGAACGGTGTCACTCATGCCAGGGCATCGTGCAGGCGCGGTTTCAGCCGGACGAACCCGCGCAGGCCAAGGGTGAGGGCAGCGGCGCCGATCAGGCTCCAGGCCGCCACGGCGCCGGCCTGGGGCATCCCGCCGGTCAAGGCCAGCGCCCGCGCGGCGTCGGTGAACACCGCCAGCGGATTGAGCACCGTCGCCGCCCAGGCCCAGGCGGTCTCCGGCAGCGGAAACAAGACGAGACTGGGCAGCAGGGTCAGCCGCGCCGCCGTGGTGGCGCCCGCCGGCACGTCCGGCCACGGCGCCGCCCACAGGGCCAGGATCAGCCCGATCCCGCCGGCCAGAGCCAGCGCCGGCCCCAGAGCAGCCAGCGCCCAGGCGCTGCCCAGCGGATCGACGCCGCCGGCCGCGATGACCGCGAGAGGCCACAGAATCACCGTCCGCACGGCGGTCCGCCGGCCGGCGTCCAGCAGCCCGGCCAGCACCGCCGCCACCGGTGCGACGGTAGGCGCGCGGTACGTGCCCAGCCCGCGCGCGGGGGCCAGGGCGGCGTCCACCAGCAGGCTCCAGGTCCAGTATCCCAGCGCCGCGTAGGTCAGCGGCGAAATCGCCTCGGGGCGCGGCAGGGCGCCGCCGGCCACCAGCGGCAGGTACACCAGCAGCGGCCACAACGGCCCCAGGACCTCCCCCGCCGACCCCAGCCCCGCCCGCCGCGCGCGCGCCAACCGTTCTCGCCGCGACAGCGCGCGGGCGACGTTGATCGCGGAGGTGAGGACGGCCCTTGTCTCCGCAGCCCGCAGCGTCGCCGACTTCGCCTGCCGCGCGATCACCGCAACCCCTCTAATAGCCTAAGAATTTTTTCTTTGAGTTCTGGTAGGTCTGCTTGAATGGTGGTCCAGACGATATCCAGGTCCACGACAAAATACCCATGGGCTATTGCATTACGCATCTGATACGCGGCGGCCCACGGCACGTGCGGATGCTGTCCAGCAAATTCCGGAAACCGTGCTTCCACGCTGTGGCAAGCTTCGCCAACGATCTCGAGATTCCGGAGCACAGCGTCTTGCACCATTGCGCTGTCCAGGAAGCTCTCTTTGTCGACATCAGCCGTGTACATCTGAATGCGCGCGATGGCTTCCAGGATATGTCTCAGGAGTTCACCCAGCCGCGGCATATCGCGGCTCATATCGTGCGCGCCTCGGCCAGCACGGCGGCCCGGACGCGCTCCGGCAAGGCCTTTGGCGTCAGTACGTCAACGGGGACCCCAAGACGCAAGAAGAGCTCGTGGCGAATGGCCCCGATGTCCAACAGGGTCGTCTCCGGCGTGGGATCGACGAGAAGATCAAGGTCGCTGCCTTCGACGTCATTGCCATGCAGGGCGGAGCCAAACACACGCGGATTGCCCGCGCGGTGAGCCGCCACCACCTGGCGGATGGCCTTTCGGTGGGCCTGCAACGCTTCGGACGGACGCATGGCGGACCTCAATGCGCACGAGGAGTCCCGCACATGATCGAGACCGCAGAGACGATGTCAACCGGGCACCTCCCCATACCACGCCGCCGCGCGCACGATCTCGCGGCCGTCGGCCTCGGTGGCCAGGGAGGTGCGCACAAGGCCCCCCGCGCCGGCCGCACGGCGCACCGCCACGCGGTCGCCGGGCCGGCACTCGCCCCGGAAGCCGATCAGGAACTCGCGCGGGCAGAACGGTCCCGGCACGACGGCCCCGGTCTCGCCCAGACTCCAGGCGATCAGGTGCGTGTGGTTGACGTGGCCGTAGACGTCGATCTGCGCCGGATGCACCGGGTAGACGGCCGCCGGTCCATCCGCGCCGGCACCCCCGTCCGCCTCGGCCTCGGCGGGCAGCATGGCGGGCGTGGGCAGCAGGCGCGGACCGGGCTCCGGCAGGGTGTGCAACACGGTCTCCGGCCGAGCCATCGGCCGGCGCTTCGCCAAGTCGAACAGAGACCACACCGTGGCGACGGCGGCGACCACCCCGACGCCCTCGACGCTGATGCGATAGACCCGCAGCGCACCCCGGCGTTCCAGGCCGCATGGCCACGTCTCCACGGTCACGGTCTCGCCGAAGCGGGGATGGCGGTGCACCGCGAAGCGCGCGCGGTTCAGCACCCAGACCACGCCACGCGCCATGGTGTCCTCCAACCCCTGGCCGAAGCGGGTGGCGTTGACCGCGCCGGCCTCCTGGCACAGGTCGGCGAGCGCGTGCAGGCCCATGCGGCCGTCCGGCCCCGTCTCGCGCACACGCACGGGAAACGACAGGCGGCTGGCGATGGCGGACGGCTCGGCCCCGGCCACGGCGGACCAGTCGGGCGGCGGGGGACACTCAAGCACGAACCGGCGGCCCCCCGGTCCGGCGGGTCGGTCCTGCAAACACGGCGGCGATCATATCCCCGGTCCTCCGACCAGGTGGTCGCGCAGGTGGTCGGTGATGCGGGCTTCCATGGCGCGGTCGAAGTCGCCGATCAGGGTCTCGACCAGGGCGAACCACATCTCGTCGCGTTCGTTGGCCGTGGCGCTTTCCGCCAGGGTCTGGCTGCGCCAGACCTTGGCGGTGGCGGCGCCCAGGGCGATGCCGGTCAGCGCGTCCACCACCTCGACCGTCGCGTCAAGCTGGGCGTAGTAGCTTTCCGCCTGCTCGTTCTTCAACAGACCGCTCAGGCCGCGTTCCACGGTCAGCTTTTTCTCGACCACGCTGGCCTCGTGCACCGTGAAGCGCACCAGGGCGGCCTCGTCGCCGTTGGTCTGCAGCCGGTCCTCGGCCCACTGCCCGGCGGCGCGGTCGGGGGCCAGCGGCATCAGGTGCTCGACATGGGGCGGGCGATTGGGCCGGCTGTATTCCGAGCGGACCTCGACCCGCGCCGCCCGGAACAAGAACGGCGTCTTGTGCGAGAACCCGAGGGTGGGGAACTGGGGCCGGCGCGGCGGATCCGTGCACCCGGCCAGCGTCAGCGGGATTGCCCCCAGCACGGCCGCGCCGGCCGCGCCGCGCAACAGGCGGCGGCGCACCGGGTCGCGCGGACCGGATCCAGGCGTTTCGGGTTTGGCCGACGGATGACGCGCCATGGGGGTATCGCCGCTTGCTGTCGGCCCCGGCCGACTCCGGGACTACCCCGCGCCGGGGGCGCCCCGATCACTGGCCAGGGCATCAAGATCGTCGTCCTCAAAGGTATAGTGTGCGGCGCAGAATTGGCAAGACGCGGAGACCCGCCCGTCGTCCTGTTTCATCGCCTCCAGATCGGCGCGGGAAAAGCGGGACAGGGCAGCCTCAACCTTTCCGCGCGAACAGCGGCAGCCGAACCGCAGCGGCCGCGTCTCGCCCGGCACCAGCGCCTCGCCGTGGAACAGGCGATGAACGATGCGATCGGGCGTCAGGGTGGGGTCGAGCAGTTCGTCCGGCCCCAGCGTGCCCAGCAACACGCCGGCCGTCTCCCAGGCGTCCTCGGCGGCGGCGCCGTCGCGTCCACCAGCCTCGGGCGGCATCCGCTGCACCAGCAGGCAGCCGGCGCGCCACCCTTGCGCGGGATCGTGCCGCGCGGCGGCGAGCAGAACGGTGGGCAACTGTTCCGACTGATGGAAGTAATGCGCGACGCTGTCGGCCAGGGTCTCGCCCACCAGTTCGGTGATGCCCTGGTAGCGTTCCGTGCCCGGCCCCTGGTCGACGGTGAAGGCCACATGCCCTCGGCCGAGCAGCGCCGACAGGCCGATCGCCGCCGGATCGTTACCCGCCTCGGGGTGGGCGGCCAGCAGGGGGTCCAGCCGCTCCCGGTCCAGGCGGGCAACGGCGCGCACGTCGCCGGTGCTGGTGACGTCGGCCATCAGGGTGGGAATGGGACCGTCGCTGCTGGTCTGCAGGGTGAATACGCCCTCGTACTTCAAACCGGCGGCCAGGGCCGCCGCCAGCACGGTGGTCTGGCCGAGCAGCGCCTCGACCACCGGCGGCCAGTCGTGCCGTCCCAATAGGTCGTCGAGGGCCGCGCCCAGCCGCACCAGGCGGCCGCGCATCATGCCGCCAGCCAGGTGAAAACCGTACAGGCTGTCGTCCCAGGGGGTTTGCCCAGGTGTTTGTCGATCGCTCACGCCGTACTCCCACGTACCGAGGTGCGTTGGCCTCAGGACCGATCCGCGTCCGCGTCCGTGTCCCTTGTCTCGCCCGCGTCATCGGCGGGACCGACTCCGCTCCAGCGGGTCGGGCGGGGCGGCCCGACGTCCTCGTATTCGCCCTCGATCACCGGACCGGGACCGCCCTGAGGCGGACGGCCCGGCCCCGGCCCTCCTCCTGGGGCGGTCCCGAAGCCTCCCATCGTCTGCACGTGCAGATGGCCGGAGCGTTTCAGGCGCTCCAGCACGAAACCGCGAAACGGCGGCAGCAACAGCAGGAACCCCAGGGTGTCGGTCACGAACCCCGGCGTCAGCAGCAACGCGCCGCCCACCAGCAGACAGGCGCCGTCGAACACCTCGCGCACCGGCACCTCGCCCCGATCAAGGCTGGCCCGCGCCCGCCCGAGCGTGGACAGCCCCTGGGCACGCAACAGCAGCGTGCCGGCGATCGCCGTCAGGACCACCAGGACCAGCGTGGCACCGAGGCCGATAAGACCCCCCACCTGGATGAACACGGCGATTTCCAGCAGGGGGATGCCGATGAACGCGAGCAGCATGAGAAAGGGCATGGTGATGGCCTCTGACGCGGGTTCTAGGGGAATTGGGGGATTGGACGCACGCGATGCCGGGAAACGCCTTGCCCGCGCGCGCGCGCGCCCTTATCTAGCGGGCAGGCTGGGCGGACGATGATCCGCGAGGATCGAAACGCGGGCCGAGACGGCACCGGCTGGCATGACGCGGGTTGATCGGCGATGCCGGCTCCCTCACACTGGGGGGGTGGATATCCGGTTCAGCGGAACGCGCTGGGCGCGGCGATCCTTAACCGCCTGTCGTGTTTAGCCCACCGGGGCGGCCGAGGTCCAGGGGACGACCGCCACTGGGGACCCGACCATGGGACTCGGGTCCAGGCCGCCTTTTTTCGCGCGGGCGCGCGCACATCACGTTTCGACGGCGCGGCGATGCCGTCGGAACAAACGGCGAGTTTCGAGTGACCATGGGCGACGGTTTCCAGTTCATCGACATCATCTTCTTCGCCATGATCGCGGCCTTTCTGGTGCTGCGCCTGCGGAGTGTCCTGGGCAAGCGGACCGGCAACGAAAAGCCGCGACGCACGCCGTTCGACGCGCGGCCCGGGGAGGGCCGGTCGCGGGACGACAATGTCATCGACCTGCCGGGACGGCGCGCGCAGGACGACGACGCGGAGGAGTCCGACTCGGGCGCGTCGCCGTGGGCCGGCGGTCGCCGGTCCTCGGTGCCGGGGCTCGACGATGTTCTCGCCGCCGATCCGGGGTTTGATCCGGACGGGTTCCTGGGCGGCGCGCGTGGGGCGTTCGAGATGATCGTCGCCGCCTTCGCCAAAGGTGACAAGCAGGCCCTGCGCCCGTTGCTGTCCGACGACGTCTATGACGGCTTCGCCCGCGCCATCGACGAACGGGAGTCGGCCGGCGAGGTCATGGAGACCGAACTGCTGGGCCTGAAGAGCCTGACCCTGACCGAGGCCGCCATGGACGGCTCCGTGGCGAACGTGACGGTCGAGTTCGTCTCCGAGCAGGTCAACGTCGTGCGCGACCGCACCGGCGCCGTGGTGGACGGCGACCCCGAGCACACCGCCCGCGTGACCGACATCTGGACCTTCGCCCGTGACGTGACCTCGCGCGACCCCAACTGGACACTGGTGGCGACCCGCACGCCCGACGACGAATAACCAACCGGTCCCGGCCCATGCCCATGCGCAGGCTCCGCGTTCCGCCGTCGCTTCGGGCCTGGGGGCGCCGTCGCGCGCGGCGTTTGGCCGTGGCCGCCGAACGCGGGCTGCGGGCTTGGGAGCGGCGTCCCGCCGCCACGCGCCGCCACGCCAGCGTTGCCGTCGGGCTGGGGCTGATGGCCGTCCTGGGCCTGGTGGCCCTGTCCTGCGCGCCGCGCCGACCCGTTCCGCCGCCCGAGCCCATCTATACCCCCGTTTCCCTGCAGTCCGTGCCGGGATGGGCCGGCGACCGTCTGATCGAGGCCCGCCCGGCGCTGAGTCGCTCGTGCGCGCGGCTGGCCACCCTGCCGCCCGACCGGCCGATGGCCCCGCGCGGGTCGGCGGCCTTGCGGGCAGTGGCCGGATCGGTGGGCGACTGGCAGGCCGCCTGCCGCCGGCTCGACGGCGTTCCGGCCGATGATGCCGACGCCTTCCGCGCCGCGCTGGAGCGCGGCTTCCGCGCCTATGCCGTGACCAGCACCGATGCCTCGGCGCACGGCCTGTTCACCGGCTACTACGAGGCGCATATCCACGCCGCCCGCGCGCCCGATGCGCGGTACCGTTTCCCGGTGTACGGCCCACCCGACGACTTGTCGGTCGAGAACGGGCAGGGCCGCCACGCCGCCACTGGCGACCCCTACCACAGCCGCGCCGAGATCGAGGACGGCGCCTTGGAGGGCAAGGCCCCGGTGCTGTTCTGGGCCGACGATCCGGTCGACCTGCACATCCTGCATATCCAGGGGTCGGGACAGGTCACCCTGCCCGACGGCACCGGCACGCGCATCGGCTACGCCGCCAACAACGGTCGACCGTTCGTGGGGATCGGGCGGCTGGTGAGCGAACGCGGCCTGGCCGACGGCCGCTCGATGCCGGCCATCCGGGCGTGGCTGCGCGCCCATCCGGAGCAGGGCCGGGCGCTGATGCGCGAGAACGGCCGCTATATCTTTTTCCGCGAGATCACCGGCGCCGGACCGATCGGCGCCCTGGGGGTGCCGCTGACGCCGCTGCGCAGCCTAGCCGTGGACCCGGCGGTGCTGCCGCTGGGATCGCTGGTGTGGCTGTCCACCACCGACCCCGGCGGCCGGCCGCTGCGGCGGCTGATGGCGGCGCAGGACACCGGGTCGGCGATCAAGGGGATCAATCGCGGCGACGTGTTCTGGGGCGCCGGCGAGGCGGCCTTCCAGCAGGCCGGGCGCATGGCCAGCCCGGGGCGGACGTGGCTGCTGGTGCCGCGCGCGCCGGGCACCGATCCGCTGATGATGTAGGCTCCGGGCGAGGTGGCTTGAAGACCATATCGCGGCGCTGCGGGAGCGGGACGCGGCCCCGCCGTCTCATCGACGACGCAGAAATTGGGAATGTAGTGGACGCGGTGGTCCGGCCAGCCGCCGTCCAGGATGTGGCGGCGGTTACCGGGGATGATGGCGATCAGATGATCGAAGCCCCGGTAGTACTTCAGGTCGTAGTACCCGCCCAGGCGAGCGGCGCGGATCCACAGCCCGGCCGGCAGTTTCGACGCCGTCCTGCTGCAGGGCGACGGCCAGCGTGGAGAAAAAGGTCTCGGCGCCGCCGTGGGCGGCGCCGGCCATGATCTGGGTGAGATGCATGGGACCTGTCGTTGAAAGGGGCGCCGCCCCGGTCAGTTGATGGGCGTAATCAGCTCCCAGCGGTGGACGGCGTCCAGGCCGTCGAGCATGACCCCATCAAAGCCCAGGTCCATGACGGCGACGAAGAACTCGCCCAACTGGGCCTTCCAGGCCGGATCCCAGACCTCGGTGAAGTGGGCGCCCGGCCGCCCCCGCGCGGTGGCCGCCAGCCAGCGCGGCGTGCCCAGGGTCCATCCCGGTTCCCAGTAGTAGGCGTCACTGTGAGCGTATGCCACATCGAACGAGGCCAGCACCAGGCGGCGCGCGCCCAGCTTCTTGTGGCGCAACTGCCGGACATGATCCTCGCCCAGGGCGCGCGCGCCAAGCAGGAACGGGTCCAGCACCAGAATATCGTGGTTGGTCTCGCGCAGGGCACCGATCAGCAGGCTGACGTCGCCGAAGGCCGAGGCATCCTCCAGGACCAGGATGGACCGCGCCTGGTGGGGGTCGGTGATGTTCTCGGCGTTCTCGCCCCACGGCCGGCCCTCGGGCACGGTATCCAGGCGGCCCTCCGCGTCGGTGTCGGCATGGATCAGCACGCCGGCGGCGCGGGCGCGGCGGCGGGCCTCGGCCGCGATCGCGTCGTTGGCGCAGTGGTCGATGGACACGAGCACGACGTTCAGGTCGGCCAGGCGGGCGAGGTCCTCGTCGCTGACCGGCGGCTCGCCGCAGAACTGACCATCGATGACCACGCCGTCCACGGCGCCCAGGAACCCCGCGTCCGGTTCGCCGACACCGGCCGCCGGGTTGTCCGGATTGATGCCGGCCAGGCCGGCGTGGGCGGCGCGGGCGGCGTCCAGCATGGCCTCGCGGCGGTGGCGGAAGGCCAGCGGCGCGCCCCCCCGGGCCAGCACGGCGAAGCCGGGATCGCGGGCATGGGCGTAGCGGGACAGCTCCTGCACGATGGCGCGCAGTTCGGCCCGCACGTCGGGGATCAGGGGCTGGGGCAGGGACAGCAGCGGCTCGCCCGGATCCTCGCCCTTGTTGCGCTCCGCCTCGCGGGCCTCACGTTCCTGGCGCAGCAGGTCCAGCAGGCCGGGCCGGTCGCCCAGCGAGTCGTACAGGCCCTGGGGGTCCATGCCCTCCTGTTCCGGGGCCAGGCCGAGGTCGCGCAACTGCTCCATCAGGCGCTGGGTGCTCGGCGCCTCGGCCGTCGCGTCGGCGGCGGAGGCGGCGCGCGGCGCCGTCCCCGCCATCAAGGCCAGCGCCAGCAGGACAAGGGCATATCGTGCGAACAGACAGGTCATGCGGTCCACTCCGCCACACAGTCGGCAATGGCGAGACAGGACGTCAGGCCCGGGCTCTCGATGCCGTGCAGGGCCGTATAGCCGGGAACGCGCGTCTCGCGTGGGGACAATAGCACGAAATCGTGCGCGGGTGTGCCAGGCGCCTGCACCTTTGGGCGGATTCCCGCATAGGCGGGCGCCAGGGCGCCGTCGGGCAGGCCCGGCCAGTAGCGCCGGATGCCGTCGACGAACAGCGCGGCGCGGCCCGGGTCCACCGTGTAGTCGATGCGGTCGATCCACTCCACGTCCGGACCGAAGCGCCCCTGGCCGCCCAGGTCGCGGGTATAGTGCAGCCCCAGGCTGGCCGGCCCCGGCACCGGATAGATCAGGCGGCGGAACGGGGCCTTGCCGCTCAGGCTGAAATAGACCCCGCGCGCCAGATGCAGCGGCGGCACGGTCTCGGGTGGGACCCCCGCGATCGACAGGCCCACCGCGCGGGCGCCCAGGCCAGCGCAGTTGACCACCCCCCGCGCCCGCAGCCGCATGGGGGCGGCGCCGCCCACGTCCAGCTCCACCCCGCCGCCGTCGAGGGCGCGTCCGCCAACCACGGGACTGCGCAGCGCCAGCACCGTGCCCGCCGCCTCGGCGTCGCCCAGCAGCGACAACATCAGGGCATGGCTGTCCAGGATCCCCGTTTCGGGCGACTCCAGCGCGGCGACGCAGTCCAGCCCGCCCGGTTCCAGCGCCATGGCCTCGGCACCGGACAGCCAGGGCAGGTCCACGCCGGCCGCCGCCGCGCGGGCCTGAACGCCGCGCAGCGCCGCGATTTCCGGCGCGCCGCCAGCGCGGCTGGCGACGATCAGCTTGCCGCAGCGGTCGTGCGGCAGGCCGCGCTCGGCCAGATAGGCGTACAGCATCCGGCGGCCTTGCACGCACAGGCGCGCCTTCAGGCTGCCTTCGGGGTAGTACACGCCAGCGTGGATGACCTCGCTGTTGCGCGAGGAGGTTTCTGTGCCAAAGGCGTCGGCGGCCTCAAGAAGGATCACTTCGCGCCCCGCCAGCGCCAGCGCGCGCGCGACCGCCAAGCCGACCACCCCGGCCCCGATCACCACCCGCTCGACTGTCTCCGGTGTGCTCATGTGCGCTGTCTAGGTGCCTCGCCCGGTGGCGCCGCGCACCGGCGGCCTCGACCCGAACGCCGAGGACTATGCCAACGGACCGGCCGTGTGGCCACTCTATTCCTCCAGTCGGCCGAGCGCCTTGGCCAGAACCAGATAGACCTTGCCCAGGTCGGAACCGATGAACAGCGCCGTCAGGATGTCGGCCCGCGCGGTCTGGTGGGCCTGTTCCAGCAGGCTTTCGTAGTCGGTGACGAACTGGGTGACGTACCCGCGGAACTCGCGGTCGTTGTCGAACACCTCGCGCACGGCGCCGTGCTGCTTGACGGTCATGACGCGCGCCAGGTGGCGCAGAAAGACGCCGTGGTCGCCTTTCTGGTAACGCCGCCACAGTTCCTCGTCGCGTACCGGGTTGAAGATGCGGGCGATGTCCACGGCGACGCTTTCCAGGCGTTCGATCATGACGCTGGCCTGGTGCAGGAAGGTGCCGATCTGCGCCTGCTCCACCTCGGTCCGCAGCAGCCCGGCGCGCTGCTCGGCCTTGTCGGCGGCCTCCACCAGGATCTGTGCATGACGCAGGAACTCGGCGCCCAGCCGGCGCGTGGTGTCCGAGACCTTGTCGCCGGACAGGGCCAGGGTATCGGCCTCCTGGCGGATGCTGGCCACGGCGCGTTCCAGTACAGGCACCAAGTCGCGCGCCCGCTCGTCCGCCTCCTCCAGCGAGCCGCCCAGCAGCGTGGCGGCGCCGCGCACGGTCTCGGCGGCCTTTTCGGCGGCGGCCTGGATGCCGTCGGTGGACTGGCGCAGCCGGTTGCCGGCCACGGTCGCCTGTGACAGGCCGCGCCCGGTGATCTCCTCGAACTGGCGGGCGTGCTGGTCGAGCGCGCCGCCCAGGTCGGTCATGCGGGTCACGGAACGGCCGATGATCGTCTCCAGATGGTCCGAACGGTCGTCAAGCAGGCTGGCAACGCCGGTCAAGGCCACCGACGCCTGTTCGGAGCCGTCGTTCAGCACCCGCACCTTGCCCTCGATCACCTCGGCTGTCGCCGTCAGGCGTTCGTCGGCACCCGACGCGGCCCGGTCGACCGCCTCGACGCGCTCGGCCAGGGTCTGTTCCAGCCCCGCCAGGGCGCCGTGAACCTTGGCGACGAGGTCCTGCAGGGCCTGAGTCTCGGCGCGGACCGCCTCGGCAGCCGTGCGCGTATGGGCGACCGTGCGCGCCCCGGTGGATTCCAGCGTTTCGGCGTGCTGGACGAGATTGGTGCCCACGCTTTCGAGTTCCCGGTTGACCTGACCGGAGATGCCGGACAGGTCGGTCAGGCGCTGGCGCAGGGCCTCCACCGTCTCGCTGATACGGCCGGCGGCGGAATTCGCGGCGTCGCCCAGGTGGCGCGCGTGCTGGCTCAGGCCGCTTTGGACCAGGTCGAGTTGCTGGCCGATGAGCCGCGCCCCGTCGGCCAGGGCCTCGCCCTGGGCCGTGATCGCCTCGCGGATCGCCTCGGCCTGACGGCCGGCCTCGGTGGTATGCGCCTCCAGGCCCTCGGCCTGCTCCTTGACCGCCGCGCCGGCGTCGCGGGCGCGGCTTTCGGCGCGCTGCACGGCGGCGGTCAGGGCGCGCAGCATGTCGTCGAGGGTGCCGGCGGCGCGTTCCAGCGTGTTGGTGGCCGAGCGCGTGGCGGTTTCCGCCTCCTGCCCGCGCTGGGCCACCATCAGCGAGGCATCCGACAGCTTGCCGGTGGCCTCGTCGACGGCGGTGTTCATGCTCTGCACCCGGCGGGTGAAGAGGCCTTCCATCTCCTTCAGACGGGACATGGCCTGATCGGAGGCGCTCATCAGGGCATCGGTCTGGCGGCCGATGGTGCTTTCGATCACCTGGGTGCGGCTGAGCAGGCGTTCGCTGACCTGGTCGATCCCCTGCGAGCGCTGGGCCATGGCCTCCTGTGCGGCCTGGCTGGTCTTTTCCCAGCGCCCGCGCAGGTCCTCGACGTGCTGGTGTTGGCCGCCGATGTGCTGGTCCATCTCCTTCAGCAGGGTGGACATCTCCTCGCTGAGCGTGCGGCCCTCGCGGAGCGCGCGGGTCATGCCGTCGTTGACGGCGTGCAGGGAACTGCCATGCTCACGCGCCTGCTGGCCGACCAGGGTCAGGTCCTGCACATGCTTGCGCAGGCTTTCGTCCAGCGTCCGGGTCTGGGCCAACATCTTGTCGGTGGTCTCGCTCAGGGTCCCGGTCTGGCGTTCCAGCGTCTGGCCGGCATCGCGGGCGCGGCTGACGGCGCGCTCCGTGGCGTCCTCCAGGCCGTAGACCTGGCTTTCGGTGTCGCGGATGACCTGGGCGATATCCTCGCGGAACTTGTCGGCCAGCGAACTCAGTGCCACCACCTCGTTGCGCAGGCCGTCGCGCACCTGCCGGGCCTCGGCCAGGGCTTGGCGCGAGGAGTCGGTCAACAGCCGCGCCTGTTCGGTGAGTGACTGGGCGACCTCGTTCATCTGGCCGCGCGCCGTGTCGGTGGGGTAGGACAGCCGGCGCAACTGGTCGCGCAGGATCAGCGCCTCGCGGCCATAGCGGCCATCGCGCGAGAACACCGCCACCAGCGCCCAGGCCAGGGCCACGGGAATCAGCCCGCCGGCGGCGAAACCGGCGAACTCATGCGGCAGCAGCATGAACAGGTTGGTCCAGCCCACGCTCTGCTGGACGTAGAAGCCGAAGAAGGCGAGCCAGAACAGCGAGAACCCGGCGGCGATCCACGAGCGCCACTCGACGCTGTGCGGCAGGGTCAGCGGCGGATCCGGCGGCAGCGGCGGCAGGTCCATGGCCGCCGCGCCGTCGGCGTGGCGCGCGGCAGCCCGAGGCGCGGCGCCCTGATCCGCGTCGTCATCGTCGGCCGCCACCTCCGGCGCGGCCGGCCGGTCGTTGTCGGCAATCAGCCGTGGCGCCCGCGCGCGGCGTTTGGGGTCCGTGTCCGTCCGGATCGCATCGGCGCCCCGGAGGTCCTCGTCCGGATCGATTTCGCGGGTAGCCATGGCGACTCGCCCTTGCTGTCGAGAGACTCTCGATACAAGGTACTGCGGATGAGTCAAGATTCCAACAGGTTATTAGGGAATCTTGAGTCCCGAGTCAAAAAACGTCGCCTATCCTGCCCGCTCGCGGCCGCCGTCAGGTGCCCGCGACCACCCGGGTCGCCACGACCTTCTGGTAGAGCCCGCCGAAGTAGGTCTCCTTGCGCCAGGTGAACTGCCGGGCCAGGGCCGGCGGCGCGTAGGAGGCGATCTCGTTCTTGCTCAGGGCGATGGCAAACGGCTCCAGCAGGCGCCAGACCGCCAGCATGATCGGCCGCAACGGATGCGCCCAGTGCGGGCCGTGGTAGTCCACGAACACCGTCTTGCCGCCCGGCCGGGTGGCGTCCAGCAGGCTCTTGACGATGCGATGCTTGTAGTCCTCCGGCACCTCGTGCAGCAGGAAGAAACAGCACACGCCGTCGTAATCGCGGTCACGCGGTTCCGCCGCGTCGGCCAGGCCGATGCGGGCGGTGGGATGGTCGGCCAGCTTCTTGCGGCAGGTCTCGATCTGGTTGGTGGCCACGTCGGTCACGTGCAGGGTGCCGCTCGGCCCCAGGACCTCGGCGAGCTTCCGCGAGAACGTGCCGTACACACAGGCCGGCTGCAACACGGTCTGGCCCGGCTTGAACTCCGAGAAGCCGGCCCGCATCAGCCGGTTCATGTTGCCCCACAGGATCGCCGACACGACCAGCGAGGTGTCGAGGAAGCGACTGTAGGCGGGCGTGAGGTACGCCCAGGTGTAGACCCGGCTCAGGTACTCCGGAATGGCGGGGACCGGAACCGGGGCCGGACGATTGGCATCGACGGGCATCGGGCGCGAGGCCGGCACGATTGTCGGGTCGTCCGGCAGGGGACCGCGCGGGAACTCGGGCGCGACCGCTTGGGGTTTGTTCATGGACCTGTCCTAAAGAGTGTTGACGCACACGAAACGAGACGACAAGGACCGGAGCCGGCCCGAGAGACGTCGGGCGGACCGGGGAGGAGCACACGGGGCGTAAACGGTGTTCGCGCCACGATGATGAATGATGGACCGCTCACCGTTTCCCCTCGCTTAACCGGCGGCGGTTGTCGGTCACGGACGGCGCCGTCGACGGGGACGCGGACCCGCCAGCGGGGGCGCCCGAAGGTGGTGGCTCGACCTCGCCGCGGGCAACGGCGCGGGCTCGGGCCTCGAAATTCGACACCAGACGCGGCGCCATCTCTCCGTACGTGGCCTGAAGAAGCTTCTGAAGGATCCGGCTGCGGACTTCAACCACAAGGTCAAGGCTCACCCGGCATTGCCCGGGGCCGACCTCCTCGAAGGTCCACACCATGCGCAGGTCGCGCATGGGGCCGTCGCGGGCGGTAACGACGATGCGGTCCGGGGGCGTGACCGCCGTGGTCGACGTGAAATCGAGCGTGGCCGGACCGATGCCGAGGCTCTGCCGGGTTCGGTATCCGTCGGCGGTGCGGTCGATGATCCGGGCCGTCTTCCACAGCGGCAGGAACGAGGGGTAGGCCTCCACATCCGCGACCAGATCGAACACCCGGTCCCGTTCATGCGGGACGACCCGCTGCACGGACTGTCTCATACGCTTGCTCCAAGGCGCCGCGCGGCGAGCCTCCAATGCCGGCGCGGCCGGGCCGCATGATGCCTGTTCGCAGTCGCACGGTAAACCGCCGCTTCATCGGAAATTCATGATTTTGTGGGACCCATAGGCCGAATTGCCACACGCGGGACCGTCGGATCGCCCCCGACGATCCACCGAACAGGCGCCGTGGAACCAAACATTAGGGCCGAAACCGGGCCCATCACCGGAGACGAGTCGTCGATGCCATGGCACGGACGATCCGGAGCGCGATGGGGTTTGTCGCGCCGACCCGGGCGAATCATCACGGTCCTGGTCTGCCCGCTGGACGGCGTCAACGGGGCCGACGGCGGGCTGGCCGCCAACGCCGTCTGGCACGCCGTGCGCCGGCGCGAGGGCCTGCGCGCCCGCCTGCTGCCCGGCAGCCCCACCGCCACCCTGCGGCGCGATGGCGGGCTTGTGTCCCTGCTGTCCCGCACGCAGTCCGTGGGGCGGGCCTGGTTGACCGAGTACGGCGCCGACGCGCTGATCTGGGGCCAGCGGGCCGGTGACGTCCTGCGGCTGTCCGTGGTCGGGGCGCGCCCGCGCCGCACGGCCGAGGACCCCCTGGGCCTGCATCCGTGGTCGACGATCCAGGTGACCATGCCCCTGTCGGAAGGCGCGGCCCACCTGCTGCACACCCTGGTCCTGGCGGCGGTCACGCCGTCCGCCGCCATGCCGGAGCGGCGCCGCGCCGACCACCGGCGGGCGCTGGCGCGCGCCCTTGTCCGGGCCGAGGCGCTGCTGCTGGAAGAGCGGGCGCCGGCCGGCGAGATGCTGCAGGGGTACCGTCTGGCGCTGGGGTTGGCGCAACGCGCGCACGGGCTGCTGAGCGGCGATCCGGTACGCCTGGCACGGGCGGTGAGGCTGATGGAGACCGGACTCGACGCGCTGGCGGCGACCTGGCCGCGCGACCTGATCGCCCTGGCGAGGGTCGACTGGGCGGACGCGGTCCTGGCCCTGCCCGAGCACCCCGAGAGCCGGCCGGCCACGCTGGGGGCGGCACGGCTCGACGCCGTGGTGGCGGCCTATCGGGCCGCCGCCGCGCGGCTGTCTCCCTACACCATGCCGGACACCTATTGCGCCGTCCATGTCACCCTGGCCCGGGCGTTGTGGCGCGTGGCGCGCCGCGACGGCGACGCGGGCGCGCTGGACGCCGCCCTGTCGGCCCTGACGGCGGTCGCCTGGGTGTGGTCGCCGGAGACCGAACCGGCGCGGCGGGGCGTGCTGATGGAGGCCATGAAGGCCGTGCTGCGGGACCGGACGGCGCGACCCGGCGGCGGCGCCGGAGCGATCCGCGCCGTGCTGGAGGTGGTGCCGCCGCACGAGGACAGCGAGGCGTGGGCGTGGGCGCGGGCCGCCCTGGGGGCGGCGCTGCTGACCGCCGATCCCGCCCCGCCGGACAGCGAATCCGAGGCCGTCGAGGCCCTGCGCGAGGCGCTGGGGGTGTTCGAGTCGGTCGGCCCCCCCGGGGCCGCCGACCGCGTGCGCGACCTGCTGCACCAGGCCTATGACGCCCAGGCGCGACGTCTGGCGGCGGACGACCTGTCGGGCCGCGTGGTCGCCTTCCAGCGCCTGCGGGCGTAGGGCGCCGACGTGTGAATCGCCCCGGGTTTGCCGGAGGCAGTAGAGCGTAGGGCGGGTTCGCGCCGAAGGCGCATCCCGCCGCATCGCTATGAGGAGGCCGTCGCCAACGCCCAGCGCGTCATCGCCGCGTGGATCGAACAGGCCGAGGCCATGGGCCGGCCGATCCCGGACCCGAAGGGCCGGGTGATGTCCGCCTGACGCCATGTGGGGACGGGGCGTCGCCCGCCTGCCAGGCCCCGAACCGTGTCGTGCCGGGGCCGGGGCGTGCCGGCCGCGCGGGATCGAGCCGCCGTCTCTGTGCTCTTTGTGTCTCTGTGGTGAAACCCCGCACGACCGACCGGAAAGAAACACCACAGAGGCACAGAGGACACAGAGCGTTGGTCACCCGGCCGAACCGGTGGCGCATGGGGTGGCGGAAGGGTGTGGGCCGTTGTCTTGATCGGCAAGCGCTCATCGCCTAGCTTGTATCAAGGCGCGGGGGACCCGGACACCGATGAGACTGCGCTTCAATCAGGAAGTTCGGCACACCATCGCCTCCGAGCTCCGAAAGGTCTCGACCTTCGGTGGCATCGCGCTTGGTGTTCTGGGGTACTCGTCCGGGTCCCCGGTCGTCCTGGCGGGCGCGTTCCTGTGGTGGGTTGCCAGACTCTGTCCGCGATTCTCCTGGCCATGGAGGACGACTGATGACGTTTACACAAGCGGCCTTCGCCGGCATGGGACTGGTGCTGCTGTTCGGGATTGTCGTGGTGATCCTGGCGTGGCGGTCCTCTGCGCGGCGGTGAGGGGGGCCAGTCGGGGCGCGGACCTTGGCTGGGCCATACAAGGCACAGGTCCGGCGTGATTGTCCTTTCTGCCCACGCGGAAAAAGCCATCCTCAGGCGCCAACTGCGGCGGTCGTGGGTTGAGTTGACCATTCTGGACCCCGACCGCACTGAACCGGACCCAGGCGACCCGTCTCTCACCCGGTCCTTCCGGGTCATTCCGGACGTCGGTGGTCGTGTTCTCAGGGTTGTTCATCGGCCCGATGGCGATGATATCCTGGTGATCACCGCCTTCCTTGATCGGAGAGCCCAGCGATGAAGACCGCCTATGACCCCAAGGTTGACGCGCTGTACGTGACCCTCTCCGACCGCCCCACGGCGGAGTCCGAGGAGGTCTCCCCCGGTGTCGTGTTCGACTACGACGCCGACAACCGGATCGTCGGCATTGAGCTTCTGAACGCCAAGGCGCGTCTGGCCGCGGATGCGCTTAGGGCGGCGGAGTAGGGGCACTACGGAGGGCCACCATGCACGCCGCCATCATCGACAACCGCGAGGCCATTGCCGCGCTCTGCCATCGCTATGGCGTGGTGCGCCTGGAGGTGTTCGGGTCCGCCGCCGGGAGTGAGGATTTTGATCCCGCCACCAGCGATGCGGATTTCCGTGTGGCGTTGGCGTCCCGGCCGGACCTCACGGCCCTGGAGCAGTTCTTCGGCCTGAAAGAGGCGCTGGAGAGGGAACTGGGTCGGCCCGTTGACCTTGTGGAAGAGACCGCCCTGCGCAATCCGTACCTGCGCGCTGCCATTGATCGGTCAAGGGCGCTCGTCTATGCGGCGTGACGCGCGGGTTCTCCTGTGGGACATCCAGCAGGCCGCCGAGGCGATCAGCCGATTCATGGATGGCGTGAACGCAGAGACCTACGCGCGGGATGACCTGATTCAGGCGGCCGTTGATCGGCTGCTGGAGGAGTCCGGACCGCCCGACGCTCACCCCTGACCGGGGCGGTTCTTGCGGGGGCGGGGCGTCGCCCGCCAGCCGGGCAGGATCGAGCCGCCGCCGTGGTGTCTTTGTGTCTTGGTGGTTCACGTTCCGGCCGTCCGGATGGAAGCACCACCAAGACACAAAGGCACCCCCCGACAGGGGCGGAGGGTTCTCGGGAAAAGGCAAGACCAAGCGGCCGGCGAACGAGTCAAGCCAAATGTCGCCCCGTATTACATCGTCCTGCCCATGGTCTCCAATTCCCGCGCATCGTACCCGTACACGTCGCGCCGGAACTGCGCCGTGCCGTCTTCGTCCACCCAGGCGGTCAGGTAGACCAATGCCACCGGGACCGACTCGCGCGGGTGCACCGCCTTCGTCTTGCCGTCCGCGATCCGCCTCTTGAATGCGTCCGGGGTCCAGGTCGCGGGCTCGTTCATCAGGAACGTGGCGAAGTCCAGCGGATCGCGCACCCGCACGCACCCCGAACTGAACGTGCGTTGGGAGCGCGCGAACAGCCCCCGGCTGGGCGTGCTGTGCAGGTAGACGTTGTGTTCGTTCGGAAACATGAACTTTATGGCGCCGAGCGCGTTGCTTTGGCCCGGCGCCTGACGCAGGCGCAGGCCGCGAATATCGAGGTCCTCGGCGTGCCAGTCGATGGTCGTCGGGTCCAGTTTCTCGGCGTCCCGGCTCCAGCCGTCGAAGACCGTGAAATTGTTCTCTGTCAGGTACTCCGGGTTCTCGCGCAGCTTCGGCAGCAGGTCCTTCTCGGCGATGCTGGTGGGCACGGTCCAGGTCGGGTTCAACACCAGTCTGTTGATGGCGCTACGCAGGCGCGGCGTCGGCCGGTCCTCCATGCCGACGATGACGTCGGTGCGGAAAGCAGGGACACCGTCCTGCCGCCCCTCCAGCGCCGCACCGGCGATGTTCACCTCGACCGAGCGGCCAGCCGGGGGCGGCGGCATGTCGCGCAACCGGCGCAGGTTGAGCGCCATCTGCCGAACGCGCGCCTCGGCCGGCACGGCCAGGGCGGCGCGGGTGCGTCGGCCGACGATGCCGTCCACCAGCAAGCCGTGGCGGGCCTGGAACCGCTCGATCGCCGCCGCCAGCGCGGGGTCGAGCAGGCTCGTATCGGGCGCGACCGAGTCGGTTGCCAGGTCCCCGGACACCCGCAGCCGCTCGCGCACCGCCACCAGGTCGGCGTGGCGGTCGCCCGGTTCCACTTTCGGACCCTCGGCGGGCACGGCGGGCCAGCCCCCGGCCTCGACCAGGGCCTGGTAGCGCAGCAGTCCGCGCCGCAGGCGAGCGTACCGGTCATCCTCGCTGACCAGCCGGAACAGACGGCCCGGCCGCTCGGCCGCCGGATCGTCGGCGGCGATGGTCACCAGCGCCGTCGGCACAGCATCCGGGCTCGCCGGCGCCCACGCCGGCCGCAGGGGAATCGCGGCCATGGCATAGTCGGCCAGGGCCGCCGTCAGGGCGATGTCCAGCGCCGCGCGCGCCTCGGCGTCCAGGACAGCCCCCTCGGGCGGTGTCGGGGGCACGGCGATGCCGGCCAGCCCATCGGCCCACGCCGTCTCCAGCACCGCCCGCACCTGCCGGCCCCGGGCGTCCAGGCCCTCGGCCGTGGTCCATGCGGGCTGGAAGCCTCGTTGTTCGTAGAATGGCCGAACAACCTCTGGGTGTGGCGTCAGAAGCGCCGGTTGCTCTTCAAGCAGACGCCGCACCGCCTCGCGTGCAGGCCCATTCTCCGACGGTGACACAGCTCCCGCCGTCCGCTCACCGATGCCGGCCAGAGGGAACGACCCACCGCCCTCTCCGGGGGTCACGCAGGCGGACACGACCATGGCCGCCGCCAGGACGCCGGCCCATGGCCATCGCCGCCGGCCCGGGGTCGAGCGGTCCGCTCCGCGCCTGCCAGCCTCGTTTCTGCGCCTGCCCATCCGTTCCGTTGCCGCCATGCCGCGCCCGCCCTCTCCCCGACTCCCGCGACGGACACGCGACCGACGGTGCGTGTCCCGCAGTCTTCAGATATAGCGGCAGCCGCGTGATTTATCGAGCGGACAGAAGGGCCTCGCAGTCCGTAGGCACGGATTGCGGCGGCGATGCAACAGGGGTGGCCTGGGCGCCACCGGGCGCCTGCGTCCGCGCGGCGAGACGGCCGGCGATGCGGTCGAACCACCAGGCGAAGCCCTCCGCCTCGCAGCCCGCGCCGGGCGGCGGCGGATCCTGAGGCTCGCACGCCGGGCTGTCGGCCGGGCAATGCAGACGGATGTGCAGGTGCGCATCGTGGCCATACCAGGAGCGAACCTTGCGCAGCCAGCGGGCGTTGCCGTCCTGGTCCGGTGGGAAGTCGGCGCACAGCGTGGCCTTGATGGCCGGGTTGACGAACAGGCGGGCGACGCGCGGGTCCTGCGCGGCCGCTCGCACCAGGGCGGCGTGGGCGGGGGTCCATCGCTCCGGGTCGGCGGTCTCGGCCCCGGTCCGAACCATCGACACCTCGGTGGGATCGCGCCGCTCCGCCTCGGGAAAGGGCTGGCCGGAGGGCCACAGACGCAGCCAGATGTCCACGTCCAGGCCGGCCTCGTGGCTGGCGTGGCCGTAGCTCATGGGGCCGCCGCGCGGCTGCGACAGGTCGCCGACCAGCAGCGTGCCCCAGCCTTGCGCCGCCGCCCGCGCTCCCAGGTCGCGGACGACGGCGATCAGATCGGGATGGCCGAAATACCGCAGGCGCTGGGGCCGCAACACCGCATACCCCGGGCCGTCCAGCGGCAGCGCCACCGCCCCGGCAATGCAGCCCTCGGTGTAGCCGCCGATCACCCGCACAGGCCCCTGCGCCGGGGTGGTCTGGCGAGACCAGGGGCTTTCGGCGGCGAGGGAGGGCGAGGACGCCACCATCATCGCCAACAGAACGGCCAATCTCGTCATCGCGTGTCCTCTCCCCTCTACCGCCCCCACTCCGGCAACCGCCCTTCCTCCACCGCGTGGCAGGCGACGGCGCCGTCGGCGTCGCGCCGCAGGGCCGGGCGGTCCCGCGCGCACCGCTCGGCCGCCAGCGGACAGCGGGTATGGAACGCGCAGCCGGTTGGCGGGTCGAGCGGACTCGGCACTTCGCCGGCCATGGGCTTGCGGTCGCGGTCGGGCGCCCGCAGGTCCGGCACGGTCTCGATCAGCAGCCGCGTGTAGGGGTGGCGCGGCCGGGCGAACAGCGTGTCGGCCGGCGCCACCTCGCACAGCCGCCCCAGATACATGACCCCGATGGTGTCGGCGATGAAGCGCACCACGGCCAGATCGTGGGTGATGACCAGATAGGTCAGCCCGAGTTCGCGTTGCAGGTCCCGCAACAGGTTCAGGATTTGCGCCTGCACCGACACATCCAGCGCGCTGGTGGGCTCGTCGCACACCAGGAAGTGCGGGCTGGACGCCAGCGCCCGGGCGATGGAAATGCGCTGGCGCTGGCCGCCGGAGAACTCGTGCGGGAACCGGTCGGCGTCGCCCGCGCGCAGGCCGACGTGTTCCAGCAGCTCGGCCACGCGCCCGGCGATGGCGCGGTCGTCGTCCATCAGGCCGTGCGCTCGGATCGGCTCGGCGATGATACGGCCCACCCGCCAGCGCGGATTGAGGCTGGCGAACGGGTCCTGGAAGATCATCTGCATCCGCCGGCGGAACGGCGCTAGCGCTTGGCGCTCGGTCAGGCGGCCGAGATCGGTGCCCTCGAAGATCAGATCGCCGGTGGTGGGCCGGTACAGGGTGACCAGCACGCGCGCCACGGTGGACTTGCCGCAGCCCGATTCGCCCACCAGAGCCGTCGTGTGGCCGCGCGGGATGTCCAGATCGACGCCGTCCACGGCCTTCAGGACGCGCCGCCGCTTGCCCTCCAGCAGTCGCGACAGCAGCGGCGGCGACACGTCGAAGTGCTTCGACAGGCCGCGCAGGCGCACCAGCACCGCCTGCTCGTCCTCGGTCACCATCGGCGCGCCGGCCCCGTTCCCGTCCCTCATGACGCGGCCCTCTCGGTCGCGCGCGCGCCCTCCGGCGCCCACAGCCAGCAGGCGGCGGCCGACGGCGGATGGTCGAACAGCGGCGGGCGCTCGGCCGCACAGCGGTCGAAGGCGTGCGGACAGCGCGGGTGAAAGGCACAGCCGGGCGGCATGGCCGTCAGGGACGGCATGGAACCCTCGATCTGCGCCAGCCGGGGCGGGCGTTCGTGCGTGGTGGGGATGCAGGCCATCAGGCCCTCGGTGTAGGGATGCAGCGGCCGGTTGACCACATCGTCCACCGGCCCCACCTCGGCCAGCCGGCCGCCGTACAGCACGGCGACGCGGTCGGCGGTCTCGGCGATCACCCCCATGTCATGGGTGATGAGCATGACCGCCGTGCCGTGCTCGCGGCACAGGCGTTTCAGCAGGGCGGTGATCTGCGCCTGGATGGAGACGTCCAGCGCCGTGGTGGGCTCGTCGGCGATGATCAGGCGCGGGTTGACGCACAGGGCCAGCGCGATCACCACCCGCTGGCGCATCCCGCCGGAGAACTGGTGCGGGTAGGCGTCCAGGCGGTCGGCAGGGCTGGGAATGCCCACCTCGCCCAACACCTGGACCGCGCGGTCGCGGGCCTCGGCCTCGCTCAGGGGCAGGTGGGTGCGGATGGTCTCGGTGAGTTGGCGGCCGATGGTGTACAGCGGGTTGAGGCTGGTCAGCGGGTCCTGGAACACGGCGCCGATCTTGCGGCCGCGCACCTTGCGCAATTGCTCCTGCGACAGGCGGTCGATGCGCTGGCCCTCCAGATGGATGTCGCCGGCGGCGATGCGTCCGGGCGGCTCCAGCAGGCCGATGACGGCGGCGCCGGTCTGCGACTTGCCGGCGCCGGATTCGCCGACCACGCCCAGGATCTCGCCCGGGTGGATGTCGAACGACACCCCGTCGACGGCCGTCAGCACGCCCCGCCGGGTGGGGAAGTCGACCCGGAGGTCGCGGACAGAGAGGAGGGGATCGCTCATGCTTTGCCCCTCATCGCAGCTTCGGGTTGAGCGCGTCGCGCAGCCAGTCGCCCAGCAGGTTGACCGACAACACCAACAGCACCAGCGCCACCCCGGGGAAGATGGTGATCCACCATTCGCCCGAGAACAAAAAGTCGTTGCCGATGCGGATCAAGGTCCCCAGCGACGGCTCGGTCGGCGGCAGGCCCACGCCCAGGAAGGACAGCGTCGCCTCAGTGATCACGGCGATGGCCAGGTGAATGGTGGCGATCACCAGCACCGGCCCCATCGCGTTGGGCAGTACGTGGCGCAGGGCGATGACCACCGGGTGCACCCCCATGATGTGCGCGGCCATGACGTACTCGCGGTTCTTCTCGACCATGGTCGAGCCACGCACGGTGCGGGCGTACTGCACCCAGCCGGGCGCGCCGATGGCGAAGATGATCACCCACAGCGCCATCTCGTGATGCACCTCGCGCGGCAGAATCCCGCGCGCCACGCCGTCGATCAGCAGGGCGATGAGGATGGCCGGGAACGAGATCTGCACGTCGGCGACGCGCATCAGCAGGGCGTCAATCCAGCCGCCGGCATAGCCCGCCAGCAGGCCCAGCCCGACCCCCAGGGTCATGGCGAACACCACGGACGCGGCGCCCACGAACAACGAAATCCGCATTCCGTACAGGATGGCCGACAGCATGTCGCGGCCCTGGTCGTCGGTGCCCAACAGGAACTGCGGGTCGCCGCCCTCCATCCACACCGGCGGGGTGAAGGCGGCCATCAGGTCGACGGTGGCCAGGGCGAACGGGTCGGTGGGCGCGATCAGGGGGGCCGCCACCGACGCCACGATCAGCCCCAGCGCCACCACGGCGGCGACGATGGTCACCGGCGAGCGCAGGAAGGAATACGTCAGGTCGCTGTCCCAGGCGCGCCACAGGGCATCGCCCAGGCGGCCGGACCAGGTGGTGCTCGCCCGGGCGCTCATAGCCCCTGTCCTCCGCCGCCGCCCACTCGCAGGCGCGGATCCACGGCGAAATACAGCAGGTCGACGATCAGGTTGATCAGCACGAACAGGAACGCCACCAGCACCAGATACGCGGCCATCACCGGGATATCGACGAACTCGATGGCCTGGATGAACAACAGGCCCATGCCCGGCCACTGGAACACGGTCTCGGTGATGATGGCGAAGGCGATGACGCTGCCCAGTTGCAGGCCGGTGATGGTGATGACCGGGACCAGCGTGTTCTTCAGCGCATGGCCGAAGTTGACGGCCCGCGCCGACAGCCCGCGCGCGCGGGCGAACTTGATGTAGTCGGTACGCAGGACCTCCAGCATTTCCGCGCGCACCAGCCGCATGATCAGCGTCATCTGGAACAGGCCCAGGGTGATCGCCGGCATGATCAGGGCCGTCAGGCCATCCCAGGTCAGGAACCCGGTGCTCCACCAGCCGAACTGCACGGTCTCGCCGCGCCCGAACGACGGCAGCCAGCCCAGCCAGACCGAGAACACCAGGATCAGCAGGATCCCGATCAGGAACGTCGGCAGCGACACGCCGATCAGCGACACCGTCAGGAACACCTTCGACAGCCATGATCGCCGGTTCAGGGCCGTGTAGATGCCCATGGGCACACCCACGAACAGCGCGAACAGCCCGGCGGCGAAGGACAGTTCCAGCGTGGCCGGGGCGCGCTCGACCAGCAGGTCCTCGACCGGGCGGCCATGCCGATACGAAATGCCGAAATCCGCCTGGGCGGCGTTGACCACGAACCGGAAGAACTGCACCGGGAACGGGTCGTTCAGCCCCAGGTCCTCGCGCAACCGCTCGCGGTCCTCGATGCTGGTGTCCTGGCCGACCATGTTGTTGATCGGATCGCCCACATAGGTGAACAGGGCGAAGCCCACCAGGGCCACCGCCAGCATGACCAGCACCGACTGGATGAGACGACGCACGATGAAGGCGAGCATGGGCGATCCGACGACGGGGAGCGGAGCGGTTGTTGCGTTGTCATAACACGGCGGCGGGGGGCGCTGTCATCCGGTGACGTGCAGGCGGACCATATCGGCCGCAAAATGGCGGCCACTTTTTGAGCAGGCGCAGCCCAGCGGCGCCGGGAGCTCCGGCCCTGTTTTGGTTGAACTGGCATCGCGGAGCGACGCCAGAGGCGCGCCGGCCGCCCGACGACACGGTCAACCATTTCGTCGGGCGGTATCAGGGCCAGCGGTGCGGTGCCGGATACGGCTGCGCCGGGTAGGAGTGCCGCGGGTAGGTTTGCTGCGGGGAGGGGTGCGCCGGATACGGCTGCACGGGATAGGGCTGCGTCGGACCGGGATGCGCCTGCGGGATGGGGCCGGCGGGAGTGGCGCCATACCCCGCCGAAGCGCCGCTCGGCGCGGCGACCGGCGGCCCGTGCGCGACCCCCGGGGTCGGGTTGACCACCTGGACGCCCAGGTGGCGCAAGGCGTCGTGAATAGGCACAAAAAAGCCCAGGCCGCTGCCCAGGGCTCCGCCGTTGTCGGCGATGATCGACTGACTGATGGCCACCACATTGCCCCAGGCATCCACCAGCGGACCGCCGCTGTTGCCACGGTGAATGGGCGTGGTGGCCTGGTAGACGTCCATCCCGTCCAGGGCGCGGGGGCGGTAGGCGCTGATGATGCCCTCGCTGACCGACTGCCCCAGCACCCGTTCGGTCGGCGTGCCGATGGCGAACGTTTGTTCCGACACCTGCGCCAGGGTCGGGCGGATCGGCAGCGCCTCGAACCCCTGGCCCATGGCCTTCAGCAGGGCGACGTCCCGTTGGGGGTGACGCCGCTCCACCCGCGCCCAGACCTCGCGGCCGTCCACCAGACGCAGCCGGAACACGTCGGCGCCGTCGATGACGTGGTTGTTGGTCAGCGCCCAGCCGTCGCGGGTGATGAAGAACCCGCTGCCGTGCCCGCCCATGTCGAGCACGGTCACGGTGGCGGCGCGGATGCGCTCGACATTGACGGCGAAGGGCTCCAGGAACAGCGGCGGGCCGACGAGGTGGAAGCCCCCGCCCTGAAATCCCCCACCCTGGGCGCCCCAAACGCCCTGTCGGGTGGCGACGCCGCCGGCAGCCGGCGGGGCCGCGGACATCTGCGAGACGGCCGGGCCGCCATAGCCCGGGTCGGCGCGCCGCAGGGCGTCGCTGCTGGGCACACCGCTCACCAGCGCCCGCCGGAAGCGGTTGTCGGCGGCCAGCCGCCGCAGGGCGTCGCGGACGACCTCGGCCCGCAGGGCATCGGCGATCGGCCTGTCCGGGGGCTCGTCCACACTGCCGCGCGCCACGACGTAATCATCGAACACCACCTCGTTGGTCTTCTCGTCGCGCACCTGCACCTTGATCCTGCCACTGGCCTCGCCGGTGATGCCGGTCATGGCGCCCAGCAGGTTGACCTCGCGGCACAGGTTGAGCCGCAGCGATCCGATCCGCATCGCCAGGCGGTACTCGGCGCCGGCGCGCGCCCGGCCCCGCCGGAACAGGTCGTCCGGATCGCCGACCACGCGGAACCCCAGATCATTGCCCAATTCCGACTGAAAGACGTCGTACAGCGCGCCCGTGACGGCGTCTTCCGTGTATTGGGCATGATAGGGGTTGGGCGGTCCCTTGCACCACGCGGTGGAGCGGTAGCCGCCTTCGATGGCGTGCGGCGCCTGGGTGACCGAGGCCAGGGCGAGGGTGCCGACGGCCTCGACCTGCGCATGGGTCAGCGGCGGGACATCGGGGGCCGGGGGCACATCGTGCAGGGCGGCGCCGCCCCCGCACCCACCGAGGCTGAGCGCGATCAAAAGCGAAAGGCCGCGCCACAATCGCGTATGGCGCGAGGTGGATCGGTCCGGACCGCATCTCCGGCGGGCATTTCCCCCCATTCGTGCCCTCGAATTGCAATTTTGGCGACCTTGATTTAAAAGTATACACGCATTCAGGACAAAATCCCATAGCAAGCGTGTGCCGCCCGCCACCGCAGCCGTCAACCGCCACGCGGCGACGCTTTCTCCGCCGCGTTCATCCTGCTAAAAGGCGCACCATGAGTCCTCCAATCCCCGCACGGGCACCACGGGTCCCATGACCATCGCCATCATCGACTACGGCTCCGGCAATCTGCGCTCCGCCGCCAAGGCGTTCGAACGCGCCGCGCTGGAGGCCCATCTGGATCACACCGTCCTCGTCACCACCCGCGCCGAGGAGGTGGCCAAGGCCGACCGCGTCGTGCTGCCCGGCGTTGGCGCCTTCGCCGACTGCCGGCGCGGGCTGGCGGCGGTGGACGGCATGATCGAGGCGCTGACCGAGGCCGTGGCGACGCGCGGCCGGCCGTTCCTGGGCATCTGTGTGGGGATGCAGCTCATGGCCCGCGAGGGGCGCGAATACGGCACCACCGAGGGGCTGGGCTGGATTGATGGCGTGGTCGAGGCCATCCGGCCGTCCGACCCGGCGCTGAAGGTGCCGCACATGGGCTGGAACGAGTTGGACCTGCGCGGCGCCGATCATCCGGTGCTGGCCGGGCTGCATTCGGGCCAGCACGCCTATTTCGTCCACTCCTTCCATCTGGCGGCGGACGATCCGGGTCAGGTGCTGGCCACCGTGGACTACGGCGGTCCGGTGACCGCCATGGTCGCCCGCGACACCATGGTCGGCACCCAGTTCCACCCCGAGAAGAGCCAGGCCACCGGCCTGCGCCTGATCACCAACTTCCTGCGCTGGACGCCGTAAGCCGATGATCCTGTTTCCCGCCATCGACCTGAAGGACGGCCAGTGCGTGCGCCTGCTGAAGGGCGACATGGCCCAGGCCACCGTGTTCAATGACAGCCCGGGCGCCCAGGCCAAGCTGTTCGTGGATGCCGGCAGCCGTTGGCTGCACGTGGTGGACCTGAACGGGGCCTTTTCCGGCCACCCGGTCAACGAGGCCGCCGTGGAGTCCATCCTCGCGGCCGTCGGCGAGACGCCCGTGCAACTCGGCGGCGGTATCCGCGACCTGCAGACCGTCGAGTTCTGGCTGGAGAAGGGTGTGGCCCGGGTGATTCTCGGCACCGTGGCCCTGCGCGACCCCGACCTCGTGCGCAAGGCCTGCCATGAGTTCCCCGGCCGCATCGCCGTGGGCATCGATGCCCGCGACGGCATGGTGGCGGTGGAGGGCTGGGCCGAGACCTCCAAGGTCACGGCGCTCGACCTGGCGCTGCGGTTCGAGGACGCGGGCGTCGACGCCATCATCCACACCGACATCGACCGCGACGGCGTGATGGGCGGCCCCAACCTGGACGCCACCGCCGCGCTGGCCGAGCGGCTGACCACGCCGGTGATCCTGTCGGGCGGCATTTCCTCGCTGGACGACGTGCGCGCCGTGGCCCGCCGCCGGGCCAGCGGCATCATCGGCGTCATCAGCGGCCGGGCGCTGTACGACGGGCGGCTCGATCCGCGCGCGGCGCTGGCGGTGCTGGCCGAGGACGGGCCAGAGGACGAAGGGGCGCGGCCATGCTGAAGATGCGCATCATCCCCTGCCTGGACGTCAAGGACGGCCGCGTGGTCAAGGGGGTCAACTTCGTCGACCTGCGCGACGCCGGCGATCCGGTCGAGCAGGCCACGGTGTACGACGCCGCCGGCGCGGACGAGCTATGCTTTCTGGATATTACCGCCAGCAGCGACAACCGCGAGACGCTGTACGACGTGGTCGCCCGCACCGCCGAGCGTTGCTTCATGCCGCTGACGGTGGGCGGCGGGGTACGCACGGTCGAGGACGTGCGCCGGCTGCTGCTGGCCGGGGCCGATAAGGTGTCCATCAACACGGCGGCCGTGAAGACCCCCGAGTTCGTGCGCGAGGCGGCCGAGAAGTTCGGCACCCAGTGCATCGTCGTGGCCATCGACGCCAAGCGAGTAAGCGAGGACCGGTTCGAGATCTTCACCCACGGCGGCCGCACGCCCACCGGCATCGAGGCCGTCGGCTGGGCGAAGCGCATGGTCGAGTTGGGCGCGGGCGAAATCCTGCTCACCAGCATGGACCGTGACGGCACGCGGCAGGGCTTCGACATTCCGCTGACGCGGGCCATCGCCGACGCCGTGACGGTGCCGGTCATCGCCTCGGGCGGCGTGGGCACGCTCGACCACCTGGTCGAGGGCATCCGCGACGGCCACGCCACGGCCGTCCTGGCCGCGTCCATCTTCCACTTTGGCGAACACACCATCGGCGAGGCCAAGGCGCACATGCGCGCCGCTGGCATCGCGGTGCGGGAGGAACCCTGTGACAGCCCCCGACACCTCTTCTGAGAGCGTACCCGTCGACGCCCGCGTGCTCGACCACCTGAGCCGGGTGGTGGACAGCCGCAAGGGCGCCGACCCGGCGTCCTCCTACACCGCCAAGCTGTTCGCCAAGGGGCCGAACAAGATCGCCCAGAAGGTGGGCGAGGAGGCGACCGAAGTGGTCATCGCCGCCCTGGCCGAGGGACCGGACGCGGTGGTCACCGAAAGCGCCGACCTGCTCTATCACCTCAGCGTGCTGTGGGCACAGACGGGCGTTGCCCCGGAGCAGGTGTGGGCCGAACTGGCACGCCGTTTCGGAAACTCCGGGCTGGAGGAAAAGGCCAACCGGGGCGCCTCGTAAGACCGGCCGTCGAATGAAGTGACTTCATTCGACGGCCGGCCGGCGCGACTGCGCCGGCGCCGCGAAGCGGCGGAGCCGCGCGCCCCAAAAGGGGCGCTGCGGCGAGAAAAACAAAGACTCAACAACGCCGGCTGGGCGTCGCGAATGCCGGGCGAGTCAATTCTATCGTCGCCCGGACCGAGACCGCCCCTCACCGCTGCCGCGTCTCGGCCGCCATGCGCACCAGATCCACCTGCGACGTCGCCCCCATCTTGTCGCGGATGATCTTGATGTGCTTGCGCACCGTCTCGTATCCTCGCCCGGTGGCCTCGGCGGTCCTGCGCGCCGATCCCGTGCGGGCCAACGCCTCCAGGATTTGCGTCTCGGTGTGCGTCAGGCCGAACAGGCGTTGCAGGCGCTCGCCATCGGTCTCGAACTGTCGCGAGGGATCGGTGATGAACACGCCCACCAGCGCGATGTCGGGCGACAGGCCGGCGGTCTCGCGGGCGTCGTCGGCCAGGGACGAGATGGAGACATAGACCGGCCGGCCGCCGTCCCGGGCGTTCACGGTCATGTCGACGGGGGAAAAGGGCTGGCCCGTCATGCCGGCCACGCCGGCCTCCTGGATGACGGCGCGCAGGCGCTCCGTGCTCGGCCCGTCGGTGGCGCACAGCGGACCGTGGGCGTCGGACAACGCCCGCCCCTCGTCGAGCAACTCCCGCGCCGCCGGATTGGCGTGCACCGGCATGGCGAAGCGATCGACGATCAGCACCGCCGCCTCGACCCGGTCGAAGACCTTGGCGAACGCAGTGCGGCCGGCTCGCGCCGACGCCAGGCTGACGGCGACGTCGATGGCCCGGCGCAGGTGCGGCACGTACAGCGACAGGTGATCCAGGTCGTCCTGGGTGAAGGGACCGACCGACTCGTGCCGGGTGAATGCCAGAATCGCGATCAGGTCGGCGTCCTCCGACGGGACGCTGTACCAGAGCGTATAGTCGAGGCCCCACGGTTCGTGCAGCTTCTTGTACGTTTCGCTGGACCGCCAGACGGTGTCCTCCAGGAACTCGCGGCAGTGATGAGGCCGGAAATTCCGGCCGACGACATGGGGCGTTCTCGGGTCGGCGTGGGCGAAATCGTCGTACGTCAGAAACGCCCGCTTCTGTTCCTCGGTCACGCCATCATCGTACGACAGCAACAGGGCCGGCTCGCTCCGGCGCGCCAGATTGAACTGCGCGGCCTCGGCCTGGAACAGGAGTCGCAACGCGCGCAACACGCCCGGCCATTTCGTCGGATCGAGCGCGGCGTCGTAGAGCCGGGGTGAAAGCTCCAGGGCGCGGCGGACGCGATTTTCGGGGGGAATGGGGCATCGGCTCATCGGGTGTTCGCCACCGTCCTTGCGTCGTGTCACCGGTCACGCGTGTCGCGTCGATCCGAAACCACGACCCGAAATGCGTGCGTCCACAACGGACCGCAGGGGGTCAGAGTGCAATGACCACCAAGCGCGCAACAACACCGTATCCGCAACTGCCTCATAGAAAGCCCCACGAAAGGCCGAAACAATCCATCTGACGCAATTAAAGGAAGAGAGAGGGCGGAAGGATTGGCTCCGCCCCATGCCAATACCATCAGTCGTCTTGAGACGGCAGCCCGATTTTCCTTTTGCCCCCCAATTGGGGGGCGCGGATCCACTTTGGCGGGGCTACCATTCGAGCGCTGGGGAAAGTGGATTGCGCGGGAGGCAAGGATGCAGGGGCCGGTTGCTGGAGCGGTTGGAGACGGTTTGGACGGCCCTTTGGCGGCGACCGGTCGTTCGGACGAGGAGATGCGGCGGCGCGCCTATGCGGCCTGGCATCGGCTGCGGGAGGCTGAACAGGATGCCTACGCCCTGGGCGGCCGCGAACTCTTCATGCTGGTGAGTTGCGCCCGCGAGGTACTCGAACGGCGCTGGGGCCGGTTCGAGTGCTGACGGCGGGCCGCGCACGCCGCGCGCCCAGTTCTGTTCATGCCAGTGCGCAGCCTGCCGCATTGATTGGCGGACGAACTCAATGCACGCTCATCGGCACCATGTCGTGCTGGCGCGTGGCGGCAAAGGCCAGATCGCAGGTCGGCGCCAGGCCGATGCGCTGACCATTCGCGGCGAAGATGGCCCAGCCGGTCTCGTCATCCTGCGTCGTCACGGCCCGCACATAGGCGATGCGGTTGAGGCCGAGTTGCGCGAAGTCGCGCGGGCTCATGTCCCCCACAGCGCCCGTCAAGGGCTCGGCGGTGGGGTCGGTCTCCGGCTCAAGATCGGCCTCAAGGTCGTGAATGTCGTGGTCATCAGTCATACCGGGTCTCCTTCCCGATCAGCCACATTGATGGAGCGGCCGGTCCGTCCGTGGGCGGGAGCGCGCCCGTCCTTGTTGGTGACATCCGGGCTGGTGATCTCAATCCGGCGCACGCGCGGTTCCGGAACGGGTCGGTCCAGGTCGATGTGCAGCAGGCCGTTCTCCAAACTGGCGCCCAGGATTTCCATGCCCTCGGCCAGCACGAACGCGCGCTGGAACTGTCGCGCCGCGATGCCCCGATGCAGGAACAGGCGGTCGTCGTCCTCGGCCACCTGACGGCCGCGAATGACAAGCTGGTTTTCCTCGACCGAGACCGAAAGATCGTCCTCGGTGAAGCCGGCCACCGCCAGCGTGATGCGCAGGCGGGTCTCGCCACGCTGTTCGATGTTGTAGGGCGGGTACCCTTCCGCCTGGGATTTCTGCACACGGTCCAGCAGGCGTTCGACATGCTCGAAACCCACCAACAGCGGGCTGTTGAACCCGGACACGCGGGTCATGGTGCTCCTCCTCCCCGGTCGCGAGCGAGTGGATCGGCGAGCCCGGATCTCCGGCGCCCGCCCTGTCGGTCGGCGTCCCCCATCCTTGATGGCCCGAATACGGCACCATCGCGGGGGGCGTCGTCCATCTTTCATTATGTCAGGGCATGAAGCGGATTCGTCAAGCGCTGGCGGAACCGCCGACAGGGCGATCGGGTGAAGGGGTACCTCATCGCCGAGATGGGCCTCCGGGCGAGAGGCCAGCACAAAACCCGTCATTGCGAGCCGGCGTCGTTGGACGCCGGCGAAGCAATCCAGGGCTTGTTCATGATGTATTCGCCCTGGATTGCTTCGTCACTTCGTTCCTCGCAATGACGGACTGCGTGTTCTTGGCCGAACATAAGCCACTCATGCGGGTTTTCGCTCCCACGGGCGTCGTGCACCCGATTGCCCTGGACCCGCCGGTCCACTTCCCCTTTCGCGGCCCGGGCCGGGGCGCCTATACTCGGCGCCGCCATGCACCTCATCACCCGCTATATCCTGCGGCAACTCGTTCTCGCCCTCGTGCTCAGCACCTCGGCGCTGATGGTGTTGCTGTGGCTGATCAACTCCCTGCGGTTTTTCGACGCCTTCATCAACGAGGGCCTGCCGGTCGGGGTTTTCCTGAAGTTGACCGTCCTGTTGATGCCGGACTTCCTGACGGTGTTCCTGCCCCTGGCCCTGTGCGCCGTGATCCTGTTCGTTTATCACCGCATGATGATGGACCGCGAACTGGTGGTCTTACAGGCCGCCGGAGTCAGCCGATGGCGCCTCGCCGCCCCGGCGCTGCTGCTGGCGGCGGCGGCAAGCGTGCTGGGGTACTATCTCACACTGTATGCCTTGCCCCGGCTGGAACAGGCGTTTAACACGCTGCGGTTTGAAATCCGGCACGAGATCAGCCGCCTCGCCCTGACCGAGGGAGCCCTGACCGAGGTGACCGACCGCATCACCATTTACGTGCGCGACCGGACGGAGCGCGGCGACCTGGAGGGGCTGATCATTCACGACCGCAGCGACCCGGAGGCAGACGTGACGATCACCGCCCAGCGCGGCATGGTGGACCAGGAGGCGGGTCGGCCGGCCGTGCGGATGGTCAACGGTGTCCGCCAGGAACGCGATCGCGAGACGGGACAGGTCAGCTTTCTGTTCTTCGATAGCCATGCCATTGCCTTGGGCGAGGACAAAGCCCAGTCCATGGTGCGGGTGCCGGAATCGCGCGAGCGTCCGACCGTCGAGTTGTTCACGTTGCAGGTGGGCGAGCCGATGGCCCCCGGCTTTCCCGAAGGCTTCAATGAAAGCAATATCCGCCGGATGCGCATGGAGGGCAATGAGCGCTTGGCCAAGCCGCTCGCCAACGTGGGGTTCGCCCTGGTGGCGTTGGGCGCCCTGCTCTCCGGCGAGTTCAACCGCCGGGGCCGCAACCGACGCGTCATCGCCGCCATCGCCGCCGTTCTGCTGGCCCAGGCGTCGATGCTGGGCGCGGCCAACCTGGCGCGCACGGACACCACATTCCTTCCCTTGCTGTACGCCGGACCGTTGGGGACGGCGGCGCTCGGCCTGTGGTGGATGATCCGCCACCCGCGTCCCGGCCGGGCGGAATCCCCGTGGACCGCCGAGAACGATCCCGCCGGCGCGCCGGGCTCCGCCGCGTCATGAGCGACCCGGTCATGGACGGCGCCGCCGGCGGCGCCCGCCGCCTGCCCATCGGCCAGGCCGGCGCGCTGGTGTGGCACTTCACGCGGACCATGGGCGGGCGCTGGTGGCCGTGGATGGTGGCCGGCGGCCTCGCCATGCTGGTGGTGGCCGGCGCGACGTCGCTGACCGCCTGGCTCATGAAGCCGGCCGTCGACGAAGTGCTGGCGGCGCAGAACCGGAGCATGATGTGGGTGGTGGGCCTGGGGCTGCCTGGCGCCTTCGCCCTGAAGGGCATTGCCAACTACGCGCAAAGGGCGTGCATGTTGTACGCTGGCCTGGGCATGGTGGCCACCGCCCGCGCGCGCCTGTTCGGGCATCTGTTGGGGCTCGATCTCGCGTTCTTCCAGCGCCACCCCATCGGCGACCTGGCCTCGCGCCTGGTCAACGATCTGGACACCCTGAAGACGACGTTCACCTCCACGGCGATCGCCCTGGGGCGGGACGTCGCCACCTTGGTCGCCCTGTTCGCGACCTTGATGGCCATGGATTGGGAGCTGACACTGGCCGGGCTGGCCGTGTTCCCCGCCCTGGTGCTGCCGGTCTTGGCGTTGGGCCGACGCGCGCGGCGCCAGACCACGGCGTTGCAGGAGACCCTGGGGCGCTACGACGCTATGTTGCAGCAAACGTTCGTGGGGATCCGGGTGGTCAAGGTGTTCGGGACGCCTGCGATTGAGCGGGCGCGTGTCCACGGCGTGGTCCTGGAGCTGTTCGAGTCGATGTTCCAGGTCGAGCGGGCGAAGATTCTGGCCTCGCTGCTGGTCGAGATCGCCGCCGGGATCGCCGTCACCACCGTTGTCCTGTACGGCGGCCACCGCGTGATCGCCGGCGACACCACGCCGGGCACCTTCTTCTCGTTCATCACCGCCCTGATCCTGGCCTACCGCCCGATCAAGAAGCTGGCGGGTCTGAACGCCGTGATTCAGGAGGGCGCGGCCGCCATCCAGCGCCTGTTCGAGGTGCTCGACAGCCGCCCTTCGCTGCGCGATGCGCCGGGGGCACGGCCCTTGGTCGCCTCGGCCGGGGCCATCCGGCTGGAGGACGTGCGGGTGACCCACGCCGACGCCCCTACGCCGGCCCTGTGCGGCGTCTCGCTGGACGTGCCGGCCGGCGCCAAGGTGGCCCTGGTGGGGCCGTCCGGGGCCGGCAAGTCCACGGTGCTCAATCTGGTGGCGCGGTTGCTGGATCCGTCGGCCGGGCGCGTTTTGATCGACGGCCAGGACACGGCGGCGGTCACCCGCGCCTCGCTGTGGCGGCACCTGGCCCTGGTCACCCAGGACGTCACCCTGTTCGAGGGCTCTGTGCTGGAGAACATCCTGTTCGGCTGCCCCGAGCCGATCGATCCCCGCGATCCGCCGCCACCCTGGCGCGCGCGCGCCGAGGAGGCAGCCAGGGCCGCCGAGGCGCACGACTTCATCGCCGCTCTGCCCGAGGGCTACGCGACCCAGATCGGCGAAAGCGGCTTGCGCCTGTCGGGCGGGCAGCGTCAGCGCATCGCCATCGCCCGGGCGATGGTCAAGGACGCGCCCCTGCTGCTGCTGGACGAGGCCACGGCGGCGCTGGACCGCGACACGGAACGGCGCGTGCAGGCGGCGCTGGATAGGCTGGGCGCGGGCCGGACGACCCTGGTGGTGGCGCACCGGCTGTCGACCATCCGCGACGCCGACCTGATCCATGTCCTGGATCAAGGCCGCCTGGTCGAGAGCGGGCGACACGCCGACCTGCTGGCCCGCGACGGGCTGTACGCCCGGCTGTGGGCGACTCAGGGCGCAAACGGAGCGGACGAACCTTAACCCACCGGTCGGTCCGGGAAGCAGAGTTCGTGCCGCGCGCGCCATTCCGCGCCCACATAGTTGACGATCAGCGACCGGCGCACGCCCTCGATCGGTCGCCGCTCGAACCCATGCCACGTATCGTCAGCGGGCACGAAGATGGTGGCCGAATTGGCCTCGAACGGCAGGCGTTGAGGCGGCCCCATCGGATCGGCGTAGAGGTCGGTGCCCCAGCCGGCGGCCTCCGGCCCGCTCGACACCGGCACCAGCATGGTGAAGCGCTTGACGCCGATGTCGGTGTGCGGTTCCAGCCAGAAGCCCTCGACATCCTGGGCGAACTCGACGCGCAGGAAGGTGCCGCTCAGGTCGACGTCGCACAGGGCCTCGAACGCGGCCACGGTGCGCGGATCCTGAAGGCTCTCGGCCACCATCCGGCAGGCCGGCACCTCGGCCTGCCGCGCCGGATCCATGTACGCGCGGACGGCATTGTTCTCTTCCCGCCGGCCCTGGTCATAGGTCATGGCGGCCACCGCGAGGGGCAGGTGCTCCAGGTCCCGGGCCACCTCGGCCGGCCACACGCCGGACAGCCGCCAGTGCCGGAACGGCGCCGACTCCTCGCGCGCGCCGGCGATGGCGGCCAGAACCGCCGTGGTGGCCTTTTCGGTGTCGTTTACGCTGGCGCCCTGTTTCACGGCCTCCATGATGCGCCCTCCGGCAATCCGCGACGTCATCGTTCGTTTCGATGATAGCATGAGCCGCCGCGCGCGCCACCGCAACCTCACGGCAAGCAAGGCATGGCTTTCAGACCTTTGACGATCAGTCCAACCGCCTGTTCATCCCCATGAAGACCATCGCGCAACTGATCCAGGGCTGACCCACTTGTGCCAGCGCCGCTCATGGGTCATCTGTCTGTGTCATGCCCCCCTGTCGATCGGAGACGCCGCGCCATGACCACGCCCTGCATCATCACCGTCGCCATCACCGGCTCCGTGCCCACCCAGCGGGACAATCCGGCCGTGCCCGTCACGGTGAGCGAGCAGGTCGAGTCCACGCACGCGGCGTTCGAGGCCGGCGCGTCCCTGGCCCATCTGCATGTGCGCAACGACGATGGCTCCACGACCTCCGACCCGGACAAGTTCGCCCGCCTGATCGCGGGCATCCGCGCGCACTGCCCGGGCATGATCGTGCAGGTTTCCACTGGCGGCCGCTCCGGCACCGGCGAGGAGCGCGGGCGCATGGTCCCGCTCAAGCCGGACATGGCCTCGCTGTCCACCGGTTCGTGCAACTTCCCGACCCGCATCTACGAGAACGCACCGCAATTCATCGACTGGCTGGCGGGCCTGATGAAGGAACACGCCGTCAAGCCGGAGATCGAGGTCTTTGACCTGTCGATGCTGTTCAAGGCGGTGGAGATGGCCGGGGACGGCCGCATTGTCGGCCCCCTGCACGTGCAGTTCGTGATGGGGGTGAAGAACGCCGTGCCGGTGGACCGGCCGACGTTCGATTTCTATGTCGAGACACTCCGCCGCCTGGCCCCGGACGCCACCTGGACCGGCGCCGGCATCGGCCGCCACCAGCTCACCCTGCACCACTGGGCGCTGGAGCACGGCGGCCACCTGCGCACGGGGCTGGAAGACAACATCCGCCTCGACAAGGACACGCTGGCGCCGTCCAACGCGGCGCTGGTGAAACGCGCCGCCGACCTGTGCGCCAAGTACGGCCGGCATCCGGCCACGCCCGCCGAGGCGCGGGCGTTGCTGGGGTTGCCGGCGGCGGCGTGACCCGCGCGGGGGACGAGACGAGCCCGTCCCCCGCGCGACCGCGCCTAGCGGACGATGAACACCGAGCAGTCGCAGCGGCGCTCCAACCGGCTGGCGTGCGAGCCGAAAATCACATCCCGGAAGCGCGGGATGTGCGAGGCCATCACCACCAGGTCGGCGCCCAACTCGTGGCATGTCTCGCGCAGAGCCTTTTCCAGATCGACCGCCGGGTCGTGGTTGAAGACGGGATGCGCCTCCATCAGGACACCCGTGCGGGCGGTCTGGTCATGGGCGAACTTTTTCAGCTTCTCGTTGTATTCGACCGGTGTGTGGGCGACCTCGTTCGGCTGTGACGGCGCCACGCCCACCAGAACCACTGTGGTGCCGTAGAGTTTCGCCAGATCGGTGGCCTGCGTGATGGCCTTGTCCAGCGTGTCGGCGTGGGCCAAGTCCACCGGAACCATGATGCGTGTGTACATGGCGGCCTCCCTTGTCCGTCGTGCTGCACGGGCCCCGGCGACGGCGGGAGGTCCGTCGCCCGGGCCGCGACTTCCCCCATGGACAAGAGTACCACGGACGGCGCTCATGGACCTGCGGCGAGGGATCTTACCTGGGCTCACGGCCGAGCATGGCCCCGACCGTGCCCCACCCGTGTCATGCCCGGTGGCGATAGAATTGACTCGTCCGGCTGGTCGCTTCGGGGCGCCGGTGATGCCGAGTCCTTGTTTTTTCGCCGCAGCGCCCCTTTGGGGCGCTGCGGCGAAAAAAAAAAGATTCAACAAAGCCGGTAGGGCGTCGTGACGGCCGGACGAGTCAATTCTATCGTCGGCCGGTATGAGAGGGGGAGACCGTGAGGAATCCCACTACTCGATTTGTTCATCACGGAATACCGGGAGGACGGTGGGCGGGGCTATCCGCCCGGTCCCACCGCCACCTTGGCCACCCGGTCGGCGAAGCTGCGCGTGGCGTCCTGGAGCTTGGCGCGGCTTTCGGCGCGGTAGGCCATGGCCTGCTTGGCCTGCGTGTCCAGGCGTTCGATGGAGCCGGCGACGTCGTCCATCATCTTCAGCAGCACGTCGGTGGACACGCCGCCCTCGCGCATCTGCTCGTTCAGCATGTCGGCATTGTGCTCCAACTGCCCGGCGACCTGCTGCAGCACCTCGTCGGTCATCTCGCGCGTGGCTTTCAGATTCTCCAGCCGCCGGCCCTGGCGCGCCTGCTGCACGAACAGGGCGATCTGTTGGCGGATGGCGGGCATGAACTGGGTCAGGGCGGTGCCCAGTTCCTCCATCACCACGCGTTCCATCTTCAGCGTCTGATAGACGGTGGGGATGGTTGTGCCCATGATCGAGCGCGTCTTGGTCAAATTGGTGACCACCCGGTCCCAGTGGTCCAGGCGCTCCTGCCAGCGGCGCTGCTCCATGGCATCCATGAGCTGGTCGGTCTCGCTGCCCGAGGAATCGGGCGCGCCCGGATTGGCCGGCCCCTGGGCGCGCCACTCCTCCAGCTTGCGCTGCCCGGCCTCGACGTGCAGCGCCAGTTCGCGGAAAGAGGCGGTGACCTCCATGCCCATGTTCGCCAGCGTCTGGATGGAGATGGCGCTTTCGCGCTGGTCCTTTTCCAGTTGCGCCACGACGCGGTCGACGGTGGTGCGGGCGGACTCGAACCGCTGGCGGAACTTCTCCAGCTCCTTTTGGAAGCTGAACATCATCTTGCCGACAATGCCGTGATTGTCCTTGCGCAAGCGGTCGGCGCCCAGGCCCTTGTAGAGCATCTGCAACTCGACCAGCTTGTCGTGCACACCGTCCAGCTCCGAGGCGGTGACGTGTTCCAGCACCCGGTTGCTGTAGTCCGACGCCATCAGCGCCGGCCCGGCGGCGAAGCGGTCGGGGTCCATGTCGTCCATCTCGGCCATGATCTCGGCGATGCGCTTCGCGGTCGCCTGGTCGGTGGTGTCGGGCGGGCGCACGGCCTCGGCGCCCAGGTGTTCGATGGCCGCGGCCTCACGGCCGCCAAGCTGGACAACCCCGGTCATGGAAACACTCCTCCGCTGTGGCACGGGCGAAATGTAGTGCAGCCGGGACGCCGTTGCCATCGGGGTTTGTTGGCATCGCAGCATTGGCTATGATGCCGCCGGCTCTTATCCGATTCTGGAGGCATTCCATGAGTTTCACCGTTTTCGAGCAGGCACCGGCCCGCCTGAACCGGTCCGAGTTGGCCGTGCCCGGCTCCAGCCCGCGTTTCCTGGAAAAGGCCGCGCAAGGCGACGCCGACGTGGTGTTCCTGGACCTGGAGGACGCGGTCGCGCCCGACGAGAAGGAAAAAGCGCGCCAGAACATCATCCAGGCGCTGAACGACCTGGATTGGAGCGGCAAGACCGTCTCCATGCGCATCAACGGGCTGGACACGCACTACATGTACCGCGACCTGGTCGAGGTGCTGGAGGGCGCGCCGGACAAGCTCGACCTGATCATGATCCCCAAGGTCGGCACCGCCGCCGACGTGTACACGGTGGACTGCATCGTCAGCCAGATCGAGACCGCGACCAAGGCCAAGAAGCGCATCGGTCTGGAAATGATCATCGAAACGGCGCTCGGCATGGCGAATATCCACGAGATCGCCGCCGCCTCCAAGCGCAACGAGAGCCTGCATTTCGGCGTAGCGGACTATGCCGCCTCGACCAAGGCGGCCACCGTGGGCATCGGCGGCCCCAATCCGAACTACGGCGTGCTGACCGACCCGGCCGAGGACGGCAGCCGCGACTACCACTGGGGCGACATGTGGCACTACGCCATCGCCCGCATGGTGGTGGCCGCGCGCGCCCACGGCTTGCGCCCGCTGGACGGTCCGTTCGGCAACATCAAGGACCCCGACGGCTACACCGCGCAGGCGCGCCGCGCCATGGTGCTGGGCTGCGAGGGCAAGTGGGCCATCCACCCCAGCCAGGTCGAGCTGGCCAACGCGATTTTCACGCCGACGGAGAAGGACATCGCGCAGGCCCGCGCCATCCTGGACGCCATGGAGCAGGCCAACAAGGAGGGCCGCGGCGCCGTCACCCTGGACGGCAAGCTGATCGACATCGCCTCGATCAAGCAGGCCCAGGTGCTGGTCAACAAGGCCGAACAGATCGCGGGGAAGTAGGGCTTGGTGACCCTATGAACTCTATGTGGTCATGTCTGTGTGTTGAATATCTGGCCCGCCCTCAGCCGCAACGGTTGGGGGCGGAATGCCACACTGACGCATCACCTGAAGTCGGTGCGACCTTCGGAAAGCTGCGCCTCGACAAGCCCAGCCAAGTAGTCTTCCATCAGCGCGAGGTCCAGGTGCCCAGCCTCCCAAGCGCGGTCGGCCGCGATGAGAGCATTTTCGTAGCCTTGTCTGTTCTCCCGAATACGTTCCGGCAGGATTTTTCTACCGTGAAGGAGCGCCCCGGCCCGAACGCACAGCAAAAAATAGCAAACGGCGCGAGCCGTCCTGCCGTTGCCTTCAATGAACGGATGAATCCAATTCAAACGCCACAGGCCGTATGCCGCCAACTCCGTCGGAGTCCAAATGTACCAGTTTTCTTGAACGGTTGAAACGAACCGGTCCATCCATTCGTCAACCTGTTGAAAGTGCGGCGGGATATGATCGCCGACGTAAACAGGCTCTTTCCGAAATCGGCCTCCGAATTGAGAAATATTTGCCACAGCGACGTGGTTCAGCGCCCAAAGAAGGAACTTATCAAACGAGTGAGGGCCTTGCTTTAGGCCAATCTCAATGCAGTTTGTCAGCAAATCGTACTGACGTATCAGGTTGTTTTCCTGAATTTTCGTAAATAACTCTGGATCATCTTCCTTCAAGACAAACACAGGCTTGCTCTCCCCTTGTTTGGCGCAGGCTTATTTTCTAGGGAGAAACGTCGGTCAGTCGGATCCGCCGTGCTGCCTTTGCCGCTGATTCCTTGGTGATGTCTGAATCTCTCGGTGCGTTCCCAAACACGAAACTGGCGCGCTGTTCCCGCAGTTCGTCATCGGTGACCGTAATGTTTCGTGCTTCCGCAAGCAGGGCCTCTAGCCGGGGACGCTTTGGCGCGCGGGTCAGGGCAGATTTGCGCTCAGCCATTGCTCACCTCCCATCAGGCGGGAATCGAAAGCCCCTACCACACCGAAGCATGGAGGCGCTTTCGGTTCAGCAGGGGCCAACACGCCAACTCTGGCGTATTGATGACGCTACACGACTCGTGGGTTGTTGTCCATTGTGAAGCGCTAACCCTTTGAAATGTGGACAACAGATCAGAGGATTTGAACCCGAGCCCCTCACGCCCCCGGCAACGCATCCAGCAGGCGGTCGACCTCCTCGGCGGTGGTGGTGTGCACCAGGCTGGTGCGGACGATGCCGTCGTCGACGTCCAGGCCCAACGCCTCCACGGCCCGCCACGCATAAAAGTGGCCGTGGCGGACGGCGACCTTGCGCGCCTGCATCGCCTCCGCCACCGCGCGCGACGACAACCGCTCGTGCACGAAGGCCACGGTGGGCGAGCGGTGCGGCCCGGCAACTGGCGCGCCGATCACCCGCACCCCCGGCACGGCGCGCAGGCCCGCCAGCAGACGCGCGGTCAGCGCCGTCTGATGCCCCTCGAACAGCCCGAACAGGCGCTCGATACGGGTGCGCGGGGCGTCGTCGGGCGGTCCGCCCAGGTCGCGGTCCAGTGCTTCCAGGTAGTCGGTCACGCCGGCCAGGGCCGCCGTCAGCTCGTGCGGCGGGCCGCCGGGGTTGAGCGCCAGCGTCCCCTTGCCGGCCAGGAACATGTGGTTCTGGTTGTCCAGCCGCCCCAGCAGCTCCGGCCGCACCGCCAGCACGCCGACGTGCGGCCCGAACACCTTGTAGGCGCTGAACGCATAGGCGTCGGCGTTCAGCGCGGCCAGGTCCACCAGAGCGTGCGGCGCGAACGACACGCCGTCCACCACCGCCAGCGCCCCGGCCTCGTGCGCCAGCCGCACCGCCCGCGCGGCGTCGCACACCGATCCGGTGATGTTGGAGGCATGGGGCAGACACACCAGCCGCGTGTTCTCGGTCAGCAGGGCTTCCAGACCAGCGAGGTCCAGCGCCGCCGTCTCGGGCTCGAACCGCCATTCGCGGATCACCGCGCCCACCCGCGTCAGGCGCCGCCACGGGGTGATGTTGGCTTCGTGGTCCAGGTTGGTGACGATGATCTCGTCGCCCGGGTCGAACAGCGGCGCCAGCGCGTTGGCCAGCACATGCAGGTTGGTCGAGGTGTCGGCGCCCAGCACCAGCGTCTCCGGCGGCGCGTTGACCAGCGCGGCCATGGCGGCGGTCCCCTCGGCCATCATCGCCGTCGCCAGCGCCGAGGCGGGGAAGGGTGCGCCCGGCTGCACCTTGGCCTCGACCATGAACCGCGTCAGGCGGTCGATGACCGTCCGCGGAACATAGGCGCCGCCGGCGTTCTCGAAAAAGGCCCAGTCCCGGCCGGTGTCGCTGTCGAAGGCGGGAAACCGGGCGCGGGCAAGTCCGGGATCGAAGGCGGCGGGCATGAGGGCTCCGGGGCGTGTGGGTGGGGCGGTCATGACATGCGGCCGGCGCTCAGCAGCAGCAGCGCCAGCATCAGGGCACCAACCCCGGTGAAGATCACGCCGGCGGCGGTGCGCGGATCGGCCATCAGGCGGCGGAACGCCCGCCGGAGCGGCGCGTGCCAGGGGTTGCCCTCGTCCGGGGCGTGGACCAGACCGGCCTTGCGCAGGGCCGCCCAGACTCCCTCGATCTCGGGAGCCGGCGATTCGCCGTTCGCTTGGGCGGCGCGCAGGTCCTGCAGGAAGGTGGACAGCGGCGAAACGCCGTCCGGGCGGCCGCGCGCGAACTGGGTGCGGCCGGGCACCAGGACCTGCCCCGTGACCAGCGGCGGGTCCAGTTTGGCGTCGGCCAGCGCCCCACGGACGGCGGCCATGGCCCGGTGCAGGCGGTGCAAGGGGTTGCCGAACCGGTACGTCTCCACGCCCAGGGTCTGACGCCAGACACCCGCCCGGGGGTGGCCGGTCAGGCGCCCCGTGCGCATACACGTCTCCAGCACCACGATGCCGGTGGGCAGGCGCACCAGGTGGTCCACCTGGCACAGCCCGCCGCGCCGGCCCTTCAGCACCAGGTTGTTCAGGCTGGTCAGCCCCGCCTGTCGCAACGCCTTGGCCACGCGGCGCTCGGCCCGGCCCTGCCGCAGCGCCGGCCCGACGATCATGTACAGACCGGCGACCAGCAGGAACACGGCGACCGTCCAGAACAGGAGCCACCACAACAGGTCGCCGAGCCACAGGAGAAGGGTCTGGTCCATGGTGTCGCGCCGGACTCCCGAAGCGTCATGCGGGCTTGGATTCGCCGCCGGTCAGTCATACGCCGCGAGGGCGTCGTTGGCCAGCCGCGAAACGGCCTCCGGTTTGATCGTTTGCGCGAACTGGATCGTACAACGTTCGACCCGACATTGAGGGGCGGCGTCACCATCATAAGGACCCCAGCCATGGGCCTGGACCTCAGCCGACTCTGCGTTCTCGTGGTCGACGACAACGCCTACATGCGATTGATCATCAAGGAAATCCTGCGCAGCCTTGGGGTCGGCGCGATCCGCGAGGCGGTCGACGGCGCCGATGCCCTGAAGCTCATGCGCGTGCTGCCAGCCGACATCGTCATCGCCGACCTGGACATGAACCCGCTGGACGGGCTGGAGATGGCGCGGCTGCTGCGAACATCCAAGGACAGTCCCAACCCGTTCGTGCCGATCATCATGCTGACCGGCCACACCGAGGCGCATCGGGTCGCCGAGGCCCGCGACGCCGGCGTCAATGAGTTCCTGGCCAAGCCGATCTCGGTGCGCGGCCTGTACTCGCGCATCCGCGAGGTAGTGCAGCGGCCGCGCCTGTTCGTCCGCGCCAAACACTATGTCGGCCCCGACCGGCGGCGGCGCGACGCCGACCCGGGCAAGCTGGGGTTCCCCGACCGGCGCCGCGCCACGACGCCGTCCCTGGATCAGACGCCCGAGGCCACATCCAAGCAGCCGGGTTGAAACCGTTGGCCTCGCTCGGCCGAGTGGGTAAGGTGCGGGAAGACCGGACACCGAACTCACAGGGCGGGCGGGGATGACACGGACCATGACACGGGCGGCGGTGGCCGGGCTGGCGGCCCTGCTTCTGGCCACGGGCACACCGACGCGGCCGGCCCAAGCCGACCAGGATTTCAACATGATCGCCGCCGCATCGCTGGCCATCATCGGCGCCGGCATGATCGGCGACCACATCCGGGGCAACGACATCTGGGCCGAGGGGCCGGAGGAACCGGCGCGCATCGCCTTCGGCGTCGGTGCCGCCAACGTGCGTCACGACAACGAAGCCGACGGTGACCTGACCTCCGCCCTGTTCCGGGTCGAGGGGCGCCTTCCGGTCAAGCTGTGGCGTTTCACCCCTATCGTCGGCCTGGAGTTGACCGACCGGGGGTCCTTTTACGGCTATGGCGGCGTGGCGCTGGACGTCTTTTTCGGCGAGCGCGTGGTGGTCACGCCCAATGCCGCCCTCGGCTATTACAACGCCGGGGACGGCCGCGACCTCGGATATCCGCTGGAGTTCCGCACCGGCATCGAGGCGGCCTGGCAGTTCGAGGGCGGCAGCCGCCTGGGGCTGGCCTACCACCACATCTCCAACGCCGAGCTTGGCGAGCGCAACCCCGGCATCGAAACCCTGACGGTCAATTTCGCCGTCCCGCTGGGGGCGGTGTTCGGCGACTGACGCCCCGCCATTAAGCCAACGTTAGGTCTCCCGGTGCTATCCCGGACAAAACCGCAGTGCACCGCGAGGCGCCCGAGTCCTCCGGTGTCGGCGCGGTCGCCCTGGTCTCGGATACGCGCATGGACCTGGACAGCTACACCCGCTTCGCCCTCGCCCTGACCATCGTGCTCGGCCTCATCTTCGTGGGGGCCGCGCTGCTGCGCCGTTTCAGCCCCATGGGCGGCGGCCCCGGTGCCGCGCGCGGCGCCCGACGGCGCCTGGGCGTGATCGAAGGCGCCATGGTGGACAATCGAAGGCGTCTTGTGCTGGTGCGGCGCGACGACCGCGAGCACCTTCTGCTGATCGGCGGCGTCACCGACCTGGTGGTCGAGCGCGATATCGAGGCGCCGGCGATGCCCGAGCCCGCGAGCCCGACGCCCGCGCCGTCGTTCCGATCCTTCCTGACACGCGGCCGGGCGGGGTCGTCATGAGGCGGGCGGTCCTTCTCTCCCTGGTCCTGGCGGCGGCGGCCGCCGTCGGCCTGATGGTCGCCGGCCCGGCCTGGGCGCAACAGCTGTCCATCGACCTGGGCGACGGTGACGGCACCATGACCGCGCGCGTCGTTCAGCTGGTCGGGCTGATCACCGTGCTGTCGGTGGCCCCCGGCATTCTGCTCATGACCACCTCGTTCACGCGCATTGTGGTCGTGTTCTCCATCCTGCGCCACGCCATGGGCACGCAGACGACGCCGCCCAACATGCTGATGATGGGGCTGGCGCTGTTCATGACCATGTTCATCATGGCGCCGACGCTGGAAGAGTCCTGGGAGGCCGGCATCGTTCCGCTGATGAACGAGCAGATCGACGAGTTCGAGGCCTTCGACCGCGCGGTGGTGCCGCTGCGGGCGTTCATGCTGCGCCATACGCGGGAGAAGGACCTGGCGCTGATGATCGACCTGTCGGACGCGCCGCCGGGCACCACGGCCGAGGACGCCTCGCTGGCGGCCATCGTGCCGGCCTTTGTCATCAGCGAGCTGCGCCGCGCGTTCGAGATCGGGTTCCTGATCTATGTGCCCTTCGTCATCATCGACATGGTGATTGCCTCGGTGCTGATGTCCATGGGCATGATGATGCTGCCGCCGATGATGCTGGCGTTGCCGTTCAAGCTGGTGTTCTTCGTGCTGGTGGACGGCTGGTACCTAGTGATCGGCAGCTTGGTGCAGAGCTTTGGCGAGATCGGCGCCGCCGTCCCGCCGGGGGGATAGGGCGGAGTCTCCCTTCACCCGCGCGCCAATCCGCCGCAGCCGGTCATGGGTGTCGATCCTGGCCACCATGTGCCCTATATTTGGGCGACAGGGTGAGAAGGAGCAACGCCATGCCCAGCAGCCACGCCCGCAATGTCGCGCTTACGCCGGAACTCAGCGCCTTTGTCGATGACCTGGTGGCCTCCGGCGCCTACGCCAATGCCAGCGAAGTCATGCGGGCCGGGCTGCGCGCCCTGAAACACCGCCATGCGCTGGACGAGGTCAGCGATCGGATCAGCATCGCCCTCGACCAGCTTGATCGCGGAGAGGGCATCACGGGTGAACCGCGAGAGGTGCTGGGCGCCGTGCTTGACGCGGCCCGCGCCAGACGCAACGCATGAAGCGGATCATGTATGCGCCGGCCGCCCTGGCCAGCCTTGAGGATATCCTTGAATGGACCATTGAGACCTTTGGCGATGTCCAAGCCGAAAAATACGCTAGCCAGCTTGTCAGCCGCCTTGAGGCGCTCGCCTCCGGTCTGCCACCGCGTCCGCGCCCCTGTGCGGTGCTTGTGCAGGACAAACGGGACGTAACGGGGCTCACCTATTACCGGGAAGGCGAGCACTACCTGATCCTGCGGGAGACCCGTGATACGCTCGAACTGGTCGAAGTGTTCCACGGCCGGATGGATATCGAAGCCCGGTTGCGTGGCCTGCGATTTCCGGAAGAGGGACAGGGTTAGCCCAGCAAGCGGCGTAGGGTGCGTCCGCAGCCCGGCCGGCGTTTCATGAAATGCTCGGCGTCTTACAGACCCGTGCCTCTCCCCGCGGCAACGGCCGGGGCGCGACGCACCGTCTGGCCGAGAGGTGGCGGTGCGTTGCCCGCCGCGTCGCGGCGGTCGAACGCACCCTACTCCGGGCTTGCCACCTCAACCCCCACGCCCAACCCGGCCAGCAGGTCGAAGAACGGCGGGCAGGTCTTGGAGACACAGCCCGGGTCCAGCAGCCGCACGCCCTCCCCGGCCACGCCAAGCACCGACAGCGCCATGGCCACGCGGTGGTCGTCGTGCGTCTCCATGACGCCGTGGGTGGGCCGCGCCGGATGGATCGTCATGCCGTCCGGGCGCTCGTCCACCGGCACGCCCAACGCTGCCAGGGCCGCGCACATGACGCCGATGCGGTCGCTTTCGTGCTTGCGGATGTGGGCCACGTTGTGGATGGCCACCGGCCCGTCGGCATAGGGCGCGATGGCCGCCAGCGTCAGGGTCGCGTCGGACAGCGGCCGCATGTCCACATCGAACCCGCCTTTCAGGTATCCGCCCGGCGGTCCCGCCACGGTCACCGCCGCCGGTTCGCGGATCACCTTGCAGCCCATGCGCTCCAGGATGTCGATGAAGCGCAGGTCCGGCTGGCGCGTCGTCGTGCCCACGTTGGTCACCGTCACCCGCCCGCCGGTCACCGCCGCCAGCGCGAGGAAATAGGTCGCCGTCGAGGCATCCGCCTCCAGCATCACGTCGGCCGGACGATAGCCGCCGGTCTCGACCCGCATGTCCTCCAGGTCCTCGTCGGCCTCGATGATGGCGCCGAAGGTCTCCATCATGTCCAGGGTCATGGCCACGTAGTCCTTCTGCACCACATGGTCCTCGATCATCACGTGCACGCCATTGAGCGCCAGCGGCCCGGCCATCAACACCCCGCTGATGAACTGGCTGGAGACGGCGCCGGACATGCGCACCGGTCCGCCCAGCAACGAGACCCCCTCGATCTCCAAGGGCGGGGCGTCCGGCACGTTCGGGCAGGTGATGTCCGCCCCCAGTTGCCGCAACGCCAGCAGCAGCGGCGCCATCGGCCGGCCGCGCATCTGCCGGCTGGCGTCAAGGGTGAACCGCCCGGGTCCGCCGGCCGCCAGCAAGCCGGGCAGGAACCGCGCCGTGGTGCCGGCCGAGCCGATGTACAGGCTTGCCTCCGGGTTGGGGCGGCGCCGGCCCAGGCCGTCGATGGTGGCGGTGGTGCCCTCGACGGTGACCCCGGCGCCCAGGCGGCGCAGGCTCTCGGCGCACCAATAGCTGTCGTCGGAGCGCAGCAGGCCGGTCAGGGTCGAGCGCCCGTCGGCCATGGCGGCGCACAGCAGGGCGCGGTTGGTGTAGCTCTTGGAGCCGGGCAGCGCGATGTCGGCGGTGATGGGCGCGTGGTGCGGGGCGACATCCACATGCGGCACGCCGACCAGCGCCGACCACGGCGACAGCCCGGAGCCCTCGGCCTCGGCCTTTGCCGCGTCCACGCCGGTGGTGGTGTCCGTCGCCGTCATCGTGCGTGTCCCGTGTTCGTGAAAACCGGCCGGAGAATGGCGGGCTGGGGACTCCCTGGCAAGGGAGCAACCGGGCAGGGGGTCGCGTTGACGCCGAAGGCTCCGCGCGCTATGTTACATGTAGCGAAATGATGTCACGGAGGCCATGATGGCCATGTCATCCGCCGAACGCGTGCGCAAGCGTCGCGCCGCCCTGCGCGCCCAGGGCCTGCGCCCGGTCCAGATCTGGGTGCCCGACACCCGCCAGCCCGGCTTCGCCGAGGAGTGCCGGCGGCAGTGTCTCGCGCTACGCGATGACCCGCATGAACAGGAGATCATTGACTGGCTTGAACGCGTGGCCGAGACGGAGGACTGGACGTGACGCGTGGGACGGTCGTGACCGTTGCCCTGCGGGGCGACTACGGGAAGCCCCGACCGGCCCTCATCATCCAGTCCGAAGCGTTCGCCGAACTCCCTTCGGTGGTCATTCTCCCCATCACCGGCGAGATCCGGAACACGCCACTCTACCGCCTGACCGTCGAGCCTTCGCCGGAGAACGGACTGCTGAAACTGTCCCAGATCATGGTGGACAAACCGCAGGCCGTCGGGCGCGACAAGGTGGGTCAGGTGATCGGCCGCCTCGACGACGACAGCATGATTGCCGTCACGCGCTCGCTGGCGCTGTTCCTTGGCATCGCGTGACGGCGGGGCACCCGTGCCTTGACGCCTTGACGCCTTGGCGCCGGTCGCGCATGACGGGGCGCCATGATCAAGACACCCACGGCTCACCATCCCCGCCCCGGCGGCGTGCTGGCGGCGGCGCGCGAGCGCCTGCTGCGCCCGCTGGCCATCACGCTCGCCCTGTACGGCGGGGCGGTGTTGCTGCTCATCACCGGGCTGACCGTGATCAACGTGACCGGATTCGCGCTGGATGCGCTGGCGCGGCCGCTGGGCGGGTCGGTGCCGGGGCTGGCCGGGTACGAGGAGGTGGTCGCCCTGCTGATCGGCGGCGGCGCGCTGGCCTTCCTGCCGTACTGCCAGTTGCGCTACGGGCATGTGTCGGTGGACCTGTTCACCCTGCGCGCCCCGCCTGCCTTCAACGCCGCCGTGGACCGGCTGGCGTTGGTCCTGACGGCGCTGCTGGCGCTGTTCCTGGGGGTGTCGATGATCTGGGGCATGGCCGAGGCGCGCGCCGACGGCGTCGTGTCCAGCGTGCGGTCGTGGCCGGAGTGGCCGTTCTGGCTGCCGGGCATCGCCGCCCTGCTGGCGTGGAGCGCCACCGCCGCCGTGATGGCCGCCGCGCCGCCGGGATCGGTGTCGGCCGGCAGCCACTACCCCCATGCCGGCACCCCGGACGGCGCCGATGGGTGAGCGCGAGCTGATCGGGCTGGCCGGCCTGGCGGTCCTGTTTCTGCTGATCGCCCTGCGTCTGCCGGTGGCGCTGGCCATGGTGATGGTGGGGATCGGCGGCAATTGGGCGCTGTCGATCGCCGCGCCGTTCCTGCGCTTCGAGCCCTATCTGGCCCAATTCAAGTCGCTGACCTGGAGCGTGGTGAGCAGTTACACGCTCTCGGTGGTGCCGCTGTTCATCCTCATGGGCTATCTGGCGGCCCACGCCAACCTGAGCCGTGACCTGTTCCAGGGTCTGAACGTGCTGGTCGGGCGCCTGCGCGGCGGCGTGGCCATGGCGGCGGTGATGGCTTGCGCCGGCTTCGGCGCCGTGTGCGGCTCGTCGCTGGCCACGGCCAGCACCATGGGGCGGGTTGCCCTGCCGGAACTGAAGCGCCTGCGCTACGCCGACGGGCTGGCCACCGGCGCCCTGGCGGCGGGCGGCACGCTGGGGATCCTGATTCCGCCGTCCGTCGCCCTGGTCATCTACGCCATCGTCGTCGAGGCCTCGGTGGTCGAGATGTTCCAGGCGGCCATCGTGCCGGGTGTGCTGGCGGTGGCGCTGTTCGTGGCCGTGATCGCCGTGCGCGTACGGCTTGATCCGAGCCTGGCCGAGGGTGTGCCGCGCCCCGATCCGGCGGCGCGGCGGTTGGCGCTCCGCCGGCTGGTGCCCGTGGTGCTCATCTTCGGGGCCATCGTGCTGGGCCTGGGCCTTGGGCTGTTCACGCCCACCCCGGCGGCGGCGGTCGGCGTGTTCGCTGTGCTGGCGTACGGCGTGGCGTTGAAAGCACTCACCGGCACCGGTCTGGGCCGGCGCGAGATCGCCCGCGCCGTGCGCGACACGGCGGTCACCGGCGGCATGATTTATTTCGTCCTGTTCGGCGCCGAGGTGCTCAAAGGGTTTTTAGCCCGCAGCGGTCTGCCGGCGGCCCTGGCCGAGATGGCCGCCACCGGCGCCGCCGACCCCTGGCTGATCCTGGCGGGGGTTCTGTTGGTGCTGATCGTGCTGGGGTGTTTCATGGACTCGCTGTCCATGATCCTTGTGGTGGTGCCGTTCCTGTTCCCGGTGCTGGTGGAGTTGAACGGCGGCGACTGGGTGACGGCCGCCAACGCGGGGTTCGGCATGACCACCGAGGACCTGAAGATCTGGTTCGGCATCCTGGCCCTGATCGTGGTGGAACTGGGCCTGATCACGCCGCCCGTCGGGCTGAACGTCTTCGTCATTCGCAGCGTCAGCCCAGGCGTGCCCATGGGCACCATCTTTCGCGGTGTGCTGCCGTTCTTCACCGTCGAGCTCGGCCGCGTGGCGTTGATCCTGGCGCTGCCGTGGCTGGCGCTGTGGCTGCCGCGCTTGGTATGATCGCGATCGTGGGGGACGTCCCGATCCATCGACAGATGGGACGCTGGTTCTGGCTACCACCGAGGTCCCGGAATGCCACGCCTGAGGCTCATCAACACACCCTCCGATCCGGATGCCCGTGAACGCAAAGCACGGGCGTTGCGCAAGCGGTTCGAGCGCGTCTCGCACCGGATTGAACGGCCGGCGCGCCGTCGCAGGCTGCTGCTGCGGCTGTCCCGGATTGCAATTCCGGTCTTCCTGGTTTTGGCGGGGTATTTGTGGATGTCCGTGCTGTCGCCGTGGCCGCCCTGGCAAACCCTGCGGCACATCGCTGCCATGCCGGGATGCGCCTATGCCCGGTCCGTCGATGTGGCCCCGGCTGATCGTGGCGAGCCAGGGTATTGGCCGTGGCTTGACGCCGACAACGACGGCATCGCCTGCGAGGCATTTCCGTCCGGCTGAACGTTGGCGGGCGGGTGGCCGCTCTTCCAGGATCGGCCCATTGGCGCTGATCCTGGCGCTCCCGTGGTCGGCGCCGTGGCTGCCGGGGGTGGTGTGAGCGCGCGCCGGATTTCCACGCGGCGCGGAATGCCCTATGATAGGGATCGGATGAACCGCACGGTCGAGGATCAGGTATGCGAGGTGTCGTTCGACTCCGGGGGAGCATCGCGTCAGTACGGATTCCGGCTGCCGTTCTGCGAGAGGCCAACCTGCGCCCCGACCAGCCGGTGGACATCCGTGCGGAGCAGGGGCGCATCCTCGTCGAGCCGCTGCCCGACGCCGCCCCCGATATCGATGCCCTGATTGACGCCATCACGCCGGAGAATCGGCACGACCCGGTGGACTTCGGCCCGCCGGTCGGAGGCGAGAGCCTTTGATGGCGGACCGGTTCGTTCCCGACGCGGGGGACGTGGTCTGGCTGGCGTTCGATCCCCAGGCCGGTCATGAGCAACGCGGCCGCCGGCCCGCGCTGGTGCTCAGTCAGGCGGCGCCGAAGGGCCGGGCCGCGCCGGCCGAACTGGCGGCGGTGCGGCGCAAGGCCATTGCCCTCATCGGGAAACCTTGAATCCCCACCTTGACCCCGCCGCGCGTGTGGCGTAGACACGCCCTTTCCTTCCCGGACAGGCGGAGCCCGAAAGGGTTGGCCGACGCGCGCGTGTCTGGCCCGTGCCGCCCGATCCCGTCCGACAGGGGCGGGATCGCGCCGACCCTGCCTCTTCCCCGAAGAGGCGTGGCACCCGGGACACGAACAGGCCGCCCGAAAAGAACCAACAGCGGCCGCCCAGACAACAACCTCGATGAAGGTGTCCCGCCATATGAGCAAGCGTCATTCCGCCAAGTACAAGATCGACCGCCGCCTGGGCGTCAATCTTTGGGGCCGCCCGAAGAGCCCTATCAACCGCCGTGAGTACGGCCCCGGCCAGCACGGCCAGCGCCGCCGCAAGCCCTCCGACTTCGGCGTGCAGCTCATGGCCAAGCAGAAGCTGAAGAACTACTACGGCGAAATCTCGGAAAAGCAGTTCCGCCGCACCTATGAGGAGGCCACGCGCCGTAAGGGCGACACCTCCGAAAACCTGATCGGCCTGCTGGAACGCCGCCTGCTCGCCGTGGTCTACCGCATGAAGGTCGTCCCGACGGTGTTCGCCGCGCGCCAGTTCATCAACCACGGCCACATCAAGGTCAACGGCCGCACGGTGACCATCCCCTCGTACCAGGTGCGCGAGGGCGACGTGATCGAGGTCAAGGAAAAGTCGCGCGAGATGGCCCTGGTGATGGAGGCCATCGGCTCGCCCGAACGCGACGTGCCGGACTACATCCAGATGGACGACAAGGGCACCACCGGCACCTTCCTGCGCCAGCCGAAGCTGGCCGACGTGCCGTATCCGGTGCAGATGGAACCGAACCTGGTGATCGAGTACTACTCGCGCTAAGCGGATCGCCGCACCAGTGTCTTGCGATGGCGGGGCGTGCCGATGGCGCGCCCCGTTCGTGTTGAGGGAACGCGATGCCCCTTCCCCCCCGCACGTTGATCCTGGGCGGTGCCCGCTCCGGCAAGAGCCGCCACGCCGAGGCGCTCGTTCTAGAGGCGGCGCGGGCGGCCGGCGCCACGCCGCTCTATGTCGCCACCTTCCGCCCCTGGGGCGACGATCCGGAGATGGACGCCCGCGTGCGCCGCCATCAGGCGCGGCGCGGCGATGCGTGGGAGTCGGTCGAGGTCCCGGTCGCCCTGCCGGCCGCCCTGGCCGAGCACGCGCACCGGCCGGTCCTGGTGGACTGCCTGACGTTGTGGCTGACCAATCTGCTGCTGGACGACGCCGACATCGACGGCCACACCGACCGCCTGCTGGCTGCCCTGTCCGACCGGTCGGCGCCGGTAGTGCTGGTGGCCAACGAGGTGGGCCTGGGCCTGGTGCCGGACACGCCGCTGGGACGGCGCTTCCGCGACGAGGCCGGGCTTCTCAACCAGCGCGTGGCGGCGGCGTGCGAGCGGGTGCTGTTCATCGCCGCCGGCCTGCCGATGACGTTGAAGGATTAGGGCTTTGGCTGAGCCGCCGCAGTCGCACGGAACCGTGACCCGCGCAGCCGCTGGAACGCGTCGCGCGCATCCACATGACGATGCTGTTGTGAACCGCCGCCGGATCGGTGCTTTCGATCTGCCGGCCCGTGGTGATGACGACCGCCTCGCACACGCGGTTAAGCGGAATGCGGTGCTTGGCGGTCAGGGCCTGGATGCAGGTGATGCCGGGGATCACCTCGACCGCGAGGTCCTCGCGGCCCTCGTCGATCAGGTCGCGCAGGGTCTGCAAGGTGCCGTCGTACAGCGTCGGATCGCCCGGGCCGATGCCGATGAGCAGGAGGGTTTTCACGCGGCGGCCTCCCCGGTGGGATCGGCGTGGGGCTTGGTGACGCTGAAAACCGTGACCGGAACGGCCGGGTGCCATCCCCGAAAGCCGCCGAGCGGCCGGTCCTGCGCCACCGACAGCCGGGTCAGGCTGCCGCCCAGGCGCGCCCGCGCGGCCACCAGCGCCGCCTCGCCCTCCAGGGTGACGGCGTTGGCCACCAACCGGCCGCCGGGTTTCAGCGCCACCCAGCAGGCCTCGACCAGACCGTGTACGGTCACACCACCGCCGAGGAATACCGCGTCCGGCGGCTCCAGGCCGTCCAGCGCCGCCGGGGCCTCGCCGGCGATGATCACCAGTCCCGGCACACCCAGGGCCTCGCGGTTGCGGGCGATGTGGTCGCGACGGTCGGCGCGGACTTCGATGGCGATGGCCCGGCACGTGGCATCGGCGCGCATCCATTCAACGCCGATGGATCCGCAGCCCGCCCCGACGTCCCACAACAGCTCGCCCGGACGCGGCGCCAGTCGCGCCAGCGTGATGGCGCGGGCGTCGCGCTTGGTGATCTGGCCGTCGTGGTCAAAGGCCTCGTCGGGCAGCCCTGCCAACCGCGACAGGCCGCCGTCGGTGCCGGGGTCGGCGGCACAGGCCACCGCGATCACCGCCAGGTCGGCGCCCGGCGGGTGCGCCCAGGCGGCGGCGGTGCCGTCCAGGCGGCGTTCGCGCGGTCCGCCCAGGTGCTCCAGCACGCTCAGGGCGCTGGCACCGAAGCCGCGCGCCGTCAGCAGGGCTGCGACCTGGGCCGGGGTGTCGCGGTTATCCGCCAGCAGCAGCAGGCGCGCCCCGGCGTGCAGCAGCGGGTGCAGCGTGGCCACGGGCCGGCCGTGCAGGGGCAGGGTGGCCACCGCGTGCAGCGCCCAGCCCAGCCGCGCCGCCGCCAGCGACACGCACGAAGGCGCGGGGAAGACGCGCATCTCGGCGGGGGGAACGTGCCGCGCCAGGGCGGCGCCCAGCCCGTGCCACATTGGGTCGCCACTGGCCAGCACGCACAGCGGGGTGCCCCGGTGGCCCAGCACGCGGTCATATCCTTCGGCGAAGGGCGTGGGCCAGGGCTCCCGGACCTGCCCGGGGATGTCGGGCACCAGGCCCAGGTGGCGGGGACTGCCCATCAAACGGGGCGCCTCCCGCACGGCCCGCCGCGCGGCCTTGCCCAAGCCCGCCAAGCCGTCCTCGCCGATGCCGACGACCGTCAGCCAGGGAGTCATGATCGCTCTTGTGCCTCACTGCGAAACGAGCGTGGTGATACGCGCCGGGCCTGCCCTTGGCAAGACGGCAGCCGCTGGCATGGTGACACCGCGCAGGGTTCGCCTCTCCCACGCCACTGACGTTGAGCACGAACATTCCTGTTTGCGGCCAGACGGAGCAATGGTTACGCTTGCGCCGAAATCGGCTGTATGGCTGCGGCGTGGGATTGTCCGACAGTCTTCGCGCTAGGGGAAGCGGAGGCTCGAGTCGAAAAACCGCTGTTTCGGAACGAAGCAAACCGTTGGGACTGGACGACAGCGGCTTGCGTGTTGAGTGTTGACAGTGTCGACTCGGCACAGAAACGGGTGCGCGGAAGCACAAAGATGGCAATGGCTCGAGGAGGCCTGAAGACATGCGGTTTCTGCTGATCGCTCTCGTGGCCCTGGCTCATTGGGCGGCAACACCCGCGCTGGCGCAGACACAGACCTGCGGCGGCAGCTACACCGTCGGTGCCGGCGAGTCCCTCTCGACAATTGCGGGGGCGGTCTATGGAGATACGCGCAAGTGGACCGTCCTTCACCACGCGAACATTTCCCTCCTCGGCCTGACCCCCTTCCGCCTGCGGATCGGTGACGAGCTCCGGATTCCGTGCCTCGAGTCCGGAGTGGATCAGGCGGCCGGCGCGGACATCTCCGGTGGGGCCTCGGCTGGCTCCGGTGAGGGGATGACGCGGTCTTTTCGTCAGGTCCGGGCGACGATGTCGGACGCCTCGGATGCCAACAATGACGCATCCGGTGAGGTGGTGGACAAACCAGGACGCGAGGTCCTGCTTCTGACGGCCGACGACTACAAGCCGTTCACCGACCGCTCTCTCGCGGAAGGTGGCCTCATCACCGGCATTGTCGACCGGGTGATGTCGCGGGCGCCCGGTGTGAAGGCCCACCGGATCGACTGGATCAATGACTGGTCCAGTCATCTCGATCCCCTGCTCAGCAACGGCGCCTACGATCTCGGCTTTCCCTGGTTGCGCCCCAATTGCGTCGGAAATCCCGAGCAACTCCGCTGCAAATCTTTCCTGTTTTCCGAGCCGATGTTCGAGATGCTGGTTCTGTTGTTCGTCGATGCGGACGACCCCATCGAGTTCAATGAGGACGCGGACATGGTCGGAAAGACCCTGTGCCGCCCCGACGGCTACTACACGCACGACCTCGACAAAGACGGCAGGAATTGGCTGGCGGATGGCCTGATCACGTTGAAGCAGCCGGAGAGTGTTGACGACTGTTTCCAACTGCTGCTCGACGGCGAGGTCGACGCGGTGGCCCTGAACGAGTTCACGGGGCGCGAGGCCATCCTGCGTCTGGAGATCATGGATGCGGTGACCGTCAATCAAACACGGCCGCTATCGATCGAGGGCCTGTACGTTCTGGCTCATCGCGACCACCCCTGGGCCAGCGACCTAATCGCGGCGGTCAACGAGGGGCTGGCGCAGATCAAGGCGTCCGGCGTCTACAACGAGATCGTTGACCGGCACCTGAGCGCGTTCTGGGAAAAATACCAGTGACGCGTCGAATGCGACGGACGCTGGCCGAATACTTTTACGGCGCTCCGCTGTGATGCGAAGAGGGTTGGAGATCATGATGCAGGTGCGTCTCGGCAGCTTTTGTCACGACGGACGCCGTCTCGCGTGGGCCATCGGCGGACTCGTCGCGATTGTGGCGAGCGGAATCCTGGACGCCGAGGCGCACGCCGAAACCTGCGGTCATGTGCACGTCGCCGAGCGGGGCGAGACGCTGCGCTCGCTCGCGGTCCTGTACTATGGTGATCAAGATCGATGGTCATCAATCTACTACACGAACCAGACTGAAATAGGGCGGAATCCATCGATCCTGTTGCCCGGAACGCGGCTGACGATCCCTTGTCTGGATGGGGAAGGGCGGGCCGACCCGACCCCCCTTCGGCGCGAGGGGCAGGCCCAGTTGCGGTGCCTGACGGGGGGCGGCTATGCCCCGTTCACGGATCGGGACTGGCTCGGCGGCGGTCTGGTCACCGAGTTGGTCAACGCCGCCTTCGAGGTCAGCCCGTCGCCGGTGACATTCTCGGTGTCCTGGGAAGACGACTGGTCAAAGCACCTGTTTCCGCTTCTCGACGACAAGACGTTTGACGTGGGCTTTCCCTGGTTGCGCCCGAACTGCGAGGAGAACCGCGACCACAAGCGCTGCCAGAATTTCCATTTCTCTGATCAGATCTTCGAGATGCTGGTCCTGCTGTTCGTGCGAGCCGGGTCCGACCTCCGGTTCGAGACGGACAGTGACATCGAAGGCCTCACCATCTGCCGGCCGAATGGATACTACACCCATGACCTGGACCGCGAGGGCCGGCGCTGGCTGAGCGAAAACCGGATCCGGCTTGAGCAGCCCGACTCGGTCGAGGCCTGTTTCCGGATGCTTGTCGACGGCGCGGTGGACGGCGTGACGCTCAACGAGTTCCTGGGGCGTCTGACCGTGCGCGAGATGGGCCTGAACGAACAGGTCAAGGAACTGCCCCAGCCCATCTCGATCCAGGGCCTGCACGTTTTGATTTCAAAGACCCACCCGCGCGGCACCACTTTCCTCTACCGCTTCAATGCCGGGCTGAAGGCGCTCAAAGAGTCTGACCGCTACAACGAAATCGTAACGCGCCATTTGTCCGTTTACTGGGATCGGCTGGCCGCGTTGGATCGCCCGCAGCCGTTGGACGATCCGGTTGAAGAGATCGAACCGCCGCCGAAGCCCGCACCGCTGGCCGAGACCGAACCGCCGGCTGAGACCGAATCGCCAAAGGCCTCCGGGTCGTCCACCGCATCCGACCAACCGTCCGCCTCCCAACGCCAGGGGCCCACTGAGACACCGCCGCCAACCCCCGGCGGGAGTCTGCTCGCCCTGCTGCATGGCCAAGGGAACGGGCGCGCCGAACCGGAGCCGGCGCCCATCGCGCCGCCGACCCCGTCGCACGTGCGTTCGTTCCTGACGGAACCGGATGCCGACCAGGCGGTTCGGCGAGCTTGCGCCGCGCAACGCAAGGCGACACAGCTTCTGCGGCAGGGCAAGGTCAAGGATGCCTTGCCGCACTTGGAGGACGCCGCCGCCATCGGCCTTCCCGACGCCGCTACCGACCTGGGGTTTGTTTATCTCGAAGGGCTCGGGGGCGTCGCGCGCGACGAGGCCAAGGGGCTCGACCTGCTGGAACGTGCCGCCGCCAATGGCAGCGGGCGGGCGGCCCTGGCCGTCGCGGAGGCCTACGCGGCCGGGCTCGGGGTGGCTCCTTCGGCGGAAACAGCCCAGTTGTTCCTGGTCATCGCCGACGCGTTGACCGGCGCCGAGGATCCGCTGCGGCCCCACCTGGACGCGTTTCTCGCTGTGTTCCAGGAGAAGGTCGGACGCGACCAACGCCGCCGGTACAAAGAACGGGGCTCCGCCTGGATCGCGGAACATCGCAGCGCTCAGCCTTCCTGCGAGGGCCGTCCCTGACGGTCTGGCGATAAGTCATACCGCCGCACGGACGAGCCGATTCGCGAGGGATTCCCAAATGGGGCCGGTTTGTGATTCCGTGAAGCTCACCAGATGTAGGGGTGAGCCGATGTGGAACGCACTTCACGTTGGAGAGGGCCGGCGCCCAGAGCGTCTCGTTTCTGGGCAGGAGGGGTCCCGGGGACGAGCGGCGGCGTGGGCCTAAGCCGCCGCAAATGTGCTGGACAAATTGTTCTGGACGAAATGTCCCGGGCCGAAGCGGCGCGCGCGGCCGGAATAGACCGGCAGTCCCTGCGGAACGCGGTCATCCGCTCCAATGCCAAGGGGGGGGCGACCTGTTTGGTCGGCCCTCGGGCATTGATCCAGACAAGAGATGCAACGAACATCATTTGTCTGGACCAAAAATGCACTCGATTCATTAACACCGCCCGACGAAAAGGATGACCTTTTCGTCGGGCGGCCGGCGCGACCTTGGCGTCGCTTTGCGACGCCAGCTTTTTCAACCTGGGGCCGGCGCCCACGGCGCCGCTTTGCGGCGCCGACCAAGTATGGCCGCCCTGAGGGCGGCCAGGGCCGCGGAGCCGCACGCCCCGAAGGGGCGCTGCGGCGAGAAAAACAAAGACTCAGCATCATCGGCGCGCCGAAGAGACCCTGGTCGGACGAGTCATTCTTATCGTCGCCCGGTATAAGTTGTGCAGCGACGTTTGCCGTCGAGGGTGAAACCCTTGACGGCGTCACTGCACTCGTAGCGTCCGCCCGAACGCCTGACCGAGAGCGAGCAGGCGGTCCTGAAGGCGGCGGTCTTTGCGGGCCCGGACCCGGCCGTGGACGGCGTGCGCACCTGGACTCGCGAGAGCCAGGTTCGCTGGATGGAACGACGCCTCGGCAAGACCATGTCGCTCCAGAACATGTCGAAGGTCCTGAAACGGCAGGGTCTTTCACGCCAGAAGGCCCGGCCGAGCCACCCGCGCAGGGTTGGTGTGGCGGGTGCGCGTAAAAGAAAAATGGTGGAGGTGAGAGGCGTAGCCTCGAACCGGTGCCAGCACCTTGGGTTGGCGGGCGGCAAGGTGCGAACAAAAATGGTGGAGCCGAGGGGAATCGAACCCCTGACCTCTACAATGCCATTGTAGCGCTCTCCCAACTGAGCTACGGCCCCAGGATATCGTGTGACCTGGCCTTGGGGTGCCGGGTCCGGAGGGCGACGGCGGCGCTGCCGTCGAGGCCCGGGAACTTAGGGTTTTCGCCCCGGCGGGGCAAGCGGAAAATGCGGCGCGCCGCGCCCTTTTTTGCCCTACACTAGGCGCCCGGAACGCCACGGCCGTCCCGTTCCGTGCCTCAGGTGTCGTCGGTGTCGCTGTCCAGGTGCTCGATGACCTCGGCCATGTCCTCGTCGTCCTCGCCCAAATCCGACGCGTCCTCGATCATGTCCTCGGTCTTGTCGTCGTCGGTGTCGAGGTTGGTCTCGTCGAGATCGGCGTCTTCCAGCTCGGCGGACTCTTCAAGATCCGAGGCCTCCTCGACCACCGGCGCGGGCTTCGGCTTCTTTTCCGGCGGGGCCGGTTTGACACGCCGGGGCCGGGCCGGAGCCTCTTCCTCGTACAGCGCGTCGCACTTCGGACAGACGATGGGCTGGCGCCGCATGTCATAGAACCGGGCCCCGCAGGAGCCGCACGTCCGTTTGGTTCCCCATTCCGGCTTGGCCACCCTGGATCTCCTTGAAGCTCTGCACCCGGCGATCGGGTAACGGAGGCGCCCGTCTGGCCCAATCGCTCCTTCCGGCCGGCCATCGCGCCTCCACCCTGGGGCGGTCCCTGGACGCAAGGGCGGACGCGACCGGCAAGAGTGGCGCGTTTGCCATCATCGCCGGGCCAAGTCAACGCCCTTCGCGCGGTTTGATGCGCCGCCGGCGCCGTTCCCCTGTCGCCCCGTGTGCCGCCGTGATAAACCGCCGGCGCACCCTCGTTTTCCAACGCCGCCGGAGCCCGACCCGTGACCGAGATGCCCGCCCACAGCGGAGTCTTTTCTCCCTTCGGCCTGTCCGCCGACGAGACCGCCGCCGCCTCCACCCTGGCGGTGCTTCTGGCCGCCGCGACAGCAGGCACCAGCCGGCTGCCGGCGGCCGTGGCGCCGCCGGGGACCACTGACTTGGCGGCGGCCCTGGGCGCCCGGATGAGCGAGACCGGCGCGAAGGCCTGGACGACCATCGACGGGCGCGGCCTCGGCGGCCTGCGCGAGCCCGAGGCGCCGCTGCGGGTCGAGACCGCCGGCGCGCTGGTCCCGCTGTGCGGCCTGTTGGCGGGACATCCGTTGACCGCCGTCGTGACCGGCGCGGCCTTGCCGGCCGGCCTGGCCGCGCTGCTGGAGGGCTGCGGTGCCACGGTGATGGCGGCCGGCACCGGGACTCCCGTCACCCTGCGTGGCCGCGCCCGGCCCATGGCGCCGTCGGCCCCCGAGGATCCGACGGCAGAACCCTGGCCGCTGGCCCTGGCCCGGCTGTGTGTCGGCCTGACGGCACCCGGCCACACCAGCGCACCCCTGCCCCCGGGCCTCGCCGCCGTGGTGGCGGACCTGCTGGCGGCGTTCGCTGTGCCGGTGGCGGTCGCGCCTGCGGGCGCGCGGGTCCGCCTGACCGTCACGGGCGAGTCCGAGACCACGGCCGCTGCCCTGGCCGCCAACTGGCCGGCGACGCCGGCATGGCTGGGGGACTGGTCGGACGGCGCGCCCTCCCTGGTGGTGGCCATCGACGGCCCGGCGGCGGCCGGCAAGGGGACACTGGCCCGCGCCCTGGCGGTGCGGCTGGGTCTGGCCTATCTGGACACCGGCCTGCTCTACCGCGCGACGGGATGGGCCGTGCGCCGGGCGGGTGGCGATCCCGACGACCCGGCGGCAGCCGAACGGGCGGCGCGCGCGCTTTCACCGTCGGACCTGTCGAACCCCGACCTGCGCGGCGAGGCCGCCGGCGACGCCGCCTCGCGCGTGGCCGCGATGCCGGCGGTGCGGGCCGCGCTGCTCGACTTCCAGCGCGCGTTCGCGGCCAAACCGCCGGCAGGCACCGCCGGCGCCGTGCTGGACGGGCGGGACATCGGCACGGTGGTCTGTCCGGGTGCGCCGGTGAAGCTGTTCGTCACGGCAAGCCCGGAAGCGCGGGCGCATCGGCGTTTTCTGGAGTTGCGGGCGCGCGGTTTGGAGGTTATAGAGTCGCGCGTTCTTCAGGATATGAAGGACCGTGACGCCCGGGATTCGTCTCGCGGCGTTGCACCGCTTGTTGCCGCGGACGATGCCGTCGTACTGGACACCACCGATCTGGACCAGGACGGCGCCCTGGCCGCCGCGCTGGTCCTGGCCGGGGCGCGCGCGCGTGGCGCCTGCGGCTCATCCAGCGACTGAGGTTTACCCGACCGAAATCCCTGCCACAAAGACCGCCGGACCCAACCGGCTGGCCGGAATATCATCAGACCACCCGAAAGGATACGGACCCCATGGCCGACGCCGCCACCCAAATGCCCGCCACGGAGGACTTCAAGGAAGACTTCGAGGCGCTCCTGAACGAAACCCTGGGCGAAAACACCAATCTTGAAGGCACCGTCATCAAAGGCACGGTGATCGCCGTCCGCAACGATCACATCGTCGTCGATGTCGGCCTGAAGTCCGAGGGCCGCGTGCCCCTGAAGGAATTCACCAAGGCCGGCGAGGACCCCGAGCTCAGGCCCGGCGATCCCATCGACGTCTTCGTCGAGCGCTACGAGGACCGGGACGGCAACATCATCCTGTCGCGCGACAAGGCGCGCCGCGAGGAAGCCTGGAACGAGCTGGAGAAGGCCTACAACGACGGCCAGCGGGTCAAGGGGCAGATCTTCGGCCGGGTCAAGGGCGGCTTCACGGTGGACCTGTCCGGCGCCATGGCCTTCCTGCCCGGCAGCCAGGTGGACATCCGCCCGGTGCGCGACGTCACCCCGCTGATGGGGCAGCCGTTCGAGTTCCAGATCCTGAAGATGGACCGCACGCGCGGTAACATCGTCGTCTCGCGCCGTTCGGTGCTGGAAGAGACGCGCGCCGAGGAGCGGGCCAAGCTGCTGGAACGCCTGAAGGAAGGCGAGATCCTGGACGGCGTGGTCAAGAACATCACCGACTACGGCGCCTTCGTCGACCTGGGCGGCGTCGACGGCCTGCTGCACGTCACCGACATTTCGTGGAAGCGCATCAACCACCCGACCGAGGCCCTGAACATCGGCCAGACGGTGCGCGTGCAGGTGATCCGCTTCAACCCCGACACCCAGCGCATCAGCCTGGGCATGAAGCAGCTGGAGGCCGATCCGTGGGAGGGCGTGGCCGCCAAGTACCCGGTCGGCACGGTGTTCGCGGGCCGCGTGACCAACATCACCGACTACGGCGCCTTCGTGGAGCTGGAACCGGGCGTCGAGGGTCTGGTGCACGTCTCCGAGATGAGCTGGACCAAGAAGAACGTCCATCCGGGCAAGATCGTCT